>SVGZ01000019.1 GCA_015056045.1 Clostridiales bacterium | reverse complement strand
GGCAGAAGATGAAGAAATGCGCATTTCCGAAGAAAAGCAAAGTGCGGACTGTGCAGCGAAAAGCGATGCTACAATGTGAACATGAAAACGAAGGCGGAAGAACCGCCTGAAAGGAGAAGCATGGAAAACAAAAACATGAAAGACCCCAAAAACGGGGCAACCGAAAACACAGCGGAAGCAAGAATCCGCGAACTGACAGAAGAAGTCCGAAGACTTGAGAGAGAAAACAAGAAGATGAGCTCCCTTGGCAAAACGCAGGCGCTCCTCGCAGAAAAAAAGCTTCCCGGCGAATTTGCGGCATTTTTAGCCACAGAGGATTGGGAAGACACACAGAAGAGGATCGGCGATTTTGAAAAGGCTTTTTTCAAGGCTGTTGAAGCGGCCATTACAGAAAAGCTCCGCGGCAGAGCACCCATGGCAGGCGAAACGACACTGGATCCCTTTGTACTGGGATTTATGCGATAAGAAAGAAAACAGGAGGAAATGATTATGGCAATCAATTACGCATCTAAATATGCAGGCATCGTAGATGAAAAATTTAAGCTTGGCGCAATGACAGGTCAGGCAGTCAACAGCGATTATGACTTTATCGGCGCAAAGACCGTATCGGTTTATGAAGTGCCGACAGTCGCACTGCAGGATTACAAGAGAACAGGCAACGACCGTTACGGTACACCGGCTGAACTCGAAAACACCAAGCAGGAACTGACACTTAATATGGACAGATCTTTCAGCTTCAGCATTGACCGAGGCAATTATGAGGACACGCAGATGTCCAACGCAGCGGGTCAGGCATTAAACAGACAGATCGAAGAAGTCGTCATTCCGGAAATCGACAAATACAGACTGGCAAAGATGTTTGCCGGCGCAGGCACGATCGATACTGAAAAGATCGGCGGTTATTATGAGGAGATCTTAAAAGCATCCGAAGCGGTTTCCGAAGCAAACACACCGCTCACAGGCAGAGTGCTTTTTGTCAAGACAGCTTTTTTCAACAAGCTGAAGCTTGACAGCGCCTTTATCAAGGCTTCCGACGCAGCACAGGATATGCTGATGAAAGGTTCTATCGGCATGATCGACGGCATGAACGTATTTGTTCTTCCCTCTGCTTATATGCCGATGGGCTGCGACTTCATCGTTGCACACGCAAAGGCAACAACAGCGCCGACAAAACTTGCCGAATATAAGATCCACAAGGATCCGCCGGGTATCAACGGCTGGCTCGTTGAAGGCAGAGTATATTTTGATGCTTTTGTTTTAAATGCAAAGAAAGGCAGCATTTACGCAAAGCAGTCTGCAATCGGCAGCTTTAAAGTCACATCTGCAAAAGGCAGCGCTTCGGGCAAGAGCAGATTTACCCTGCAGGGTATTGACGAAGCGGTTATTCGTGCAGGTATGAAGCTCGTTTACAAAGCAACAGAGACAGCACCGACACTCGGCAGCGATATTTCCGCATGGACAGAAGCACCGATGCCCAACGGCGGCAGCTTTGAAATGGAAATTGCCAATGGCACAAAGATCACCTTTGCCCTTGCACACGAAGGCAAAGCGCACGCTGCAAGCGAAGTTGTTACGGTAATTGCCTGATGATGTGGGAAAAATTACAGCTGCTTTTAGGCACAGGCGATGAGGATGCGGATAAGCTCCGCTTCCTCATTGAAACGGCCAAACAGGCGGTAATGGATATCTGCGGGCTTTCAGAGCTGCCCCTGGCACTGGAAAACACGGTCGTTTTAATGGCAGCGGATCTTTATCATGACAGCGGCATCGGCAGCGTAAAAGAAGGCGACGTCAGCATACAATTTGCAAACACGGCGAAGCTTGGCGAAAAGTATAAGGATCGACTGGCGAGATATAAGAGGATCGGTACAGCCGGATAAGGAGGACGCTTGATACCCGAAAATATTGCAAAAAGAGTGGAAAACCGACTGAAAAAAGACTATACGGGCAGACTTTTTGTTTACGGTAAGGCAGACAAAAACGATGCAGACGGGATCAGAATACAGACGGATGTTTTAAAATATGACGGCGTTCCCTGCAGGCTCACAAGAATCGAAGCGGCTTCACAGAGAACGGGCTATTCTACGGCGGAAGGTGAGATTTTCCCGAAAATGCGTGATCATTACACGCTTTTTACGGAAAAAGACATTCTTATCGAAGCGAACGACAGGGCAAAGGTCTTTTTTAACGGAAGAGAATATCATGGGATCTGCGGTGAAAGCCACAGCTATAAGACACACACGGAGACACTTTTCCGCATGGAAAAGCTGGTATAAAGAGCATGGGTCGGCAAGAAATTGCCGGCTCTTTTTTTAGGAAAGGAAGCTATGGTCGGAGGTTATGAAGCCGTTTTATCGGTTGCGAAGGCGATCGGAACGGGAAAATACAGAATTTATGCGGAAGGACCGGATCAATTCCATAAAGCGGAAGGTCCGGCGATACTCATCCGCATGACAAAACAGGAAAGAAAAGAAGAAGGCGCACTCTTTACACGGCAGATGCAGTTTTCGATCGATTACGCGGAAAAAGAGATGACGAATGCGAAATTCTATGCTTTCCTTGCCGATATGGAAAACGCACTCCTGCCATCTTTTGAAATGGCCGGAAGACACGCAAAACCGACGGAGGTTACAGGCGAAATGAAAGAAAAAACGGGGAATTTCCGCTTCAGGCTTTCGTTTTTTGATGATGACCTGCCCGCGGAAAATGACAAGATAGAAGAAATGGAGGAACTCATTTATGGGATCACCGGTACTTGATATTCGCTTTTCTGAGCTGATGAACAGCGTTATTGAGCGAAGCAAAAGAGGCGAAGTTTTACTGATCATGCCCGACGATATGATGGAAACGGAATATATGGTTTTTCACACGATGCCGGACAACAAGAAGGTTTCGGAAGAAAATCTGCCCTATATTAAAATGGCATTCCTTGGCGGTGCTGCAAAGGTAACGCTGATCAGGTCGAACGAAAATATGGAGACTGCATTGGCGCTGGCAAGAAGCATGAGCTGGAACTGGCTCGCAGCTCCTTTGGCAGATGAAGAGGAAAAAGAGCAGATCGCCGGATTTATCCGCGAAGAAAGAGAAACAGGCAAAGGATTCAAAGCGATTTTAGGTGCATTTGAAAATGCGGATTCGGAAGGTATCGTCAACCTTGCGAATGAGTATATCGTTTCGGATATTCTGGGCGAAGAGGATGAATATTCACCCGAGAGATACAGCGCTTATATGGCAGGCATTTTAGCAGGGCTTTCACTCGAGAGATCTGCAACGGGGCTTGCTTTCCCGGATATCAGCATGACGGAACTCAGAATGGATGCAGACGGCGACATTGAGCAGGGAAGACTCATTTTTATTCCCAACGGAAGCGGTTTTGAGATCGCAAGAGCCGTGACATCGCTTGTTTCCGATGGTGATGCACCGAGGTCTTTCCGCAAGATCAAAAACGTAGAAGGTGCGGACCTGATCAGAAGCGATATTGCACGGATTTTTACCCTTTATTATAAAGGAAAGAAAACGAACAGTTATGCAAACAGACAGGCGCTCTGTGCGGATATCATTGCGTATTTCAGGAGCCTTGAAGGGGATGTTTTAACGCCCGAACACAACAATACGGTAAGCCTTGACGCAGAGGCGCAGAGAAATTATCTGGAAAGCATCGGCGAAAATACGGAGGATAAGACAGACAGAGAGATCCTCCTCATGAACACGGGAGAAAAGGTTTTCCTCAGGGCAGACATCCGCCTGCTCGATGCGATGGAAGATCTTTACCTGACCATCACACTGGCATAAGGAGGATATATGACAGCAGCAAAAAACAGACTCAACGGTTCGATGGGTTACCTGCAGATCAACGGCGAAGACTGGGGCGAAGTTTTCGAAGTAAAGCTGAAGATCGAGCTGGAATATAAAGACATCCGAAGAGGACTCGACATTGACAAAAAGATGACAGGAAGAAGAGGAAAAGGCGTTTTGACCCTGAAGAGAGCTTATTCGCGCGCGGCAGAGATTTTGGACAGGATCAAAGAAGGAACGGAACCTTCTTACAGGCTCGTGACATGGATCGCAGACCCCGATGCTTACGGCAGACAGGAAGAACGCATCGCCATTGACAACATCAAATTTTCGAACATTGATCTTTTTGGGTTTACGCACGGGGATGTCGTTTCGGACAGCTATGAATTTTTCTTCGTGCCCGGCGACATCGTTTATTTAGACAGGATCGAGGCTTAAAGATGAGGGAGATCATTGAGCTCGCAAAACAGGCGATCGAAAATAACAAAAAACGGCAGGAAAAGCGCATTTTCATTGAAGCTCTGGGAAAGGAAATGCGCCTGTTACTGCTCAGCAGCTGCGAAATGGCAGAACTTTCAAACGAAAGAGAGCCTTACAGCAAATGGATGAAACGAGTGATCTATGCAGCGATTCCCGAACTGCATGAGATCGCAGAAGAGCTCATGAAAGAAGGCGTTATTCGGGAATATTGTGAGGCTGCGGACGTCCTTTCGGATGCGGATAAGGAAAGAATCTTTGCCATCCTTGCAGAAAACGGCGAGAAACAGGGCTTTACACTCGCCGATGAACTAAAAAACTGATCGGCGGCAGCTTTTCCCACTCGCATATCAAAAAGGCAGGGGAAGAGTTTGCCGCTTATCGGATCATGATAAAAAAAGCAGCGGCAGAAAAAGCGAGGCTTTTTTCTTATTATTTGGAAAGAGGCTTTTCGCACGAGTTCTTATCGGGACTTGACGCCGATGCGCTTGCTTTTTACCGGGCAAGCATGGAATTTCAGGAAGAAAGGAGACAGGATGAACGCAGAAGAGAAGATTTGTGAGAGAGTTTGCCGGATCAGAAGGATCAGAAATGCAGCAGAAAGAGAAGAATACAGGATTTCTGTATTTCCCGATGCGGAGAAAAAATCTGTAAAAAAAGAAGAAACGGAAAAAACGGCAGAAAAGACCGTATTTTACAGGAATGAGAAAAGGACAGAAAGAGTTTATCCGCAGGAGAAAAAAGAGGTATATATCAATCTTGGCGGCATTTATCTCGGCGAAAAAGCCGATGCAGAGAGCATTGCGGAGGAGATCATGGAGAAGCTTTACCGTGCGTTCAGCCTGATCTGAAAAAATGCAGAACACAAGAAAACTCTTTTTCAGCGATGAAGACATGAGCTTTATCCTGCCACTGAACCCCGAACATTTCCGCATCCGATTTCCGCAGAAGATCGAAGAAAAGATGCTGCTTTCGGGCTTTTGGCTCAGCTCTTTAGGAGCAATGGCAGCAGCGGCAGAGCTTAGCTTTGCATTGCCCGAGGATAGCCGATACAGCACGAACGAAGGCACGAAAACAGGTGCAGGCGATATTTTCTTATGGCTGAAAAGAAAAAAGGACAACGGAGAAGTGATTTATTTTTCGGCAGGAGAAACAGCGGCGATGCATTGCCTGATCGAAAACCTGAGCCTTGAGCTGCGTGAAGGTGACAGTGACCTGCACATCGGGATCGCTTTGCGAGAAACAGAAAAAACAGCGGAAAAACAGACAGTTTCGGTGAAAAAAGACGAGACAAAGACCACGTATCATACCGTTGGCGATGGCGACAGCTTATGGGCATTGGCAAAGCGGTACCTTGGCGATGGAAACCGATGGCCGGAAATTTACGAAGCAAACAGAGAGATCATTGGCGATGACCCGAACCTTATTATCAACGGCACGGTACTCATAATACCCGGAGGCTGATATGCAGCGATGCTTTAAACAGGATTATGGGCATGACAGATCTTTCGGCAGCGGAGGAAATTATCCGTGCGGATATTGAGGAGACTCTTCTTGCGATTGAAGGCGTTCGGGCTGTGCGTGATTTTGCTTTTGTGCGAGAAGATGCGGAGCTGCACGCAAGCTTTCTTGTCCAGACGATTTATGGAAATTTGGAGGCAGAATTTTGACATATTATGAAAATATGAAAAAGGCGCTGCAGGAAAGCGGTGATATGGAGATCGGTTCTTTTGCAGCGGATAACATTGCGGCAGTTGCGGCTGAAATGGAAAGGATCCGTGCGATGGAGATCGACCGCATTCCGATGAGGATTTTCCCAACACTGGCATCGGGTGAAGACCTGACCTTGGCTGCAACAAATTTTGGCGTGGAAAGAAAAGAAGCAACGGCTGCTATGGTCGGTTTGCTGATCGAAGGCGAAGCGGGAACAAGAATAACAAACGAAGTATGCGCCTGCTGTGGGGAAATCGTTTTCCGCATACAGGAAGAAGGGATCATCCTCGAAGAAGGAAGTATCATTCTTCCCGCAAAAGCAGAAGAAACGGGCAAAATGGGCAATATTGCTGCGGAAAGCATTACGGAATTTGCGGCAAGCTATGCAGGGCTTGAAAGAGTAACGAACCCTTTGGCGGCATTTGGCGGTTCGGACAGGGAAAATGACGAAGAATTGAGGCTTCGCGTGATACAGCGTTGGCAAAACCCCGGAACCGGCGGAAGCAAAGGCGATTATTTAAGCTGGGCATTATCCATTCCCGGTGTTATGCGTGCGCGCGTATTTAACCCGAGCGCAGGAAATGTTTCGGTATATATCATCGGTGAAGGTGATATGGAAGTGCTTGCGGAAGAAACGGCTGCTTTTATTGAAGAAAGACGACCGATCGGTGCGAATGTCAGCGTACAGCCTGCGGAAAAAGTGATCATCAATGTTTCGGCAAAAGTGCAGCTGAAAGAAGGCTTTGCACAGGAAAACATCAGGCAGGAGATCATCGGCAGACTTGATGCCTTCTTTGCGGAACAGGCATTTCTTACGGACACGGTTTCTTATACGAGAATTGCGGAACAGCTTTTTGCGGAAGGTGTTGCGGATGTTGTTTCCTATACTTTGAACGGGACAGCGGCATCGGTTTCCCTGCTCCAGAATCAGTATGCGGCATTGGGAACTGTGGAGATCAGCGTATGATAAAAGATACTTTACCGAAATTTGTTGCGGAAATTCCCGAAATGGCGGCACTTTTCCGTGCGGAACAGCCCGAGCTTGACGGCATTGAAGAAGAAGCAAAAGCCTGGGCAAAGGAATTTTCACAGCCGACAGAGAGAAGCTTTGCGATTTTTGAGGAATTTTTTGGTTTTCCGAAAAATGATACGCTTTCGCCCGAAAAAAGACGGGAAAGGATTTTGGCAAGGCTTTATTTTACAGCGCCGATCACGAAAAAGGGCATGGAAGAACAGCTTGGCAAAATTGGCGGAATTCCCGTTTCGATCACGGAAAATGCGGATGAACAGACGATCACGGTTCGCTTTACGGGGCAGATGGGCATCCCGAGATATCTGGATGATATTAAAAAAGAGATGGAGCTCATCAGGCCTTTTCATATCGTGCCGGTTTATGAATATCTTTTCATCACGCTTGGCGAATATGCGGGAAAAACGCTTGCCGATATTAAAGGAAGAACGATCGGTGCCTGTGCGGAATCGATCGCTTGATTTTCAGGAGGAATAAAATTTGATCACGACAAACAGCGGATATAAAAAGCTCGAAGCGAGCGATTATGTGAGCGCGGCACTTTCGGACGAAAACAGCGCTTTTAATTATAATGTAGACAAGACAGAACAGGAACTGGCAGCAAAGCTCCCGAAAAGCGGAGGCAGCCTTTCCGGGAAAACAACCTTGGAAAACGGTGCATCGATAGCTTTCAGAAATGCGGCAGGCAGCGACATGAATGCGATCAGCCTTGCGGCAAACGGCGACATTGCGATCGGCGCAGCTGCGGCAACGGGTGACATGAAGCTTTATGCAGGAAGCGAAAAAGCGGCATATCTTTCCCAAGGCAGCAAGAATTACCGCATCTGGACAGCAAAGAACCTTATCGTTTCGGCAGAAGAGCCTGCTTCCCCGAGCGAAGGCGACATCTGGATCGATATTTCCTGAGGTGAATGATGGCGGAATTTCATGCGATAAGCTATGCCTGCGCAGAAACGGACAGCTATAACAAAACGCAGGTCACGAACGATTCATTTGACATCGGTGCATTTTCCAAACAGGTCAACGAAAGCTATGCCTATTTTTCGCTCGAAGCTTTGCCGGAAAACGCGAAAATAACAAGCTTTGATCTTTTCTTGACGCAGAAAACGGGCAGTTATTACAACAAAAGTGTTTCTGTAAAAGCTTCGGTTTGCGAAAACTATATAAAGCCGGCTTCAGTTTGCTGGAACAATAAGCCGAAATCGGGAAAAATCTATGGAAAGACAACGATCGGCTCGAACAGTGCAGGCGAGAGAAAATGGACACTTTTAAATGCGGAAACGGACGAGCCTTACCCGATCGGTACTTATTTGACGGACAATATTTTGGTTGTTAAATTCGAGATCGAAGGCGCAGCGGCAGGCGACAATAATGCGAAAGGCTTCAGGGCTTCAAGCGATGCGACAGCTTCTGCAAGACCGAGGCTGACGATCGGATATGAATTGCCGCAGGGTGTGAAAATTTATCAGAACGGCGCTTTTGCGGAAAAGCCTGTCCGTGTTTATACAGGCGGTATCTGGAAGGATGCGGTCGTAAGAAAATATCAAAACGGCGTCTGGACAGCGTGAAAAAGCTCTTTTTTATGCGGAATCTGTTGAAATTACGGGGATTGTTTGGTAAGATTGAATAGACGGATAATGTTCCGAAAGTTTTGGGATGAAGAATTGAAAGGGGAACTTCCTTATGGTAAACGCTTGGTTTGCGCAGAATGCATTGGCAGACACCTATATTGACGATGGTGCGGAATTTGACAGAGAGCTTTTTGCAGGCTTGATGGCGGAAAGCTATGCATATTTCAAAAAATTCACAGAGGCAAAAGGCGCATACCGCAGCTATCCGATCGATGCGATCGAGGTTCTTCTGCAGATCAAGGAATATACAGTAAAAACGCTTCCCGATGAACCGGTTTTTGCCGCTTCACAGGCAGCTGCGATGATGCTCTTAAACGGCGCGATGTATGAAGGCTATATGCCGGAAGACGGCGTTTTTGAAGATGACCTTGGCATGGACCTTGGCGGCGAAAAACTCCGCTATGCTGTTGAAGAAGGCGATCTTTCCCAAATCGAAGCGATTATGAAAGAGTTTTAAAAAAGTACGGTACGGTGTAAAAAACATCGTACCGTTTTTTTGTTTGCGGAAAATCGCCCTGTATTTATGTGCCCAGACTGACTTTGAGCGCATGATCGAGCTCGCGAAGCTTGTTTTCCCGCAGCGTGCCGAGCTTGTGCAGCAGGCGGCTTTTATCAATGGTTCTGATTTGCTCAAGGAGCACGATGCTTTCGGGATTTAAGCCATCCTGATCCTCAAGACGGATATGCGTCGGCATTTTTTTCTTGCCGCTGGAAGTGACACAGGCGACGATCACGGTTGGGCTGTATTTATTGCCCGTATCATTCTGAATGATGATGACGGGTCTTCTTCCGCCCTGTTCCGAGCCGATGACAGGGTCAAGATCCGCAAAAAAGATATCTCCTCTCGTGATCATGCGTGATTCCCCGTTTCGTCGGTATGCTCCATAATATGCAATCAGGCGGAATTTTGTTTAAGAAAAAAGACCTGTCCCACAAAGAAAGGGCAGGTCTTATATTTTTTTATTTATTTGGTCATGATATCGAGGATCTCTTTATCGGTTTCCTTCATGCCGACGCTTGCAAGACGGCCGACATTGACGATGGTATTTTCGACGCCTTTTTTGATGATGCCTTCGCCATCGCGGAACTGATTGCCGTTCTGATACATCTGATAGCCAAGAAGGCCTGCATCGATAGCGGTTGCGATCTTTGCCGCGCAGGAAGGCTTTGCACCGTCACAGATCATGCCGCTTGTGATAGCGAGCGTATTGACGATGGTATGTGCGATGGTTTCGAGGTCGCCGCCTTTTAAGTAAGCGATACCGCAAGCTGCACCACAGCCCGCACTGACAGCACCGCAGAATGCGGAAAGCTTGCCGATGCCTGTTTTCTGGTGAATGGTGATCAGGTCAGAAAGAACAATGGCACGATAGAGCTCCTCTTCTGTTGCGCCGAGTTCCTTTGCATAGGTGATAACGGGAAGACTTGCCGTCATGCCCTGGTTGCCGCTGCCGGAAACGATGATAACGGGAAGCTCACAGCCGCTCATTCTGGCGTCACTGCCCGCAGCTGCAGCGGCTTTTGCCTTTGCTTCGATGCTTTCCGGAGCCTGTTTTAAGATGGTTTTGCCGATCTCTGCGCCCCAGCTGCCTGCAAAACCTTCTTTGGAGATAGCGGTATTGTAGTCGATCTGGCGCTTGATAACGGCGTAGACATCTTTTAAGTCTACTGTATTGGCAAACTCAAAAATCTTTTCAACAGAGAGGCAGCTTCTGTCTGTTTCTGCAGAAGCTTCGCTGCTTTCCGTTGCGGAATAGATGAGCTGATCGTTCTTTTTGATAAGAGTGATGTTTGTATGGGAATCTTCGATCACAACGCGTGCAGATTCGCTGCCGGCTGTGACCTCTACATCAATATACAGGAGTTTATCGCTTACAGGAATAATTTCGATCTCGATCTCGCCGAGTTTGACCTTCATTTCAGCTTTTGCTTCATCGCTGACTTCGGAGAGTACTTCGAGGACTTTGCTTGCATTACCGGCAACAAAACCGGCAACAAGTGCGGCAGGGATACCCTTTAAACCGCCGGTATTGGGAACGATTACGCTTTTAACATTTTTGATAATGTTACCACAGACGTGCAATGTGCACTTTTCGGGGATGAGCCCAAGAGTTTCTTTCGCCTTCGCAGCAGCATATGCCAATGCGATAGGCTCCGTACAGCCCATTGCGGGGAGCAGTTCTTCTTCTAAGATCTGCACATACTTACAGTATAATTCTTTCTCCATGATAAAACCGTCCTTTAACGAAATTGAGATGGCACGAAACCATACTCCTATAAGTTATATGTGTATCTATATTGTATCATCTGTTTTGTAAACTGGCAATATTTTCGGCGGGTTCAGGCGAAAAAAACGGATATTTGGTATTTTTTAGAAAACATGCAGGAAAAAAGACGGTTGATGGCGAATGATATAGTATAGGGTATTTTTTTGGATAGGGTAATATGTAAGGAGAAAACGGATGAAGAAAATTTTCTGCAGTTTGATAATTTTTCTTATCATAGCGACGGTTTCATGCAATGCCCTGTATCAGCCGCCGTATATGTGCAATGACAGCTCTGACGAACTTCGGCAATGGCATACTGATGACAGAGCAGCCTTTGAACAATATTATTGGGACAATGAAGAGCATTTGATAGAAAAAGGGTATCTGGATGAAGAAGGCATTGTTATCCAGGACGAAGAAATGGATGCTTTTCAGGCTTTTCTGGAAGTCAATCGCTACATGAACGAAAAGTTTTACAGGGAAGAAGCTGACGGAAAAAGACAATATGTGGCAAGACGCGTCGTTGTCAAACCGCTTGTATTCAAAGAAGACGGAAAGATATTTGTTTATGAAACGGATAGCATTTCCCTCTGCAACCTCATCATGGGCGTTGCGGTTTTTGACGAGAAGACAGGAAAACTGATTTATCAGGATGGATATGAACTATCTGACCGTGAAAATCTCATGGAACGGATCGAAGAAGAACTCGAAGTAAATGGTGAAATTGATCCTAATAGACTTAATAAGTTTGGTTATTGCAGGCTGATTAACAGTAATCCAAGCGGAAGTGAAACGCTGGATGGCATTATAACAGAGGATGCGCATATGATCGTATTTTGTTGTAAGCATTATACGGGAGGTTTTAAGACGGTTCGCATCTATGATCTTGACCTGACAAAAGAAGAAATGGTGCTGATCTATGAAAGAGGTGAAGAGGATGAAACGTGAGAAGATGATTTGTGCATTGACGGTCTTTTGTGCGATCGTATTGGCACTGAGTTTGTTTCTTATCATTGAAAAGAGTCAAAACCTTACGATCACAAGAGATGTTTCCATAGAAGAGATCGGCATCGGGGAATATATGGTCAATGTCATCCGTGCACATAAAGATGCGGAAAGAGCATCCACAGATGTTAGCGGAAGGGGTCTTCTTGAGCATCGTTTTTTCTATTACTTTTATGAGGAAGATAACAGGATCTATTTATATACTGTAGATGAAGACTCCCGTGTGAACGGTATTTTCCATTTGGAACGGCAGTATGATGTTATTGTGGATATCGTTTCGGTGGAAAAAGATTTTGCATTGGCCAAAGAAGAACTTTTTGAAGAGGAATCGCTGCTTTTGACCGAAGGAATGACGAAAAAGGAAGTAATATCTTACTTCGGGAAAGGCACGCTTGCAGCGGAACATAAAGAAGATGGCTGCACTTATCAGTATTATATGTCGGATGAGCATTCGATGGTTATGATCTGTTTTGAAAAAGGCAGAGCGACCGCTTGTTACAGGCTGAAGCTCTCAGGTATATTCGTAAAAAGCGACCGTTATCCGGTGTGGAAGTGGAATAGGCTGTATGAAAAAACGGAGATTTAACAAATGTTTTGTAAACTGGCAATATTTTCGGCGGGTTCAGGCGAAAAAAACGGATATTTGGTATTTTTTTAAAAACATGCAGGAAAAATGACGGTTGATGGCGAATGATAAAGTATAGGGTATTTTTTTGGATAGGGTAATATGTAAGGAGAAAACGGATGAAGAAAAGTATTGTATGGATAATCACATTGGTGATGATGCTGTCTTTTGGCTGTAAAACGATACCGGCGGAAACACCTGTTCCGACGATCAGCGAAGTCGTGGAAGAATTTATTCCGCAGGAAACGGAAGCGGCAGCGACGCCTTTTCCTTCCATGAATGCAGAGGACATTGTATCGATCCGGATCAACAACGGCGAAACAGGAAATGAACATTATTTTTCGATGAAACTGGATCTTTCCGAAGCAAAGCTTTATGCCTTTATTCCGGAAGAAGGAGAAACCTATACGGCAGAGCATGAATTGCCGATCGTTTTGGATATTAAAGAAACGGCGCTCAACGGGATCAGCGGGATCATCAAAACGCATGATGCTGCCAACTGGGCTGCTATATATGATGAAACGGCTGAAGACACAGAGCTGCATGACGGGATCATTTGGGCAAAAATAATTGAAGAAGTACAGTATGTTTCGGTGGTTTATGCGAACGGGATGGAAAAAGAGATCGTCATGGATGGCGGTTATGCTGCCGGCTATAATGCGGTTCGCGACTTTATGCAGACTGTACTGGACAGTCAGGGATATTCGACCTATATCTATCAGGATTACCCCTTAGGCGGAAAGAATTATGATCTGACCGGGACAAAAGAAGATTACGAACTCTTCAAGAACGAACCTGAAAATGAAGATGAGGCACCGCTGGTCTATCATTTTATCCCTGTGAGTGAAAATCTGCCCAAAAACTTTATGCGTTTTACAAAAGAGGATTTCGAGGATTACCTTGAAAAGGAATTCGGTTATGATGAATGGTCTGAATTGGAGTTTAAGAGCTATATTTATGCTTTTGAAGAAATGACCCTTGATGAAATCAAGACAATAAGAGCATTCTATTCCGTTGAATGGCGCGACAAAAAGACGAAAGAGATCATGCAATGCGAATATTATGATGCTTATGTCATGGATATTGCAGGGACAATGTATGAGCTTATCTTTATGGGTACAGAGGATGACGAAGATTGGTTCCAAGACGGAAACAGCCGAAGAATTGCAGAAAGCTTTGATTATCTGGTGCCGTTTGATAAGGATATTTATATTGAAAGTAAATACGGAGCAATCGATCTTGCCGAATTCAGCCTCAGCTGTGACAATGAAGCGGGTGATATGCTGTTTGACTTTGTGGTTTCCCTTGAAGAAGAAAGCATCAGCCTTTATTCCGGCGAAAACAGAAAGCTTGTACAGGCGATCGGACTAGAGTATTTTGATACCCTTGCGTTGAAAGACCATCTGACGATTTGTAATGTTTTTTCATGGAAAGAGGATTATCATGGTCCGCTCGATATGCCGGAACATCGTATTCACCTGAAATATACAGATGGCGGAGAAAAATATATCCGAATGAACGGCGCATATCCGGAAGGATATATGCTGATCCTGCAGACCGCGCAGATCTATATGGACCTGATGAGCGGACAGCTCAGCCTTTGGGATGACAGACTCGAATGCAGCAGCTTTGGGATGGACATTGACAGCCGTATCGATTGGAGCGGCGGTGTTGTTGCGGGTATGATCAATCTGCAGTCGATGAATGAAAAAGATCTCCACATGGTGGAATATCATGCAATTTATATTGAAAACGGTTTAGCTTCATTGGCGGATTGGAATGAAGAAGAGTTCGGAAACTATTTTGCCAATGTAGTGGGAGCTTCCATGGTAAAAGAAGTAAATTCCGTTGAAAAAACATTGCTTTGCGGATATGACGCCTATATGGTGACGGAAGAGATCGTGCTTGGGGAAGTGCCGATGGGTTTGACCTTATGTATAGTTGAAGTTGGCGATGCACAGTTTATTTTCAGCTTTATGAGTTCAGACATCGGATGGGCAAAAGGTTCTTCTGTAAAAAAGATGATCGACAGTATTGATATTTATTTGCTTCCTTATGAAAATAAAGAGGACCTGACCGTATAACAACAAAAAAACCCGTGGAATTTTCCACGGGCTAATTTTTTATTTATGCGGTAACGATCTTGCTTGCATCCTGCAGCTTGAGGAGCTCAACGGCCCATTCGCGCATTTTATATTTCAGGATCTTGCCGGCAGCGTTCATCGGGAAGCTATCGACAAAGGCAACATAGCGGGGTGTTTTATGTTTTGCCATGTGCGTGCGGACGTAATCTTTGATGTCTTCTTCCGTCATGGTTTCGCCTTCTTTTAAGATGACGCAGGCCATGATCTCTTCGCCGTACTGTTTATCGGGAACACCGATGACCTGAACATCGGAGACTTTTTCATGCGTATAGATGAAATCTTCGATCTCTTTGGGGTAAATATTTTCGCCGCCGCGGATGATCATGTCTTTGATACGGCCGGTGATCTTGAAATTGCCGTCGGGTAATCTGCGTGCCAAGTCGCCGCTGTGCAGCCAGCCTTCGCTGTCGATCGCTGCAGCCGTTGCAACGGGCATCTTATAGTAGCCTTTCATGATGTTGTAGCCGCGTGCGCAGAATTCGCCGTCTACATTATCGGGGAGTTCTTCGCCTGTTTCGGGGTCAACGATCTTGCATTCAACGCCGAAGATGTTGCTGCCGACGGTATTGACGCGTGTTTCGATCGAGTCGGTCGTTTTGGACATCGTTGTTGCGGGCGATGCTTCTGTCTGGCCATAGGTGATGCAGATCTCGGGCATATGCATTTTTTCGATGACTTCTTCCATGACTTTGACCGGGCAAGGGCTGCCTGCCATGATGCCTGTTCTCATATGAGAAAAATCGGTCTTATCGAAATCCGGATGCGAAAGCATAGCGATGAACATCGTCGGAACGCCGTGGAAGCAGGTGATTTTTTCGCGGTTGATACAGTTAAGACCACGGGAAGGTGAGAATGCCGGAATCGGGGACATCGTAACGCCATGTGTCATGGAGGCTGTCATTGCCAATACCATGCCGAAGCAATGGAACATCGGGACCTGGATCATCATGCGGTCTGCGGTGGAAAGATCCATGCAGTCGCCGATGGCTTTGCCGTTATTGACTACATTATAATGTGTCAGCATAACGCCTTTGGGGAAGCCTGTCGTACCGGAAGTGTACTGCATATTGCAGACATCGTGTTTATTGATCGCAGCGGCACGGCGATAAACTTCTTCAACCGGAACTTTTTCCGCAGCAGCGAGTGCATCATCCCATGTCCAGCAGCCTTTCTGTTCGCTTTCGCAGGTGATGATGTTGCGGAGGAAAGGCAGACGCTTCAAATGCAGCGGCTTTCCTTTTTCGGCTGTTTCGAGCTCGGGGCAGAGCTGTTTGATGATCGAAACATAGTCGGAATCTTTATAGCTGTCTATCATGACGAGCGTATGCGTATCGGACTGACGCAGCAGATATTCGAGCTCATGGATCTTATAGGCGGTATTGACGGTGACAAGGACTGCGCCGATCTTGACGGTTGCCCAGAAAGTCAGATACCATGCGGGAACGTTTGTTGCCCAGATCGCAACATGATCGCCGGGTTTGACGCCCATAGCGATGAGCGAACGGGCGAATGTATCGACATCGTCGCGGAATTCCTTATAAGTGCGGGTATAATCGCAGGTCGTATAGCGGAAAGCATACTGATCCGGGAATTCTTCGACCATTCTGTCCAGAACCTGCGGGAAGGTCAGATCGATGATGGTTTCTTTGGGCCAGACATATTTACCTGTTTTCTGATTGTTGTCATAGAGTCTGCCGTTCGATTCATATCCGCCGAGATACTGCTCCATGAAATGTGCGAAATGCGGGAAGACGATACCGGCATCGGAAAGTTCGGGCGCATACTGCTTTAACCATTCGAGGGAGATATAGCCTTCGTAGTTGAGAGAACGAAGAGCCTTCATATAATCTGCCATCGGCGGCAGATCGCCTTCGCCGACGAGTTTATAGACGACTTTGCCGTTTTCTTCGACGGAGTCTTTGATATGAACGTGTTTGATGAAAGCACCCAGATTTGTGATGGTTTCTTCGGGCAGCTCGCCATTGAAGCGGTAAGGATGGTTGAAATCCCAGAGCGCTGCAACATTATCCGAAGCGATCTGTGCCAACACATCGGCAAGACGGGCGGTATTGGAATAGACACCGTTTGTTTCGATGAGCAGCGTAACGCCGGCTTCTTCGGCAATAGGCGCTAAGATCTTCATTGTATCGATGACATACTCATCCGGGAAGTCATCCTGCGGCTCAACAGTCGCATCGCCTAAAATACGGATATAGGGTGTTTCCAATGCCGAAGCGAGGCGGATATATTCTTTTAATTCTGCAACGGTTTCTTCGCGTGTTTCGGGGTAACGAACAGGGCAGCCCGAAGATAAGCAGCAGATCTCAAGTTTCAGTTTCTTTAACTGTTCTCTTGTTTTGGCGAGGTTTTCGGGTTTGAAAGGGGAAGCCTTTACCGAAAAGATATCGCCGCCGAGTCCGCGCATTTCAATGCCGTGGAATCCAAAGTCTTTGGCGATGGAATAGATCTCCTGCCAGGAAAAATCCGGACAGCCTAGTGTTGAGAAGGAAATTTTCATATATCATGACTCCCAAAAAAGTATTTTACAAACAAAAAAGCCTTTTCATCTCTTATAGAGACGAAAGGCTGTGCTTCCGCGGTACCACTCTTATTGGTGCAAACTGCACCCGGCTTTAAGCATCGTTTCTCAATGCTTCCCTTTGATAACGGAAGGGACTCCGTTCAAGCCTACTGTTATTTCGGCCGACCGCTCCGAGGCGAGTTATTGATCATTCCTTGTGCTGCCTCACACCAAACGGCAGCTCTCTGAAACAAAGGGGATGAGTTTTATCCTCTTTATCGCGTTTATTTGTTTGTGTCGTTAATTTAACACACTAAAAAAACTATGTCAAGGGTTTTTATTGAAAAAAGTTTGTAAATGAATTATAATGATCACAAGAGTTTCCATTAATCTATTTGGAGGAAAGATATGTCTACCGTAACGAAAAAGTTTTTTGGCACAGCTCCGAATGGCGCTGAAACAAGCCTTTATACGATCAAAAATGCTTCCGGCGCATATGTTACCGTATCCGACTATGGCGTAACCGTTGTCAACATCGTTGTCCCGGACAGAAACGGTGTTCTTGATGATATCGTTCTCGGCTTTGATAACCCGACACGCTATGAAGAAACGATCAGCTACTACGGCGCAACAGTCGGCCGTGTTGCAAACCGCATCAAAGACGGCAAATATACCTTAAATGGCAAGGATTATCAGCTGACCATCAACAACGGCACAAATAACCTCCACAGCGCTGAAGGCTGCCTCGCATTCAAGATGTACACAGCAGAGATCGTTGAAAACGGCGTTGCTTTCACAAGGCTCAGCCCCGCAGGTGAAGGCGGATTCCCCGGAAACCTCAAAGTTACCGTCACCGTTACATTTGACGAAAACAACTACCTCCTTTTCGATTATAAAGCAACAGGCGATGAAGACACCGTTGTTGCCATGACACAGCATTCCTTCTTTAACCTCGGCGGACACAGAGCAGGCGTGACAACAGGCGAATTCTTAAAGCTCAACGCAAGCTTCCGTGCAGTGATCGATGACAGCCTTGCAGCAAACGGCGAGATCGTTTCCGTTACGGGAACACCCTTTGACTTCAGAGAATTCAAATGCATCGGCGATGAACCCGACGCAGATGATCAGCAGCTCAAAATTGCAGGCGGCTATGACCATTGCTTTATCCTTGATAAATCCGCACCGAATGAATTTGAGCTTTGCGCAACACTGAAGGATGACAGAACAGGCCGTTACCTCGAATGCTACACAACAAAGCCGGCGATCCAGCTTTACTGCGGCAATTTCATTGAAAACGGTACGATCGGCAAAGACGGCGCTGAATACTGCTATCGCGGTGCTGTCTGCCTCGAAACGCAGTATGTTCCCAATGCGATCAATTACCCGCACCTCGGCAGCCCGATCCTCCGCAAAGGCGAAGAGTATCACCATGTCACGGGCTACCAGTTCGGCACATATTGAGAATATAAAAGAACCGAATAAGAGAGGAAGAGAGAATCTTCCTCTTTTTTATTTTTGCAGAACTTGCAAAAAGCCGAACGTTATTATATGCAATTTTACTGCGAATATGCAAAAAATGCCTGTATATAAGGTGTATTCTTACCAAAAATGCAATTTTTATATAGAAAATTTTTCATTTTTGCCGTATTTCGTTGACAAAGCCATTTTAGAGTGCTAATATTCTACATGAACGAAAAATAAGAACGCAAGGAAGCGTTTTGGTTGAAAGGAAAGTAACCATGAAAAAAGTATTGTGCATCCTTCTCGCAGTAGCAATGGTTTTCAGTTTTGTTGGCTGTGCAAAGAAGACAGAAAAGTATATCATCGCTACAGATACAACATTTGCACCCTTTGAATTCCAGGCAGAAGACGGCAGCTATGTTGGTATCGATATCGAGCTCCTCGCTGCAATCGCAGAAGATCAGGGCTTTGAATATGAGCTCCAGCCCCTTGGCTTCAGTGCTGCAGTAACAGCTCTCGAATCCAGCCAGGCAGACGGTGTTATCGCCGGCATGAGCATCACAGACGAACGCAAACAGAAGTATGACTTCTCCGCAGCATACTATGATTCCGGTGTTGTTATGGCGATCGCAGCTGACAACGAAGAAATCAAATCCTATGACGACTTAGCAGGCAAGAGAGTTGCCGTTAAGACAGGCACAGAAGGCGCAACATTTGCAGAATCCATCAAAGATCAGTATGGCTTCGAAATCGCTTACTTCGATGAATCCCCCTTCATGTATGAAGAAGTTAAAGCCGGCAACAGCGCAGCTTGCTTCGAAGATTACCCGGTAATGGGCTACGGTATTTCTCAGGGCAACGGCCTTAAGATGGTTACCGATATGGAAAAAGGTTCCTCCTACGGCTTCGCAGTTCTGAAGGGCAAAAATAAAGACCTCCTCAAGATGTTCGATGAAGGTCTGAAGAACATCCGTGAAAACGGCAAATATCAGGAAATCCTCGATAAGTACATTTCTCAGGGCTGATCCCCGGGGGTTAAAAGTATTATACCTTTAGTTTAATCGTTCAGTAAAAGGCGTGCTAAAAAACACGCCTTTGTACTGTTTTTAGAAATTTTTTCGGAGAGATTTAAATGGACTTGATTACAGTATTGCAGGAGGCTTTTCCGCAGCTTTTGGAAGGCTTGATGAATACGGTATTGATGACGCTGCTGTCACTTTCGATTGCTGTATTCCTTGGTCTTTTTGCCTGTCTTATGGGGCTTTCCAAAAATATCATATTGAAAAGCATCTCGAAATTCTATGTTTGGCTGATCCGCGGCACACCACTTATGGTACAGGCATTCTTCGTCTACTTTGCCATTCCGCAGATGATCCAGGCAATGGGTATCGATTTCAGGCTGACTGCACCGGCAGCAGGTGTTATCACGCTGAGCCTTAATGCAGGCGCTTATATTTCGGAACTTTTCCGCGGCGGTATTCAGGCGGTTGATCCCGGTCAGATGGAAGCGGCAAGAAGCCTTGGCCTCACATATGGCCGTGCAATGGCAAAGGTCATCCTTCCGCAGGCGCTCAGAATTTCGATCCCTTCGCTCGTCAATCAGTTCATCATCACCCTGAAGGATACTTCGATCATTTCCGTTATCAGCTTTGCCGAAATCGTTTACGAAGCAAAGATCTATATCGGCAGAACCATGCAGTCCTTTGCGACATGGACGATCGTTGCCATCATGTATCTCGTCATTATCTCCCTGCTCTCGAAGCTTTCGAGATATATAGAAAAGAGGCTCTCTTATGAAAGAACTTAAAGTAAAAGTCAGAGGTCTTGCGAAATCTTTCGGTTCGCTTGAAGTTTTGAAATCGATCGACCTCGACGTTTATGAGGGCGACGTTATCTGCATCATAGGACCTTCCGGATCGGGCAAGAGCACATTCCTGCGCTGCCTGAACCTCCTCGAACAGCCGAACGCAGGTTCCGTTGAGATCGAAGGTAAAGATATTCTCGATAAATCGAACGATGTCAACGTTATGCGCAGAAATATCGGCATGGTTTTCCAGCAGTTTAACCTTTTTCCGCACCTGACGGCAAAGAAGAACATCATGCTGGCGCCTGTTGATATGAAGCTCATGACAAAGCAGGAAGCGGAAGATAAGGCGATGGAACTTCTTGATAAAGTTGGTCTTGCCGATAAGGCAGAAAACTTCCCGCGTCAGCTTTCCGGCGGACAGAAACAGCGTGTTGCGATCGCGCGTGCGCTGGCAATGAATCCGAATATCATGCTTTTTGACGAACCGACATCTGCACTTGACCCCGAAATGATCGGCGAAGTTCTGCAGGTCATGAAAGAGCTCGCACAGGCAGGCATGACGATGATCATCGTTACGCATGAAATGAGCTTTGCAAGGGATGTTGCCGATAAAGTCATCTTCATGGAAGAAGGCTACATTGTTGAAAGCGGTGCTCCGGCAGAGATCTTCTCCAACCCGAAGGAAGAGAGAACAAAACAGTTCTTAAGCTACGTTTTATAAAAGTAAAAGCCAAGCTGTATTGCACAGTTTGGCTTTTTTGTTTATTGGTGAATAAAGTTATATATTGTTATAAAATATAAATCCGACTTCGCCTTTTTCCAAAGCAGTAAAGGTTTCGTATTTACCGCCTGTATATTCGCAGATCACCTGTTTCCAAAATTCTTGGGCAGGCAGATTATTTTCCCATTGCGATACTTCCCAACCGCCGTGAAACAGTTCAAAGATCTTTATTGCAGCTTCTTTGCCGACGCCTTTGCGCCGGTATTTTTTCATGACGAAAAATTCAGCGATATTGTGCGGATCAGACAAAACCTGATGTTCGCTGCAGGATCTTACCAAAACCAAGCCGGCAAGTTTGCCATCGACTCTGATAAAAAAGGGAAATCTTCCTTCTTCGTTCCAATAATCATCAATGTGCGGATAGCCAAAATATCCGTATTCGTTGATATCGTCACCCGAAAATTCGGAAAAATCATATTTGTATAATTCTATCATCTGCATGAAAACAGATTTTTGTTCGATCAGGATAGGTTCAATGCTGATATTCATTGGTTTCCTCGGTAAATCATGATTTTCTTAACTGTTTTCATAGTATCACACGAAAGAAAACAATACAAGAAAAGGCACAACAGCGCAGAGCCATTGTGCCTGATTTTTTTGACTATTATTACATGGTTTCAAGACCGATCATAAGACCGCCTTCTTCGGCATAGAAGCTGCAGAGACCGCCTGTTGTTGTGAGGCGAATCGCAGCATCCTTGAAAGTATCGAGGATGGTCTTTTTTAATTCGTCGGCATCGGTTTCGGCAAAGCAATGCGCAATGAGGACACGACCGCCCTTATAACCGAGGTCAAGCATTGTCTGGAAAATGGAAGCGATCGTCTTTTTATCGCCGCGCGGTTTGTGCATGGGCTGCAGAGTCCCGACATCGGAAGCGATACCGACACCGCGAATACCGAGCATACCGGCGATTTTAGCCTTGGCCATGGAAATACGGCCGTTTTTTGCCAGATTGTTCATGGATTTCAGCGCAAAAATGAGCTTTGTTCTTTTTACATAGGCGCGTGTTTTTTCTTCGATCTCTTCGAAAGAAAGGCCTTCATCGTGGAATTCCTTGATCTTTTCGGCGATCAGCTGCATTTCCGGACCAGCGGAAAGAGAATCGATGATGCAGGCTTTTTTATCGGGATTTTTTTGCAGATATTCTTTTACAGCGATCTCTGCGGAAGCATAGCTTCCCGAAAGGTTGCTCGTGATCGTGACGATGAAAAGCTCATCCGCATCGCAGAAAGCTTCGAGCCAATCCTGTGTATTGGGACAGGAAGTTCCCGAACGGCCTTTTGTATTCTTCAGAACGGCGTTCATTGCCGCAATGTCAAGATCGGTATTATCGATAAATTCCCCTTCATCGCAGTTGATCTTCAGCGGGACATAGGCATAGTCGCAGCCCGGAAGTGTATAGAGATTGGAAGAAGAATCGGTTACTATTTTAAAACTCATGTTTGCTCCTTAACAAAAACGCTTTTGCTGTTCAAATTATAAAGCGAAGCAGCAAAGGTGTCAAGAGTTTTTCAAAAACTGATGTAAAGATTATTGAAAACTGATTAAAACAGGTTTATAATAGAAACAAAGGGAGGGTTTCGCCATGGATGAGCAGTTCAAAGTGAAAATGAAAGAAGGTATTGCTGGTTTCCGCTTGCCAAGTTTCCATGAAATTCCGGATGTTGGGCTGTTCCTTGAACAGACGACGAAATATATCGCCGGCGTTATTGAACCGCTTATCGGTGTTTCCATCACGAGCTCTATGATCAGCAACTACGTTAAGCGCAAGCTGATCGAAAGCCCACAGAAAAAGCAGTACAGCCGTGAACAGATCGCTTATCTGATTTTTATTGCGATCACCAAAAGCGTTCTTTCGCTTGAAAACCTCCAGACGATGATCACGATGCAGAAGGCAAGCTACAGCGTTGAGCGTGCTTATGAATATTTTTGCCGTGAGCTCGAAAACATTCTTTTTTACACCTTCGGCTTAAAAGAAAATTACGAGACCGTTGGTATTGAAAATTCTTACCAGAAAACGATCCTGCGGAATGCGATCATTGCCGTTGTGCATAAAGTTTACCTTGAAAAATGCCTTTCGCTCATGCAGGAAGAAAACAAGACAAAATAAAAGAGCCTTTCGGCTCTTATTTTTTATGGATTGACATTCGGTGCAAATTTGCGGCGGTAAAGTGCCTGCAATGCTTCGATCTCTTCCGGCGGAAGATCGGCTTCTTTGCCCATTTGCCTTGCGTAATAGAGGACTTTGGCAATGGATTCACAGCTTTCCATCCGCAGGTAAGCATCCCAGATCGTTGTTCCGACGGAAACAGGCCCGTGATTGGCGAGAAGAAGGATGTTGTTTTCGGGAATTAGACGCATGACATCCTGCCAGATTTCGTCTGTATTCGGACGACCGTATTTCGCAACGGGGATCTCGTCATACAGCGTGCGTGCCTCGGGGTAGGCATTGGAAGTGATCGGCTGATTGAGAACGGCAAAAGCTGTCGAAAAAGGCGCATGCGTATGGCAGACGGAACGGATCTCAGGGCGTTTCTGATAAATTGCGGTATGCAGCCTTGTTTCCGTTGAAGCGCGGAAAATGCCGTTTTCTTTTGTCTGTCTGCCTTCGAGGTCAACTTCAACAAGCATATCCGGGTCCAGAAGCCCTTTACAGATTCCCGAAGGCGTGATAAGAACACGGTCGCCGATACGAACGGAAATATTTCCCTCATAAGCGCTGACCATGCCGGAATGATACATCCTTCTTGCGACATCCGCCAATACTTCCGCGGCGTTTTCTGCAGTTTCCCTGACGAGCATAAAGTCCTCCCAAAATTATTTTCCTGATATGTGAATATTCTAAACTTTTAACAAAAATATTGCAATAGATTGTTAAGAAAATATCAAAAAGTACAATTTGCGGTTCAAAAAAAGCAAAGCGACTCTTGCTGTTTTTTTAGCGGTGCTATATAATAATAGAGTAGACAATTGTGTCTGACTGTTTTAATACAGTACAAATAGTACAAGCGTAAAAATTTTGATGGAGGTATCTTAAAGATGTCAATCAAACAGACGATTGATGGAAATACAGCTGCGGCTCATGTTGCGTATGCTTTTTCCGATGTCGGCGCGATCTACCCGATCACTCCTTCTTCCCCGATGGCAGAATCCTGCGATGAATGGGCTGCTAACGGCAGAAAGAACATTTTCGGGCAGACGATGAGAATTGCAGAAATGCAGTCTGAAGGCGGTGCTGCAGGTGCAGTACACGGTTCCCTCGCTGCAGGCGCTTTCACAAGCACATTCACAGCTTCTCAGGGTCTCCTTCTTATGATCCCGAATATGTACAAGATCTCCGGCGAGCTCATGCCCTGCGTATTCCACGTATCCGCAAGAGCCCTTGCTGCACATGCTCTGAGCATTTTTGGCGACCATGCAGACGTTATGGCTGCAAGACAGACCGGTTTTGCTATGCTCGCTGCAAACTCCGTACAGGAAGTTATGGACCTTGCTGCAGTAGCACATCTTTCCACACTGAAAGCTAAGGTTCCGTTCGTTCACTTCTTCGATGGTTTCAGAACATCCCACGAAGTTTCCAAGATCGAACTTTTAGATTATGATGACCTCAAATCTATGGTAGATTGGGACGCTGTTAAGGAATTCCGTGAAAGAGCACTTAACCCCGAACACCCGCACCAGAGAGGCACAGCACAGAACCCCGACATCTATTTCCAGAACAGAGAAGCTGCTAACCGTTTCTACGAAGCAACACCCGCTATCGTTCAGGACGTTATGGACGAGTTCGCAAAGAAATTCGGCAGACAGTACCACATCTTTGATTATGTAGGCGCTCCGGATGCTGAAGATATCATCGTTCTCATGGGCTCCGGCGCAGAAGCAGTTGAAGAAACAATCAACTACCTCAACTCCAAGCGCGGTGCGAAGCTCGGCTGCATCAAAGTCAGACTTTACAGACCGTTCTCCGCAAAAGCATTTGTTGACGCTATCCCGGAAACAGTTAAGAACATCACAGTTCTCGACAGAACAAAAGAACCCGGCTCCCTCGGCGAACCGCTTTATGAAGATGTAATTGCGGCTCTCTTCGAACAGGGCAGAATGGCTAAGGTTCTTTGCGGCCGCTATGGTATGGGCAGCAAGGAATTCACACCTTCCATGATCAAAGCCGTATTCGACAATATGCACGCTGATTCCCCGAAGAATCATTTCTCCGTTGGTATCGTAGATGACGTAACAGGCAACTACATCATGCCCACTGAAGAAATCGACTCCGCTCCGGAAGGTCTCTTTGGCTGCAAGTTCTTTGGTCTCGGTTCCGACGGTACCGTTGGCGCAAACAAGAACACCATCAAGATCATCGGCGACCACACCGATATGTATGCTCAGGGTTACTTCCAGTATGACTCCAAGAAATCCGGCGGCATCACGATCTCTCACCTCCGTTTCGGTAATGTTCCGATCCAGGCTCCTTACTATGTAACAAACGCTGACCTGATCGCTTGCCACAACAGCTCCTATGTCACACGTTACGACGTCCTCGACGGCATCAAAGACGGCGGCATCTTCCTCCTCAATAGCCCCTGGTCTGCAGAAGATATGGAAGAACAGCTCCCCGCTGCTATGAAGCAGGTTCTTGCTAAGAAGCACGTTCGTTTCTTCAACATCGACGCTGTTAAGCTCGCTCGTGAAATCGGCCTTGGCGGCAGAATCAACATGGTCATGATGTCTGCATTCTTCAAGATTGCAAACGTTATCCCCGCTGAAGATGCTGTTAAGTATATGAAGCAGGCTGTACAGAAGTCCTACGGCAAGAAGGGCGAAAAGATCGTCAACATGAACAATGCTGCTATCGATCAGGCTATCGAACAGCTCGTTGAGATCGAAGTTCCCGCTGCATGGGCTGAAGCTACAACAGGCGCTGCACCGATCCAGGCACCCGATGATGAATACTATGCAAACGTTGTATTCCCGATCAACAACCTCAAGGGCGATGAACTCCCCGTTTCCGCATTCGATCCGGCTGGCTTCGTTCCCACAGGCACAACCAAGTTCGAAAAACGCGGTATCGGCGTTGTCGTTCCTGTTTGGGACAGCACAAACTGCATCATGTGCAACCAGTGCGCATTTGTTTGCCCGCACGCTTGCATCAGACCTTTCCTCGCAAAAGAAGAAGATCTTGCAAATGCACCCGCTTCCTACGTTACAAAAGACGCTCGCGGCAAAGATATCGCAGGCTACAAATACAGAATGCAGGTATCCCCGCTTGACTGCACAGGCTGCGCTAACTGCGTAGACGTTTGCCCGGCTAAGACAAAGGCTCTCTCCATGAGACCGCTTGCTGAAGCAGATGAAGATATCGCAAACTGGAATTACGCTATCGAACTCCCGAGACCGCAGGTCAACTTCAACACCAACACGGTTATCGGCAGCCAGTTCAAACAGCCTCTCTTCGAGTTCTCCGGCTCCTGCGCAGGCTGCGGCGAAACACCCTATGTCAAGCTCGTTACACAGCTCTTCGGCGACAGAATGATCATTGCCAACGCTACAGGCTGCTCCTCCATTTATGGCGGTTCCGCTCCGACAGTACCGTACACCACAAATGAAAACGGCCATGGTCCGGCTTGGGCAAACTCCCTCTTCGAAGATAACGCTGAATTCGGCTACGGCATCAACCTCGGCATCATCACAAGACGTCACAACCTTGCTGAAGCTGTTAAGAAGCTCATCGCTATCGACTGGTGCGATGCAGACCTCAAGGCTGCAGGTGCTGCTTGGCTCGAACAGAAGAACAACGCTGAAGGTTCCAAGATCACAGGCGCTAAGCTCCTCGAAGAATGCAAAGCAAGTGCATTTGAAGACTGCACATGCGAAGCTTGCATGCTCGCAAAAGAAGTCATCAAGAACGCTGACCTCCTCACAAAGAAATCCATCTGGATCTTCGGCGGCGACGGCTGGGCTTATGACATCGGTTACGGCGGTCTCGACCACGTACTCGCAATGGGCGAAGATGTAAACATCCTCGTTATGGATACAGAAGTTTACTCCAACACAGGTGGCCAGTCCTCCAAGGCTACACCCACAGGTTCCATCGCGAAGTTCGCAGCAGCAGGCAAACGCACGAAGAAGAAAGACCTCGGCGCTATCGCTATGACATATGGTTATGTCTATGTTGCAAGCGTTGCAATGGGCTCCAACCAGAACCAGCTCCTCAAGGCTCTCAACGAAGCAGAAGCTTACGATGGTCCTTCCCTCGTTATCGCTTATGCACCCTGCATCAACCACGGCATCAACATGTCCAAGGCACAGGCAGAGCAGAAGAAAGCTGTTGAAGCAGGCTACTGGCCGCTCTACAGATACAACCCGGCTCTTAAGGGCGAAGGCAAGAATCCGTTCACACTTGATTCCAAAGAACCCACCGCTGATTACGTTGAGTTCATCACAAGTGAAAACAGATATCGCTCCCTCAAACAGCTCTTCCCGGATGTTGCAGATCAGCTCTTCGAAAAGGCTGCTGAAGAAGCAAAAGAACGTTACGAATACTACAAAGGTCTTGCTGACTAATTAGTATCCGCACATAAAAAAGGCGCCTTCCAAATAATTGGGAGGCGTCTTTTCCTTTGAAAAAACAGGGAATTGCGCTATAATGAATTGGATAAAGAAATCGGAGAAGTAAGGATTTTGTTTAAAGAGATCAGGTTGAAAAACTGCATAGCGGCGTTTTTTTCGGGAAGTATTCTGGCTTTCGGACTTTTTAATATCCATGCACAGGCTGATATTACCGAAGGCGGAACGCTTGGACTGACTTTGCTGTTGGAACATTGGTTTGCGGTAAGTCCGGCCGTTTCGGGATTTTTGCTCAATGCGCTGTGTTATTTCATCGGTTGGAAAACGTTGGGAAAGAGCTTCATTGTGTATTCAGCTGCGGCAACGATCGGTTTTTCGCTTTCTTATCGCATTTTTGAAATGATCGGGCCGCTTTTCGCCATTGAAAGTCAGCTATTGGCGGCGATACTTGGCGCTGTTTTTGTCGGCTGCGGCTGTGGTTTTGCGATATTGGCAGGCGGTGCTCCGAGCGGTGACGATGCCTTGGCGATGAGTTTATCAAAGGTTTTGAAAATCGGGATCGAAAAAGTATATCTTGCGACGGATCTTGCGGTTTTACTTTTGTCGCTTTCCTATATTCCGATCGGGAAAATCTTATATTCGCTGCTGACGGTCGTGCTTTCGGGGCAGATCATCGGGTTAATACAGAAATTAAAAAAGACGGACCAGAATTGATCCGCCTTTTTGTTTTATCTGATGAAGTTTGTTCCGATTCGTTCCTCATGCTGCGGAGCTTCAATGCCGGCATTTTTTCCGGCTTCGATGCAGCGCAGGAAATAGACCATATTCTGTGCAAGACTGCGCATATTCTGCAGACCTTCGAGGTCCTGTGCGACTTCTTCGGGTGTATTGCCGTGTACACAGTTCCAATACTGCGAAGTGATGACGGGCATATGCGATTTGGTGAAGTATTTGTTCAGTTGATCGAGAGCTGCCGTTCCGCCGCTTCTTCTGCAGCTGACGACGGCTGCACCGGGTTTCAGCTTATAAACAGGTTCACCGCACTGGAAAAATCTATCCAAAAAACCGGTCATCATACCGCTGATGGCAGCATAATGCACAGGCGAACCGAAAACAAAAGCATCGGCATCTTTTGCCTTTTCAAGAGCGATATTGACGAGGTCACCGCTGATCGCACAAGCACCTTTTTTGTTTCTGCAGGCTCCGCAGGCGATGCAGCCGCTGACAGGCTTTTTGCCGATCTGCAGAATTTCGTATTCGACGCCTTCTTTTTCAAAGACTTTTGCCATTTCGCTGAGTGCTGTATAGGTGCAGCCTTTTTCGTTGGGGCTGCCGTTTACCATTAAAACTTTCATGTCGATCTCCTTATAGTTGTTTATTTCAAAAGTCCTTTTGCTTTTGCTTCCGCGATATTGGTTTCGATATATTCAAAAACTTCGGGCATTTCTGTGCGGATCGGCTGCATACGCTCGATGATCTGATCGGCATATACCTCGTGTTCAAGCCAGGATTTGCCGCCGGAGCTTAAATTGAGCATGAAGGGCTGAAAACGGTCACAGGCTGCGGCAAAAAGCGCATCGTCTGTTTCCATTGCTTCAAATTCGAGGAAAAGCGCCTTCATTTCTTCGCCCTGATCACCCGGCAAAAGACCGAAAATCTTTTCACAGGCTTCCATTTCGCGTGCGTGCTGCGATTTTTTTGCTTCTTCGTCATAGGCATAGGTATCGCCGGAATAGACTTCGATAATGTCGTGCAGGATCGCCATTTTGATCACGCGATCAAGATCAACTTTTTTCTTTGCATAGGGGTAGAGCGTCATAGCGGTCAGTGCAAAATGCCACATATGTTCCGCATCATTTTCTCGTCTTGTCCCGTCGGCAAGGTAGTTCTGACGGAATACTTCTTTTGCCTTGTCGGTTTCCTGCAGGAAGAGCAGGCGTTTATAAAAATTATTGTCTAACATGATGATTACCTCATTTGATCAATCAGAATTTCGGGCGTTTTATGAAAAAAGTAGCGGGCATTTTCACCGCCGAGCCATGCTTTGCATTCGTCGCTTTGCACCAAAACGGGCATACGGTCATGTATTTCGGCAATGGGTTGGATCGCTTCACGGGTCAGAATGACAAAGCTTTCTTCATTTTTGAAAAGCCCGGCCATATAGAGAATGCCTTTTTCATTGGTATAAAAATGGCGTTCCTTGTTTTTGCTCCATTCATAAAATCCGGATGCAGGGATCAGACAGCGCCTGCAATCCGCAAAAAGAAGGCTCAGGCCTTCGCTTCGGGCGTTGATGATCGCTTTTTTCCGGAAAGGAATACCCCATTTGAGCGGCAAGACCTCGTTTTTGCCCGTAATAACGGGAAAAATCTGGCTCGGGAAGACATCTCCGCTTTTGAGTTCGAAATCGGGGTGCTGTTTTCCCATGATTTTTTTGATGGCGAGAAAGATCTCCTGATCTTCATCGTATTCGACGAAAAATCTGCCGCACATAAAGCCCTCTGTTAAAGTAATTTGCATCTATATCATAGCATATCCGCAGGCAAAAATCCAATTATTAACAAATATTGAATTACGATAAATTTATATTGAAATATGAAGTGCGTTGTGTAATAATGACAATAGGAGGGATAACATGAGTAAACGAAAAATATGCAGGAAACATCCCTGCGGTATATTAACGTCAAGTTTATTTTCGGCAGTATTTTATCTGTTTTTTGATGCAGCTTTGGAATTCGTTGACACAAGAGTTATTTTATGTCTTGTTTTGCTGTTGTCAGGTTTTACCTGCTGTTTGATGAAAAAATCTTGTTTTTACTGCGGAATATTGCGGCTGCATTTGCTTTTTCGCTGCTGTTTTTCTGTATAGCTTGTGAACTTGATTTGCAGGGAAAGGTTTTTTTGGGTACTCGCGTGGAATCCCGAACAGTTTGACAGCCCGTATATTTTGGGAATATTTGCTCTTATTGGGCAGCAGTTCATAGAGATTTTATGCGGAATCGTTTATTATCTTTGCCGCTTTATAAAATCAAAAATAAAAAAGGATGTACGATGATGTACATCCTTGCTTTTTTTAGCCAACCAATTCTTCGCTTAATGCCGCATCGCTTTCTTCGGTTTCATCGATCGCGGAAAGGTAGCGGTCTTCATATTTTTTGATCTTTGCATCGGCACGCCATGCGGTCAGTTTTTCTTCCCATGCGGCTGCCTGCGCTTCGTAAAGGGCAAGCTCTGCGATTTCTTCCCTGACGTCTTCCAACGGGATCTCACCGGGCTGGACGATTTTTACCAAGCGGATGATATGGAAACCATAGTCGCTGCCAACGAGACCTGTCGTCTGACCAACGACGCTGAGTTTCATGGATTCCTCTTCAAAGGATTCGACATAACCTGCACCGGGATATACCGCATAGCCGTTTGTTTTGTAGGGCTCTTCGTTTTTGAATTCATCGTCGGAATATTCTTCCATGAGTTCATAGAAGTCTGCGCCGTTTTTGAGCTTTGTCAGAACTTCTTCCGCTTCAGGGCGAAGTGTTTCGAGCTTTTCGGCTAAAGCTTTGTCATATTCCGTTTCATCTTCGATCGCGGCAAGCTCTTCCAGATCTTCTTCAGGAAGCTGGATCAAAATATGCTGAACATATTTGATCTCGCCGGGAATATAGACATTGACATCATAATAGCCGTTGTCATACATCATGAGCGCACTTGCTTCGTCATTTTCGGCTTCGGCTTTCTGCTCTTCCATGAGCTTATTATAATATTCAAGGATCATGTCATCAGAAACTTCGACATTTTCGATCACACGCTGATAGATGGTGTTGATCTTGATATACTCGGTGTAATATTCGTGGAGATATTCATCGGTATAGCCGTTTTCCTCAAGGAAAAGAGCGACCTGTGACTCGACTTCGTTCTGGAATTCTTCATCGGAAAGAAGGAAGATGCCGTCTTCATCGGTGTATTCCATCGTGACGTTTTCGGTGACGCTGTCATAGGTATCGCTGTAAAAGCTTTGCACAAGGGATTCGACCTCTGCAAGTTCTTTGCTGCCGAGTTTATCAAGACCGAATTCACCGGCATTCTGCAGCGCGATATGCTTATCGATCAGCTCTTCGATGACGCTTTCGCGGATCTCATTGCCATATTCCGCACCGAAATAGGAATCGAGGTATTCGCCCGTTACGCCGTACCAGCTTGCCATATAATAATCGAGCAGCTCATAAAATTCGGAATAGGGGATTTTTTCATTATTGACCTTGGCAACGGTCTTTTTCGAAGTAGGGGATTTTGCATCTGCTTCTGCTTTCCCGGCAATACCGGCGATGATCGCAAAACCGCTCGAAAAGACGGTCAGTACACAGATGATAATGATGAAAATTCTTTTGGAAAGAGACATTTCTTTTCTCCTTAACGTATTCATAAAAACATATCTATAATAATTTAGAATAGGTGCAATGTCAAATCCCGCGGGCAAGATTTAACCAAAAAGACACAAGTGACAGCTTTATGCATAAATTTTTATCAAAAACAGGCACACATTTTTGTATCCGGCGTATTATACACTATCAATACCGACCAAGGAGGAATTGATATGTTCGGAAATTGTTGTGGAAACGATAACAACTGCTGGTGGATCATCATTCTGCTGCTTCTCTTCTGCGGCTGCGGCAACAACGGCGGCTGCGGTAATGCCTGCGCTGCAAACAGCTGCGGCTGTGACAATGGCTGCGGATGCGGCAATAGCTGCGGCAGTGGCAGCTGGTGGTGGATCATCATCCTGCTTCTCCTTTTCTGCGGCTGCGGCAACAACAGCGGCTGTGGTAATGGCTGCGGCTATAACGGCTGCATGAACAGCAGTCCCTGCTGCTAAAACATATGGAGATACGACCGAAAAAAGTTAAAAACATGGAAACCCTGCTTTTTTAGCGGGGTTTTTCTATATCCATTAGTTTTTCGCGGGATTTTTTCAAAGAATCTGTTTGCTAAAAAATAAAGCTCGTGTATAATATATATGAATACTTTTAGGAGTTTTTTATGAACAGAACATATATCCGCGATATAAAAGAAAACGGACCGGTCAAGGTCCAGGGCTTCATCGAAAACCTTCGTGACGGCAAGAGCATGGCTTTCCTCGTTGTGAAAGACATTACAGGCAAGATCCAGGTTACCGTTGAAAAGGAAAAGCTTCCGCAGGTTGCAGAAGCAGTTTCTCAGCTGACACCCGACTCCGTCGTTACGATCATCGGCGAAGCTGTTTTCACAGAATTCGTTAAACTCGGCGGCGTAGAGATCATCCCGAGCGAGATCATCATCGAATCCGTTTCCGATGCACTCCCGATCGAACGCAGAGAGATCCCCGCAACAAAGAAGAAAAAAGCTGTTGAACGTTCCTCTATCGATCAGCGCATCGATTACCGCTGGATCGACCTCAGAACGGAAGAAAACCAGCTGATCTTCAAAGTGCAGAGCTGCATGACAGACGCAATGCGTCGTTTCCTTACGGAAAGAAACTTCATCGAGATCCACACACCGAAGCTCATCGGCGCAGCAAGCGAAAGCGGTTCCGATGTATTCGAAGTCAAATATTTCGACAGAAACGCATACCTCGCGCAGAGCCCGCAGTTCTATAAACAGATGGCTATGGCAGCAGGCTTTGAAAGAATTTTCGAAACAGGCCCTGTTTTCCGTGCGGAAAAATCCTATACAAACAGACATACCACAGAGTTCACAGGCTTTGACCTTGAGTTCAGCTACATCACATCTTTCTATGATGTTATGAAGATGGAAGAAGAGCTCCTGACCTATATGTTAAAGGAAGTCAACGAAAAGTACGGCGAAGAGATCAAGGCGCTTTACGGTCTTGAACTGATCGTTCCGACAACGCCTTTCCCGATCATGACGCTTGCCGAACTTTACAGCGAACTCGAAAAAGAATTTGGTTATACGATCCCCGAAGAAGAAAAGGGCGACCTCACAACAGAAGCAGAAAAGCTCAGCTACGAACTCGTTAAGAAGAAATTCAACCATGAATTCCTCTTTGTTACAGATTTCGGCGCAGAAAAGAGAGCTTTCTACCATATGCGCAAAGACGGCGTTCCGCAGGGCTATGACCTTATCTGGCGTGGTGTTGAGATCACAACAGGCGCACAGAGAGAACACCGCTATGATATCTTAAAGGCACAGGCAGAAGAAAAAGGCCTCGCAGAAGACGTCAAGTTCTATCTCGACTTCTTCAAATATGGCTGCCCGCCTCATGGTGGTTTCGGCCTTGGCGTAGACAGAATGACCATGCTCATGCTTGGCATCGGTATCAAGGAAGTTATGTTCCTCTTCCGCGGCCCGAACAGACTCACACCGTAATAAACAAAAAAGACTCCGAAGAAATTCGGAGTTTTTCTTTTGAAAAGAAAAAGTCACGAGTGATTTTCGTGCCCTTTGTTTTTATTGAAGGATGCCCGCTTTGTGGCGCTTGAGGAAACGCGTAAGGAGCAGGAGGCAGCGGCCGATATTGTCTGCGATCATCATGATCCAGACGGCCTGCAGACCTAAATGGAAAATATTGATCAGCAGGAAAGAACCCAAGATTCTGATTCCCCACATCGTGATGAGTGCATAGAGAACGGGCGCTTTTGTATCGCCGATACCGTCGAAGACACCTTCGAGAATGACCATGACGCCATAGAGAGGTTCGGAGATCGCAACGATGCGTAAAACGGCTGCACCTAAGCGAATAACTTCTGCATCGGGTGTGAAAAGGCTCATCAGACCTTCCGCAAAGATGAAAAGGATAGTTCCTGCGATGAACATCAGTGTGAATGCAACGGAGCAGATATTGAATGTCGTTTTGCGGAGTTTCTTTTCGTTGCCTTCACCAAGAGCATTGCCGGCGAGTGTTGCTGCAGCGGATTGCAGACCATAACCGGGAATATAGAAAGCCTGTTCCGCCTGAATCGCGATCGTATGCGCTGCAAACGGAATAACACCGAGTCTTGCGATCATTGAACTGAAAATGATATGACCGAAGCAAATGAGAGCACGTTTTGCCGCAGAAGGGAAAGCGATATCAAGGCAGCGCTTCATGACGGATTTATCATAATGGAAGCCTGTTTCACGGAAACCAAAGCGCTTGTTTGTACAGAATTTATAGAGAATTGCCACACCGCCAAAGACGAAGGATGCGGCTGTACCGATCGATGTACCGAGGACGCCTAAACCTGCACCGGGCACCATGATGCCGAAAATCTCTCTCGTCGGGTAGATAAGGAAGAAATCCAGCACGATATTGACGACGTTCATGAGAAGATTGATGAACATCGGCGTTTTCATATCGGAAACACCGCGAAGTGCGTTGGAAAGGACGATAACACAGATGCGGAAGACCATCGGCAGACAGGTGATCGTGAAATAGGTCGTGGCATCTTTTAAAATAACGGGATCACCGCCGAGCCATTCCGCAATATAAGGCGAAACACCGAGCGTCAGACCCATCATGATAAGACCCAATGCCAAGGCTAAAAAGAGTGCCTGCTGACCTGCTTTTTTGATGAGGTTTTCATCTTTTGCACCGTCAGCCTGTGCACATACGGAAAGGACACCGACACCGAATGCGGAAGGAATGCTCGAAACGAGCCAGAAGATCGTTCCCGTAAGACCGACTGCAGCGGAGGCATTTGCGCCAAGACCACCGATCAGCGCAGCATCGATATAGGTGACGATCGTATTCAGAGCTTCCTGCACGATTGCCGGCCAGGCCATGCGGAAGATGCGGGCGAAATTTTGCTTTTTTGTTTCCATAAAAAAGAAGATCCTTATAAAAATATACTATATTATTTTACAAGTTTTTTTGTGATAATTCAATAGCGTGTTGACAAGAGCTTCTTTTCCGTTTAAAATAAAGCTGTTCTGGGGTATTAGCGCAGTTGGCTAGCGCACCACACTGGCAGTGTGGGGGTCACCGGTTCGAATCCGGTATGCTCCACCAGAAAAGAAACAACCTTTGTCAGATAGACAAAGGTTGTTTCTTTTCAACGAAATAAATCCCTTTCGGGATTTGTGAAATGCACTTCGTGCGTGAAATATGCCTGCGGCATATGAAATGCCTGCGGGCGTGAGTGGATTTATTTCATTTCAAATTCTGTCGCACGCAGAATATTTCACAATGAGCGCAGGTCATTATTTCACATCCAAAGGATATTTCACTTTGGATATTCTAATCAATACGGTATAATTGTAATAAGAAAGGCGGTGTTGATATGGCAGAATCCAAACTTCGGGAACTTTCAACAGACTTTGCAGTTAAAATTATCAAACTTTGCGAAACCATTAAAGGACATCATTCCCTCGTTAATCAGTTGGAGCGCTCTGTAACCTCCATCGGTGCCAACATTCACGAAGCGAATTATGCCCACGGAAAGCCTGACTTTATTGCAAAACTGCAGATTGCCTTAAAAGAATGCTATGAAACGGAATATTGGCTGGAACTGTTTGTAAAATCCGATATTTTGAACAGAGAAACCGCTGTCAATCTTTACAATCAATGCGGCACGATTCGCCGCATTTTAATTGCTTCCATCAATACCGCAAAGGAGAATGCGAAATGAAAAAATACTCCTCTCGAGCAGTAAAATGGTTGATGGTAGTTTCCGTGATTTGTGGTGTTGTTTTATTGACCGGTATTATCCTTGCTTTTGCAAGCGTTGAAAATATCGGATTACCTATTGGTCTGATATTGATGGGTGGACTGTTAGGGGTTATTTTTTTCGGTTGCTTCCTTGCAGAAAAAAGTAGAACCTTGATCATGGATACAGATAGGGTCATTTTTCCCAGAGGTGCGGAAATAAACGGAAAGATAGTTTTTCAAAAAACTGTTGTCAGAATATGTGATATTGGTTCTGTTGAAAGCAAATTTTACAAAGGGGACAAGATTATTTCTGATGATTGCTTTTTCTATACGTTAAGGTTGAAAGATAGAACGAGTGTTACTGTT
>SVGZ01000018.1 GCA_015056045.1 Clostridiales bacterium | reverse complement strand
CAATTTCCGGTGGCGATGGCTAAGAAGATACACCTGTACCCATTCCGAACACAGAAGTTAAGCTCTTAAACGCCGAAAGTACTTGGCTGGGGACGGCCCGGGAGGATAGGTAGCTGCCGGATTCTAAATATACTATCTGCTGGTTTTATACCGGCAGATAGTTATATGCCTCTTTAGCTCAGTCGGTAGAGCATTCGGCTGTTAACCGAAGTGTCGTAGGTTCGAGTCCTACAAGAGGCGCCATTTCGGAGTTTTCTCCGTTTACATAAATCCCATCATAAGATGGGATTTTTTGTTATATAAAATACCCTTCCTGATTGGAAGGGCTTTTTCTTATTTAATTTCGTACTGCATTTCAACGGTGGCATAGAGCTCAAGTGTTCCTGCATACATCTGTGATGAATAAGTTGGCGCAGCGCTTTCCGCTGCTTCTTCAAACACCATATCATTTGTTGGATGGTAAGTAATATCAGGAATTGTGACCGTTCCATCTGTTGCGGAAACGACTTCGCCGAGAGTTTTTCCGGAAGCTTCCGCAATGGTTAAAGCTCTTTCTGCGGCATTTTCAACGGCAAGTTTCAAAAGTTCTTTCTCAAAACTTGTTTTATCCTTGAGGCCGAAATTTATTCCATACGAATATGTTGCTCCGGCATTGATACAAGCATCAAGGATCTCACCAGTTTTTTCAATTTCATAGATTTTAACGGAAAGTTGATGAGAAGCATAATTGACCTTGCCTTTGCGATCGCCGTTTTCGTCATATTCCCAGCTTTCATAGACGGAAATGCCGGAAGTTTTAATGTCTTCCTCTGCAATTCCATATTCTGTGAGCTTTTTCAATACGCTGTCCATCGCTTCAGCAGTCATTTCCAAGGCTTTAGCTGCAAGCTTGTCTTTCTTTTCGATAACGAGTTCAAGTGTTGCCATATCGGGTTCTACGCTCATGTGCCCTTTACCGCTGACGCTGACAGTCGAGAGAAGCTGTGGATCGTTTGCCAAAAGAACAGGCGTTTCTTCAGCCTTATTGCAGCTGAAACCAAATAATAATGTAAGTGTTAGAATGAGAATCAGTATTTTTTTCATTTTTAATCTCCTTTCTGTCCTATAGACGCACAAATTGCCGAAAAGTTTCATATTTTTCTGCTTTTTTTATGTTATAATGTGTCTAAAGGAGTTTCAAATGAAGATATACGACGCGACAAAGGAATTGCTTTCGGCAGAAGCATACCCGGATGCAAAAGAGAACACGCTGACAAGGCTCATGGATATGAAGCATGGCGAGCTTTATAACTATTCGGAGTTGACCATCAACATGCACGCAGGAACGCACATCGATGCGCCGCTGCATTTCATTGATAATGGAAGAAACATTGCAGAAATGCCGCTTGAGCATTTTTACGGAGAATGCTTGCTCGTCTCAGCGCCAAAATGCGTAACAAAAGATTTCCTCGAGGAAAATTTACCAAAAGATACTAAACGGTTGATTTTAAAAACCGGCGGAAAAGGTTACCTCGAAAGAGAAGCAGCGGAATTTCTTGCGCAAACGGAACTCCTGACCATCGGGATCGATGCGATCAGCGTCGGTACTTTGCAAACGGAAATGGCTGTGCATGTGCCGCTTTTAAAAAAGGGAATTGCCATTATCGAAGCCTTGAAGCTTGAGCATATTCCCGATGGAAGGTATATTTTGTCTGCTATGCCGCTCAAGGTCGATGATGCAGAAGCTTCACCTGTGCGTGCGGTTTTGATCGAAAAATAAAGGAAGAAAACAATGATCGAAAATAAATTTGGAATGACAAAGGCAGAGCTTGCCGCTCTTATGGATATCAGCGCAGTTCGTGCGGATTGCTCTTTGGAAGACGTTCGCGAAGCGGCAATGCTTGCAGGAAAATTCGGCTGCAAATGTGCGGTAACATTGCCTTATCTGACCCGTGATATGAAAAATTTCCTCGCTGAATTTGATTTACATAATAAAGTAACGCTTTGCGGTGTTGCAGGTTTTCCTTTTGGCGGTGAAACGACTGCACAGAAAGTTTTTGGCGCAAAGGAAATGGTCGCTCTCGGCTGCGGAGAAATCGATATGGTCATGAATATCGGGGCATTCAAATCGGGCAGATATGATCATGTTGCGGAAGATATCCGCGCGGTAAAAGAAGCCTGCGGTGATGCGGCTTTAAAAGTTATCATCGAAACGGGTTACCTTTCGGATGAAGAAATTCCCCGTGCAAGTGAGCTCGTCTGCAAAGGCGGTGCGGATTTTGTTAAGACAAGTACGGGCTTTGTTCCGGCAAGACCGACCAATCTGCATATGATCAAAATCATCAAGCAAACGATCGGCGATGCGGCAAAGATCAAGGCTGCAGGCGGTGTACGCGGGCTTTCGCTTCTCCTTTCGATGAAAGATGCCGGAGCCTGCCGTTTTGGGCTGAACCCGAAAGCTGCCATGGCGATTTTCAATGAATTTGAGGTTCTGAAATGAGAGAATTGAAAAAGATCCTTTTATTTTGCGGTATTTCCCTTTTAGCGGAGCTTTTGCGCTATGGTCTGTTTGCTCTGTTGGAAATGATGACGGTCATTGGGTTGGCTTCTCTGGCGATTTCAGCGGCATTGGCGATTTTGGCTTCATACTTTGCCAACAGGAAATTTGTTTTTGCCACAGGTACAAAAATCGGAAAGTCGCTTCTTGGCATTTTCGCCTTCTATATCGTCTATATGCCGATCTCGTCATGGGCATTGGATCAGCTTTCCCTTGGGGAAACGGCAGGTAATGTTTTTAGCTTTATCGTCAGGCTGATGTTGGAATATCCTTTTTGCCGCTTTATTTTATATGGGGAAGACAGACAACCCGAGACGATCGCACAGCGCATTGTTGATCAAAAAGGCGGTCTTGTCACGCGCGAAAAGCTTAATGGGATGGATTGGGATGAGAAATGCGTCTGTGTTCTTTCAGCTTTCCTTGCGGATTATACGGTCGGCGGTTTTCTTGCTTATTTCACCGGTTCGGGAACGACTTCCGCAGAGTGGCTTGCGGGTTCTCTTCGACATATCGGGCTTCCCAAAATGGCAGAAGATTTTGAAAACTATGTCATAAGAAAAGGACTCAGCCTGCATGATCTTTCGCAGTTTGATTATAAGCGGCTCGGGGATCGTTTTGATGTGAAGCTTCTGGGCATGGTTTCGGAAATGGAAGAACTCATTGACAGCCGCAGCGTTGAAAAAGCGCTTCGCAGATTTGTGATCAAAAACGAAGAAAAGTGGCAATTCTGAGTCTTCAAAAAAAATAAAAATATTTTTAAAAAAGTGTTGACAAAGAAGTGGGGTTATAGTATTATATCCCTTGTCAGGGCCCCATGGTCAAGCGGTTAAGACATCGCCCTTTCACGGCGGTAACAGGAGTTCGATTCTCCTTGGGGTCACCAATTGAGACCGATCATCGATAAGATGGTCGGTTTTCTTTTTGTCTTTTTTCCAAACTGTTGAAATTTAAAATACATTGTGCTATACTTATTTTGTCATGAGCAAAAAAATATATTACTGCAAACCGCATACAGGAAAGACATCATAGAAAGCAGTTTTCTTTGTTTTGCCATAAAAAACGCAGTTTATGCGTCAGATACAGTTTCGAAATAGAAAGGAAGGGTCATTTAAAATGAAAAAAGCACTTCTTTTGGGTGATAGAGTAGCAAAATATCATCCGGTGAATGGAATTGACGACGTGCTCCGCAGCATATATGACGGTGTTTTTGATATTACACTTGAAGAAGACTACGGCAACCTCACGCTCGGTCAGTTAAAACAGTATGACTTGGTTATTTCCTATGTTGATGCATGGTCGAAAAAGGGAACAAAAGCAGCAGCTGCTGCACTCGTTACCTATGTTGCGGATGGCGGCAACCTGATCGCGATCCATAACGGCCTCATCATGGGCTCGACCTATGAATTGGCACTGCTTTTGGGCGGCAAATTTACGGGTCACCCGGCACAGGTCCTCATCGATTATTTCAAAACAGATGTTGACCACGCGATCACAGAACGCATGGAAGATTTCAAAACGACAGAAGAACCCTATATGTTCGATTTTGATGACTTCACAGAAAAAGAAGTCCTCGTCGAAGCAAAATACGGCGGTTCGAGAATGCCGGCCGTCTGGGCACATAAATATGGCTGGGGCAGAGTTGTCTGCGTAACACCTGGTCATCAGGTCGAATCTTTCCACAGACCGATCCGCAAGATCCTCTATAAAGCAGGTCTCTGGTGCATCGACAGAATTTAAGGAGCCTCGCAATGAAAAAGAAATTATTCTTATCCGGTGACTATACACACCCGCTTTTCCATCCGCTGAAAAACGTAGATCAGGAAATCTTCCGCATCTTAGGCGAAGATTTTGATTTTGCACTCAATACAGAACATTTCGAATCCCTCGAAGATTACGAATATGCAGAGTTTGATTGCGTTGTTCTCTACAACGACCATTGGATCGATAAATCCCCGACAGTACACCAGCAGGTACAGTCGCTCCTGCACTATGTTGCAGGCGGCGGTGGACTCGTTGTTGTTCACAACTTTGAACCCGGTGTTGACTATGAAATGGCACAGATGCTCGGCGGCGCATTAAAGAAAACGCTCGTTCCGCAGAACCACAGACATATCGACTATGTTCCCGCGGCAACAGATCACCCGATCATGCAGGGCGTCGGCGCATTCTCTCTTGAAGATGACCTTTTCGATATCCACCACGACAGACTGACCGAAAAAACAGTCCTCTTAAACGCAAAGATCGAAGACGATGTTGAAGTCCCGATGGCTTGGGCGATCGAATTCGGTCTCGGCAGAGTTGTTTATATCGGGCCCGGCCACGATATCACAGCCTTTACAAACCCGGAATACGGCAAGCTCCTGCGCAATGCAGCTGTCTGGGCAGCCGGTGAACTTTGATGAAAGCGGAGGCAGATATGAAAAAAGCATTACTTATCGGCGATAAAAACTGTGCCGCTTATAAGAGCATTAACGGCGCTGCCGAAGTCCTTCCGCAGATCTTTTCCTGCGAAATGGATATTGCAGACGAAACAACATACGGCACACTCACCTATGAAGACATCAAAGATTATGACATGATCGTCTTCAAACCTGCGGATTGGGGCAAGACAGGCACAACGGAAGCAACAGTTGCTCTGTTTACCTATATCCTCCACGGCGGCAATATTCTGGCGCTGAATACAGGCCTGAACGTCGGCAACTGCCAGGAATTGAAACTCCTCTTCACGAGCCGTTTCAAGGCGGAAGCACCCTATACGGAAGTGGACTTCATCCCGACAAACGCAGAGCTTGCAGCAGGTGTTGAGACCGTTACCGTAAGAGATATCCCGATGATGTTCAATATGGATATTTTCAAACAGACCAATATCCTTATGAATATCAAATTCGGCAACACGACATACCCCGCAGCATGGGCACATCCCTGGAGCAAGGGCAAAGTCGCTTGCCTCGCAGCCGGCTTAAACGGCGAGAATCTCAAGGCTTTTGAAGCACTGCTGAAGAATATCGGCAGCTGGTTCATGGCTTAAGAGGAGGTTTAACATGAAGAAAAAAGCATTCCTTTGCAGCAGCTTTGCACCGGGTTTCCATCCCTTTGAAGGCGGCACAAAAGAAGAAATTACTTCGATCCTTGGCGAAACCTATGATTTCGTCACGATCACAGATCAGTTCAAAGAAATGACGCTGGAAGATATGCGTCAGTATGACTGCCTGATGTTCTATTCCGCACCGTTCTGGGGCATGAAGGGTGACAGCGATTTCGTTGCAAACCTTCTTGAATACATCGCAACAGGCGGCAGCTTCATGATCATGCACATCATTTCGACGGGTGCTATCCCCGAAACGGCACAGGTCGTCGGCGGCGGCTTCCGTATGCATCCTCCGTTCAACAAGTATAAGTTCTATCCCGAACCGCCTTGTGAACACCCGATCCTCGAAGGCATCGAACCTTTTGAGATCTATGATGAAATGCATCAGGTCTATCTTGAACAGTCCCTCAACAAGACCGTTCTCCTTTGCATCAACAATGACAACGGCAGACCGCATGATGCAAAGCATCAGGATATTTACGCAAAGAACAGCGGCAACGGCGTTGAGCTCGCATGGTGCAACGAATTTGGCAAAGGCAGGATCGTATATGCCTGCCCCGGCCACAATGCAGAAAGCTATCGCAACCCGATGCTCCGCAAATTCCTCGCAAACTGCGGCAAATGGCTCGCAAGAGAAATCTAAAAAAAGTGACGGCATAGAAATATGCCGTCTTTTTTATGGAGAAAAGAATGAATGGGAGAATATCCCCGTAAACTATATTTATGAAAAAAGTGCCGCAGGATCACAAAATTTTCCATCTTTGATGTACTCAAAGTGCAGGTGCGGCCCGTTTGCGGATTCAAAGGGCGGTGTGCCTAATTTACCGATCACATCGCCGCTGCTGACTTTTGCTTCTTCCGAAACGGAAACTTCGGCAAGACCGGCGTAGATCGTTTTTGCGCCATTGTTATGTACGATCTCGATGACAAAGCCTTTTGTCGCATCGTCATAAACACGGCTGACCTTTCCCGATGCTGCGGAGTATACTTCGCTGCCTTCCGCTGCGGCAATATCGATGCCGTTATGCGTCATCCATGTATTGAGCGAAGTAAAATGCGTAAATTCATCGCCGGAAAAACTTTTTGTGATCTTTCCGTTTTTCAGCGGCATCATGAGAACTTCTCTGATGTGCTGCGGCGCAGAATTTGTGGTCTTTTCGGGTGAAAGAGTGGGCGTTGCTTCGGGGATAACGGTCTCTTCGGGCGTTTCCCAGATGACTTCAAAGGGTATCCGGCTTTCTTCCGGCTGCGGTGCGGCTGTTTGCAAAACATCTTCCAGTCTTTCGGAATCCTGCATCTGTACTTCTTCTGCCGGAAATTCCGGTTCTTCTTCGCCTGTTTTTGTCAGGAAAAAGGCGCCTGCGCCAAGAATACCGATCGCAAGCGCAAGGGCTAAAGCTTTTCCTTGGTTCTTTATAAATTTCTTAAACTGCATGATTCAGCTACCTCCATGCTGCTATTTTTGCTTGTTTCGCGCTTTTTTATACATAAAATGCGGAAATTAAATGAAAATACAGCCATAGCAGCTGTACTATGACGAAAAAGCAGATTGCGAAAAATCAATTAAAATGATATTATTAGTATGAATCTTTATAATTGCCAAAGGAGTGCTTTATGAAAGATATCCTGATCATCGGAGCCGGTCCTGCCGGCCTTACCGCAGCGATCTATGCCGGAAGAGCCGGAATGGATGCGCTCGTGATAGAAAAACTTTTTGCAGGCGGACAGATCGCCAATACACATCTTCTGGAAAACTATCCCGGTTTCCCCGATGGCATCAGCGGGCAGGATTTTGCCGAAGCGATGCGCAAACAGGCGGAAAAATTCGGTGCGGAGTTTGTTTCTGCAGAGATCACAAAGCTCGATCTTTCGGGCGACATCAAAAAGATATATGCAGGCGAAAAATGCTTTGAAGGAAAGACCGTCATTTTAGCAGGCGGTGCTATCCCGAGGAAGCTCGGTATCGAAGGTGAAGAAGATTTCATCGGCATGGGCATTTCTTTCTGTGCAACCTGCGATGGGATGTTTTTCCGTGGAAGAGATGTTGCGGTCATCGGCGGAGGAGATACTGCGCTTGGCGATGCGGTCTATCTTTCCAACATTTGCCGCAAGGTCTACGTCATCCACAGGCGTGATCAGTTCCGTGCGAGCAAGGTCGTCGTTGACCAGGCAAAGGCAAAAGAGAACGTCGAATTTATCATGGACAGCGTTCCCGAAAGATTCCTTGGCGGTTTCGATTTTGAAGGCGTCGAACTTTTAAACAAAAAAACAGGCGAAAAGACAACGCTCGAAGTACAGGGCTGTTTCCTTGCGGTCGGTTATTTGCCCGATACCGCTTATATGGAAGGCATTGCGCTGGATAAGAGCGGCTATATCATCGCCGGTGAAGATACAAAGACGAATATCCCGGGTGTTTTCGCCGCAGGGGATATCCGCACGAAGCGCCTCAGGCAGGTCGTTACAGCTGCCGCAGACGGTGCAGTGGCTGCAGATGAAGCTGCAGCATATATTGAAAGTACAAAAATCAGTTTTTAGAGCATAACAAAAAGTAAGGAGAAATTTTCTGTTATGGCAAGAATGTTCGGAACGGACGGCGTAAGAGGCATTGCCGGCAAAAAGCTCAATGCACAGTTGGCCTATAAGCTTGGGCTTGCCTGTGCGCATGTCCTTACCGGTGAAGTACATAAAGCAAAGATCCTGATCGGCAGAGATACGAGGATTTCGGGCGATATGCTTGAAAATGCACTCGTTGCGGGGATCTGTTCGGCAGGAGCGGAAGCACAGTGCCTGGGAATTGTTCCCACGCCTGCGATCGCACACTTCACCAGAGCCTACGGAGCGGATGCAGGTGTTGTCATCTCCGCTTCGCATAACAGTTTTGAATACAACGGGATCAAATTCTTCAATGGGCATGGCTATAAGCTTGCCGATGCGATCGAAGATGAGATCGAAGAACTCGTTAACAATATCGAAAGCCTGCCGCTTTGCACAGGCAAAGAGATCGGCAGAAGGATCGACATTAAAAACGCCACCAAGGAATATGTTGAATTCCTTTGCAGCACGATAAACGAACGCTTAGACGGTCTTAAAGTCGTTTTGGACTGCGCAAACGGCGCTTCCTTTGAAACGGCAGAAGCCGTCATGAAAAAGCTCGGTGCAGAAGTTTATACATATTATAACGACCCGAACGGTATCAACATCAACGATCATTGCGGTTCGACAGACCCTGCAACGCTTCGCAAGCTCGTAATGGAGAGAGATGCGGATGTTGGTCTTGCTTTTGACGGCGATGCAGACAGACTCATTGCCGTAGATGAATATGGCAAGATCGTCGATGGCGACAGAATCATGGCGATCTGTGCCGTTGACTTGAAAAACCGCGGCCTTTTAAAGAACGATACGCTCGTTACAACGATCATGAGCAATATCGGCCTGGAGATCGGCCTCAAAGAACAGGGCATCAACATCGTCAAGACCGGTGTCGGCGACCGCTATGTTTTAGAAGAAATGCTGAAGAGCGGTTACAGCCTCGGCGGCGAACAGTCCGGTCATATCATTTTCCTCGATCATAACTCCACAGGCGATGGCGTTTTATCCGCCATTCAGCTGCTTTCCGTCATGAAACGCAGCGGCAAAAAGCTTTCCGAGCTTGCAAATGTGATCGAGATCTATCCGCAGGTCCTAATCGGCGCAAAAGTCGCAGACGAAAAGAAAAACGACTGGAAAAATATTCCCGAGATCACAGCGCTCGTTGCAGAAGTCGAGGAAAAGCTCGAAGGCAATGGCAGGGTACTCATCCGTGCATCGGGTACGGAAGCGCTCGTCCGCGTAATGATCGAAGGCAAGGATAAACGAGTTATTGAAGAAGATGCCGTACGCATCGCGAAGCTCATTGAGAGCCACCTGAAAGAGGAGGCATAAGTCTATGTGTGGAATCGTCGGCTATATCGGTCCGAGAAAAATCTTACCTGTCCTTATCGGCGGGTTAAAAAAGCTGGAATACAGAGGATACGACAGCGCAGGCGTCGCTTACCTTGAAAACGGCAAACTGAATATTTTAAAAGAAGAAGGCAAACTTGCCGCACTTGAAGAAAAATGCATCGGCATTGAAACGGAAAATACCATTGGTATCGGTCATACCCGTTGGGCAACGCATGGAGCACCTTCTCGTGTGAATTCGCATCCGCATACCAATGAAGCCGGTACGATCGCCCTTGTTCATAACGGCATCATCGAAAACTATGCCAAGATCAAAGAATGGCTCGAGAAAAAAGGCGTAAAATTCGTTTCCGAAACGGATACGGAAGTTGCCGCACATCTCATCAACCATTTCTATTTCGGCGATCTCAGGGCAGCTGTTGCCAATGCGATCGAAATGATCGAAGGCTCCTATGCCTTTGCAGTCGTTTCGAGTGAAGAACCCGATACGATCGTTGCCGTCAGAAAAGACAGCCCGCTCATCGTCGGCAAAGCAGATGGTGAAAGCATTTTAGCTTCCGATATTCCCGCACTTCTTGAATACACAAGGGATGTTTATTTCCTTAACGATAACGAGATCGTTGAAATGAAGCGCGGCAGCATCAATTTCTATGATGAATACGGCACGAAGCTCAGAAAAGAGATCACCCGTATCGATTGGGATGTTTCCCAGGCGGAAAAAGGTGGCTATGAGCATTTCATGATCAAAGAGATCTATGAACAGCCCCGTGCATTGCAGGATACTTTCTCTCCCAGATTGATCGATGGAAAGATCGACATCAGCGAAATGGGCATGGATGAAGACTTCATCAGAAATCTTCCCAAGATCACGATCGTTGCATGCGGCTCTGCTTCGCACGTTGCGCATGTCGGCAAATACATCATCGAAAGAGTTGCCAAAATTCCGGTCGAAGTGGATATCGCTTCGGAATTCCGTTACAGAAAACCGCTTCTTTTGCCGGATCAGCTCGTTATGGTCATCAGCCAATCCGGTGAAACCGCAGATACGATCGCAGCTCTTCGTGAAGCAAAGGATAACGGCGTAAAAGTTGCGGCTGTTGTCAACGTTATCGGCAGCACGATCGCCAGAGAAGCCGATGCCGCTTTCTATACGCATGCAGGTATGGAAATTGCCGTTGCGACAACAAAGGCTTATGATACACAGCTTCTTTCCATGTATATGCTTGCCTATGCGATGGCACATGTCCGCGGAACGATCACAGAAGAAGAATATAATGAGGCTGTCCGTGAATTGACGCTTCTGCCCGAAAAAGCGGAAAATGTCCTTGAACTTTGCGAACAGATCCAGCATATCGCCTATGAGCGCTTTATGGATGAAGATACTTTCTTCATCGGCAGAGGACTCGACTATGCGCTTGCGATGGAAGCTTCCCTGAAATTAAAAGAGATCTCCTATATCCATGCGGAGGCTTATGCAGCGGGCGAATTAAAACACGGCACAATCGCTTTGATCGAGAAAAATACACTCGTAGTTGCGATCGCAACACAGAAAGACCTCATCGAAAAGACCATCAGCAATATCAAGGAAGTCAAGGCAAGAGGTGCGCACGTCATCTGCCTGACGATGGAAAAATATCTTTCCGAATTCAAAGATCAGGATTCCGTCGATGAATTCATTCTCATTCCCGATATGATGGATATGATGGCACCGATCATCGGTGTTATCCCGATGCAGATGCTCGCTTATTACATCACGCTCGATAAGGGCTTTGATGTCGATAAGCCGAGGAACCTTGCCAAATCGGTCACAGTTGAATAAAAAAGAAAAGTGCTTCGTCATGAAGCACTTTTTTGATGCGTTTTTTGTTATTTGATTTCGATAACATGGGAGAAATCGACGCTGTGCGGTGTCTTATCCGCTGCTTTATGGCCAACGGAGATCGCAATACCAAATTCGAGTTCATCGCCCATGCCGATCTTTTTGCGGAAATAAGCGGCTTCAGGTGCAAGCCATTCCTGCAGAGCAAATTCGACCATGCCCAGAATAACGGTATCAAGACCGAGCTCTTTTGCGGCAAGTGCGATCGACTGAACGGCAATACCGCAATCGATAAGCCCATAACGGGAACCTTTATCAATACCGATAACGATCGTCAGCGGCGCATCATACGTCGCGCGGTGATAATTTTCGGGAAGAACACCTTTGTTGACAGCTTTTGCGATCGCAATGTTCATTTCGTCGAGAAGCTCTTTGTTTGTGATGAAGAAGAAACGCTGCAGCTGCAGGTTTTTCGCTGTCGGGGAAGCCAGTGCAGCCTCTTTTAAGACCTGAATTTCCTGTTCGGTGAGTTTTTCGTCGGTATATTTGCGGATGCTCGAACGGCTTTTGATCGTTTCCAAAACTTTTAATTCCATAAAATCCTCCGGATGCAAAATAAATTGGGTGCTTTTATTGTAGCATAGGCGGGTTGTGCGGGCAAGTTTAAACAATCTATAAATAAAAAGGGTTTTGCAAAATTTCTGCGATATAATAAAGCTGAGCTTGAAAAAGGAGTTGAAGTTTTATGTTTGGACCAAGAGGCAGAGGACCCGGTGCTTTTCATGGCGGACCGCGTATGGGCAGAAGCGGTGGCCCTAGACCGGGTTTCGGAATGCCGCATCATCCGCCGAGACCGCATTTTGGTTTTCACATGAGACCGCCAAGACCGCCAAGGCATTACCATCATCATGGCGGCTGTCTGGGCTGTGCATTTTGGCTTTTCCTCATGGTCGCAGTTTTTATTGTGCTTATCATGGCCATTTTTTAAGAAATAAGGGGCTGCAAAAAAAGCAGCCTCTTTTTCGTATTGTGGAATTGTGAAAAGCGTGCTAAAATAAACAAAAAGCACTTTTAAGGAGTGAATCATGGGTGAATTGACAAGGAGCATAGACCTCCTTTTAGATGCAAGAAAAAGAGGCTACGCCGTTCCTGCATACAATGTTTTCAGCTACGAAAGCACAAAGACTGTCCTTCGTGCAGCGGAACAGGCCGGTACACCGGTCATTCTGATGCATCATTTCAGTTATGGCATCGATCTTGAAACCTTTGCCGTTCTTACAAGGGAACTCGGCAGACAGTCCAAAGTACCTTTCTCGATCCATCTCGACCATGCACCTGATTATGAAGAATGCATCCGTGCGATCCGTGCAGGTTTTTCTTCCGTAATGATCGACGGTTCTCCGCATCCCTTTGATGAAAACGTCAAAATGACACAGGATGTCGTTCGTGCGGCAAGAGCCTGCGGCGTTGATGTTGAAGGTGAGATCGGTCATGTCGGTTTTAACGATGTAGACAGAACTCTTTTCACAAGACCCGAAGAAGTCACGAAATTCCTCGAACTCACAGAAGTTGATTCGCTCGCTATTTCCATCGGCAACAGCCATGGCGTCTATTTTGAAGAGCCGCGCATCGAGCAGGAACTCTTAAAGACGATCAACAAAATTTCGCCTGTACCGCTCGTTTTGCACGGAACCTCGGGCATTCCCGATGAACAGCTTTCCGAAGCGGTTGCCAACGGCATCGTCAAGACAAACATCGCCACAGAATACATGATGTATATGGCGGATGCGATGAAGGAAGCGCTCACAGGCGATAATCCGCCGCCGACAGCACCGAAGCTGATGATGGGCATCGAAGAAAAAGTTGCCGCTTTCATCGAACGCAAAATGCGCCTGCTGAACCCCGCAAATATCAGTATTTTATAAAAAAAGAAGAGCCGAAAACCGGCTCTTTTTTTCTGCGGCAAAAAACTCCCGCTTAAAGCGGGAGTCATTTTCAGATTTTACATTCTTTCCTGTTCGCAATCGAACATAAAGATGGTTGCGCCGCCGATTTCAACCTGAACCGGTGTGGGAACAAAGTCCATGCTCGGTGTCGGGACGATCGGTACGACGTTGGTGATACGACGTTTGCAGTATTCCCTGATGGTCTCCTTAACATCATCTACGAGTTCATTCTCGATACCGATGAGGAGAGTCGTATTGCCTCTGCGAAGGAATCCGCCTGTTGTCGAAAGACGTGTAACACGAATCTGCTTTTTGTTAAGGGCTGCAAGAAGCTTTCCTGCATCTTCGTCCTGAACGATGACGATCATCAATTTCATAAATAATTCCTCCTATATGTTTAGTCGAAACGGTTATTAAACTATTAAACGGGAATATCTACCGTTGACTTATATTAGCACAGCCAAGACAAAATTGCAATTATTATTTTGCACATTCACATATTTTTTATATTTTAATAACAAATCCTGCAAATTTAGTCCGAAAGCAGGACATCATAGGCAACATCACAGATCAGCTGAGAAAACTCATACAGGATCTGATCGACATATTCCTCCATATGATTTTCGCGAAGAGAGCTTATCTGTTCCGTTGTAAAGCCGTTTTTCTTGAGGATACTGCTCATTCGCTCGCCGTCGTTGGAATACTTTAAAAGGGCGTTGACAGCCTCCAGCTTTTCCTTTATAGAATATGCCATAATGCCTCCTGATATTTCACTACCCATATCTTAACATTGTTTTTCTGTTAACGCAAACTTCATTTGACATAAAAAGTGCAGATGCTTTATACTAAAATCAACAACCCGAAAGGAACTTATTTCTTATGATTAATTGCGAATATTATAACCCGACAAGGATCATCTTTGGCAAAGATACCGAAAAACAGGTCGGTGAACTCGTTTCCCATTATGCAAAGAGCGTGCTCGTCGTCTATGGCGGCAAGAGCGCAAAGGCAAGCGGACTTCTTGACCGCGTTTTTGACTCCCTCAAAGAAGCCGGCATCAGCTATATGGAGCTTGGCGGTGTTAAACCGAATCCGCGTCTTTCCCTTGTTTATGAAGGCATCGAGATCGCAAAGAAAAACAACATCGAAATGATCCTGGCAGTTGGCGGCGGAAGTGTTATCGATACGGCAAAAGGCATTGCAGCAGGTGCTGTTTATGACGGCGATGTCTGGGATTTCTATACCGTAACACTCCCCGAAAAGGCTCTGCCCGTTGCAACGGTTCTGACGATCCCTGCAGCAGGTTCCGAAAGCTCCACAGGCAGCGTCATCACCAACGAAGAAAAGAAGGAAAAGCGTGCCTGCGACCACGAATGTCTCATTCCGAAATTCTCTATTCTGAACCCTGAGCTGACCTATACACTCCCGAATTATCAGATCGCCTGCGGTGTTGCTGATGCCATGGCACATATCTTTGAGCGTTATTTCTCCAACGAAAAGGCAGCAGACGTTACAGACAGACTCGGCGAAAGCGTTTTGAAATCTCTGATGAAATATGCACCGATCGCCATCAAGGAAAACGAAAACTACGAAGCAAGAGCAGAGATCATGTGGGCTTGCAAGATCGCACATGACGGTACACTCGGCGTTGGCAAAGTTGGCGACTGGGCTTCCCACAATATCGAACATGAGCTTTCCGCATTCAACGACGTTGCACACGGTGCAGGTCTTGCGATCGTATTCCCGGCATGGATGCGTTATACCTATAAACAGGATAAGAACCTCTTCCTGCAGTTCGTTGCAAGAGTCCTCAATGTTGATATCGACTACGAATATGTCGATTATTCCATCAACCTCGGCATCGATAAACTCAAGGAATTCTTCAAATCCATCGGTCTGCCGACGAGCCTTTCCGAAATCGGTATTTACGAAAAGGATATCCGCGGCATTGCTGAACATGCGATCTATGTCAACGATGGCGAACCGCTTGGCAACTTTGTAAAACTCTCCGCTGATGATATTGAAAATATCTATCGCCTTGCACTGTAAAAGATCATGAAAGCCGAAACATTAACTTATCTTGCCGAAATCCTCGATCAATTGCCCGATCAGTGGCCGAAAACGAGGATCCATAACATTGTATTCCATGGGCACAGCGTTCCCGCAGGCTATTTTGCAACGCCGCGCGTCGATATGGAAAATGCCTATCCTGCTGTTGTCCGCAGGGAAGTCTTATCCCGTTTTCCTTTTGCGATCCTGAATTTCATCGTGACGGCGATCGGCGGTGAACATTCCGAAACAGGCGCTGCAAGGTTCGAAGAGGAAGTCCTCTGCCACAATCCCGAAATTCTTTTCATCGATTATGGCCTGAACGACCGCATGATCGGCCTTGAACGTGCAGAAGCGGCTTGGCGCAGCATGATCGAAAAAGCGCTCGCAAAAGGCATAAAAGTAATTCTTCTGACGCCGAGCTGGGATAATAATTTCTTCAAACAGAATGAAGATTGGAAAGCACTCGAAGCACATGCGGAGCTTATCCGCAGGCTTGCCGATGAATATGGCGTCGGTCTTTCCGATACTTTTGCAGCCTTTGAAAAATATGTTGAAAAAGGCGAAGATGCCGTCAATCTGCTTTCGCACGTCAACCATCCGAGCAGGCTCGGGCATGAGCTGATCGCACGAGAGATCACAAAATTTTTCCTTGCGAGGTAAACGATGCTGTTATCAAAAGATTTTCCCAAAATGCGAAAGGCAGATCGTGAATTTCATGATGTAGAGCTGTATCGTGCAATTTTTGACCGAACACCCGTCATGCAGTATGCCTTAAATACAGCGGAAGGCGTTCCCTATATCGTCAATACAAATTACGGCTATGCATTTGATGAAGACGGCACACTGCATATTTACCTGCACCTTGGAAAAGAAGGCTTCAAGATTGATTGTATGCGCGCGGATAACCGCGTTTGTGCAACGGTCAATCTCTACCGCCAGTTTGAAGAACACGGCGAGCTTGGGATCCATACTTTTGCTTCTGTCGTGGCTTTCGGGCATATCCACCTGATCGACCGCAAGGAAGACCCGATGGAATTCGGCAAGGCGATGCGTGCGCTCGTTGACCATACCAAAACGATGGGCAAGCTGCGCGTCAAATCCGATGAAACCGCAAGGCTCTATGCCGCAAGGATCGATTGTCTGCCGGGCGATATTTACGGCAAAACGGAACATCCGCTGACCGTGGAAAACATCGACGAACGTTTCGGCTTATAAGAAAAAAGAAACAGGAGCGAAGAAAATTCGTTCCTGTTTTTTATTACAGTTTTAAGACGGCGATACATTCATTACCGTCCCATTCGCCCGTTTCCGCAAAGCCAAAGGATGAATAGAGCTTTTTGGCAACGGTGTTTTCGGGTTCATAGGAAAGCCAGCAGTATTCTGCTTTCCCAAAGGGTTCCGTGCGGATATAATCCAGAGCAAGCTGCAGCGCTTTTTTGCCGAAGCCCTTTTTCTGGTAGCGATAGTCGATCATAAAACGCCAGAGGTTGTAATTATTTTCGGCGATTTGCGGTGGATTTTCCCAGGAATCATCCGTTCCGCAGCCGATCATCAGGAAACCGACGGGCGTTTCATCTTCAAAAATTCCCATCGGACAGACAAAACCGCCTGCTTCAAGCGTCAGGTAGGCTTCGATGATGCTCGTTTTGTTATCGGCAACGAAGCTTTTTTGCCCTTCATCGACGGAAAGCGAGAGGATATCCCAAATATTTTCGGCGTTGACTTTTTTTAGGCAGATCATCTTATACTCCGCAGATCTTTTTTAATTCCATGATTTCGCGAATTTTGAAATCCGCAGCCGTTTCGGGAAATGCGCCGTTTTCGGGGAAAAAGAGGCAGGCATAGATCCCTGCATTTTTGCCGGCTAAAATGTCGATCTCTCTGTCGCCGATCATGACGGCATCGTCTTTTGCCATGCCGTATTTTTCAAGAAGATGGTTGATCGCATCGGGCGCAGGCTTTCTTGGGAAAGCGTCTGCCGAAGTGATGAAGCCGGAAAAACAATCGTAAAGACCGTGTTTTTTCAGCATTTCTTTTGTCAGTTCATCTCTGTGCGTATAGAGAAAGTGCCGGAAGCCCTTTTCCTTTGCCAAAAGGCAAAATTCCCTGACACCGCTGAAGGGTTTGGCAAGGTCAGGCGTCGAAGTATCGTTGACATGGTAAAAAGCACGGCAGAAATCCTGCCCGAAGCCATATTTATTCGCATAAAACTCCATGGCGGTATCGAAAGAGTTTTTCATTTTTGCCATGATTTCGTCTACATCTTCTTTTACGCCGTAGGCTTTTTCAATGCAGCGCTGAAAATTGCCGCCGGAAACGGGGTAAGTATCAAAAAGGGTTCCGTCAAAATCCCAGATCAGATTTCGGATCATTGTTTCACCTGTTATAAAAAATTCTGTTATGATTGTATCACAGCAGAGGGAAAAGGTAAACTTGACAAAGCTGCGGAGGGTATAATAAACTAAGTTTACATCAAAAAACAGTTGAGGTAGCAGGATTGAAAGTCTGGATCAAGATCTATAAAAATCAGAGGATCGCACAAAGTTATACCGCAGAAAACGAAAACGAAGATATCACGACAGCGCTTCTCGACTGTATGGAAGAAGCCTGCAAAGCGCTTGACCTCGCAGAGCCTGTCTGGGTCTCGAAACACACAAAGGATCTTTCCATGTTCCGCCGGACGAAGCTTTTCCCGGATGATTTTATGGAAACGGTCGATTTTGATTACTGTACAGTTGAAATTATATAAAAAGAAAGCGGAGCTGTTTTAAAAACAGACTCCGTTTTTTGTTTGTGTTAATCCTGATAAAAGAGGACATCCGAGCTGATAAGGCTGCGGAGGAGATCCCGTACTTCGCAGCGGATGGCATCGGGCGAATTTTTTTCCGATAAGCAGATGTTGACGTAGCCCAAAATACCGTTGCAGATGAAGCTCGTCGTCTTATCGACGGGGAATTTCGGCCGCAGTTTTTCGCTTGCCTTTTCCATGACGATGCGGACGTATTTCATGATGTACTGATAGGTCGAATAGATCAGATAGGAATCGCGCCTGCCGGTATTGGCAAAGACGGGCAGCTTGTTGTAGCAAATATCAAGGATGCATTCGAGAAGGTTGCAATAGCTTTCCACAGGATCGTGTGCAGGATTATTTTCTCTTTCCATGGCGTAATAAAACGCTGTGGTATCGTTGATGATATTCTCGAAAAGATCGTTGATCAGCTCATATTTATCGCTGTAATGCGAATAAAAGGTAATGCGGCTGATCTGTGCCTGTTCACAGAGCTCTGTGACGGAAATATCTTCGAAGTCTTTGCTTTCGAGGAGATCCAGCATTGTATTACGGAGTGTTTTTTTGGTTTTCTGTACGCGTTTGTCTTCCATGGTGCGGTTCTCTTTCGTAATGGCGTTGAGTTATACAAATAACAGGATCACAAGCCCGACAAAGAAAAGGATCGCCGTTGTGATGCCGGCTTTTTTGATGAGTTCTGTGTTGAGCGCTTCGATGGCAACGGCCTTTTTCATGCCTGCCCAAAGGAGAAAATATTTCTTCAGTGTGATATATTTGGCTGTCGGTGCGTTTAAGAGGAGTGCTTCCCCAAGCCTGTATAAAAAGGACATGAGGAAAAACATCAGCGGCATAGAGCTTGCAGCGGCGATCGGCAAAACATATGGCGCAAGAAAGCTGTCCGAGCTGCTTTTCATATGCGTCATGGAAAAGATATAGATCAGGAAAAGCCCGATCGGGATCAAGGTCGAAATGCTGTATTCGATCGCTTTTAAGCAAATGCGGAAGAGCCTTTCTTTCCATGTCGGTTCGTATTTATAGATCGCTTCTGCATTTTTTAGGGAATAATACAGTTCACGCGGATCATAATCCTGTCTGTCAAGACCGACGTGCATGCGTTCTTCGTCGTTCATAAAGATCATGTCGCGCGTATCGAGCAGATAGAGGTAATCCTCTTCGCTCATGTGCTGTCTGCCTGTTTTTTCCATTTCGCGGATGAAAATTCCGTTTGCCGTGATGCTGTATATGCCGCCAAGCTCCAAAGAGAAAAACCTCTTTCGGCTGTGCAGGCAGAAGCAATGGATGACCGGATCTTCCTCTGTGAGCGTTTCCGCTTCGGCAAAATATAATTTATATTGATATGGCCAATCCCCGAGCTGGAGACTGAACAAAAGTAAATTCTGTTTTTCCATCGGTTTACCGTGAAGATATTTTTTTATTATTATATAGTATAAATTCCACAAATGCAAATTTACAGGGAGAATTCACAAAAAAGACAAAACAAAAAGAGCTGCAGCAGATGTACAGCTCTTTATTTGCGGGTTTATTTGTTGTTCTTAGCCTTGAATTTGGCAAGAGCTACGCGGAGTTCTTCTGCCTTTTCTTCGGGCGAGGTAACGTTGCAGTATGCGCCGAGGCTGGTTTCAACGGAAGCACGGAAGTACTGAACATTTGCTGCGCGGAGCGGCGGGTAGAATTCTACATGGAAGTGATAGCAATCTTCGCCTTCGCCGTTCATGTTGACGGGTGTCTGGTGGAAGCCCATCATGTAGGGGAAGAGTTTATCGAATACGTTGTCGAATGCACCTGTGATATTGAGGAGAATCTCTGCGAAATCATCCTTCATCTTTTCGGTGAACTGGTTCATGTTGCCGACGTGTTCTTTTGCGACGATGTTTACGCCATAGGGGAATGCAACATAGTAGGGAAGGTATGCAACGAAGCTGTCGTTTTCATCGATAACGCGGATCTTTGCATCAACTTCTGCCTGCATAGCATCACAGACGAGGCAATGGCCTGTTGCTTCGTAATGCTTCTTGGAGTTTGCGAGCTCTTTTTTCGGTGTTTCGGGGATGCGGTCGAAAGCATAGAGCTGACCGTGCGGATGCGGCATGGTTGTGCCAGCTTCTGCACCTCTGTTTTCAAAGATGAAGATGTATTTGATGTTTTCATCTTTGGAAAGCTCTTCAAAACGGCTGCACCAGAGGTCAACAAGCTTGCGGACGTGTTCAACGGGAAGCTCGGGCAGTGTTACTGTGTGACCGGGGTGATAAAGGATAACTTCGCATTTGCCGTAAACGGGTTTTGCCTTAAAGAAGCCGCCTTCATAGCCGTCTGTTGTGGAAAGTTCCTGACGCATGACGGGGAAGTCGTTGTCGTATTTATAGACATCATAGCCTTCATCCGGAACTTTGCCGGAACCGGGGCAGAAGGGACAGAAATCCTTCGGCATTGTCGGTCTTTTTGCACGGTTCGATGCGACCATTGTCCAATCATCAAGCATGGGGTTGTATCTGATCTCAGCCATATCAAAACTCCTTAAAAACAGTTCATTATGTCGTCGAATGTGCAAAAATGCACACCACATGACCATTATAACATAAATTTTTCTCTTTGGGTTAATTTATACCGAAAATATTATCTTTTTTATTGTTTTACAAGAGAGAAATTTTACTGTAAAATAGAATTATCCAAAAACATCGGAGGTATATTCATGAATAAGGTTTTGAAGGCTCTTGGCGATGTCGGTATTGTTCCCGTTATTGCCGTTTCCGAAGATAAAGCCGTAGATTTAGGCCGTGCCATGATCGCAGGCGGAATCCCCGTTATGGAGATCACATTCCGCAAAGAAGGTGCGGAACGTGCGATCGCAAAAGTTGCAAAAGAACTGCCGGAAGTCCTCGTCGGCGCAGGCACTGTTTTAACGCTTGAACAGGCAAAGCTTGCCATTGATTCAGGCGCAAAATTTATTGTTTCGCCCGGTTATGATCCGGAGATCGTTGCTTATTGTAAAGAAGCGGGCGTTGTTGTTACACCGGGCTGCTCGACACCTTCGGAGATCAACGAAGCCATGAAGGCAGGTCTTGAAGTCGTCAAATTCTTCTCTGCAGAAGCAAGCGGCGGCATCGGCGCATTAAAAGATTTTTCCGGTCCTTTTGCCGGCATGAAGTTCATCCCAGCAGGCGGCATGACGATGGAAAACATCGGCGAATATGCGAAACAGAAAAACGTCCTCGCAGTTGCAGGCGATTTCATGGTTCCGACTTCGCTTATCGAAGCAGGCGACTTTGCAGCCATCACAGAGCTCTGCAAAGCGACCGTGAATGCGATGTTTGGCTTCAAGCTTCTGCATATCGGCATCAATGCAGAAAACAAAGAAGAATCGAAAGAATGGGCGATGCTCCTGCAGGCGCTTTTCGGCTTCAAGGCAAACGAAACGGCAATTTCCTATTTTGCAAGCAGCGATATTGAGATCATGAGCGGCGGAGGAAGAGGCAAAAATGGTCATATCGGCGTCGGCACAAACTGCATTTACAGAGCCATGAAGTATTTTGAAGACAGAGGCTATGCAATGTGCATGGAAACCGCAAGATATGATGCTTCGGGCAAAATCAACTTCATCTATATTGAAAAGGATATCTGCGGCTTTGCTTTCCATTTGAATCAGAGAGCATAAGCTGTAAATAAATATTATATTTCGGAAAGGACGATCAAATGCTGAAAGATAACTATATGCGCGGAAGATATGCACAGGTAGAGCTCTACCCGCAGGCAGAATTTACCCGCAGATGGGATATCGCAAGAAGCGTGATGAACGAAGCAAATGTCGACGTCATGCTTGTTGTCGATGCAGCCCGTGAAAGCTATGACACATGGTTTTCCGGCAGAAAAATGATCGACACCGTCATCATTCCGAAAGAGAACGACATCATTGCTGTACTGCATAGGGAATATGACGAGAGCTGCTTTGCGGCAGATCTTGAGGGAGTCGATTACAGACGCTATACGAAACAGAAAGCGCCGGATTTTGAAAGGGAAGGTTTAAGATTCATCAATCATCCCGGTCAGAAAGGTCTGGCAGAGCTGTTAAAAAAGCTTGGTGCGAAAAAAATCGGTCTCGTCAATAAGAGACTGCTCACAAAAGCCCTGAAAGATGCTGTTACGGGTCTCATTCCCGGTGCAGAGTTTATCGACGTCAAACAGGCTCTGGACAGCAAGAAGACGATCAAGAGCGCCTATGAGCTGGAAAGCCTCCGCTATGCTTCCACAGCGCATGAACAGCTCATGGAAGCACTGAAATTCATCGTTCGCCCGGGAAAGAAGCTTTCGCAGATCAATTCCGAGGCGAGAAAATACCTCATGGGTCTCGGCGCCTATGGCGATATGCACGCTTTTATCGTTCCCCTTGGCAAACAGGATCAGCCTTCACTTCCGCCGGGTCATGGGCCTGCAGATCCCGAAACGGAATATGGCGACAGATTCATGATGATCTATGAATCCAACAGCTACGGCGGTCACCATATTGCGATGGGCAGACACCTTTCGGTTGGTCCGGGACTTGAAGATTATAAAAAATCGCTTCGTTATGCCGCTGAACTCAATCAGTTTGCGGCTTCGATGATGAAACCCGGTGCAAAGCTTGGCGATATCCGCCGTGCAACGGAAGCAAAAGCCATTGCAGACGGAACTTTCCTCACAAGAATGTGCTGGATGCACGGCCTTGCAACAGACGGCTATTTCGAGCAGTTTGCACTCAATGACTACGGCATGGAATGGCTGCTGACAGAAGGCGCTGTTCTGCATTGTCATCCCGTTCATATGAGGAAGCTCGGCAATGCTCTGGAAGAGATCATGCTGATCAACACCTACCTTGTTACACCCGAAGGCGGAAAGAGCCTCGTCGATCTTTCGAAGAGACCTTTCGACCTGATCGAGATCGATTGCTGAGAGGAGGATATGCACAATGACAATGAATGAAATACTCGTTTGGAGAGCAGAAAAATTTCAGAAGCTGATCTGTGAAAAAGATCTGGCAGCGATCCTCTTTATCTTCCCGAACAGAGATGGTTTTGACCTGTATTTTACGGGCGAAGCGGCAAAAACAGTCGCACCCTATGACCATGCGCTGCAGTCGATGGATAGCTGTGTCTTCATCAAAAAAGGCGGCAAGCCGACGATCATCCATGCATCTTATCTAACAGCACCCGGAGAAATGGATCCGCTCCTGACGCATATGGCGCCCGGTTCTGCGCCGATCGATGCACCGTATCAGTGGTATCTGAACCAGAAAGCAGAACTTTATATCGATGCTTTAAGCGGCGAAAACAAGAGACTCGGTCTTGTCAATCCCGATGATCTGCGCGATGAATTATATGAGCATATCGTCAAATATGCACCCGGCGTTGAATTTGTGGATGTGACAAAAGAAGCGCATATCCTGAAAGCGGAAAAATGCAAAGGCGACCTGGAAATCGAAAAAGAAGCCGTTCGCAAGCTCGATCAGCTTTTCTATGGCATTAATGCTTTCCTGCATCCGGGTAAGCTTGAACGCGACCTGATGAACGATATTCTGGCAGCAGGCGAAGAGCTCGGCAGATTCTCCAATATTTATGCGGATTGGGTCAATGTAGATATTACCAGCGCAGAAGACGGCGGAAATGCTGCGGAGATGCCCGTATTGTTCCCCGGAAAAATGATTCACATGGGCGAAAGAGTCAACATCAGCATTATCGCAGCGCTTGAGCATGCTTATGCAGCGGGCTGTGGAAGATGCTATACACTTGGCGCAGCATCCGAAGAAGCAAAGAAATATTGGGACCTCGCAGTAAAAGCGGCCGATGCAGCAGCAGAAGTGATCAAACCCGGTGCAACGATCAAAGAAGCCGTTGCGGCTGCAGTCGAAAAAGTCTATCTGCCGAATGGTCTTGACTATAAAGCATCGAACTGGATCTATGGCTTGGGGCTCAACTTCACGATGGCGGAATTCCCGATGGCAGTGCCGATGTGGGAAGATATGCCGCTAAAAGAAGGCATGTTCCTCTGCATTGCACCGAAGATCGAGATCTGCGGTAAAGATCCCTATTGCTGCATGGATACCTATGTCGTCACAAAAGACGGCTGCGAACGCCTGACCAAAACAGGAAGAGAGATCTTTGAACTTTTCAATACAAAATACTGATAAATAAAAAAGAGCTGTGCTATATGCACAGCTTTTTTATGCTGAACTTGCAAAATATGTTTCCGTTTGGTAAAATTAAACAAATAACTAACAGGAGTATTGGATATGAGCAAAAAATCTTTCGCGGTTTGGGGTATGTTTTTCAGCGTACTGATCGTGTTAGCCGGTCTTTTGGTTGTTTTGGGAAAAATGGGCGGTGATGCCAATTATCCCAATTCCGCACCTTATGGCTATGACAGTGGTTATGCTAGCTTTGGCGCTGATTTTTATAGCTTTGTCAATAACAATGCTGCCGAAGCGGCAAGTGCAAGCTATACTGCTGCAAACAATGTCCGTGAACTTTGCGATCTGATGAAAAATGCTTTTGGATTTGTTCTTATCGGCGGTGGTCTTCTTGGTTTCTGCCATTTCGGTATTGTCCGTTGTGATTGCGTGAAAAAAGAAGAAAAAACAGCAGCGGTTGAAACTGAAGAAGCAGCGATTGAAGCGGAAGCAGCAGAACCCGAAGCTCCTGCGGAATCTGCCGAATAAAATCAATAAAAGTCCTTCAATAAAGAAGGACTTTTTTGTTACTTATTTTTATTAAAGAAAGGGATTTCTTTTTCATCTTCATAAAATGCGCCTGCGACGATGAGCGTGATATAGCTCATCATGTTTTTATCGTCGCTTTCGTTGTAAGAGTATCCAAGATCCTCGGCAACGGCTTTTGCAGCTTTGCGGAAAAGATCGCAGGCTTTGAAAACGGAAGACCACATTTCGCTCTTGGATGCACCGCCGTAACAGGAAAGATAGGCTTTATACATTTCTTCGGGCAGGGTTTTCCCGAAATATTTTCCCATTTTCCCGGCTGAAACGGCAAAATCGTTTTTGCAGCCGATATACCAGGAAAGCATATCGTGCAGATCCTGCATCACAACGGTATGGAACATCTGCATCGCATAAGGAAATTCTTCCCGCTCGATGCCTTTGGCAACATTCTGCATACACCAGAAGAAATTATTACAGCAGGAATCGTAGTAAAGGCGGCTCGGTTTCTGTACGTGATAATCGCCGTCGTTTGCCGGCGGAAAATCGGGCAGAATACCGTCTTTATCGAGCAGAACTTCGGTCAGGCTGTCTTTTGCGATAAGATCGGGCCGTTCGATCGGGATCAGGGTCAGGTCGAGCCTGTTGCCGTCACGAAAGAGCATCATCCAGTTGAAATGCCCATAGCCCAAAGGATCACGCATCGCTTCGGGCATCTGCAGCATCAGCCGATCACCAAAATGATCGATAAAGCTGTGATCGTTTTTGAATTCTTCAAAATTCCGGACAACATAGACGATGTCATAATCCTGAAAAATATCTTTCGGTGCATTCGGGTTTGTGCGTGAACCGTTCATATAGACCGCGCGGACTCGCTTATCATGTTCCGCAAAGCCCATAATGAGGCTCATCATTTCGGATTCGCTTCGCATGGTCAGATGTTGTAAATCCTTTCGGTATTGCCGCGGAGGAGCTTATACATTTCCTCTTCGGTGAAATCTTTTGTGAATTCCATCAGCGTATCCCACTGGCGCTCGATGTTGGAATTGACTGTGGAAACGGGGAAATCGCTGCCATACATGAGCCTGTCGGGTCCGAACGCTTTGATGCAGGTATCGACATAGGGCTTGATGAGCGCATTATCCCAGCTTGCGTCTTTTGCCTCTGTGGCAAGGCTCGAAAGCTTGCAGGAAAGATTTTTGCACTGTGCCAGAATTTCGATCTCTTTTGCCCATTCATCAAAAAGTTCGGGGAACTGTACCGGCGGTTTGCCCATATGGTCAAAGACATATTGATTGAGGTCGCCGACCATTTCGAGCATATGGATGGTCTGTTTATTGATCGTGTAATGTCCGCCGATCGCAAAGCTCAGGTTATACTGCGGAAGAAGCTTTAAGCCTTCGATGAATTTCGGGTTTTCGGGATCACGGGAAAAAGTGCGGATGCCTTTGACAAGCGGGAATCTGACCAGCTCATCGAGGACTCTTGCAGCTTCTTTTCCTTCAGCAAGCGGTGCTCTTGCGATGATCGCACAGATACGCGGATCTTCCTTTGCCATTTCGCTGATGAGCGCAACTTCACGCAGGGTGTCTTCCATCGGTGCGGCGCATTCCATAAAGACGATCTTATCGACTTTGACTATTCCGCAGGCCTTTGTATATTCCTTTGGCCCTAAAAGCGGTGCGTGCGGGCTGTTTTTTACCCAGGGTACCATGACTTTATCAATATCCCAAAGATGGACGTGAGAATCGGCAACGCCGTAGTTGATCTCCATATGTTTTCCTCCGGTTGTTTTCGTTTGATAAGAATATTATAACAGGCAGTGAAACAAATGAATAGTGATCTTTTTGTAAAAATGGAGGAATCAAAGTGCTGCAGAATTGAAATATCCCCCATTTAATGATATTATAGAATTAAGAAAGTATGTTCGGCTGCGGCCGATGAAAAGTCTATAAACTAAAAGAGGTTTTTGTCATGAATAAACTGGAAAGCTATATTGAACAGCTGAATGCACCCGCAAAAGCAGACAGACTGGCTGCATTGCAGAATATCGCCGATATGTTCAAATCCGGCGAAATCCCGATGCCCGAACGCAACGAAGATACCAATAACCACGTTCACACAACCTATTCTTTCTCTCCCTATTCTCCGGCAAAGGGCGTTTATATGGCATATATGAGCGGCCTCAGAACAGTTGGTATCGTTGACCATGACGCGATCAACGGCGCAGATGAATTCATCAAAGCAGGCGAGATCCTCGGCATCACAACAACGATCGGTATGGAGATCCGTGTAAACTTTGAAAGTGTTGGCTATAAGGGCATCAACTTAAACAACCCCGATCAGCCCGGCACAGCTTACATCACATTCCAGGGCGTTCCGCACGACAGCATCGAAAAGCTCGATAAATGGCTCGGCGAAAACGTTCGCAAATACAGACATATCCGCAACCGCAAGATGGTTGAAAATATCAACGGCCTCGTCAATAAGCTCGGCGTATCCCTCGATTATGATAAGGATGTACTCCCCAGTTCCATGGCACATGACGGCGGCGGTGTTACCGAAAGACATATTCTTTTCGCTCTTACCCATAAGCTCATGGAAAAATACACAACAGGTGAAGCAATGCTCAGCTTCTTCGAAGATGATATGGGCATCACCGTTAAGGAAAGCGCAAAGAAACTCATTCTCGACCGCGATTGCCCGATCTATGATTATGACGTTCTGAACCTCCTGAAGAGTGAATTCGTTGCAAAGATGTTCGTTCCCGCGACAGATGAACTCGTAGACGTTAAGGAAGCTGTCCGCTTTGCAAAAGAGATCGGCGCTATTCCGTCTATCTGCTACCTTGGCGACGTCGGCGATTCCGTTACAGGCGACAAGAAAGCACAGAAATTTGAAGATGAGATCCTCGATGATTACATCCCTGTTATCAAAGAGATCGGCTTCGAAGCTCTTGCCTATATGCCTTCCAGAAATACAGATGCACAGATCGCACGCATCGACGCTCTCTGCAGAAAATATGATTTCCTCCAGATCAGCGGTGAAGACATCAACCAGCCCAGACAGAAATTTGTCTGCATGAAACTCCGTGAACCCGGCTTCAAACACCTCGAAGATGCTACATGGGCACTCGTTGGTCACGAATATGCAGCAACTGAAGACAAAGAAGCAGGCATCTATTCCGATAAGACAAAGGCAGCCTTCCCGAATATGGAAGACCGCATTGCCGCATTTAAAGAAATCGGCCTGAAATACAGAAGATAAGAGAGAATCCATGGCCTATAAAGCGTTATACAGGCAGTTCCGCCCGAGGCGGTTCGAAGAGATCAGCGGACAGGAAGCGATCGTTTCCGTCCTCAAAAATCAGGTGCGTATGGGCAACCCTGCGCATGCATATATTTTCGCAGGGCAGAGAGGCACGGGAAAGACAACAGCTTCCCGTATCCTTGCCATGGCCTTAAACTGCCAGAATCCGCAGGATGGTGAGCCTTGCCTCGAATGCGAAAACTGCCGTGACGCTTTGGCCGATAACATGATCGACACGATCGAGATCGACGCAGCCTCCAACAACGGTGTTGACAGTGCGCGCGACATCCGCGAAAAGATCAATCTTCTTCCCGTTGCAGGAAAGTATAAGATCTATATCATAGACGAAGCCCATATGCTCACGATGCAGGCTTTCAATGCGCTCTTAAAAACGCTGGAAGAACCGCCGGAATATGCTGTTTTCATTCTGGCAACAACGGAGCTCAGAAGGCTTCCCGTGACGGTTTTATCGAGGTGTCAGCGCTTTGATTTCAAATCGATCAGCGAGAATGACATCGTCGAAAGGCTGAAAGTTGTCTGCAGCGAACTCGGAAGAGAAGCAGAGGAAGAAGCACTCGTTGAGATCGCAAGGGCTTCCGGCGGTGCGATGCGCGATGCGCTGACGATCCTCGAGACCTGCTGTGCAAAAGAAGGTGCGGTAGACCTTGAAAAAGTTTCTGCGGCATTGAATCTTGCTTCGCGCGATTCCTTAAACAGACTCGTGGAAGCGCTCGATAAATTCGACAGCAAAGAAGCGATCTCGCTTATTACGGCGCTTTTTGCGGAAGGTGTCCTGCCGGCAGCTCTTACCAACCAGCTTCTGCAGGTATTCCGTGATCGTGTGATCGGTCGTTTTACCGAAAATAAGGCGGAGGAAAGAGCCACAAGGGAAGACCTCCGCAGACTTGATATCTTATCCGAAACGGAAGCAAAGCTCAGAAATGCGATGCGCCCGACGCTTCTCCTCGAACTTGCGTTGATGCGGATGCTCCTGCCCGAACGCAATGAACATGCGGATGATATGGATGCACGACTGCTCAAGATCGAACGCAGGCTCGATGAACTTGCGCAAAGACAGCCCATCGTCGTTGCACAGGATGCTGCAGCGGCAGTACCCGCGGCAAAGAAAAAAGCTGCACCGAAACCGGCTTTGCCCGATCTTGCGGCAGATGAGCTTTGGGATAAGATTAAAAATTATATCAAAGAAGCTGATCCGATGCTGTATCCGCTCATCAAAACGATCTATGCGAAAAGGCTCGAGGGCTCAAAGCTCGTCATTTCTTCTTCGCATTCGTCTGCACTGAGGAATCTTTCGGCAGGCATTGAGCAGATGAAAAATCTTTTGCAGTATGCAGAGGAAACGGCAGGAAGAAGGATCATTTTTGAAATGGAAGAAGCGGAAACCGTGCTTTCCGATGAACTCCCGATGGGTGAATTGCCCGTTGAGGAAGATGAGAGCTTCCGTTAAAAACTTAAAAATTAGAAAGGAACTTGAAATATGGCAAAAAGAGGCGGATTCGGCGGTTTTCCCGGCGGCGGCAATATGCAGCAGATGATGATGCAGGCACAGAGACTGCAGCAGCAGATGCAGAAAGTACAGGAAGAAGCCGGCGAAATGCAGGTCGAAGCAACGGCAGGCGGCGGTGCTGTCAAAGTTGTGGCAAACGGCAAAAAACAGATCCTTGATATCGTGATCTCTCCCGATGCGGTTGATCCGGATGATGTTGAAATGCTTCAGGATATCATCGTTGCGGCTGTCAACGAAGCGCTGAACGAAGCGGATGCTTTGATGGCAAGAGAAATGAACAAGGTTACAGGCGGCATGAACCTCGGAGGTCTTGTCTAAATGGCAGGGATCGAGCCGCTGCTCACATTACAGGAAAAATTCGCGTCGCTTCCGGGTATTGGCCCGAAGTCGGCGATGCGTCTTGCTTATTATGTCATCAATATGCCGCCGGAAGAGGTTAAGGAATTTGCACAGGATATGTACCGTGCAAGGCTTGCCATCCGTTACTGTGCTATCTGCGGTAATCTGACGGATGAAGATACCTGTTCGGTCTGTGCCGATGAAACGCGCGATCACAGCGTTGTCTGCGTTGTCAAAGACCCAAGAGATGTATGGGCATTGGAAAAAGTACAGGAATACCGCGGTGTTTACCATGTTTTAGGCGGAGCTATTTCACCGCTGCATGGCGTTGGACCGGAGGATATCCGTATTCCTGAGCTTTTGGAACGTGTCAGAAAAGGCGATGTCAAGGAAGTTATTTTGGCAACGAACCCTGACGTTGAAGGCGAAGCGACGGCTGTCTATATTTCACGTCAGCTTGCGGAATTCGGCGTTAAGATCACGCGAATCGCGCACGGTGTTCCCGTTGGCAGCGAACTCGAATACACAGATTCCGTGACGCTCAGAAAAGCGCTTGAAGGCAGAACGGCTTTTTAAACTAAAATTAAAAAGGATAGTTTGCCCCGGTGCAGCATAGAATAGAGCAAGTGCTGTTTCGGGGTGACTGGTTTTGAAAATATTGCTTGAACCGACATTAATTCTATTTTTTGCTTTGGGGCTTTTGGTCCTGTTTCTCTTGGGATGGCTTCTTCTTTTTCCTTTGCGGAAATTGCTGAAGCTTGCACTCAATTCGATTTTGGGAGCATGTGCCCTGGCACTGCTCAATTATTTGGGAACGGATATCCCGATCAATGCATTTTCCTGTATTTTAACGGGGCTTTTCGGCATTCCGGCGATCGTTGTGCTGTTTATCCTGAGTTTATTGTAAAAAATAAAGCGGGCATATTCTGCTCGCTTTTTTGTTTACACTTCTGTTTGCAGGAGCTCAAGGGCTGCCTGCAGCTGTGCATCGTTTTCAAGGCTGTCGCCGCTTCCGCTGCGTAGGTAATCCGGTGCAATGCCTTTGCCTTCGATCGTATTGCCGTCGGGTGTTGTGTAATATCCCGAAACGATCTTGAGGCCATTGCCGGAATTGGGAAGCTGTACATAGGAGAAAACGGGAACTTTTCCTGCGGTATTTTCGCCGATGGTTTCCGCACGATTGGCAAGTGCAGCGGTAAAGATCTCTGCAGCACCTGCAGTTTCGCCGTCGATGAGAATGATGATCTCGCCCTCAAAGCTCTGTTTCTTATCGGCTGTCCATTCGTTCTTTTCCTTGCCTTCGGAACAAGCGATCTCACCGCCTGTGAGGAAGAAATCTGCCGCTTCGATCGCTTGGCTCATAAAACCGCCGTTTGTTCCGCGCAAATCGATGATAAGCTTTGTAATATCCTCTTTTTTGAGCTGCGAAATGGCTTTTTCAAGCTGTTCGGCGCTGTTTTGGGAAAATTCAAAAATTTCGATGAAACCGATGCCTTCTGCCGGAACATCGGTGAAAACGACTTCGTAAGCGCTTGTCTTTCTCGAAAGCGTTATGGGCGTTTCGCCTTCTTCGCGCAAAACGGAGATGGAAATTTCCGTACCATCCTGACCAAGCAGACGAAGAATTGCCTCGTCAAGCTCCATATAAGCGGTTGATCTGCCGTCGATCTTGGTGATACATTCGCCTTCGCTAAGACCTGCATCCGATGCCGGTGAATCGGGATAAATTTTAGTGATCATGCAGTAGCCGGTTTCGGCATCTTTTTTCAGGGCAGCGCCCATAACGATGTTGCTGCCGTCTGCACCGTCGTCAAGGAGTCTGAAAAGCTCTTCGGGGTAATAGCGGCTGTATCCATCGCCAAGCGCGGAAACCATGCCGTTTTTAGCGCCGTCAACAAGCGTTTTCTGGTCAATTTCCGTGAGCCCGTATTCGCCGATCAGACTGCGGATGTCTTCCATTTCAAAATAGGAAAGGAAGCGGTCATATTCGCCTTCGGGAATATAAATATCGTTGAATTCGTTGTTTTTTGTCAGTTTATAGGTGATAAAGGCAGTTGCCGCTGCTGTCGTAACAAAGACGGCGACAAGCAGTGCAATAATTTTTTTCTTATCCATAGCGGCTCCAATGCTTTTTTTTGATTATACACAATATAGATGTTTATTTCAAGTTGTTAAAAACTGTTTGCAAAATGTTAAATAATAACAGTAAAAAAATCTATTGCTATTTCCATAAAAATAGTATAGAATTTATTACACAGGATAGTTTAATTCATACGTGGTATGTTTTTTATTTTTAGGTATCTAAAAGGATTGTATGGAGGTTAAAAGTGAAATTCCGAGAAATCGTGTCGCGATTAGAAAAAATTGAGATCCTGCGTCGTCTTCGTTTTTATGAACTGGCAAAGCAGGTAGGCGTTTATCATGGCCAGATGCCGATTTTAGAATATGTTATTGAGCATGACGGCTGCACACAGAAGCAGATCGCAGATGCCCTGATGGTTACACCGGCATCGATCGCAACTTCTACAAAGAGAATGCAGAAATCCGGCCTTATTACAAAGAAGGTTGATGAAAACAATCTCCGCAACAACACCGTTTCTGCAACCGAAACAGGTGCAGCGCTTTCCGAAAAATGGAGCAAAGCGATGGCCGGTTATGATGAACGTATGCAGACAGGCTTCAGCGAAGAAGAGCTTGCACAGCTCCTTGGCTACCTTGATAGGCTTATTGCCAATATTGAGTGCTGCGGCGAAAAAGGCATGGATACAGAAAGCATCCGCAGCTTACGCAATAAGATGAAGAATGCAGATAAAGAGATCAGACCGATCGATTAAATGATAAAATAACAGCAGCAACTTTTTATAAGTTGCTGTTTTTTTATGTAAATTTTGCTAATTTTTATCATTTTGTTCAGCTTTATGTGACAGTTTTCATTCCTTGTGATATAATTAAAATGAGTAATTGTGTGCAGGAGTTAAGCATTGCTTTTAAAACGAATTGAGATCGACGGTTTTAAATCTTTTGCCAATAAAACCGTTTTGGAAGTAAATAAAGGGATCACAGGCATCGTTGGCCCGAACGGCAGCGGAAAGAGCAATATTGCAGATGCTATCCGCTGGGTTTTGGGCGAACAGAACAGCCGCAGTCTTCGCGGAAAAAAGATGGAAGACGTCATTTTCGGCGGAACGGATACACGCCAAAGAAGAGGCTACTGCGCTGTTAAGCTGCTTTTTGATAATGAAGACGGTCGTTTCGGTACGGATTACAGCGAAGTCGCCATCGGCAGAAAGCTTTACCGCGGCGGTGAAAGCGAATATACGATCAACGGGCAATCCGTTCGTCTGCGCGATATTGTTGAGCTGATGAAAGATACCGGTATCGGCAAAGAGGGATATTCCATCATCGGTCAGGGCAGAATTGACGAGATTTTGAGCAGCAAACCGCTCCAGAGAAGAAAAGTTTTTGAAGAAGCAGCCGGTGTTGCAAAATATCGCTTCAGAAAAGAAGAGACCGAAAGCAAACTCAGGCGAACCGAAGATAACCTTACCCGTGTGCAGGATATTTTATCGGAGCTTGAGGGACAGATGGGTCCGCTTGAAGAACAGGCAAAACAGGCAAAGCTCTATACGGAATATACCGCCAAGCTTAAAACGCTTGAGGTCAACCTTTTCCTCATGCAGTATGAGCGCTATGCCGCTTCGATCGAACGCTTTAAGGCCGAACTCGAAGATGCAGAGCTTGAAATTGCCGATCTGAAAGAAAAATTCGGCAATGCTTCCGGTGAAGCTGCGGAACTCCGCGAAAGGCAGCTTGCTCTTGAAAAACAGATCGAGGAACTGACCGAAAAAATTACCGAAGCAAGAGAATATACCGAAAAGCTGCGCGGTGAATTAAAGCTTGAAACCGAACGCAGAAATAATGCTGCTGTTCAAGCGGAAAGCCTTCGCCTGCGCATGGAAAACCGTGAGCAGCATATGAAAGAGCTTGCGGAAAGCGGAAAATCGGCGGCAAACAGGAAAATGCAGCTTGAAAAACAGCTTGAAGATACCGAAAACAGGATCGACGAAGCGGAGAAAAAGCGCTATAACGCCGAACTCGAACAGGGACTCCGCTATTCACAGATAAACGAGCAGAAAAACAGACAGCTCGCACTCTTAAATAAAGTTTCCGAACTCAGGCAGGAGCTTTCCAGACTCGAATCCGATGAGCAGAACTATGCGTTGCGCAAGGAAGAATTTGAAGAAAGAGCAAAGGTGATCCTTGCGGAAGTCGATAAGGATGATCAGCAGCTTGCACTTCACACCGAAAAGATCGGCGAGATCAACGAAAACGGCAGAGAACTTGCCACGGAAGTGCGCAGTAAAGAAGCGATCGCCGATGGCTGCGTCAAGAAAAAGAACGAGCTTTTAACGGAGATCCGCAGAAACGAATCGGAGATCGCACAGAATACGACGCGAAGAAACGCTCTGCAGGAAATGGCAGACGATTATCAGGGCTATTCGGACAGCGTCCGAAACCTGATGAAACGCTCTGCAGGCAGAACGGATTTCACGCTTTACGGCACATTGGCAGAGCTGATCCACGTTCCGCAGCAGTATGAAACAGCGATCGAAGCGGCTCTTGGCAGTGCAACGCAGAACGTCGTCGTTCCGGCGGAAGAAGACGGTAAAAAAGCCATCGAATTTCTGCGTCAGAACAGGCTCGGCAGAGTCACCTTCCTGCCGGCAAAGGCACTCCGCATTTCAAGACTGTATCCTAACGAGAAAAATGCCATCGGCACAGGCGTTGTGGCAAGCGAAGTGATCCGCTGTGATGAAAAAGTCCGTCCGGCTGTTGACCATCTTTTGGCAAGAACGGTCATCGTCCGCAATATGGATGAAGCCATTGCGCTCATGCGAAGGACAGGCTATGCTTTCCGAACGGTAACGCTCGAAGGCGATATTATGAGACCCGGTGGTGTTATGACCGGCGGCAACATCCGCGAAAAGAATTTCGGTCTGCTTTCCCGTGAAAGAACGATCGAACAGCTCGGCGAAACGGTTAAAAAACTGACATTACAGGGCGAAAAGCTCCGTGCTTCTTTTAAGAAAGAGGAAGAAGCCGAGACAGCACTCAGTGGTGCGATCGCTGCTTTGATGGAAAAGGTCCGCGAACTGCAGCTTGAAAAAGTGCATGAAGAAGAAGCGGCAAAAGCCATTGGCAGGCATAAGGATGAACTCATGCAGCAGCTTGCCGATATTAAAAGAGGGCTTTCCCGCATCGACAGCGGCAGCGAAGAAAACCTTGACCGCAAGGAAAACCTCGTCTTTGATATCGAAGACAGCGAAGAAGAACGCCGCGAAGTTGAAGCGGAACTCGCAGAAGCGGAAGAAGAAAACAGAAAAGCCGCTGAACAGATGAATGCCGTCATGGCAGAGCTCATGCAGCTGCGTGTCGAAAAAGCGGAAACGACAACGGCACTTGAAAATGAAACCGCTTCCGAAAAACGCATTGCTGCAGAGCTTGCAGGCGAAGAAGAGGCAAACAAGACCGAGAGTCAGAGCCTTGTTTTGACTATGCAGCGCAAAACCGAAGCCGAAGAAGCGATCGGAACAGCGGAATATGCTCTTAACGCTGCGCTTGAGGCGGCAAAGAACCTCACGGATGAACATTTAAAACAGCAGCAGGAACGTGACAGTGTAAAGAAGAACCTCGAAAAATTCGATAAAGAGGATCTCCATTTCCGAGAAACGCAGACGGCACTCCTCGAGCGGAAACTCAGGCTCGAAACGCAGCTCGAAAGAACGGAAAATACGCGCAGAATGGCTGCGGATAAGATCTGGGAAGATTATGGGCTGACCTATGCCGGTGCGCTTGAACTCAAGGCAGAGATCGGCTATAACACAGCCTCGCAGGAAATCGGCACACTCCGTGCAGAGATCCGCAAAATGGGTATGGTCAACCCCAATGCTGTGGAAGATTTTGAAAACTTAAAAGTGCGCGTGACAGAGCTTTCGAGCCAGAAAACCGACCTCGAAAAGGCAAAAACCGACCTCGAAAAAGTCATTGCAGATCTTGTCAGACAGATGCGCGAACAGTTCAAGCTGAAGTTTGAAGAAATCAGCAAAGCCTTTGAAGAAGTCTACCGCGATCTTTTCGGCGGCGGCAGAGCAAAGATATCCCTTGAAGAAGGCGACATCATGGAATGCGGCATCGACATCGAAGCGGAACCGACGGGCAAAAAGCTCCAGCATATCGACCTGCTTTCAGGCGGTGAAAGAGCATTGACGGCAATTGCGCTGATCTTTGCCATGCTCAAGGTCAACCCTTCGCCGGTTTGCCTGCTCGATGAGATCGATGCACCTTTGGATGAGCTCAACGTTGCGCGTCTGGGCAGCTATTTTGAAAGAGTAAACGAATCGCAGTTTATCGTCATCACACACAGAAAAACAACGATGCAGGCCTGCGATGTATTATATGGAACGGCAATGGAAGAACGAGGCGTTTCCCGTATCGTTTCGGTACAGGTCGCCGGTGCATAATTGGAAAAGGAGAGGATCATGAGCTTTTTTGAAAAACTGAAGGCGGGTATGCAGAAGACCCGTGACAACATACAGAATAAGATCAACATGGTTTTGAATTCTTTCACAAAGGTCGATGAAGACCTTTTGGAAGAACTGGAGGAAGCGCTCATCCTCTGCGATGTCGGCGTGGCAACAACGGAAAAACTGATCGAACGCATCCGTGAACGCATCAAAGAAGAAGGCTTAAAAACAGCAGATGATGTCCGCTCGGCATTGAAAGAAGAGTTATATGAGCTCGTTCGCTATGATGTTGAGCCGGAAACTTTCCCGAAAGTCATGCTCATCGTCGGCGTCAACGGCGTCGGCAAAACGACTTCGATCGGCAAAATTGCCAATCAGTATAAAGAAAACGGCAAAAAGGTGCTGATCGCCGCGGCAGATACTTTCCGTGCGGCAGCTTCCGAACAGCTTGAGATCTGGGCAAAGCGTGCGGATGTTCCGATCGTCATGTATGGCGATGGCAGAAATGACCCTGCAGCGGTCGTTTTCGATGCGCTCGATTCCGCAAAACACAGAGGAAGCGATGTCGTCATCATCGATACGGCAGGCAGACTCCACAACAAAAAGAACCTGATGAACGAACTTGCAAAGATCTCCCGTGTTATCGACAGGGAATATGCCCACGCACAGAGAGAAACTTTCATCGTTCTCGATGGCACAACGGGACAGAATGCGCTGATCCAGGCAAAGCAGTTTTCCGAAGTCGTCAAGATCGATGGCATCATTTTAACCAAACTCGACGGAACGGCAAAAGGCGGCATGGTTTTGGCGATCAAGGAAGAAGTCGGCATTCCTGTCCGCTATATCGGCGTTGGCGAAGGCATCAACGATCTCCAGCCCTTCAACGCAAAGGAATTTGCGGATTCGCTTTTCTGAGATGAAACGTAAGATCAGCACCATCGAAGAGCTTGAGAGCTTTGTGGAAGAGATCGGCTTTCTGCCTTTTCTTTCGAGCAGCATTTCCGGCTTCTCCTTAAAAGATATGACGGAAGAGGAATTCTGGTGGACAGGTATGGAAAATGACCCTTGGGAATGGCGAAAAACGATCGCAAGCGATGGAAAACTCGCTTATGGAAAGCTCTTTTCCAAAAATGCCGGCTTCGTTTCGCGTGCATTCTATCCGGAATTTGCCTGTTTTCGCCGTGACGGCTATGATTTTGATACGCTTTATGAATGCGGTATGGCAAGCACGAATGAGCTTCGCATTATGGAGGCTGTCTGGCGTGCGGAAAGACCTCTCGCATCCTATGAGCTGAAAAAGGCTTCGGGTGTTGTCAAAGGCTTCGATGGTGCGCTCACAAACCTGCAGATGAAGACCTATCTGACGGTCTGCGGTTTCGTCCGCAAGCAGAGTAAAATGGGCGAAGAATACGGCTGGCCCGTTGCGCTTTATACAACGCCGGAAAGGCTCTTCGGCGAAGACTATGTGCGGAGCTTTTACGGACAGGAAAAGCACTTGAAACAGGCGATGATGAAAAAATTGTCTGCGCTTTTCCCGAATGAAAGCGAAGCTGCGCTGTTCAGATTTTTTAAGGCATAAAAAAACTAATGTCAAGGTTATATAGTGCATACAACGGCTGATTTTAAAAAGTACATTTTTTGATAAAAAGCAGCACTTTATGTTGCAAAATCATGTTGTATGCACTATTTTCTTGCTCAAAAACGCAAGAAATCCATGTTCCAACGTCAAAACATTCATATATTCTTCATCTTTTTGGAAGAAAACGTCAAAACCTTGGAGTAAAATTTTCAGATTTTCAACAAGGTAAATAAAACAAAAAAAGAGGCTTTTTAAGCCTCTTTAATCTGTTCGATAAATTGGAATTTATCTGAATACATCTTTTGTGATTTAAGCAAGATACTTAATATAGAAGTACTTGCTAAGCTTGGGATTGTCTTTGTTTCTTCTTACAAATTCCAATTCGAATCCACATTTTTCATAAAAACCTGGTGCTTGGAATTCGTTGGTACAACAATTCATGTTCCTAAAGCCGCAATCTTTATAGTATTCCAAAACAGTCTCTATCAGTTTTCTCCCAATCCCTTTTCGCCTGTGTGCTTCCGTTACAACCAATTCATCAATATAGATTTCAGCGAAAAAGG
>SVGZ01000002.1 GCA_015056045.1 Clostridiales bacterium | reverse complement strand
TGGCAAGGTCACCTGCACAGGTCAGACCCGAAGGACCCGAACCGACAACAGCAACTTTGTGTCCGTTGGAAGCCGGTTTTTCCGCTTCTTCCGTGGCAAAAGTGTTGTGCCAGTCCGCAACGAATCTTTCCAGTCTGCCGATGCCGACAGATTCACCCTTGATGCCGCGGATGCACTTCTGTTCGCACTGTGTTTCCTGCGGGCAAACTCTTCCGCAAACCGCCGGAAGCGAAGAAGATTTTGCGATGATCTGGTATGCGCCTTCAAAATCGCCTTCTTTGATCTTGTTAATAAATTCGGGAATATGGATTTTTACCGGGCAGCCATCGACACAAGGCATATTTTTGCAGTTAAGGCAGCGCATAGCTTCGCTGATCGCCATTTCCTCTGTATAGCCAAGGGCAACTTCATCAAAATTATGTCCGCGAAGTTTTGCATCCTGTGTCGGCATAGGGTTTCTTGTGAGCGACATATTCGGTTTAGCCATCTTATCTAACCTCCTTTTTAAAGAGATTGCAGGTATCTTCATAAGCATGTCTTTCAAAATCGGAATACATTCTTCCTCTCATCATCGCTTCGTCAAAATCCACTTCGTAACCGTCGAAATCCGGGCCATCAACGCAAGCAAATTTTGTCACCTTCTTGCCATCCTGCAGGAGTGTCAATCTGCATCCGCCGCACATTCCCGTTCCGTCGATCATGATCGGGTTCATGGAAACCGTCACCGGTGTGCCAAAGGGTTTTGCCGTCATGGTGACAAATTTCATCATGATAAGCGGACCGATCGTAATGATCCTGTCGAATTTTCTGCCGCTGTCCAGCATTTCTCTTAACGGCATGGTAACGTTGCCCTGTCGTTTATAGCTGCCGTCATCCGTCATCATAACGAGTTCATCGGAGCAATTCATAAATTCTTCCTCTAAAATAACGAGGTCTTTATTTCTGAAGCCGATGATGCTTGTAACGCGAACGCCCATTTCGTGCAGTTTTTCTGCGATCGGGAGTGCAATTGCACAGCCAACACCGCCGCCGACGATGCAAACATCCTTTAATCCGGCAAGATGTGTCGGTTCACCCAGAGGACCTGCAAAGTCTTCGATGTATTCGCCCGCTTCTTTCATGCTGAGCTTCTTTGTTGTTGCGCCAACGATCTGGAAAATGATCTTGACCGTACCGTTTTCCTTATTTGTTCCGGCAACTGTCAGCGGGATTCTTTCGCCTTCCGCATCAACACGAAGGATGATAAACTGACCGGGTTCTGCTTTATTGGCAACAAGCGGTGCTTCGATCTGCAGCTGAACGACTGTCGGGTTCAATACTTTCTTTTCTGCTATTCTGTACATACTTTTCTCCATTCATGGAAAGGACGGTGCCATATGGCAGCCGCCCTTATTTAGGATATTGTATTGGTCTTTTTTCTTAGAAATCGACTTCTGTATCGTAGTAGCAGCACTTGAGGAGCTGTTCCATTTCGCTGACAGAGATCTTTCTCGGGTTGGAGCCTGTGCAAGCGTCTGCAACGGCGTTCTTTGCGATTTCGGGGAGTCTTTCGAGGAAGATCTCTTCCGGAACGAAACCGTTTTCGCAGGGATAGCTGTCAAGGCCGTAGTTCTTGATGCACTGCGGAATGTTGAGTGCTTCGTTCATGCCGCGGAGGTAAGCGATAAGGTTCTGTACCTTTTCGTCATCGTTTGCGCCGCCAAGACCCATGAAGTCAGCGATAACGCCGTAACGTTTCTTTGCTGTTTCGTCTTTTGCATTGAAAGCGATAACTTTCGGGAGGTACATAGCGTTTGCAGCACCGTGGATGATGTGTGCACCGAGGTCTTCAAAGACAGCTCCTGTCTTGTGTGCCATGGAGTGAACGATGCCTAAAAGTGCATTGGAGAATGCCATACCTGCGAGGCACTGTGCATTGTGCATGGAAGCACGCTTTGTCATGTCGCCGTTGTAGGAATCTACGAGGTCATCCTGGATCATCTTGATTGCAAAGATTGCAAGAGGATCTGTGAATTCGCAGTTTGCTGTGGAAACATAAGCTTCGATAGCGTGTGTCATAGCGTCCATACCGGTGTGTGCTGTGAGCTTCTTGGGCATTGTTTCTGCGAGGTCAGGATCAACGATAGCAACATCGGGTGTGATTTCGAAGTCTGCCAGCGGGTATTTGATGCCTTTTTTATAGTCTGTGATAACGGAGAAAGCCGTTACTTCCGTTGCTGTGCCAGATGTGGAAGGGATTGCACAGAAACGAGCTTTTTTACGGAGTTCCGGAATACCGAAAACAACGCACATTTCTTCGAAGGTGATTTCCGGATATTCATACTTGATCCACATTGCTTTTGCAGCGTCGATGGGCGAACCACCGCCGATCGCAACGATCCAATCGGGCTCAAACTTAGCCATAGCTTCTGCACCGCGCATAACGGTATCAACAGACGGATCGGGTTCGATGCCTTCAAAAACTTCTACTTCCATGCCTGCTTCTTTGAGGTATGCGACAACGCGGTCAAGGAAGCCGAAACGCTTCATGGAGCCGCCGCCAACGCAAACCATTGCGCGGTTGCCCTTCAGTGTCTTTAATGCTTCAAGAGAGCCTTTGCCATGATAGAGATCACGGGGTAATGTAAAACGTGCCATAAACTTTCTCCTTGTTTCTTCTTTTTTCTGTGTTTATTAAATCACAAACAGATCTCTCCGTGAATAATCAAATTGTTCTATCCCTGTTATCTTTTCCGATATAATCGGCATTTTTTTGCAAAAAAGAACCCGAAAAAGCATTTTTCTGCTCTTTCGGGCGTTTTTCAGCTCAGATATTTTCTTCTCGCATTACAAAGCTCCGTGATAAATATCTTGTCAAGCTTTGAGAACTTATATCCTTCGCGATATATCAGGACGTCTTTATAAATCTTTCTGTTTTCACTGCATCTGCGCTGCACGAGGTCATATCGCGATAAGATCTTTTCCGATGCAGGCGATACCCACATGAATGTCTCATGGTTTTCCGATAAAAGGTCAAATTGGCTTGCCCGTTCAAAGATATAGATGCGCCTGTCGATGTTGTCCGGCAGTTCTTCTTTGACTACTTTGGAAAGCGGCAGCGAAGGTACATAAGGGTCTGCGTGTGCGATCTCGATATAGGGAACAAGATCATCGAAATAAATCTCTTCCTTTTTTGCCAGCGGATTCTTGCTGCTCATGATGAGGATATAGGAAAATTCCGCGATCATCTCATAGCCAAGCCCTTTTTCTTCAAGCATCGTCTTGAAATACTTGTCGTAATTTTCTGCATAACGGATGATGCCGAGCTTGTAATCGTTGTTCAGAACGTTGTTGATCGTCCGCTGTGAATTGGTCTCTTTATAGAAGATCTCCGCAGGTGCCGCTTCGATGCTTTTTGAAAATGCGGCGAAAGCATCCGAAATATAGCAGGCTCTCGGCACAGAAATCGAAAACCTCTGTTTTTTCTCTCCGCCGTTTTTATAAAGCATCTCCACTTCGTCGATCTGCTTCATAATGCTCTTGGCATAGCTGATAAATTCTTCGCCTTCCGGTGTCAGGTCCATTCCCTTGGCAGAGCGGTTAAAGATCGTGATGCCAAGGCTTCCCTCAAGCTCTTTGATCGACCTGCTGATGTTCGGCTGCGCAATGAGCAAAGTTTCCGCCGCTTTGTTGAGCGAACCGAGTCTTGCGACCTCGATCGCATATTTCATGTGCAGTAGATTCACCCGAAAACACTCCTTCTCCGTTTATATACTTTATTATAATATACAAGTGTAAAAGTTTCAATCACTACCGTTCATAATATTCCGCTCCTATGCATACGCTATACAATACTGAAAAAAGGAGCATCCGCAATGAAAAAGCAGCGTTTTCCATCTTTATACAGTTTCCCCACAGAAGTCCTGATGAATGGTCCGAGCCTTATCCTCTATGGCGATCATGGCTGTAGTATTTCCGGTGTCATCAAAATCCTTTCCTATAAGCCCGATGAAGTCATGCTTGCCACTTCCCATGGTCCGCTGAAACTCTTTGGCAAAGAGCTGCATATTTGCGAAGCAGGAAGGGAAAATTTCATTATTTCCGGCAAAATTCACAGTCTTTTTTCGGGGGAACAATAACTATGCTGTGGCATTTACTTTGTGGATATGTTATCATATATGCAGATGGATTGGGGCAGGAACGCTTCCTGTCGCTTCTTCTCGAGCGAGGCATAAAAACAAGAGAGGTCAAAAGGCTCTCTTATACAAGCTCCGTTCTGCAAGTTTCCCTGCATCAGTTAAAGAAACTTCGCAGGGCAGCATCGGAATGCCGTATGCACCTTCGCCTCGGGAAAGCGACCGGAATAGCGGGCTTTGTTCCGTTTTTGCGTACTCATCCGGCCGTTTTTACGGGAATTTTTGCAGCGATCATCTGCATATTTATCCTTTCGTCCTTCTGCCTTTCGGTCGATATCCGCGGCAACGAACAGCTCAGCGAATTTGCCCTTGCCGAAGCATTGCAGAGCCTCGGTGCAAAGCCTTTTGCGTTAAAAAGCAGCCTCGATACAGCGCTGATCGAGCGTGAGATCAAGTCGCTTTTTCCGGATATCCTCTATGCCAAGGCGCATTTCAAAGGGACAAACCTGATTTTACAGATCATCGAAAAAATCCCTTCGCCTGCTTTGCCTGTGGAAAGCTATCTCCCCATTACGGCAAAAAAAGAAGGCATCGTCTGCGATGTGACGGTATTCCGCGGGAAAGCGCTCGTTTCACCGGGTCAGAAAGTATCGGCAGGTGAAATCCTCATCGCAAGCGAATACACCATGGAAGACGGCACGGAAATGCACGTTACCGCAAGCGGCAGCGTCATGGCACAGGTGCAGTATATTGCCGAGATCCCCGTTGCAAACGACCACTGCGAATACCTTCGCACAGGCAAAAAGGAAACTTCCCTCGAGCTGCGGATCGGTAAAAAGCGCTTCCGCTTATCGGGCAAAAATCCATACGAAACCTTTGAAACCGAAGAAACTGTCCTTGCCAAATTAGGCGAAAATTCCTATCTTCCCTTTTCGATCGCAGAGATCAGCTTTTTCGAAACAAAACCCTTTTATACGCAAAAAAGTGCGGCAATTTCCGTCCTTTCGGCAAAAGAAGCCGCCTTCTACCGCGCACTTGGCGAAATTCCCGAAGGCGCAGAGCTTTTATCCGCAAAGCTATATTTAACCGAAACAAACGGCAGCCCGATCGCTCGGGCAATCCTTATCACAAAAGAAGAAATTGGTATCATTACCGGAGGCAATTTTGGAAACACAGCAGAAGATCCGCATTGAGTTCTATACCACAGAAGAAATGCTCCTCGTTTTCGGCGAGCTTGATGAAAATATCCGTAAAATCGAAAAAGTAACAGGCGCAATGATCCGCCAGACACAGGAAGGTGTCGAGATCACAGGCGATGCAGAAAGCACCGCAATGGCATCCGATACGATAAGTAACCTCCTGAAACTCATTCGCAATGGTGAGCTTGTCGATGAAAATACCGTCAGCTATATCCTCGATGCCGGCACAGAAGGCAATCAGGAAGAAGCGGTTTCTGCACTTGCAGATGTCATCGCGATCACACACCGCGGAAGACCCGTCAAGTGCAAATCCATCGGTCAGAAGCAGTATATCAAGGCGATCGAAAACAATACCGTCGTTTTCGGTATCGGTCCTGCAGGTACAGGCAAAACCTACCTCGCAATGGCAAAAGCCGTCATCGCCCTCAAAAACAAACAGGTCTCCCGTATTATTCTCACGAGACCTGCCGTTGAAGCCGGCGAAAAGCTCGGTTTTCTTCCCGGTGATCTGCAGAATAAAGTCGATCCCTATCTTCGCCCGCTGTATGATGCACTCTATGATTTCATGGGCACGGAATCCTATGCCCGTCTTGCCGAAAAAGGCGTCATCGAAGTCGCACCGCTTGCTTATATGCGCGGCAGAACCTTAAACGATGCCTTCATCATCCTCGACGAAGCACAGAACTGTACGCTTGAACAGATGAAAATGTTCCTTACCCGTTTTGGTGAAGGCTCCAAGGTCGTCATCACAGGCGACGTCACACAGATCGACCTTCCCGAAGAAAGAAAGAGCGGTCTTGCCGCAGCATCACAGATCTTATCCGGTGTTGAAGGGATCGAAACCATCCAGCTCACACACAGAGACGTCGTCCGCCATAAACTCGTCAAAGACATCGTCAAAGCATTTGAGAAAAACGAAAAGAGAAAACAGCGCTGAAAACTGTCCTCTTATAAGGAAAGGAATGCAAAACCATGAAAAAGCATATTAATCCCAGGCTTATGCAAGCATACAAAATCGGGCTTCCGGTTCTTTGCTTTGTGCTGCTTTTTTTGCTTTGCAGTTTTTCGCTTGCCGCCGTTACGGAAAACGATGCGCATGAATATGCCGTCGGTTCCATCAGCAGCAAAACCGTCACAGCACCGCAGGATCTCGTAGACGAATATTCCACCGCCATCAAGCGTGAAGAAGCCAAACAAAAGGTCACGCCGATATACAGCATCGACGAAAACCTGATGACGGAAACGCTGAACAAAACGAAAAGCGACCTTGACGCTGTGGAAAGCATCCGCTCTGCAGCGGAAAAATCCTTCCGTGATTATTATTCTTCGCTCAATCTCGATACCAAGAAATTCAGTCCCGAAAACATCAAATGGGAATCTATTTTAGGTGAAAACGGTATCCGCGGGCTTCTTACGATGGGGCCGGAATACATGACGACCGAAGATACCGTTGCCGCCGCTACCCTGACAAAAGATAAGCTCGCACAGGCACGCAAGATCATCATCGATTCGCTTACCCTTTATTACAGCGAAGGTATCCTCTTTGAAGAGATCGAAGGCATCACCGAAGATATCGCAAGCCAGCTTTCCGATGCCGGTGTTTTTTCTTCCGCACAGGGCAGCCTTGCCATGAGCATTGTTAAAAACAATCTCCGCGCCAACAAGATCTATGATCAGGAAGCCACCGAAGCCGCAAAAGAAGCCGTTGCTGAAAGCGTCGGGGAGATCATCTACAAGAAAAACCAGAATATCGTCCAGAAAGGCGAGATCATCACACAGGCACAGTTTGAGCTCATCAAACAGATCGGTCTGACGGAAGATGCTACGACAACGATCCCCAAAAAGATCGCTGCTTTCCTCTTCTATCTCATCATCTATTTCATCGCCTTTGCTTATCTCTATATCAACGATAAGGAATATTTCGAAAAACCGAAGGATTTCCTGAGCCTTTTCCTTCTTGTGCTTCTTGGTGTTTTGCCGACGCTGATCACAAGGCTCATCGATACACGCATCTGCCTTGTCTATCTTCCCGTCATCATCGGCATGACAACGCTCAAGCGCAGGTTATCCTTTGCTTTTGCCGCATTCCTTTCGATCATCCTCGGCGTTCTGCATTCCAACAGTACAGAGTTTATTTTCTCCGCTGCCAATATGCGCTATATCCTCTGCAGCCTTGCCGGCAGCTATGTCGCCATGATCATGCTCAAAAAACAGCAGCATCGCCGTGAATATGTCTGGGCAGGTCTCTATGCAGGTCTTGCCAACGCAGCCGTCAGCATCGTCTATTGCCTCTATATGGGCGCAACGGGTCTGCAGTATGTCGAATATATCGCGATCGGTATTCTTAGCGGTCTTGTCTGTGGTCTGCTTTCGGTCGGTGTTCTGCCGATTTGGGAAGGTCTCTTTTCCATCGCAACGCCTGCCAAGCTTCTTGAGCTTTCCGATCCGGGCAGTGATCTTCTCCGCCGTGTTACCTACGAGATCCCCGGAACCTACCACCATTGCGTCATTCTGGCAAACCTTGCGGAAGCTGCCTGCAATGCCGTCGGTGCGGATGCACTCTTAGCAAGAGTTTCCGCCTATTATCACGACCTTGGCAAACTCACCGCACCGTATATGTTCAAGGAAAATCAGCTCAGAACCGCCAATCCGCATGATGAGCTCCCGCCCAAAGAAAGCGCAGAGATCATCCTTAACCATGTCAAAAACGGCGTCCGCCTGGCAAAAGAATATAAACTTCCGCAGAAAATGTGCGATATCATCGAACAGCATCACGGTACAAGCCTTGTTTACTATTTCTATATGAAAGCAAAACAGGAAGGTCTCGAACCCACCGAAGCCGAATACCGCTACCCGGGTCCGAAACCGCAGACAAAAGAAGCGGCGATCGTCATGATGGCAGATACCGTCGAAGCAGCGATCCGTGCGATGAGCCTGCATGATCCCGAAGAGATCCGTGCACAGATCACACGCCTGATCGATGGCAAGATCAACGACGGTCAGCTCGATGAATGTCCGCTTTCGAGGCGGGATATCGTCGCCATTACCGATGCCTTCACGCGCGTTTTTGAAGGCGCAAACCATGAAAGGATCCAATACCCCGGAGCATCCAAATGATCTTTATTGAAAACTTAAACGAAAATTTCGAGGTCAGCGAAAGCGACCTCCTCTCTATTGAAAACATCTTGAAACATACGGTCGAATTGCAGCTCGGTGCGATCGATGCGGAAATTTCACTTCTTCTCTGTGATGAAGCAGAGATCCAGCGCTTAAACCGCGAATACCGCGGCATTGACAGCGTCACCGATGTCCTTTCTTTCCCTGCAAACGACCTTGAAAAACCTGCAGAAAATACCGAAGGACTCGAACGCGAAGGCGAAACCGTCCTTCTTGGCGATATTGCGATCTGCCTCGAGCGTGCCCGTGAGCAAGCCGCAGAATATGACAACAGCTTTATCGAGGAACTCCGCTTCCTTGCTGTGCATGGCTGCCTGCATATCATGGGCTATGACCATATGACCGAAGAAGACGAAAAGGAAATGCGCCTCATGCAGCGCCGTGCCCTTGGCAGAAAGGAAGATGAAAGCCTTGACTGAAAATAATACGAGCCTCGATATCATCGATGCCTTTTTTGCCAACGAAAAAAAGACAAGCCTTCCGCCGGATCATAAATCCGGCTTTGTTGCCATTCTCGGCAGCCCCAATGTCGGCAAATCGACCCTTCTCAATGCGATCATCGGCGAAAAGATCGCCATCGTCACCGATAAGGCACAGACAACGAGAAACCGCATCGTCGGCATTCTGACAAAAGAAAACTATCAGATCGTTTTCCTCGATACACCGGGTATCCATGACCCGAAAACAAAACTCGGCAAGTATATGGTCAAAACCGCATACAGTGCCGAAAAAGATGTCGATATCACGCTGATGCTCGTCGATGCAAAGATCGGCATCCGCGAACGCGACAGAGAGATCATCAGCAAGCTCGATAAGAGCCGCCTCATCGTCGCCATCAATAAAGCCGATATCGTCAGCAAAGAAATCTTGGCAAAGCATAAAATGCTTCTCGAAAGCCTTGGCGTTGAAACCGTTTTCATCATCTCCGCCAAATACAGCGAAGGTCTTCCGAATCTCGAGCGTGAGCTTGCAAGGCGTCTTATGCCCGGTCCGCAGTTCTATCCTGCCGATATGCATACCGATATGCCCGAACGCTTCATCGCTTCCGAGCTGATCCGCGAAAAAATGCTCCTCAATCTCCGTGATGAAATCCCGCACGGCGTCGGCATCGAGATCGAAAAATACGAAGAAAAAGAAAATCTCACCAATATCGGTGCCGTTATTTATTGCGAGCGCAATTCCCATAAAGGGATCATCATCGGCAAAAAAGGCGCCATGCTCAAAAAAATCGGCATGGAATCCCGCCGTGACCTTGAAATGATGACCGGCACAAAGGTTTTCCTCGAGCTCTATGTCCGCGTCAAGGAAGATTGGCGCAACTCCACGCTGATGCTCGGCAGCCTCGGTTATAAAGACTGATGTACACAACGGAACTGGCTGTCGTCCTTCGTGCGGAAAATTACCGCGAAAATGACCGTATGCTGACCCTTTTCACGCGGGAAAGCGGCCGTGTCGAAGCTTTGGCACGCGGCTGCAGAAAAATCGGCGGAAGCCTTTCTGCAGTTTCCGAGCCTTTTTCCTGTGCGGAAGTACAGCTTTACCGCAATAAAAACCGCATCACCGTCACGCAATGCGCTCCAAAAGAAAACTTCTATGAGATCCGCGAAGATTTCGAGGCCTTCGCCTGCGGCAGTTTTCTGCTTTCCGTCTGCGAAAAATGTGTCGTTCCCGAATCACCCGAAAGGAAGCTTTTTGCACTTCTCGTCAACTGTCTTTTCGCTTTGAAAAAGAAAGCCGACCCTGTCGATACAGCGCTTTTCTTCATGCTGCGTCTGCTCTCGCATTTGGGTCAGGATATCGAGCTTTCCCATTGCATCCATTGCGGTAATGCTGAAACGACCGCCATCGATTTTGAAGCAGGCGGCGCTTCCTGCAAAAACTGCAGCGGTGTTCCTTTCGGTCCGGATTTCATCAAGCTCCTTCGCTATATGAAAGCATCCGGCGTCAAAAGCATCATCGATACGGTTTTCGGCGCAGATAAGGCATCTGCCTTTCAGTTTATCGGTCATGCGCTCGATATTTCGCAGATCGGAAGGCCCAAAAGCTATGATTTTTTCATGAAGCTGCTTTCCAATTGAATTTTTCCCGTAAAAGGCAAAAAATGATTGTAAAACGTACGCATTTCATGTATAATTTTAAGTTGTAAAATGTAAGTAAAGGTAAGGTTTATTACATAAATTTTTTAGGAGGACTCTTTACCAATGAGCAACAAATACGTATACCTCTTTAAAGAGGGTAATGCCCAGATGAGAAACCTTCTCGGCGGCAAAGGCGCAAACCTGGCTGAAATGACCGGTCTTGGTCTGCCCGTTCCGCAGGGCTTCACGATCTCCACAGAAGCCTGCACGAGATACTACGAAGATGGCAAAATGATCGCTTCCGATATCGAAGCACAGATCTATGATGCAATCGCAGCTCTCGAAGAGATCACAGGCAAAAAGTTTGGCGACCTCGAAAATCCGCTTCTTGTTTCCGTTCGTTCCGGCGCAAGAGCATCCATGCCCGGTATGATGGATACCATCCTCAACCTCGGTCTTAATGAAGAAGTTGTCAACATCATGGCAGAAAAATCCGGCAATGCACGCTGGGCTTGGGACTGCTACAGAAGATTCATCCAGATGTTCTCCGACGTCGTTATGGAAGTTGGCAAGAAATACTTCGAAAAACTCATCGACGAGATGAAGGAAAAGAAGGGCATCGAATTTGACGTTGACCTCACAGCTGAAGATTTAAAAGAACTCGCAAACCAGTTCAAAGGCGAATACAAGAACCAGCTCGGCGAAGACTTCCCGGATGATCCGAAAGTACAGCTCTTCGAAGCTATCAAGGCTGTATTCCGTTCCTGGGATAACCCGCGTGCAAACATCTACCGTATGGACCACGATATTCCTTATTCCTGGGGTACCGCTGTTAACGTACAGATGATGGCATTCGGCAACATGGGCGATGACTGCGGCACAGGCGTTGCATTCACACGCAACCCCGCTACAGGCGAAAAGGGCCTCATGGGCGAATTCCTTATGAACGCACAGGGCGAAGACGTTGTTGCAGGCGTTCGCACACCTATGCCGATCGCAAAGATGGCAGAAGTTCTTCCCGATGTTTACACACAGTTCCTCGAAATCTGCGATATTCTTGAAAAGCACTATCGCGATATGCAGGATATGGAATTCACCATCGAACAGGGCAAGCTCTATATGCTCCAGACCCGTAACGGCAAGAGAACAGCTGCTGCTGCTATCAAGATCGCTTGCGACCTCATCGACGAAGGCATGATCACAGAAGAAGAAGCTGTTATGCAGATCGACGCTAAGAGCCTCGATATGCTCCTCCATCCGCAGTTTGACGCTGCTGCACTCAAGGCTGCAACACCCATTGGTAAGGGTATCGCTGCTTCTCCCGGTGCTGCTGCTGGTCACATCGTATTCACAGCTGAAGACGCTGCTGAAAAGGGCAAAGCAGGCGAAAAGGTAGTCCTCGTTCGTCTCGAAACATCCCCCGAAGATATCGAAGGCATGAAGTATGCACAGGGCATCCTCACCGTTCGCGGTGGTCAGACATCCCACGCTGCAGTTGTAGCTCGTGGTATGGGTACCTGCTGTGTATCCGGCTGCGGCGACATCAAGATGGATGAAGAAAACAAGTGCTTCACACTCGCCGGCAAGACATTCCGCGAAGGTGATGAACTCTCCCTCGATGGTTCCACAGGCAACATCTATGACGGCATGATCGCAACAGTTCCTGCTGACCCGAACAGCGGTTACTTCGGCAGAATCATGCAGCTCGCAGATAAATTCAGAAAACTCGGCGTAAGAACAAATGCTGATACACCGGCAGACGCTCGTCGTGCTGTTGAACTCGGTGCAGAAGGTATCGGTCTTACACGTACAGAACATATGTTCTTCGATCCCGATCGTATCGGTGCATTCCGCGAAATGATCTGCTCCGAAACAGTTGAAGAACGCGAAGCAGCTCTTGCGAAGATCCTCCCGATGCAGCAGGCAGACTTTGAAGGTCTCTTCGAAGCTCTTGGTGGTCACCCGGTAACCATCCGCTTCCTTGATCCGCCGCTTCACGAATTCGTTCCGACCGAAGAAGACGACATCGAAGCTCTTGCAAAGACACAGGGCAAATCCGTAGCTTACATCAAACAGGTCATCAGCGACCTCCACGAATTCAACCCGATGATGGGTCACCGTGGCTGCCGTCTGACAGTTACCTATCCGGAAATCGCTGTTATGCAGACAAAAGCCGTTATCAAGGCTGCAATCGCTGTTCAGCAGAGAAACCCGGAATGGAAGCTCGTTCCCGAAATCATGATCCCGCTCGTAGGCGAAGTTAAGGAATTCAAGTTCGTTAAGGATATCGTTGTTAAGACAGCTGATGCTGAGATCGCTGCTGCAGGCGTCGAACTCAAGTATGAAGTTGGCACAATGATCGAAATCCCGCGTGCTTGCCTCACCGCTGATGAAATCGCTAAGGAAGCTGACTTCTTCTGCTTCGGTACAAACGACCTCACACAGATGACATTCGGTTTCTCCCGTGACGACTCCGGTAAGTTCCTGCCCGCTTACTACTCCACAAAGATCTACGAATCCGATCCGTTCGCACGTCTCGATACAACAGGCGTTGGCAAACTGATGAATATGTCCGTAAAACTCGGCAAAGCTGAAAACGCAGCTCTCCATTGCGGTATCTGCGGCGAACACGGTGGCGATCCGTCCTCCGTTGAATTCTGCCACCAGATCGGCCTGAACTACGTTTCCTGCTCGCCTTTCCGTGTACCGATCGCTCGCCTCGCTGCTGCACAGGCTGCAATCAAGGACAACAAATAAGATCATATCTTAACACACGAAAACCTCCCATTTTTGGGAGGTTTTTTATTTTTCCCGCTTTCATCGACTTTGCTTACAAATTTTTATTGTATTTTTCTGTTTTTGCCGAATAATTGGTGGACATTAAACAAACTGAGGGATATAATTGATAGTGTATAAGAATATGATCAAATTTGTATGCTTTTTGGCAGTTTTTCGGGAGGAATACCCTGTGACGGAAAAAGAACTGAAAAAGTTAAATCGTTATCAGCTTTTAGAGCTTCTGATCGCTCAAACCGAGCGTGCGGATATGCTGCAGGCAAAACTGGAAAATATGGAAAAGCAATTAAAAGCCAAAGAGTTAACAATGTCTTCCATGGGCTCCATTGCAGAAGCCGCTTTGGAGTTGAACGATGTATTTAAAGCCGCGCAGGCAGCAGCAGATCTTTATGTCTATATCGCAAAAAACAGAGCTGCCGAAATCGAAGAAAATGCAAAAAAGAAAGCTGCAGAGATCATCTCTCCTGCAGAAACGCATTCCCATAATACTTTATGAAAAAACAGATTGTTAAAAACAGTCAACCTGATATGCCGCCTTTAGGGGCACTGCAAAAAGAACTGAAAAGAGAGCGATATCGCCGCCGTTTCCGCAGGCTGCTGCGCAGCACGGTAAACGCGCTGATCGTCGTTGCCGCAGTTGCAGCCTTGGTGGCAACGCTGGTTTTACCCGTATTGCAGATCGCCGGAACGAGTATGGAACCCAGCTTGTGTGATGGCGATATCGTTTTGCTTGTAAAAACAAATCATATGGATACCGGTGATCTGTGTGCATTCTATTACTCCAATAAAATCCTGATCAAGCGAATCATTGCGGGACCGGGCGATTAAATATGGATCGAATCCGACGGAACCGTATTTTTAAACGGCAAGGCTCTTGATGAACCGTATGTCAGCGAAAAAGCTTTGGGCGAATGCGATACAGATTTCCCATATCAGGTACCGGAAAATAATTATTTTGTTATGGGGGATAAAAGGAGTTCTTCCATCGACAGCCGCAGCAGCGTCATCGGCTGCATCGCCGAAGATCAGATCATCGGAAAGATTTTCTGTAAATTCTGGCCCTTGAATGAATTTGAATTTCTGAACTAATAACCCCATATCATCGAAAATAAGGTGTAATTATGTCAGAGAACAATGACAGTCTTTTAAGTAAATTAAATATAAAAAATAAGGATTGGCACAAACTCCGCAGGGTAACCACCTGTCTTTCTCTCGTGGTTATCTTGCTTGTCTTCTAGAGCTTAAAACTTACCGGCATCGGCATTGCCGGCGAGGCTTTTTGCGGTCTTCAGGAACATGAACACAGCGAGGAATGCATGCAGATCACGCTGATTTGCCCGCTGGAAGAGTCTGATCCTCATACACACAGCGAAAGCTGCTTTCCCCGTGAACTGATTTGTCCGCTTGAAGAGAGCGATGAGCATACTCATGACGAATCCTGTTGGGCGTCTGCGGCTGTTTTTGCGTGCACTTTAACCGAAGAAGACGGCCATACCCATACAGACGAATGCCAAAATGTACAGGCAATTTGCGGCAAAGAAGAAGGCGAAGGTCATCTCCATGGCGAAGCTTGCTATGAAATTATCGTAACCTGTCCGCTTGAAGAGCATATTCACCTTGAAAGCTGTTACAGCGATATCACCGCAGATATTGAAACCGAAGAGGATTGGGAAATGTCGCTTTCCGATATGGTTCGTGGTCCGACTCTCCGGGAAAATATCGTTCTCGTTGCAAAATCTCAGCTCGGTTACACCGAAAGCACACTTAATTTTCAGGTAGATGCCGAAGGTATCCGTCGGGGTATTACCCGCTATGGTCAATGGTATGGAAACCCCTACGGCGATTGGTCGGCAATGTTTGCGTCTTTCTGTCTGCAATATGCCGGCGCAGAAGATCTCCCCGCAAATGCAGGACCCGAATCCATGCGTTTGGAATGGGATTCTGCCGGTTTATATGAAAGTGCATCCGAGGCTTCCCCGGAAATCGGCGATCTTGTTTTCTTGTCCAAAAATTCTGAAGACCGTTCCGCAGATTCCGTTGCCATCATTACCGAAATCAACGAAAACACACTCACCGTCATCGAAGGCGATGTCAATAACGCTGTCGAAGAAACAAAGTACAATGCAGCTGATTCCGTTGTTCTCGGCTATGGTTCGATCCCTGTTGAACAACCGCTGATGCTCATGGCTTCAACAACCGTAATCGCAAATACCGTCAGCTATTCCAAGGAAATGTTCACGAACGACGGTCTCTTTGTCGTATATACCTCTGCCAACAATAACAACTTTGCTTTCGACGGAAACGGAAATGCCGTCCCGATTATGATCGACGCAAACGGAAATATCTCTTCCGATATCGACGATCCGGATACTTTATTATGGTCCTTTACCTCTTCCGGTACGGATACTTACCTGATCCAGAATGTCAGCACCGGCCGTTATATGCATAGCTATCCCAACGACGGTACCGGCGTTACAACAAGCGGCGCCTATACAAGTAAACTTGTCGCTTCCGGTTCCGGCGTCAAGATCCAGAGCAACACCGAATATTCACAGCTGAATGAAAACGCTTCCACATTCCAGGTAACAACAAACGAAGCAGAAGCATCCGTCTATTCCTTTGGCATGACACAGCGCTGTACCATCTGGCTTGATGGTACAGATGGCGGTCTTGGGCATTTAACGGGTTCACCCGATACAGCCTATGCCGTTTCTGCCGGTGAAACATTCCAGCTTCCTGAAGAGTGGACATCCCCGAGCAAATACAGCTATAAGCTCCGCGGCTGGTATGATGTCGTCAATTCCCGTTATTACCTCCCGGGAGAAGAATTTACCGTCACCGGAAATACGGTTCTTTATGCAGATTGGGTGGCAAGCAGCTATGATATTGGCCGCTTCAACGCACAGGTAGCGGATTCTGTCAGCACAAATTCCTTTATCACGACCTATATGTTTGACTACAACTACCTGTTCAATATCCATTCGGCAAAAGCACAGGTAACGGTCAACGCATCAAGCCACTCCGAAAAATGGTCTATGGTCACTTCGGGAAATGTCGCCCACGGTGATCAGGAAACAAAGGACTTCATCTTTATTGATAACGATTCGGACGGACTCATTTGCATGCCGAGCAACCGCAGTTCCCACAACATCTACCCCGGTGAAGGGATCGTTACCCCGGGAATTTACAGCTCCGGACTTCGCAGCCTGCTCTTCTCTACGGGCAATGCCTATGACCCGGAAACAGAAACCGGGGTATTGGGAAAAACGTATCTCGGAACAGGCGACTATCTCTTCCAGATCATGGATGATCCCGATGATCCTTATTACGGCTATTATTATTATGACTCTGCGCGCAACGCAGCATCTTATAACAAGAGCAACCGCCGTTTCTATATCTATGAATATCTGGAAGCGACTTCGGATTCTATTGGCAGTTCCTATTCAGACTTCCTGCCGCTGAACTCCCCTTATACAAATACCAACGGCAAAACTGTCGGTTCCTATAATTACGCAGGCATCGATGGCGAATACAGCGGTGTTCCGCATTTCCGTTATGACTCCAAATATAATTCCGGCAATCACAACGGCGTAAACAACGTACAGACCGATTATGCCTACGGTATGCGTTCGGATATCAAATTCTATCTCCCCAACGAACCCGGCAGCGGCGGAAATAAAGATTTATACGGCAACGATATGCAGTTCCGCTTCAGCGGAGACGATGACCTTTGGGTTCTGATCGACGGAACACTTGTTCTTGATATCGGCGGTATCCACGGCGCAGAAAACGGCATCATCGATTTTTCCACCGGAGAAGTCACCGTACAAGGCAAAGCAAAGACCAGCCTGATGGATCTTGGCATCGACGCAGGCGACCATACGATGTCTGTCCTCTATCTGGAAAGAGGTTCTTCCCGTTCCAACTGTTCGATCTATTTCAACCTTGCACCGCGTTTCAGTCTGCAGCTCCAGAAAGAAGATGTCCTGACACAGGAACTCCTCAACGGGGCAGAATTCACCGTATATAAAGATCCTGACTGCACGATCCCCGCAGAGCTTTGGAAAAACGAAGAAGCCTATAACGAAGACCTTTCGGATGGTACGCTTGACCGGTCTCAGAGCACTTTCACCACAGAAAACGGCAAAACAGAATTCTGGGGTCTCGGTTCCGGAAATACCTATTATATTAAGGAAACCAAAGCACCAAACCATGAAGGATACGGCTTGGCTTCCGGTATTATCCGCCTGAAGATCGAGCGTGAAGGTCAGGCAACCTACCTTGCGGATATTATTCCGGATGAGGATGGAAACGAACCTTCCAATGGCTATACACTCCACAACGTAAGGATCGACGAAAAAACAAAAACGGTCTATCTTACCGTAACCAATGCGCCCGAAACCGTCACAGAAACAACCACGGTACAGGTCATCAAAAAATGGGAAGATACCGTTGACCATAGCAAGGACTACATCCTCGCATACCTTACCGTTACAGATAAGGAAGGCGTTATCCGCAGAATCCGCGAAATCACGCTGAGTGACGAAAACGAATGGACATATACATGGACAAACCTGCCGAAATATGACTATGACGCTTTGTCAGAAGTCAGCTACGGCGTCGAAGAATCCTATGAATCCGGTTACTATTCCACGGTTCGCCGGATTACGCAGATCGAGATCGATAATACAGAATGGGCTGAAGCCGCAAGCTTTATCAACGGCGAAAGCTACATTTTGAAAAATGGCAATCGTTATCTCTCTACAGTTTCCGCAACGGATGCAAAACTCACATGGGTTTCCGAAAATGTTGCAAAAGATTCCCCTCTGGCAAACTGGAAGGCAACCGTAAGCAACGGAAAGGTAAAGCTGGTCAACGGCGCAAACCAGATCCTCAGCTTTATGTATAACGCTTCGGCAAACCGTCGTTATTTCTTTGCAACGACAACATCCGGCGGCACAAACGTCGTACAGACGCTCGTCCCCGAAGATGCGGGAACAGGATTCCGCTTCTATGCAAGAAGAAATAACTCCAACTCCGGAACGAAGTATTATATCGCTTCTTCCGACATCAACGCCAACGGACAGTTCAGCACAGAGACAAGCAGTTCCCGTGGTTTGGTTCTCACGCCGATGAAAAAGATCACTTCTACAAGTATCAGACCTGTAGAAGACTGGGCTTACCAAATCACAAACACACCGCTTTCCGCAAATAACGAAACATCGTTTGCCGTCAGGAAAGAATGGGATATTCCTGCGGGCAGTGACCCGGCAGTTTATCAGGAATACGCCGTTACCGTGCAGCTTCTTGCCAACGGACTCAACACAGGAAGAAGCATCACGCTGAACCTGAAAAATAATTGGCAGGGCAGCTTCCTCGGTCTCCCATATAAAGATACAGACGGCAATGTGATTGTATACAGCGTAGAGGAAAATTGGAACAAACCCAAGTGGACAACCCATTATGGGGAAATCCAAACTTCCGGCAATACACCGCCAACCTACTCTACTGTCATCACAAATACCTATCGACCCGGTGGTCCTGAGCTTCCTTCGACGGGCTCTTCCGCCAGACTTATGTATGTATTGTGTGGCTCGGCAATCATGCTGGGAACACTCTTATACGCAATCGGATTGAGGCGCAAACAAGAAAGGAGGATGAAATAAAGCCTTCTATCGCGGCAAAAAATCTGCGCCGTGAATCCGAAAACATCATTTCGTCAATTTATTGAAAGGAATATACATATGAAGAAGATTATTTCTTTACTCCTCATGCTGATGCTTGTCGCATCCATGCCTCTCGCAGCCTTTGCTGACGATGAAAAAGGATCCATTACCATCAACGGTATCAGTGCTGACAACACCTATGAAATCTATCGCTTGCTCGACCTCGAAAGCTATGATGTCACAGCCGGCGCATACTCCTACAAAGCCAATGCAGCTTGGACAGAATTCTTTAAAACTGAAGAAGCAAAAAAATACATGGCTACAGATGCTGACGGCTATGTCACATGGATTGCTGCAGAAGATGATGACACAAAAGCAACCTTTGCAAAACTCGCTCTCAGCTATGCAAAGGATAATAAAATTGCCCCTGTAAAATCCTCCGAGAACGCCGGCGAATTTGTTATCACAGGAACATCCGGTAAGTTCAGCGACCTCGAACTCGGCTACTATCTCGTAGACTCCACAGTCGGTGCTCTCTGCGGTCTTACCACAACAAACCCCGATGCTTCCATCAATGCAAAGAACGGCATCCCGACAATCGATAAGCAGGTCAAAGAAGATTCCACCAATCAGTGGGGTGCTCATAACACAGCAGACATCGCTCAGACAGTTGAATACCGCGTAACCATCAACGTTCACGCAGGTGCAGAAAACTATGTCCTCCACGATGTCATGGATGAAGGCTTAACCTTCAACAAAGTTACAAGTGTTGAACACGTCATCCCCGGCACTGAAACCCATACAGTTCCCGCAGAAGATTATGTGGTTAAGACAGGCGAAACAGACGTTACAGACGGCTGCACTTTTGAAATCGCTTTCTCCAAGGAATTATGCGATAAGCTCGAAACAAACGACAAAATCATCGTTCATTACGATGCTATGCTGAACCGTAAAGCAGTTATCGCCGGCGAAGGCAACGTCAACAAAGCCTGGCTGACCTTCGGCGAAGGCAATGAAAGCAACGAAGATTCCGTTGTCACATATACCTATGGTTTCGACATCATCAAGACAGATTCCCAGAACAAACTGATCGATGGCGCTGAATTCAAGATTTATGATGCAGCTGAAGGCGGCAATGAAGTTAAAGTTGTTCTGATGGATGACGGTATGAGCTATCGCCGTGCAAAAGCAGAGGAAGAAGGCGCTGCTATCGTTGTTAAAGGCGGTAAGATCCGTGTAGACGGTATGGACAATGGCACCTATTACCTCGAAGAAACAAAAGCACCCTCCGGTTACAACAAGCTTTCCGCTCGTCAGAAGTTCATCATTTCCGATGCAAACTTAGACGCTACCTTCAACGGTGAAATCTACTCCACAGGTTCCGGTGTTCATGTTGTCAACAAAACAGGCTCCATGCTTCCCGAAACAGGCGGCATCGGCACATTACTGTTCACCGTCCTTGGCGGTACAACAGCTCTTGGCACAGGCGTTGTTCTCGTAACAAAGAAGAGAATGTCCAAGATCGAAGACGAAGACTAATTCTTACTATTTCCGAATGAGCAGGGGTTTTTACTCCTGCTCCTCCGGGAAAAATAACATTAGGGAGAGACCTATGAAAAACAGAAAAGCCACCGTAATCCTTTTAATAACGTTTTTTATAGGCCTCTCCGTGCTGTTATATCCTTCCATCAGCAGCTATTGGAATTCCAAAACACAAAGTCAGGCGATCGTTGACTATGAATCAATGCTCGCAAATTATAAACCCGAAGATTATTCCGCTATTTTTGAGGAAGCCGAGGCTTATAACAAAAAACTGCTGGAGCTGAAAAAACCGCTTATTGACCATGTCACATTAACCGAGTATCCAGATATTCTCAATGTCAACGGTTCCGGAATGATGGGCTACATCACCATTCCCAAAATCGCACAGGAGCTCCCTGTTTATCACGGAACATCCGATGGTGTTCTTAGTATTGCTGTTGGGCATTTAGAGGGCACAAGCCTTCCTATCGGCGGTGAAAGCACACATAGCGTCGTTTCTGCGCATCGTGGTCTTCCGACGGCTGTCCTTTTTACACATCTGGATAGGATGGAAGTTGGAGATATCTTTTATTTTACGATTCTTGACCGCACCATCACCTATGAAGTCGATGAAATTCGTATTGTCGAACCCGATGATACCAGTCTGATCGGCATTGTCGAAGGAAAAGATTATTGCACTCTGCTGACCTGTACACCCTATGGGATCAATACACAGCGCCTGCTCGTTCGCAGTCATCAGGTCGATGCAACCCAAACCCGCCATATTTACATCGCCAACGAAGCATACCGCATCGAACCCTTGATCGTTATGCCGATCGTTGCGCTTCCTGTTATTTTCATCCTGTTGATCTATGTTATGGTCGCACCCGTCAAAAAAGAAACTTTGGGAGAGGATATTTGATGAAAAAACGAATCCTATCGCTCATCTTATTGCTTTTGATCTGCATAAGCTCTGTATCTCCGCTTTGCGCTTTCGCCGCCGAAGATCTCAGCCTGACTCTGCATTACCAAAAAAACGAAACAGCCTTTTCAGATCTGCCAATCGGCATTTACCTTGTGGCAAAAGCCCTGCCAAACGGAACTTATCAGCTTGTCGAGCCTTTTGCTTCTTACCCGATCAATATTTATGGCATCACAACACAGGAACAATGGCAGGATATTGCACAAACGGTGTATTCCTATATCGTTGCCGGGCAAATTCAGCCGACAGACGAAAAGACAACAGCCGAAAACGGATCGGTATCTTTCACCGGTTTGGAAGCAGGCTTGTATTTTGTCCGTGAGGTCAGTACAGAAACGAACGACGGCATCTATGTCTTTAATCAGCTGATGGTCTATGTGCCTACACCCAAGCCGGATGGAACTTATCTTTATCAGGTTGAAGCAAAGCCGAAATGCACCGGTTTTACACCGAAAACGCAGTACAGCGTCACAAAATTATGGCAGGATTCCGGCTATCAGAATAACCGCCCGAAAGAAATCCTTGTCAATATCTATAAAGACGGCGTCCTTTTTGAAACGCAGACTCTCCATGCAGAAAACAACTGGACATATAACTGGTATGTTTCCCAAGAAGACCACAGCAAATGGACAGTAGCGGAAAAAGCCTCTTCCAGCGTTTATCAGGTCAAAATTCAGCAAAACGGCAGCTATTTCTCCATTATCAATACTTACCGGACAACACCCGATGTCCCCAAAACCGGCGATAGCTTTACCCCTATGTTATGGGTAATTCTTCTTTGTTTCTCCGGTGTCATGCTGGTCATCCTCGGCTATTACAGCAGGAGAAAAGGATGAAAAAAAGGAAACTCTCTCTTTTTGGCGTGTTGGGTTTCCTGTTGATTCTGGCCGGTATTTCTCTGTTTCTTGTGTTTCATATCCGCACGGAAATGGGTATCCGGCATTGTCATAGGATCATTTCACAGATGCTGCAGCTTCTTCCGGAAAGATCCGCCGGTATTCCCGGTATATCCGCATCTTCCGCCATGCCTGTCCTTGAAATCGAAAATATCGACTATGTGGGAATGCTGGAAATCCCTTCCATCGGTCTTTCGCTTCCCGTGGCAGATCAATGGGATAAGGCCGACCTTTACCGTTCACCGAGCCGCTTTTTTGGCAGCGCTTATGATAATTCCCTTGTTATCGGCGGCATTGACCATGCGGAACAGTTTGCTTTCTGCAAAAAAATCGAACATGGTGCTTTGCTCACCGTCACGGATATGACAGGCGTACAGTTTACTTATGAAGTGGCAAGAATTGACCGTGCAAAACACGCAGATCCCGCTTGGCTCATGCATACAGATTTTGCTCTGACCCTGTTTTGCCATGATATCTATTCTATGGAATATATCGCCGTCAGATGCCATGCGGCCTTTTCCTGATTTTGTAGTAAAAACACCGCATTGGCCTGTACGATATTTCCTGCTCGATCAAGGACAGCTTAAATTAAACATGAAAATCCCCATCAATGAATGATGGGGATTTTTTACCGCTTAATTCTCCATTTTGACCGAAGACTTCCAAAATATTGAAGTCTTCCTTTTTTATCAGTATGATGATTCTGAAAGGAGGAATGATATGAAATGTGAAATCATTATTGACCCCAAATGCGAAGAAAAAGTCGTGATCTATGCCAAAGCATCCTCTGCATTAACGGAAGAAATCAAAAGAATCGCAGAAGAAAACACCGGTGAACTCTTTGGCTATATGGGCGGAGAAATCGTCAAATTGGATCTCGCAAATATCAGCTGCATCGCTGTCATGGATAACAGGGTTCATGCACTTTGCGGCAAAGATTGGTACCTTCTGAAAGAAAGACTGTATGTTCTCGAAGAAAAACTGCCCGAGAATTTTGTCAGGATCAACCAATCCTGTCTTGCCAACATCCGACACATGAAAAAATTCGACGCTTCCATTTCGGGTACACTCAAAATCACTTTCAAAAACGGCTATGTAGACTACGTTTCACGCAGACAACTCAAACTGATCAAACAAAGGATAGGTATATAACATGAACAAATATTTCAAAGAATTTTTGCGCAGAGGTCTCATATTTGGCGGCTTTGGTCCGATTATCCTTGGCATTATCTATGCTATTCTTGACAACACTATCAAAAACTTCGCTTTGAGCGGCAGTCAGATATTGATCGCGATCCTTTCGGTCTATCTTCTCGCTTTTGTGCAGGCAGGCGCTTCTGTCTTTAACCAAATCGAGAGTTTCAGCTTACCAAAAGCGCTCTTCTGTCACTTAGGTCTTCTCTATGCTGCATACACGATCTGTTATCTTGTCAATAACTGGATCCCCTTCGATCCGAAAGTCATCCTGATCTTTACTGCCATTTTTCTTGCGGCATATCTTACGATCTGGGTGATCGTCTATCTTTCGGTCAAAAAAGCAAGCAGCAAACTCAATGCTAAATTACAGTAGTTTGCATAACGCAAAAACCTCCCATGAAAATGGGAGGTTTTTTGAGTTGCTCTTTCAAATCCGATTGACCAAAGCGCCAAGATATTATAAACTAAATATAGCAAATAACCTGATAAACAGCATATTTATCAGTTCATCAAGGAGTAAAAAATGGAAAAATTCGTACCGGTCGTCGTCATCAAAGAATTGTCCGAAACAGATAAGATCCTCACCGCTCTCAAAGCTTCCGGGATCAATACCGCAGAAATCACTTTCCGTACAGCTTGCGCAAAGGAAGCCATCGCTTACGCTTGCAAAAACTATCCGGAAATGTCCATCGGCGCAGGCACCGTTATCAATGCACAGCAGTGCAGGGAAGCCCTCGAAGCAGGCGCACAGTTCATCGTATCGCCCGGCCTTTCCGTTGCCGTTGCAGAGATCTGCCGTGAAAACAACATCCCCTATTATCCCGGCTGCGTTACACCGACCGAAATCATGCAGGCTCTTGATCTCGGCATCACAACCGTCAAGTTCTTCCCGGCAAACGTCTATGGCGGCCTCAAAGCATTAAAAGCGCTTTCCGGTCCTTTCCCGCAGGTCAAATTCATCCCCACAGGCGGCGTAGACAGAAGCAATATCGACGAATTCCTCGCTTTCGATAAGATCGCAGCGATCGGCGGCAGCTTCTTCGTCAAGGAAGCCCTCGAAAAAATGAATTCCTGAACCGAAATAAATGAAGCTCTCAGATTTTTGAGAGCTTTTTTTATTCGTTTTTCATTTTCAAAATGTCTTCAAAAACAACGTCCGGATGATGATATTTTCGTCTTCGCTCAATGCCTTCCTGTTTGCTCATGTAAATCGCCTGAACGGGACACCAATGGAAACAAGCCAGACAAGTCGCACAATCATCGCCGATCTCCGCATGACCGTTTTGTATCACAATATTTTCCATCGGACAAACCGAAACGCATCTTCCGCAGCCAATACAATTCTCATCCGCCATAATACCGCGGAAATTATTCGGATATGCCACCGGCGGCAGCGGTAAAACCTCTGCGGTATGATAATCATGCACTTCACGGTTGATGATCGCCGGCAAAAGTTTCTCTGTGTTTTCTTCCTGAGCTGCGAGATAAGCCGCATCGACCGCTTCTTCATTCAAAAAGCTGTTTCCGGGCAGCAAAATTCTCTGGGCAAGTGAAAGCTTCATACCCCTTGAACGCAGAAGCGCATCCAGTCTTGCCGGAGCTTCTCCTTCACCGCCACGGCAGGTCATAACCGCAAAAATATAGGCATTATCCGCAAAAACCATTTTGGAAATGAGCTCCCGTACGGGCCAGGGCATATCGCCATAATAGACAGGGAAAACAAAGCCGACTGCCTCTGCTCCTTCTTTTACTTTGGGCAAGTTCTTTTTCGCAGAAACATGGATGATCTTTGTATCTCCAAGCTTTTCCGCCAGTTTTCTTGCCGTTGTCAGCGAATTTCCCGTCGCCGAAAATACATAAAGCGCTGTACTCATTGCAATAGTTCCTTTTCTCAAGATATAGTCAAGTATAGCACAAGGATTTTTTGCTGTGCAATCCCCTTTTTTATGCGAAAAGAATACAGCTCTTCTCTTGCTTATCCCCATGTACTTTTGCTATAATAAGTTGTTGGAAACTAAGAAATTAGATATTGCCAGCCAAAGAACAATATCTGCGAAAGGAAAAGGTTTTAGAATGGAAACTGAAGCAAAAGCAAAGAACTTTATCGAAGAAAATATCGATGCCGATATAGCCTCCGGAAAAGTAACCAAAGTCATGACGCGCTTCCCGCCTGAACCCAACGGATATTTGCATATCGGTCATGCGAAGGCACTTGCGATCGACTTTGGTATGGCGCAGCAATACGGCGGCAAATGCAACCTCCGTTTTGACGATACGAACCCCACAAAAGAAGACGAAGAATTCGTAGATGCGATCATCGAAGATATCCACTGGCTGGGCTTCGATTATGAAAAGATCTGCTACGGTTCCGATTATTTCGATATCTGCTACGACCTCGCTGAAAAGCTCATCAAAAAAGGTGTTGCCTATGTCTGCGATCTTTCGAAAGATGAGATCCGCGAATACAGAGGCACATTGACAGAGCCCGGCAAAAACAGCCCTTATCGCGACAGAAGCGTTGAGGAAAACCTCGATCTCTTCCGCCGTATGCGTGCCGGCGAGTTCCCGGATGGCTCCCGTATCCTCCGCGCAAAAATCGATATGGCTTCGCCCAATATCAATATGCGTGACCCGGCGCTTTACCGTATCATCCATATGTCGCACCACCATGCAGGCGATAAATGGTGCATCTACCCGATGTATGACTTCGCTCACCCGATTCAGGACGCTGTTGAAGGCATCACACATTCTCTCTGCTCTCTTGAATATGAAGCGCATCGTCCGCTTTATGATTGGGTCATCGAACAGTGCGAATTTGAACACAAACCGCGCCAGATCGAATTTGCAAGACTGAACCTGACAAACACCGTCATGTCCAAGCGCTACCTCCGCCGTCTTGTTGAAGAAAAGCTCGTCGACGGTTGGGATGATCCGCGTATGCCCACGCTCTGCGGTCTTAGGAGAAGAGGCTACACAGCCGCTTCCATCATCGATTTCCTGGGAAGAGTCGGTATTGCAAAATCCGATTCCATCGTTGATACAGCAGTCCTTGAGCATTGCGTCCGCGAAGATTTAAATGCCAATGCAAAGCGCATGATGGCTGTCCTCGAACCCTTAAAGGTCGTCATCACAAACTATCCGGAAGATCAGACCGAAACACTCACATTGGAAGATCTCCCCGGCAGCGAGCATACCCATGAAATGAGCTTCTCCCGCGAGATCTACATCGAAAGAAGCGACTTCATGGTCGAACCCGCAAAAAAATGGTTCCGCTTAGCACCCGAAAAGGAAGTTCGCTTAAAGAACGCCTATATCATCAAGTGCGAAAGCTTCGATACAGACGAAGAAGGCAACGTTACGACAGTTTACTGCACATACGATGCACTCTCCAAGACAGGCGATGTCAATGCCGGCAGAAAAGTTAAGGGAACGCTCCATTGGGTAGATTCCAAGACAGCTGTCAAAGCCGTCGTCCGCAACTACGATTACCTGATCGAAGATGACCCGACAGGCGAAAAAGACTTCACCGAACGCTTGAACCCGAATTCTCTCATCGAATCCGAAGCGCTCATTGAAGCAGACATCAAAAACGCAAAACCCGGCGATCGCTTCCAGTTCCTGCGTATGGGCTACTATTGCTGCGACAGCCGACACTTCACACCCGAAGCACCCGTCATCAACCGCATCGTCGGCCTGAAAGACAGCTTCACAAAAACGCTTAAGGGAGATAAAAAATGAAAGTAAGAACAAGATTTGCTCCGAGCCCGACAGGGTATCTCCACGTCGGCGGTCTCAGAACAGCACTTTATGCCTACCTTTGGGCAAAGAAAAATGATGGTGATTTCATCCTCCGCATCGAGGATACAGACAGAAACAGACTCGTTCAGGATGCCTGCGAAATCATTTACCGCACCATGAAAGATACCGGCCTTATGTATGATGAAGGTCCGGACGTTGGCGGCGATTATGGTCCGTATATCCAGTCCGAACGTCAGCAGCTCTATATCGACACCGCAAAGGAACTCGTTGAACGCGGCGCAGCCTACTATTGCTTCTGCACAAAGGAACGCCTCCAGAAAATGCACGACGATGCAAACGGTGCTGCTGTCAAATATGACAAGCATTGCTTAAAGCTTTCCAAAGAAGAAGTTGAAGCACGTATCGCAGCAGGCGAAGAATACGTTATCCGTCAGAACATCGGCACAGAAGGCGTTGCGGAATATGATGACCTCGTTTACGGTCATATCAGCGTCCCGATGAGCGATATGGAAGATAACATCCTCCTCAAGTCCGACGGTATGCCGACCTATAACCTGGCAAACGTTGTCGATGACCATTACATGAACATCACACACGTTATCCGCGGTATGGAATACCTTTCCTCCACACCGAAATACAACCTGCTCTATGATGCAATGGGTTGGGAACGCCCGGTATATATCCATCTTCCGCCTGTTATGAAGGATAAGACACGCAAGCTTTCCAAGCGCTACGGCGATGCTTCCTATGAAGATTTCATCGCAAAAGGCTACTTAAAAGAAGCTGTCGTCAACTATATCGCACTTCTCGGCTGGAACCCCGGCGATAATCAGGAACTCTTCACATTGGATGAGCTCGCAGCTGTTTTCGATCTCAAGGGTCTTTCCAAATCTCCCTCGATCTTCGATACAGATAAGCTCACATGGATGAACGCAGAATATATGCGCCGCATGGCTCCCGAAGATTTCGTCAAGGCAGCAACACCGCACCTGGATAAAGTCTTAAAGCCCGGCTTTGATTATAATCTCATCTGCAGCCTCATTCAGCCGCGTCTTGAAACATGGGCACAGATCCCCGAAAAAGTCAGCTTCTTAAACGAACTGCCGGATTATGACATTTCCTTCTATACCAACAAGAAGACAAAATGCACACCCGAAAAATCCGTCGATATGTTAAAGGCTGCCAAGGCAAAGCTTGAAGCGCTCGATGAATTCACTGTTGAAAAAGTCCACGATGAACTCATGGCTCTGGCACAGGAACTCGAAGTCAAAAACGGTCTCCTTCTCTGGCCGCTCAGAATCGCAATCTCCGGAACAATGGTAACACCCGGTGGTGCGATCGAGATCGCAGTCCTTCTTGGGAAAGAAGAATGCCTCCGCCGCATCGATAAAGGTCTCGAAATACTTGGCGCAAATAACTAAAAAACAAAAGAGCATCCGCAAAAACGGATGCTTTTTTATTGCACGAAAAAAGCGATGGGGAAACTCCTCATCGCTCATTTTCTTATTTCTTTCCGAAAAGACCGCCAAGATTGCCAAGAACATCACCGATGCTGTCAAGGTTGATCTTTGCCTTGATGCCTTCAACGATGGGTTCGAGCTGTTCGTTCGGCAGATCGATGCCGATCAGGTTTTCTACTGTGCCAATCGGGTCTTTTGCAAATTTCGAAGCGAGATTTTTGTCGTTTTTGATCTTTTCTACGAGTTCATTGATTTTTTCTTTGATATCCATAAGAATACTCCCATATCCTTTTTTTACAGTATAACAAATATCCATCTGTAATTTCAACATTTTTTAAATACTGCTTCCGTTTCCTTTGCAATATGGCTCCGGGCATGGTATTATCTATGGGTAACTTTAATATCACCCGAATGATATTTTTAAAAACATCTATTGGAGGTCACTAATGGGTAAATGGTTGTTCCAGTCCAAGGGAAAGAAGATCTTCCTCACGGGCGTACAGGCACACAACAGCAGTGCATACACAGCAGAAGAAATGGAAACAGCTTGGAAAGCTTGCCACCTCATGAACGCAAACACAATGGAAGTTCCGATCTATTGGGATAAGATCGAACCCGAAGAAGGCAAGTTTGATTTTGAAATGATTGACTACCTTATCGCTCAGGCAAGAGAAAACAAAAAGCACCTCGTTCTGCTTTGGTTCGCTTCCTGGAAAAACGGCAATATGCGTTACTGCCCGCTTTGGGTAAAGAAAGATAAAGAACGCTTCAGAAGAGCGCTCACGATCGACGGTGTCGCCGTTGCGAGCCTTTCCCCTCATAACGAAGAATGCAGAAATGCCGATGCAAGGGCTTTCCGCGCCGTTATGAAGCACATTGCAGAGATCGACTCCGAAGAACAGACACTCATCGCGATTCAGGTCGAAAACGAACCCGGTATGCTCGCACGCACACCCTTTGATTTCGGTCCCGATGGTCAGAAAGCGATCAAAGAACCCGTTCCCGCAGAAGTCATCGATTTCATCGAAAAAGAAGGCAAAGGCAACGAATATGAGACATGGGTAGCTTGCGGCAAAAAGCGCGGTGAAGCCTGGGTCGAAACATTCGGCAAGAGAGGTTATGACCTCTGCTCCGCATACGGCGTTGCTACCTATATCGACTACGTCGCAGCAGAAGGCAAAAAAGAATACGACAAGATCCCTTGCTATATCAATATCTGGATGGACCTCCAGCTTTGGGATCAGCCCGGTCTCGGTTACCCCGCAGGTGCTCCTGTTTCCAGAAACCTCGTCCTCTGGAAGAGCTGCACACCGCATCTCGATGCACTCTGCCCCGATAACTACTTCTCCGTTATGAGCCAGGTCATGGGCATCTATGATAAATATTCCAGAGAAGATAACCCGCTCTTCACACCCGAATCCGGTTCCTCCGTTGCAAACTGCCTGAACATGGTTCGCGGTATTGCGGAATATGGCATGCAGGGTCTTGCTTACTTCGGCGCTGAAAGCTATGTCAACGAAGATGCAACAGAAGTTACCGAAAGAGGTCAGGAAGGTGCATGGAACTATCAGTTCCTCAACAACATTGCACCGCTCATCATCAAATATTCCGGCACAGACCGCATCCATGCGCTGTATCAGGAAGAATTCGGTCTTGAAATGCAGCTCAAGCTGAAGAATTATGAAGCGATCTGCTCTTTCGACAGCAACCCGGCTGCAAACCTCGGCAGAATCCGCGGCACAGACCTCCGTTGGTACAACAAAAAGTATGCTGGTAAGAATATCCGCGGCCGTGGTATCCTCATCGAAGCAGAAGACGGTACACTCTACCTTGCAGGTATCGGCTGCCGTTTGACCGTCCGTATGGCACATGACGAAGGCTTCCCCTACAGCCCGATCGTAGAGGAAAGACACGTCAACTGGCACTGCGTACAGGAAGGTGTTGTCGATGAAGAAGGCAACTTCACCTGCAAGAGAGTTCGCAGCGGCGATGAATGCGACCATGGCGTATTCGTTACACCCGACAGCGGTGTTGTTAAAATCGTCCTCGGCGAAGAATAATCCTCAAATCAACAAAAGAAAGCTTGGGTTTTCCCAAGCTTTTTTGTTTTTTCTTTGGTTCTTTCCCCTTTTTCGGCAAAAGTCCCGTTTCCAATTTTCTTTTCCCCAAAACAGGGGTAAAATAAAAGAAATCCAAAAAGGAGTTTTATTATGATCCGATTCCCTAAACCCATTTTTGAAGAAAACCCTTCCCGTGACAATTTTGGAAACAGCGAGATCCATCTTTATAAAAACTGGCTCGAAAAGAACGGCAAACCTTGGCTTCCCGTTATGGGCGAAGTCCATTTTTCAAGAGTCAAAAGGGAAGATTGGCGCGATGTATTGACAAAAATGCGTGATGCAGGGATAGAGATCATCGCAAGCTATGTCCTTTGGATCTATCACGAAGAAGAAAAAGGGCATTTCCGCTTTGACGGGCAAAGAGACCTTCGTGCGTTTGTCAGTCTTGTCCGTGAACTCGGGATGAAATTCTTCCTCAGGCCCGGTCCATGGGCTCATGCCGAATGCAGAAACGGCGGTTTCCCCGATTGGCTCCTTCGTGAATGCGGCGAAAATGTCCGCACAACAAAAGAGCCATATATGCGCTATGTCCGCCGCTATTACGAAAAACTGCATGAAGAGCTTTCCGGTCTTGAAGATGCGATCATCGGCATTCAGGTCGATAACGAACTTTTGGAAAATCCGGGTCATCTTCGCGATCTGAAAAACCTTATGCTGGAGATCGGTTTTCATGCACCGCTTTTCACCGCAACAGGCTGGGATGGTGCTCGTTTGCCGCAGGATGCTCTCATTCCCTGTTATGGCGGTTACCCCGAAGCACCTTGGGAACAGCACACAAAACCGCTTGGCGGAAGTCCTAACTTTTTCTTTTCCGATCAGCGTGCTTTCGGCCTTGTGGCTCGTGCGCTTTCCGAAAAACTGCCAAAAGAGGATTATATCTATCCCTATTTTACCTGTGAACTTGGCGGCGGCAATCAGAATACTTACCACAGAAGACCGCTTCTTTCCGCAAAAGATATCCTCGCCATGACGATCTGCAAGCTCGGCAGCGGCATGAATATGTTTGGCTATTATATGTTTGCAGGCGGCAATAACCTTGTCGGCGAATTTTCTACGCTCAACGAAAGCCGCATAACAGGCTATGCCAACGATTGCCCTTCGATCACCTACGATTTTCAGGCACCGATCGGCGCAGCAGGCGAACTCCGTGAAAGCTATTACAAACTGGCGGATATCTTCCGTTTTGTCAATCAATATGGCGAAAAACTGGCACCGATGCCTGCCGTTATGCCCGAAACGATGCCTTTCAGCCTTGAAGATGAAGAAACTCTGCGCTGTGCAGTCCGCACAGACGGAAAAAGCGGTTTCCTCTTCATCAATAATCATGTCCGCTTGAAAAAGCTGCCTGCACACCGGAATGCAGAATTTGCGATCGCTCTTGCAGACGAAACCCTGACGGTTCAGCTCGAAAATATTCCTTCGGATGAAGCCTTTTTCATTCCCTTTAACCTGCAGCTTGGCAACCTTTCCCTTCGCTATGTCACGGCACAGCCGCTTTCCATCGATGAAAACAGTGTCGTTTTCAGAAAGATCCCCGGTATCGAAGCCTTTGCCGTTCTTTCCGACGGCAGCAAACTTCCTCTTTCGGGAAAACAGACGATCCTCGGCGCAGAGCTCACGCTTTTGGAACAGCAGGCTATGCCCACAGATTTCAGAAAAGGCGAAATACTTACGGCGAAAAAGATCCCGAATCGGGAAACTTTCCGCTATATGCAGGATCTCCCGTTCGATGACCTGACAGAAGAATACCTCGTCTCCATTCCCCAAAAAACGGATTACCTTTCCGTCAGCATCCCCGGAAACGTCGCAGAAGCTTTCAGCGGCGGCAAACTGATCGCCGATAAATTCCTCGACGGAACGGAATGGATGATCGATGTGCGCGGTCTTTCGGAAATCGTCCTCAAAGTACAGCCATTAACCGCAGATGACGATATCTATCTTGAAGCAGATCCGATGGCAATGCCGCTCGAAATTTATACATTGATCAAAGAATAAGCTAAAAGGAGCAGAAAAATCTGCTCCTTTCACATTTTCACATCGCAGGCATAGGATGATAGCGATAAAATCTGCAAACCAAAGGAGATCATCCTTATGCCATCTTCATTTGAAACGCTGCCCTATACGGCGCAGGCTTTCCTTGCGACTCTTTTTACATGGGCTGTCACGGCCGCAGGTGCAGCTCTTGTTTTCTTTTTCGGAAGCGTCAGAAAAACACTGCTCGATGCGATGCTCGGTTTTGCCGCAGGTGTTATGATCGCGGCAAGCTTTTGGTCACTTCTTTCGCCTGCGATTGAAATGGCATCCTCTCTTTCCATGAATGCGTGGATCGTCGTCCTTTTCGGTTTTCTTTCGGGCGGAATCCTGCTCTTTTTTGGCGATAAACTCTTTTTGCTTTTTGAAAAGAAAGGACAATACATCGGGCAAAAGCGCAGCCTTATGCTGATCTTGTCGATCACGCTGCATAACATCCCCGAAGGGCTTGCCGTTGGTGTTGCTTTCGGTTCTGTCGGGGTTCTTGGCAGCAGTCTTTCTTCGGCAATTCTTCTCGCTTTGGGTATCGGTCTGCAAAACTTTCCCGAAGGTTCTGCCGTCAGCATTCCGCTTCTGCGCGAAGGCTATTCCAAAAAGAAAGCCTTTTTCTATGGGCAATTAAGCGGCATTGTTGAGCCGATTTCGGGCGTTTTGGGCGCTTTGCTCGTCCTTTTTATGCAAAAACTTCTTCCTTTTCTGCTCTCTTTTGCCGCCGGTGCGATGATCTATGTCGTTGTGGAGGAGCTCATCCCCGAAAGCCAGAGCAACGAGCGAAAAGACCTCATGGCGCTTTTTACTCTGATCGGATTTTCCGTCATGATGGTGCTCGATGTCGCTCTTGGCTGAAAAAACTATACTTCATCTTCTTTTTGTGATAGGATATAGAAAAACGATCAGGAGAAAACTATGTTCCGTCAATTAACCCGTCAGAGGCTCGAGCTTTCCCACGAAGAATGTATAGAAATCTTAAAGAAGGAATTACGCGGTGTTTTGGCAGTCCTTGGCGATGATGCCTATCCCTATGCCGTTCCCATGAACCATTTTTATAACGAAGAAGATGGTCTTATTTATTTCCACAGCGGAAAAATGGGACATAAGGTCGATGCTATGAAAAACCACGATAAAGTATCTTTCTGCGTTATGGATCAGGGCGAAAAATCCGACGATTGGTCATATTATTTCAGGAGCGTCATCGTTTTCGGTCGTGTCGAATTTATCGATGATTATAAAAAGATCCTTTCGATCAGCGAAAAGCTCTGCTATAAATTCACTTCCGATAAAGCCTATATCGAAAAAGAGCTGAAAACTTCCGGTCCTGCAACACTTTTATTTGCCATAAGGCCCGAGCATATCTGCGGCAAGCGCGTGCATGAAGCCTGAAAAAATTGCATATTATTCAAACATTCTCATCGAAGCACTTCTTGGTGCTTCTTTTATTTTACCAAAATTTCAGCAATAATTTAAAACTTTAAGGCGTTTTTAAGCAAAAATTTTACATATTTTTGTTTTTGTTCTCTTGACAAGACTTTGCCTCATTCGTATAATAATGCATGTATTTTGTATATTATGCGTATAAAACGCATAAAGGAGAAAGTCATGAAGAAAGTTTTTATCGACGGCAAAGAAGGAACGACAGGTCTTCAGATCGTGGAACGCCTTGAAAACCGAAATGATATCGAGCTGCTTTTTCTTCCGGAAGAAGAGAGAAAAGATATCAACGCACGAAGACGCATGATCAACAAAGCCGACATCGTTTTTCTCTGTTTGCCCGATGCCGCTGCAAAGGAAGCGGTTTCCCTGTGCGAAAATCTGGAAACCGTCATCATCGACGCTTCCACAGCACATAGAACGGATGAAAACTTTACCTACGGTTTTCCGGAGCTTTCCGAAAATACTTTCGCAGCCGTAAAAAATGCCAAACGCATTGCCAATCCGGGCTGCCATGCATCGGGCTTTATCTCCCTTATTGCACCGCTTACTGCCGCAGGCATATTGAAAAAAGACACAAGACTTTCCTGCCATTCCCTTACAGGTTACAGCGGCGGCGGTAAAAAAATGATCGCACAATACGAAAGCGCCGATAAGGCAAATGCTCTTTTCGCCCCAAGGCAATATGGCGTAACACAGCTGCATAAACACCTCCCTGAAATGCAGAAAGTCTGCGGTCTTACAAAATCGCCTGCATTCTCTCCGATCGTAGATGATTTTTACAGCGGAATGCTTGTCACCGTTCCCGTTTTTGCGGAAGACCTCATGCCCGGCAAAACGATCAGCGACATCAAAGATTGCTATCGTTCGCTGTATACCGGTCCGATCGTCAGCTTCAACGAAAATGGCGATGAGATCATAAACGGCGGTTTCATTTCCGCAAATGCCCTTTCGGGAAAAGATTCCATGCAGATCCTCGTCTCCGGCAACGAAGATCGCATTCTGCTGATCTCCCTTTTTGATAACCTCGGCAAAGGCGCATCCGGCGCAGCCGTTGAAAACATGAATATTACGATGGGCTTAGCCCCTGAAACCGGTCTCAATTTATAAGGAGAATAACCAATGAAAATCATAGATGGCGGCGTTTGTGCCGCAAAAGGCTTTAAGGCAAACGGCGTTTACTGCGGTATTCGCAAAAATAAAAGCAAAAAAGATATCGCCATGATCACAAGCGATGTTCAGGCAAATGCCGCGGCGGTTTACACAACAAATCTCGTCAAAGGTGCGCCTATTCTTGTCACAAAAAAGAACCTCGAAAACGGAAAAGCCAGCGCCATGATCTGCAACAGCGGAAACGCCAATACCTGCAATGCAGACGGCATCGAGATCGCCGAAAAAATGTGCGCTCTTGTTGAAAAATATACCGGCATCAAAAAAGATGACATCATCATCGCTTCAACAGGCGTTATCGGCCAGCCTTTACCGATTGCGCCGATCGAAAAGGGTATCGAAATGCTTGCAGGCAGCCTTGCCTATGAAAACAGCAGCCCTGCAGCACAGGCGATCATGACGACCGATACCTTTGCCAAAGAAGCAGCCGTATCCTTCGAAATCGGCGGCAAAACCTGTCATTTGGGCGGTATTGCCAAAGGCTCCGGCATGATCCATCCGAATATGGCAACACTTCTCGTTTTCCTGACGACGGATTGCGCGATCAGCTCCGAAATGCTGCAGAAAGCCGTTTCAGAAGATGTCAAAACCTCTTTTAATATGGTCAGTGTCGATGGCGATACCTCAACAAACGATACCCTTTCCATCATGGCAAACGGTCTTGCGGAAAACCCGGAAATTACAGCCGAAGGCGAAGATTTTGAAATCTTCAAACAGGCGCTCAATGCCGTTACCGTAAAACTTTGCCGCATGATCGCCAAAAATGGTGAAGGCGCAACCAAACTTCTCGAATGCAAACTCACAGGCGCAAAAACAAAAGAGATCGCTTCCGTCGTTTCCAAATCAGTTATTTGCTCTTCTCTCGTGAAGGCAGCGATGTTCGGTGCAGATGCAAACTGGGGCCGCATTCTCTGTGCGATCGGTTACAGCGGTGCAGATGTCGATGTCAATAAAGTCGACGTTGCTTTCAAATCTGCAAAAGGTACGATCCCTGTCTGCAAAAACGGTGCAGGCATTCCCTTCAGCGAAGAGCTCGCCAAAGAGATCCTCCTCGAAAATGAAATCGAGATTTTGGTCGATCTGAACGATGGTGAAGGCAAAGCAACCGCCTGGGGATGCGACCTGACCTATGATTATGTCAAGATCAACGGAGATTACCGCACATGAACAACGATCTGCATTTGAACAACGCGCAGCGCGCAGGCATTCTGATCCAGGCGCTGCCCTATATTCAGAAATACTATAATAAAGTTATCGTCGTCAAATACGGCGGCAACGCCATGATCAATGAAGAACTGAAAGCTGCCGTTATGGGCGATATCGTTCTGCTTTCCCTTATCGGGATCAAAGTTGTCCTTGTACATGGCGGTGGCCCTGAAATCAGCGAAATGCTCGGCAAAATTGGCAAAAAATCCGAATTTGTGAACGGACTTCGTGTCACAGATGCGGAATCTATGGATATCGTACAGCAGGTTCTGACCGGCAAAGTCAATAAAAACCTTGTCAACCTCTTAAACGGCATCGGCGGAAAAGCGATCGGCCTTTGCGGGATCGATGGGCATATGATCAAGGCAAAACAGATGGATCCTGCGCTCGGTTTCGTCGGCGAAGTTACCGATGTTGATCCGCAGCCTATCCTCGATGTTTTGGAAAAAGGCTATATCCCCGTTATTGCCACCGTTGGCTGCGATGCAGAGGGAAATTCCTATAATATCAATGCCGATACCGCTGCTGCACGCATTGCCTCCGCATTAAAAGCGGAATCACTCATTTCCATGACAGATATTTCCGGGATCCTCCGCGATAAAGATGATCCGGAAACACTGATCCCCGTCGTTCATGTCAGCGAAGCTCCGCAACTCATCCGCGAAGGTATCATTTCCGGCGGTATGATTCCAAAGGTAAACTGCTGTATTGAAGCCATTCGCCGCGGAGTCAAGCGAGTCTTTATTATCGATGGGCGTATTCCGCATTCGATCCTGATCGAAATGATGACAGACGAAGGCATCGGCACGATGTTCCTTTAAAAATGACATAAAGACAGCCAATTCCCATAAAAAACTACCTGAAATCCCGATTTTCATGCTATAATAAGCAGGTGAGCATCGGGTATCCCCTTTTTTACAAGAGAGAATACCATGAACATCATTGAAACAGACAAACAATATATCGCAAACACCTATGCACGTTTTCCGCTGCAGTTAAAAAGCGGCAAAGGCGCCGTCATGTATGATGAAGACGGCAAAAAATACATCGACCTCGGTACAGGCATCGCCGTCACGACTTTCGGTATTGCCGATGAAGAATGGGCAACTGCCGTTACCGCACAGGTAAATGCACTTCAGCACACGTCCAATCTCTATTATTCGGAACCTTGCGCACAGCTCGCAAAAATGCTCTGCGAAAAAACCGGCATGAAGAAGGTCTTCTTCAGCAATTCCGGTGCAGAAGCCAATGAATGCGCCATCAAAGCTGCACGCCGCTGGGCTTTTACCAAATATGGTGATGAAAACCATTCCACCATTATCACGCTCAAAAACAGCTTCCACGGCCGCACGATCACGACGCTTGCCGCAACGGGTCAGGATGTTTTCCATAAGGAATTCGGTCCTTTTACACCGGGTTTCGTCTATGCAGATGTCGATGAAAATGCTGATTCCGTCCGCAAGCTTGCCGAAGAAAACGATTGCTGTGCCATCATGTTTGAGGTCGTTCAGGGCGAAGGCGGCGTTATGCCTCTTCCGGCAAGTTTCATCGAAGGCTTAAAAAAAGTTGCCGAGGAAAAGGATCTCCTCCTCGTCATTGACGAAGTACAGACCGGCAACGGCAGAACGGGCAAGCTCTATTCCTATATGCACTTTGGTCTTGAGCCGGATATCGTTTCCACAGCAAAAGGTCTCGCAGGCGGTCTTCCGCTCGGTGCAACGATGCTTGGCGAAAAGGTACAGGATGTTTTGACGCCCAGTTCCCACGGTTCAACTTTTGGCGGAAATCCCGTTGCCTGTGCCGGTGCGATCAGCATCTTCTCCCGTTTGACGGATGAGCTTTTGGCAGAAGTTACCGCAAAATCCGATTATATCCTCTCTGCATTACAAGAGGCAAAAGGTGTTAAAAGCATCAGCGGTATGGGCCTCATGCTCGGTATTGAAACCGAAAAGCCCGTTGCCGAAGTTCTCTCATCTTGCCGCGAAAAAGGCGTTCTCCCGATCTCCGCAAAAACAAAGCTCCGTCTTCTTCCGCCGCTGAATATCGGTTGGGATGAATTAAAAGAAGCAATCGAAATTATTAAAGAGGTACTTGCATAAATGAAACACTTACTCAAACTGATGGATCTTTCCCTCGAAGAGATCACCGATATCTTAAACCTTGCCGATCAGCTCAAATATGAGAAAAAGAACGGCATCGAACATCAGCTGTTAAAAAATAAAACCCTGGGCATGATCTTCCAGAAATCTTCGACAAGAACAAGAGTCTCCTTTGAAGCAGGCATGTATGAACTCGGCGGCAATGCGCTCTTCCTCAGCTCCAATGACCTGCAGATCGGCCGCGGCGAACCCGTTGAAGATACCGCAAGAGTTTTATCCCGTTATATCGACGGCATCATGATCCGTACATTTGCACAGGAAGAAGTCGAAACACTCGCAAAATATGCTTCTATTCCCGTTATCAACGGCCTTACGGACTATACACACCCCTGTCAGGTTTTGGCAGACCTTATGACCATCCGCGAATATAAAGGCACGCTTGCCGGTCTTAAACTGACCTATATCGGTGATGGCAACAACATGGCCAATGCGCTCATCGTCGGCGGAATCAAGACAGGCATGAAGGTCGCCGTTGCAACACCGGCAAAATATAAACCCGATGCAGCTGTTATGGAATGGGCTTCCGCAAATGGAGACTTCACATGGACAGAAGACGTCCTCGAAGCAGCAAAGGATGCTGACGCCGTTTATACAGATGTCTGGGCTTCCATGGGTATGGAAAAAGAAGCACAGCAGCGCAAGATCGATTTCAAAGGCTATCAGATCAATGACAGCGTCATGGCAGTCACCAAGAGCGATGCTATGGTTATGCATTGCCTGCCTGCACACCGCGAAGAAGAAATCACCGCAAAAGTTTTTGAAGAACACGCAAACGAGATCTTTGACGAAGCCGAAAACCGCAAGCATGTCCAGAAGGCTATCCTCGTAAAATGTTTTGACTAAGAGATTTTGGTAATATAAAGACGGGCTGTTTTTCCTATTTCAGCCTGTCTTTTTCATTTTTCTTGGCAAGTTGCGTTGCAATACATAGTCTTCCTGTGCGATAATAAGATGCGTATCAACCGCTTTTGCGGCACGAAAGAATAAAGCAGATGGCGATAAAAATCTACAAATTACCCGCACCGAAAAAGCCCGTTCCGGATTCCAACTGGCTCAAGCTCGATAATGCGGCAAAAATTTATCCGGCGGCAATGTCCCGCAAATGGACGGCGATCTTCCGACTTTCCTGTGAACTCACAGAAGAGGTAGATCCTCGTATTCTTTCGGCTGCACTTTCCAATGTCCGTCCGCGTTTCCCGAGCTTTTTCCAGAAGCTGAAAAAAGGTTTTTTCTGGTATTACCTCGAACGCATCAACGATATCCCCGATATTCAAAAAGATGTCGCCAACCCTTGTGTACACATGGATCTGCGCGAAAACAAAGGCTTCATGTTCCGTGTGCGTTACCACAACAAACGCATCGCGGTTGAGTTTTTCCACGTTCTGACCGATGGAACGGGCGGTATGCGCTTCCTCAAAACACTCGTTGCGGAATACCTCTGGCTCAAATACAACGCACAAATCCCCCGTGACGATGAAATTCTGGATTGCCGTGAATCGCCTTCTGCGGAAGAACTCGAAGACAGCTTCCTCAAACATTCCGGTCTTGTCGGCTATACAAAGGCGGAATCGACGGCTTACCATATTCCGGGAACGCTTGAAGATGAGGAATACCTCCATATCATCACCGGAATGATGCCCGTTTCCGCCATTCGCGAAAAAGCGCATGAGCTCGGCGTTACGATCACGGAATTTCTCTGTGCAGTCATGCTGCTTTCCATCCACGATATTCAGAAGCTCGAAGAAAGCGATCAGCGCCGTTTCAAGCCGGTCAAGATCAGCATCCCTGTCAACCTCCGCAAGTTTTACCCGACAAAGACGCTCCGCAATTTTTCGTCTTATGTCAATCCCGGCATTGACCCGAAATTCGGCGATTACAGCCTCCGCGAAGCTGCACAGCTGATCCATCATTTCATGGGCATCGAAGCTTCCGAAAAAGTGCTGAATGCCAAATTTTCCGATAATGTCAACAAGGAAAAGATCCGCATTCTTCGCGCTGCGCCGCTTTTTATCAAAAACCCGATCATGCGTCTTGCTTTTAGAAAAGGCGGAGACAGAACAACTTCCAGCACCTTTTCCAACCTTGGCAACGTCGTTTTGCCGCCGGAAATGGAAAAATATGTCACCCGTTTCGACTTCATTTTAGGTCCTCTGAGCTTTACAAAGGTCAAATGCGCCGCTGTTTCTTACCGTGGAACACTTTACCTCAATTTCTCGCGCAAGATCAAAGAGACCGCCTATGAGCGCAACTTTTTCACAAGGCTCGTCCGCATGGGTGTGCACGTCCTTGTCGAAAGCAACCAACCACATTAAAAAGGAGACTTCATGTCCTATTGCGTCAACTGCGGCGTAGAGCTCGCGGAATCGGAAAAACGCTGTCCGCTCTGCAATACGATCGTCATCAACCGAACAAACCCCTGGAAAGAACCCGAAAGTTTTCCCTATCCTTCCGCTGTGGAAAAACCTGCGAGTCTGGATAAGCGTTTTATCGCAGTGATCGCTGCGCTTATCGCTTTGATCCCGATCGCAACCTGTCTGATCATCGATCTGCTTTCCGGTTCCGGCATCACCTGGTCTTTCTATGTCATCGGCGGGATCATCTGCGCCTATACCTTAGGCGTTGTGCCTGTTCTTTTGGGCAAAAACCGCTATATCATCAGCATGATCCTCGCATTTTTGGCGATCAGCTTCTATCTTACCTATATCAACCACACGACGGACGGACATTGGTTCTCCAATCTTGGTTTTCCGATCGTTGTCTGCGTCTTTGTCGTGGTTTTCATCTTCCTTTTTACCAATCATGTCAGCAAAATGGCAAAGCTCTATAAAGCTGCTCTCTTCTTTTCGCTGATCGGGCTTCTCTGCATGGGTATCGAGATCATCATTCGCCGTTATCTTGATCAGGGTGCGATCACCTGGTCGCTTGTTGTTCTTCCGCCTTGTGCCATTTTTGCGATCATTCTTATCGTCTGTGAACGCAAGCAAAAAATCAAAGATGAGATCCGCAAAAAACTTTATTTTTAAGACTCAGTGTTAGAGATTTATGGGATTTAGTGTATAACCTGCAGTAGGAAGTTATACTATAAGAGTTAATTTTTCTCTTTTTACGACTCAATGCAAGAGGTTTATAAGAGTTACGGTATAGCCTGCAGTAGGAAGTATTATTTTAAGAGATAGTTTTTTCTTTTTACGACTCAATTTAAGAGATTTATGGGAGTTACGATATAGCCTGCAGCAGGAAGTTATATTGTAAAAGTTAATTCTTCTCTTTTTAAGACTCAATGCGAGAGATTTATGAGAGTTACCATATAGCCAAACAATGCAACTGCAAACAAAAAAGGAACGCATATGCGTTCCTTTTCGTTTTGTTTTTTATCTGATAATTTCAAATCCGAGCGCAGCCGCTTCGCCTGTGCCCATGACAAATCTGCCGTCTGCATCTTTCGTTAATGCATAAAGTCTGTTGCCGTAAATATCGAGCGCATAGACTTCTTTTGCGTCAACTTCAAGCGTGCCTTCAGGGTCTTCTACGGCAAGCTTTCCGCCGAAACCGAGCGAAATATCACCTGCCCATTTGTTGCCGTCATTGCCAGTGTTGCCCGTTGCCAAAATGACCATATGCTTCGATTCGGAAAGCTTTTTATTATCTCTCGGGAGAAGCGAGAAGGTCATCTTTTCGTTTTTGATATTCGCCGTGACAGGGCCAAGTTTGACAGGTTTTCCGTAAGCATAACCGGAGAATACTGCTGCTGTTTCCGTATCAATGCTGAACTGACCTTTGCCGAAGTTATAGCTGATCTCGCCTGTATCCGAAACAAAGTGATCGATGTCAACAAGACCTACATTTTCATCCCAGAGTCCCCACTTCTTCATTGCAGCATCCGCAAATCTCGAGAAGCCTGTGTAGTCTGTCATGCGTTCAATACCGTCGATCTTATCGAGATCAATGACTGCTCTTGTGTCGGAAATCGTACCGATATTCGGGAAGATTTCTGCATTTTCGCCTCTGTTTGCATCGAGGAATGCACTGCCAATATATTCATGCTGCATTGCATCGGCATAGGGACTTCTTGCATAGATGAGAGCTTTTTTCGCTGCACTGTAATCGCCGTTCGATGCAAAGCCGCCGTTTACCGCAAGGTCACCATCATCGGCATACTTATCACCGACGAATACCGTTCTTGTCTTGGAAACGAAAGGCAGGAAGCCATAAGGCATCTTGTAATTTTCGGGAAGCATCTTCATATCTTCATCCGTGAAGCACATATCAATGATCCTCTTGGCTTCTTTGACATCGCCGTTGAGGAAGATCGTTGCCATTGCGCCGAACTGACCGATCGCCGAAGGATCGTTATAAATGCTGTAAACACTCCAGATATAGTCATCCGCAAGCTTTGTGTGGTCGTCTTCGCCAATAAAAGAATACAGAATGAGACCATCCCAGTTCTGCAGACAAGCATAAGCCGCCTGCATGAGGTAAGCCGTCGAGTGGAAAGGCATGCCGCCGTATTCATTCCATTCGCTGACGATGTAAGGCGTATTTTTAAGCGCAGCACCGCCAAGCTGCTGGAGGTGATGGTTATCGCGAATCTCGAAAACGGAATAGGTCGTCTTTCTCGGATCTGTCTTAACGTTTTCATGCCATGTGTAGCGGATACCCATTCCCGTTGCAAAATCACCACCCATCGGGTGATTGTAATAGGCGTTATTTTCAGCAACGTCGATCTCTCTTGTGGAGGAATAAATATCGGCAATACCATGCAGCAAATTGCATCCGTTGATCGGCGCTTTTGCGCCAAGGCTGCGGACATGATCGATCATTTCCTTATAATAATGCATATTCAGCTCCATGCCGTATTCCATGTAATCCGCATATCTCGCCGGAGACTGCAGACCGACCCAATATTCTCTGTGGTCGCGGTAAGGCTGTGCATAATCGCCGTATTCGATTGGCTCGACAGTACCCTTTTCCGGGTCTTCATAGGCCATGAGAGCACATTCGCCGTTTCTTGTCCATGCTTCGGCAAGTGCTTCTCTTGTGCCGTATTTTTTCAGCAGGAACGCATTGAAGCGGAGTTTTCTTTCTTCTTCATAAGGCGCTCTGTCCGGATTGCCGAGTTCCGCAACGTTTACCCAAAAAGCGCTGTTTTCGTTTGTAATCTGAATGCACATAACGACAGGGTCTTCGAGGAAAGACATCCCTGTATAGGGGTTAACTGCGGAAAGATACTGCGTTGCATATTCCTTCTGCAGGTCGATGAGTTCCTGGTTGAAAATGCTCATTGCCTTGACCTGCATCTTGGGCGGTGTTACCTTGAGGTCGCCTGTATTTGTAAAAACACGATAGCAATGCAGGTCAACCTGCACATAAATACCGCGTTTTTTCAGCTCCGCAACAAAGTAAAAAAGCCTGTCCATATATTCATCCTGAAGCTTTCTTCCTTTGCCTTCTTCGCTGTAATCGATGGTCGAAATGATTTCTTTATTCCAGCCGACAGAATCCTCTGCGTGCAGACGAACAACGTTGCAGCCCATAGAGGCGAGTCTTTTTGCATAAGCTTCTGCTGTTTCTTTTTTGGGCATCATGCCGCCTGCGGGAATATTGAAACCGACAAACCTTGCTCTCTTGCCGTCTTCAAAATAAAGGCTTCCGTCTTTGACAATGGTCTGCCCATGGCAGCCTGCCGGTGCATCGAGAAGATGTGAAAAATTCAGTGCGCCAACCGCTTCCGTGGCAGCGTCGATCTTGATATACTTATTCATCAAAATACTCCTTCGAATAAGATTTTTTTACAATTAATTTGTACTATAACTATACTTTTTCACATTACTTTTGTCAACTTTTGCAAACCGGCTATCAAAAACAAAAAGGCCCGGAAAATTTCCGGGCGCATTTCTTTACCATTTTATTACAGCACTTTATCGAGGAAAGCGCAGATGCGGTCATAGATCTCTTCCTGATAGAAGACATCTTCACCGTGGCCTGTTCCTTCGAAAACGAGCATCTCACAGGGAACCCCAAGCTCACCTAATTTATCGTGAAGCTTATAACTGTCGTTGATATCGACAAGCACATCGTTATCACCGTGGAGAATAATCGTCGGCGGGAATTTTTCGCTGAGCAATTCCGATGCAACGCCATATTCCTTGATACCGCCGGGATAAATCTTATTTGCATAATCGAGATATGCAGTGCCGTAAACATCGATGATCGCCTGTACATCGCTCGGCTGATCGAGGTAATCGCCCTGTTCAAAGACGGAGATCCCATCGGAAGCTGCTGCCATGAGCGCTAAGCAGGAACCTGCGGATTCACCGCCCAAAACAACTCTTGTCGGGTCGATGAAGAATTCTTTTGCGTGCGCACGGAGGTAACGGATCGCTGCCTTGATATCGACGATCGGATCGGGATATACGCTTTCGTTGTTCGTTCTGTATTCAACGCTGGCAACGATATAGCCTCTCTTTGCAAAGGAAACCATCTGCGGGATCCAGATATCCTTCTGCATGACCGTAAAACCGCCGCCGCAAAGCCATACAAGAAGCGGTCTCGGCTGTGCATTGGGTCTGTCTTTGGGCAAAAGCAGGCTCAGCTTCATCGGCTTCATCGTGTTGTTAAACCAATAGACAACCTGAGAATAGGTGACATCACTGATGAGTGTAATACATTCCTGTTCGCGTTTTCCGACTAATTTTTCTATCATGATCGTTCTCCTGTATTCGGATTTTAGAGTGGTTTACGGTTTTATTATAGCAAGAAATCTCTATACTTGAAACATTTTTCAAAAAAAAGATTTGTCTATAAATAAAGACAAAAAGGAACGCAGATGCGTTCCCTTTCGTTTCATTTTTTATCTGATGATCTCAAAGCCCAAAGCAGCGGCTTTGCCTGTTCCCATGACGAATCTGCCTTCGGCATCTTTTTCAAGCGCATAGAGCCTGTTGCCGTAAACATCGAGCGCATAAACTTCTTTTGCGTCAACTTCAAGCGTGCCTTCCGGATCATCGCAATAGAGCTTGCCGAAGAAACCGAGCGAAATATCGCCTGCCCACTTGTTAGCATCGTTGCCGGTGTTGCCCGTTGCGGTGATGACCATGTGTCCGGATTCTTCGAGGTCTTTGCCGTCTCTCGGGATAAGCGAGAAGGTCATCTTTTCGTTCTTGATGTTTGCCGTTACCGGTCCAAGCTTCACGGGCTGTCCATAGGAATAGCCGGAGAATACCTTTGCCTTCGGTGTGTCGATCGTGAACTGACCTTTGCCGAAGTTAAACTTGATCTCGCCTGTATCGGAAACGAAGCAATTCGTCTCAACAAGACCGACGTTTTCATCCCAGATGCCCCATTTTTTCATCGCTGCATCGGCAAATCTGGAGAATCCTGTGTGGTCTGTCGTTCTCTCGATGCCGTTGATCTTATCAAGGTCAATGACCGCTCTTGTCTCAGAGATCGTACCGATATTCAGCAATGCTTCGGGGTTTTCGCCTCTGTTTGCATCGAGGAAGCTGCTGCCGACATATTCATGCTGCAGTGCATCGGCATAGGGGCTTCTCGCATAAATAAGGGCTTTCTTTGCTGCGCTGTAATCGCCGTTCGATGCGAAACCGCCGTTGACAACGAGATCTGCCTTCGAGCCTTTTTCTTCATACTTATCGCCGACGAATACCGTTCTCGTCTTGGAAACGAAAGGTAGGAAGCCATAGGGCAGCTTGTAGTTTTCGGGCAGCATCTTCATATCTTCATCGGTATAGCACATATCGATGACTTTCTTTGCTTCCTGAACATCGTTATTGAGGAAGATCTGTGCCATTGCGCCGAACTGACCGATCAGCGAAGGATCGTTGAAGACATTGTAAACATGGTCGATGTAATCGTCTCTCAGCTTTGTATGGTCATCAGAATGTGTGAAGCAATAGAGCATGAGACCATCCCAGTTCTGGAGGCATGCATAGGCCGCCTGCATGAGGTAAGCTGTGGAGTGGAAAGGCATACCGCCATATTCATTCCATTCGCTGACGATATAGGGAATATCCTTTAAGGATGCGCCTGCGAGCTGCTGGAGGTGATGGTTATCGCGAATTTCGAAAACGGAATAAGTCGTTCTTCTCGGGTCTGTTTTTACGTTTTCATTCCAGCAGAAGCGAACGCCCATTCTTTCCGCATTACCGCCCATCGGATGATTGTAATACGCATTGTTTTCAGCAACGTCGATGCCTCTTGTGGAGGAATAGATATCCGCAATACCGTGGAGCAGGTTGCAGCCATTGATCGGCGCTTTGACGTCGAGGCTGCGGACATGGTCGATCATTTCCTTATAATAATGCTTGTTGAGCTCCATGCCGTATTCCATATAGTCTGCATATCTTGCCGGGGATTCGAGTCCTACCCAATATGCTCTGTGGTCACGGTAAGGCTGCGTATAATCGCCGTATTCGATCGGTTCGACGGTACCTTCTTCGGGGTCTTCATAGGGAAGAAGTGCACATTCGCCATTTCTTGTCCATGCTTTTGCAAGGGCTTCTCTTGTGCCGTATTTTTTCAGCAGGAAAGCATTGAAGCGGAGCTTTCTTTCGAGTTCAAACGGTGCTCTGTCCGGGTCGGCAAGTTCCGCAACATTGACAAAGAATGCGCTGTTTTCGTTTGTGATCTGGATGCACATGACAGCAGGATCATCCTTTAAAGCAAAACCTGTATAGGGGTTGACCGTTGTCAGGTACTGCGTTGCATATTCCTTCTGCAGGTCGATGAGCTTCTGGTTGAAAATGCTCATTGCCTTGACCTGACGCTTCGGCGGTGTATTTTCCATATCGCCGATATTGGTGAATGTACGATAACAATGGAGGTCAACCTGCACATAAATGCCGCGTTTTTTCAGCTCGGAAACGAAATAGTGGAGCTTATCGAGGTTTTCTTTATGGAGTTTTCTGCCCTTTCCTTCTTCGCTGTAATCGATGATGGAGCTTCTGTCTGCGCGGAGGTTATCTTCCGCATGGAGACGAACGACGTTGCAGCCGATAGAAGCTAATCTTTCGGCATATGCTTCTGCCGTTTCTTTTTTGGGCATGATGCCCGAACCGGGAATATTGAAACCGACGAATCTCGCTCTCTTGCCGTCTTCAAAATAAAGGCTTCCGTCTTTAACGATCGTGTGCCCGTGTTTGCCTGCGGGTGCATCGAGCAAATAGGAAAAATTGAGTGCGCCAACCGCCGGTGTATGCGCGTTGATCCTGATATGTTTATCCATTTTCTTCTCCTTTTGAGTCTTTGCTGAACTGTTCAAAATGTAAAATAAGGATTATTTTCACATATTTTATGATACCTTTTTTCCTGTTCAAAAGCAATGCTTTTTGTAAAAAAATATCCAAATATAACATTTTACAGTTTATCACTAAAAAAGGAACGCAACTGCGTTCCTTTTCGCTTTATCTGATAATTTCGAATCCGAGTGCAGCCGCTTCGCCTGTGCCCATAACGAACCTTCCTTCTGCATCTTTTTCAAGGGCGTAAAGTCTGTTGCCGTAAATATCGAGCGCATAGACTTCTTTTGCGTCCACTTCAAGCGTGCCTTCGGGGTCTTCTACGGCAAGTTTTCCGCCAAAGCCGAGCGAAATATCGCCTGCCCATTTGTTGCCGTCATTGCCTGTGTTTCCCGTTGCAAGGATAACCATATGCTTCGATTCGCTGAGCTTTTTATTATCTCTCGGGAGAAGCGAGAAGGTCATCTTTTCGTTTTTGATGTTCGCCGTTACAGGACCGAGCTTGACGGGTTTTCCGTACATATAGCCGGAGAATACAGCCGCTGTTTCCGTATCAATGCTGAACTGACCTTTGCCGAAGTTATAGCTGATCTCGCCTGTATCCGAAACGAAATGATCAATATCAACAAGACCTACATTTTCATCCCAGAGACCCCATTTTTTCATTGCAGCATCCGCAAATCTCGAGAAGCCTGTATAGTCTGTCGTGCGTTCAATGCCATCGATCTTGTCGAGATCAATGACCGCTCTTGTGTCGGAAATCGTACCGATATTCGGGAATACTTCCGGGTTTTCTCCTCTGTTTGCATCGAGGAAGCAGCTGCCGACATATTCATGCTGCATTGCATCTTTGTAGGGGCTTCTTGCATAAATAAGAGCTTTTTTGGCTGCACTGTAATCGCCGTTCGATGCAAAGCCGCCGTTTACCGCAAGGTCGCCATCATCGGCATATTTATCGCCAACAAAGACCGTTCTTGTCTTGGAAACGAAAGGCAGGAAGCCATAGGGCATCTTGTAATTTTCGGGAAGCATCTTCATATCTTCGTCTGTGAAGCACATATCGATGACTCTCTTCGCTTCTTTGACATCGCCTTTGAGGAAAAGCGTTGCCATTGCGCCGAACTGACCGATCAGCGAAGGATCGTTGAATCCGTCATAGACCGAACCGATGAAATCGTCCACGAGCGTTTCGTGATCGTCGGAATGCGTAAAGTTATAGACCATGAGTCCGTCCCAATTCTGCAGACAAGCATAAGCCGCCTGCATCAGGAAAGCCGTCGAGTGGAAAGGCATACCGCCATATTCGTTCCATTCGTTGACGATATAGGGCTTACCCTTGACGGAACCGCCTGCGAGCTGCTGCAAAAGGTGGTTATCCCTCGTATCAAAGACAGAATAGGTCGTCTTTCTCGGGTCTGTCGCAACATTTTCGTGCCATGTATAGCGGATGCCGAGCCCTGTTTTATAATCACCACCCATCGGGTGATTATAATAGGCGTTGTTCTCGCAGATATCGATCGGCAAAGTCGAGGAATAAATATCGGCAATACCGTGCAGCAGGTTGCATCCGTTGATCGGTGCTTTTGCGCCAAGGCTACGGACATGATCCGAAATCTCTGTATAATAATGGAGGTTGACGCCCATGCCGAATTCCACATAATCCGCATATCTTGCCGGGGAATCCTTGCCTGCCCAATAGCTTCTGTGGTCGCGGTAAGGCTGGATATAATCGCCATATTCGATCGGCTCGACTGTTCCTTCCGTCGGGTCTTCCTCTGCAAAAAGTGCGCATTCGCCGTTTCTTGTCCAGCTTGCAGCAAGCGCTTCTCTTGTGCCGTATTTTCTCACGAGGAATTCGTTGAAAAGTCTCTTTCTTTCCGCTTCATAGGGTGCTCTTGCGGGGTTATTCAGTTCGAAGAGGTTTTCAAAAAACACGCTGTTTTCGTTCGTGATCTGGATGCACATGACCGCAGGATCTTCGAGGAAAGACATCCCCGTATAGGGATTTTTGACCGTCAGATATTTGCTCGCAAAATCTTTCTGCAGGTCGATCAGTTCCTGATCAAAAATGCTGACGCCTTTCATCCTTGCATCGGGCGGTGTGATCCTAAGGTCGCCGATGTTGGTAAAAGTACGGAAAGTATGCAGGTCAACCTGTACATAAATACCGCGCTTTTTTAATTCATGGACAAAATAATGGACTCTGTCCACCATTTCCATATTCAGTTCTCTGCCCTTGCCTTTTTCGCTGTAATCAATAAGGGAAAGCCCGTCTTTGCGCTTTGTATCGCCCGCTACAAGGCGAACAACATTACAGCCGATAGAGGCAAGCCTCTCTGCATAAACAGCCGCAGATTCCTTTTTAGGCATCATCGAAGGTGCGTGGAAATTGAAACCGACAAATCTTGCCCTTGTTCCGTCTTCAAAATATAAGCTGCCGTCTTTTACGATGGTCTGTCCGTGTTTGCCTGCCGGTGCATCGAGAAGGTGCGAAAAATTGAGTGCGCCCGTTGCCGGTGTATGGCCGTTGATCCTGATCCGCTTGTTCATCATAACTCCTTTTAGCTGCATATACTGTCTTATATTTTTATATAATATCTCCGTACTTATAATGTAACATTATTCTGCATTTTAACAAATAGGCTTTTCTACTTTTTTAGATAAGATTTATCGCAACAAAAGCATATGCAGATAAAAAAACATCTGTACGGTTGTAAAATAAACCAAAAAACAAGCAAAACATGCAAGGGACTTCTTTGGTTTTTTCATATACAAGACCATTTTACCCGTCAAAATTATCAATTTTTCGTCAAATTTGTGTTTTTTTCCGTAGATAAGCTCCCTTTCATAAAATATTCAAAGTTTTCATATTGCATTTTAACCTGTTTTCGGATTATAATAAGAATCAAATGTAGTTTATATAACTATAAGTTTAATGAGATAAGATTAAGTTAAGGAGAACCTACTATGTTGACTTCTAACAAGAACGTACTGAATTGGGTAGAAGAGATGACAGCTCTCACAAAGCCCGACAAAGTTGTCTGGATCGACGGAAGCAAAGAACAGCTCGATGCTCTTCGTGATGAAGCTGTTGCAACAGGTGAAATGATCCGCCTCAACGAAGAACTTCTTCCCGGCTGCCTCTACCACAGAACACAGCCCAACGACGTTGCACGTGTTGAAGACAGAACATTCATCTGCACAAGCAAGAAAGAAGATGCCGGCCCGACCAATAACTGGTGCGCACCGGAAGAAATGTATGCTAAGCTCACACCCATGTATGACGGCGTTATGAAAGGCCGCACCATGTATGTTATCCCCTACTCCATGGGCCCGATCGGTTCCCCGCTGGCAAAAGTAGGCGTTGAGCTTACAGACTCCATCTATGTTGTATTAAACATGGAAATCATGACCCGTATGGGCAAAGCTGCTTTCGAAAACCTCGGCGAAACATCCAATGACTTCGTTCGCGGTCTGCACTCCAAAGCAGATGTTGACCCGGAAAAACGCTACATCGTTCACTTCCCGGAAGACAACACAATCTGGTCCATCAACTCCGCATACGGCGGCAACGTACTCCTTGGCAAAAAGTGCTTCGCTCTCAGAATCGCTTCCTTCCAGGGCAAGAACGAAGGCTGGATGGCTGAACATATGCTCATCCTCGGCATCGAAAAACCGAATGGCGAAGTTAAATATGTCACAGCTGCATTCCCGTCTGCTTGCGGCAAAACAAACCTGGCTATGCTTATCCCGCCGGAAGGCTACAGAAATAAGGGCTACAAAGTATGGACAGTCGGCGATGACATCGCTTGGTTAAAGCAGGGTGAAGATGGTAAGCTTTATGCAATCAACCCCGAAAACGGTTTCTTCGGCGTTGCTCCCGGCACAAACGCAAAATCCAACTACAACGCACTCGCTTCCACAAAACAGGGCACAATCTTCACAAACGTTGCTATCAACAATGATGATATGACAGTTTGGTGGGAAGGCCTCGACAAGAATCCTCCGGAAAATGCAACCGAATGGAAGGGCGCAAAGGTCAACGGCAAGACATTTGGCGAAAAGCTCGCTCATCCGAACAGCCGTTTCACAGCTCCCGCAAAGAACTGCCCCTGCATTTCCCCCGAATTCGATAACCCCCAGGGTGTTCCGATCTCCGCAATGATCTTCGGCGGCAGAAGAGCAAAGACAGCTCCGCTCGTATACCAGGCATTTGACTGGAACCATGGCGTATTCGTCGGCTCCATCATGGCTTCCGAAACAACTGCTGCAGCTGCAGGTGCAGTAGGCGTTGTCCGTCGTGACCCGATGGCTATGCTCCCCTTCTGCGGCTACAACATGGGCGATTATTGGCAGCATTGGGTAGACATGGGCGTTAAACTCGGTGAAAACGCTCCGAAGATCTTCAACGTCAACTGGTTCAGAACAGACGACGAAGGTCACTTCATCTGGCCCGGTTTCGGCGACAATATGCGCGTCCTCGACTGGATCATCGAACGCTGCGAAGGCAACGCTGATGCAGTTGAAACAGCTATCGGCTATGAACCGAAGGCAGAAGACATCAACATCGAAGGTCTCTCCGATGTCACAGTTGATACAGTAAAAGACCTCCTCAATGTTGATAAGGATCTCTGGAAAGAAGACGTTGAAGGCATCAAAGCATTCTACGCTCGTTTCGGCGACAGACTGCCCGAAGAAATGGCTAAACAGCTCAAGGCTCTCGAAGCTCGTCTCGATGCATAAAACAGCCTGAAAATGAATATGAAAAGAGCGACTGCGTGTCGCTCTTTTTTTGTGCAAAAAACGGAGGGGTTGTTCTTCTCCAAAAATATCTAGCTATTGCAAAAAGAATCATTTTTTCGTTACCTATGCAGAAATTTCTTTATAAATATTCCCTTGTCTTTTCAATATTCTTCCCATAAAACTTGAAAAATCCTCCGCAAAAGTTTATGATATAAGAGAAATTTTATTCATGAAAGGTACGCAGCATGAAAGACGAAACCAAATGCCTCCGCGCCGGTTATACACCCAAAAATACCGAGCCCGGTGTCATGCCCATATATCAAAGCACAACCTATGTTTTTGATTCCACGACCGATGTCGGCGATGTTTTCGATGACCCGACAAAGGCACTCATCTATTCCCGTTTTGCCAATCCGACCGTTATGGCGGTTGAAGATAAGATCGCAGCACTTGAAGGCGGCATCGGCGCAATGTGCACAAGCTCCGGTCAGGCAGCTTCTCTCTTATCCATTCTGAACATCTGCAAAGCCGGCGACAGCTTCGTCAGCACATCGACGATTTATGGCGGAACCGTCAACCTCTTCGCTTTCACGCTGAAAAAGCTCGGCATCGAGTGTATTTTCGTCGATGCAAACGCAAGCGAAGAAGAAATCAGCGCAGCTTTCAAACCCAATACAAAGGCGATGTTTGGCGAAACGATCGCAAACCCTGCTCTTGCTGTTCTCGATATCGAAAAAATGGCAAGGATCGCGCACGCACACCATGTTCCGCTCATCATCGATAATACCTTTGCCACACCGATCCTCTGCAAACCGATCGAATTCGGCGCAGACATCGTCGTTCATTCCACAACAAAATACATGGATGGACACGCTCTGCAGGTTGGCGGCGTCATCGTAGACAGCGGCAACTTCGATTGGGAAAGCGGCGATTTCCCGGAACTCACCGAACCCGATGAATCCTATCACGGCATCATCTATACCAAGCAGTATGGCAAAATGGCCTATATCTTAAAGGCAAGAATGCAGCTCATGCGTGACTTTGGCTGTTATCCGGCTGCACATTCCGCATTCCTGCTCAATATTGGTCTTGAAACATTGGCGCTCCGCATGGAAAGATACTGTGCAAATGCTCTGACCATGGCAAAATTCTTCTCCGAATGCGACGCGATCGAAAAGGTCAGCTATTCCGGTCTCGAAGGCGATGAATACCATGAACTCGCAAAGAAATACCTCCCGAAAGGTAGCTGCGGTGTTATTTCGCTCTTCTTCAAAGGCGGCAAAGAAGCAGCCGTTAAATTCATGGACGGTCTCAAAATGTGCTCCAACGAAGTTCACGTTGCCGATATCCGCACCTGTGTCCTTCACCCGGCAAGCGCAACACACCGCCAGCTGACAGATGAACAGCTCCTGGCTGCAGGTGTACACCCTGGTATGGTTCGCTTCTCCGTTGGTCTTGAAAATGTCGAAGACATTCTGGCAGACGTCAAGCAGAGCCTCGCAAATCTCTGAATCTTAAAAGAACAGGCATCGCCCTGTTCTTTTTTTCAAGGAGAAATCCACATGAAAAATAGATATATGCTTATTGTCAGCCTTGACGCAATGGTCACTGAAGATCTTCCCTATGCAAAAACGCTGCCAAATTTCGCCCGTATTTTCCAAAACAGCTCACAAATTGATAAAGTCAAAACGATCTACCCGACTTTGACACACCCCATCCATGCCACACTTTTAACCGGCTGTACAGCCGGAAAGCACGGTGTAATCTGCAACGAAACTTTCTCTCCGGGAAATCTCATCCTTCCCTGGTACAACTCGCTTCCGCAGATCAAAGTACCAACAATTTTCCATAAATGGCATGAAGCAGGTTACACAATCGCTGCCTGCCGCTGGCCGCATACAGAAGAAGCAGACGATATTATTGATTATGTCATTCCCGAACTTGTTGAAGCCCATGTTTCCGGAAAGACAAATGCCGATCTTCCCGATATTTACGCAAAACTCTGTACACCTTCTCTCATGCCTATCATCAATAAATATATTGATATCCTGGATTTCAATAAACGCCCGATGTATGAGGAATTTCAGGTCAACTGCCTTTGCGACATTATAAAAGAACATAAACCCAATATTATGATGACACACCTCTGTATGATCGATTACGCAAGGCATGCAAAAGGGCTTTTTGGTGAGCATATCAAAGAAGCGATCGATACACTTGATGTCTGGCTTGGCAAACTCATTGATACACTGGAAGAAACAGGAATTTATGAAAATACAGATATTATCCTCCTGAGCGATCATGGACACCTCGATATTCGCCGTACAATCTGTCTCAATGCCATTCTTGCGGAAAAGGGCTGGCTGCAGGTTGAGAATGGTGCACTTAAAGATTGGAGTGTCTATATCGCCTCAGCAACGCTTTCAGCACATGTCTATGTAAAAAACAAAGCAGACGAAGACGCTGTTTACAAGCTTCTTTGCGAAATGGCTGAAGATGGCATCTATGGCATAGACGAAGTTCTGCCTGCAGCCGAAGCGGATGCTCGTTATGGACTCTCAGGCCGTTTTTCCTTTGTTATTGAAAGTGATGGCTACACTTCATTTAACGACGATTGGAAACGACCATTCGTTCGTCCATGCGATCCTTTGGACTATCGCTACGGCAGAGCAACACATGGGCATATGCCCGAAAAAGGTCCTCAGCCACCTTTTATCGTAAGCGGACCTTCCTTCAAAAAAGGTGTTCATCTCGAAAATGGTTCTATTCTTGATGAAGCACCAACCTTCCTCTATCCCTTTGGGCTCACACTCGAAGATGCCGACGGAAAACCGATTATGGAGCTTTTAAACTGCTAAATTTCCCACAGCAGGCAAATACAACTTGAAAGAAATGCCTCCTTATGATAGAATTGATAATTGGATTGAAACCGATTAAGGAGGTAAATTGAGATGCTGATCTTGCCGGACGGCTATAAAAGCCGACTGACAGTGCGTGAAACTGAACACGCCATCAAACTCGTAAAAGACAGATTCGAAAGAGAACTTGCAGCGGCACTCAATCTTAACCGTGTTTCTGCGCCGCTGTTTGTTCGCCCGGAAAGCGGGCTGAATGACAATTTAAACGGCTTCGAAAGACCCGTCGCTTTTGACATCAAGGATCTTCATTCCGATGTCGAAATCGTCCATTCGCTCGCAAAATGGAAGCGCATGGCCTTAAAGAAATATGGCTATGGCACAGGCGAAGGCTTATACACCGATATGAACGCTATCCGCCGCGATGAAGACCTCGATAATCTCCACTCCGTCTATGTTGACCAGTGGGATTGGGAGCTCATCTTAAAGCGTGAAGAACGCACGGAAGAAAAGCTCCGCTGGATCGTTCACCGCATCTATGATGCCCTTGTTTTAACACAGGACTACATCCACGAAATTTTCCCGAGGCTCGGGACTTTCCTCTCAAGAGATATTAAGTTCATCCATTCCGAGGAACTTCTGCAGATGTATCCCAACCTTTCCGCAAAAGAAAGAGAGCTTGCGATCTGCAAAAAGTACGGCTCTGTATTCATTATCGGGATCGGCGGAAAATTAAGCAACGGCGAACGCCACGATGGCCGTGCACCTGACTATGACGATTGGTCGCTCAATGGCGATATCCTGATCCACTATCCCATTCTCGATTGCGCACTCGAAATTTCTTCGATGGGCATCCGCGTTGATGCTGCATCCATGAAATCTCAGCTCGAGACCGCAGGACTTGAGACTCGTGCAGAGCTTCCTTTCCATAAAGCTGTTCTTGCAGATTCGCTTCCGCTTACAGCAGGCGGCGGTATTGGGCAGAGCAGACTTTGCATGATGCTCCTCGGCAAAGCCCACATCGGCGAAGTACAGGCGAGCATCTGGCCCAAAGAAATGATCAAAAAATGCCATGAAGACGGCATAGAGCTATTATAAGTGAGGATATTATGATCGATATCAGAGAAATTTTTAGAAACACAGCTGAATATGCCGGCAAAGAAGTGGTCGTCGGCGGTTGGGTACGCACAGTTCGTGCTTCCAAAGCTTTTGGCTTTATCGAACTCAACGACGGTACATTCTTCTCCAACCTGCAGATCGTTTTTGAAGACGGCATCGTTAACGATTTCAAAGCAGCTACCAAGCTGACCGTTGGCAGTGCGATCATCTGCACAGGCACACTCGAATTAACACCCGGCGCAAAGCAGCCTTTTGAACTCAAGGCAAAAGAAATCGTCCTCGAAGGCGACTGCCCTTCGGATTATCCGCTGCAGAAAAAGAGACATTCCTTTGAATACCTCCGCACACAGGCACATTTAAGACCCAGAACAAACACATTCTCCGCTGTTTTCCGCGTTCGCAGTGCCGTTGCATGGGCTATCCACAAATTCTTCAACGAAAGAAAATTTGTCTATGTCCATACACCGCTCATCACCGCATCCGACGCTGAAGGCGCAGGCCAGATGTTCCACGTTACAACACTCGACCTCGAAGACCTTCCCAAAACAGAACAGGGTGAAGTTGATTACAACAAGGATTTCTTCGGAAAGAGCGCTAACCTGACAGTTTCCGGTCAGCTCGAAGCAGAATGCTATGCACTCGCTTTCAAGAATGTCTATACATTCGGCCCGACATTCCGCGCAGAAAACTCCAACACACCCCGTCACGCATCCGAATTCTGGATGATCGAGCCCGAAATGGCTTTCGCAGACTTAAAGGATGATATGGCTCTTGCAGAAGACCTCATCAAATACATCATCAACACCGTCCGTGCAGAGCTTCCCGAAGAAATGGCCTTCTTCAACAACTTCGTCGATAAGGGCATTTCCGAAAGACTCGACAACATCGTCAATTCCGATTTCGGTCATATCACCTATACCGAAGCGATCGAAATTCTCGAAAAATCCGGCAGAAAGTTCGATTACCCGGTATTCTGGGGCATGGATATGCAGAGCGAACACGAGCGCTACATCACCGAAGAAGTTTTCAACAAGCCTGTCTTCGTTACAGATTACCCGAAGGAAATCAAAGCCTTCTATATGCGCTTAAACGACGATAACAAGACCGTCGCTGCAATGGACCTTCTCGTTCCCGGTGTCGGCGAAATCATCGGCGGCAGCCAGAGAGAAGAACGACTCGAAATCCTCGAAGCTCGCGTTAAGGAACTCGGCATGGATATGAGCAACTATTGGTGGTATATGGATCTCCGTAAATTCGGCGGTGTTAAACACGCCGGTTTCGGTCTCGGTTTCGAGAGAATCATCCTTTACCTCACAGGTATGGGCAACATCCGCGATGTCCTTCCCTTCCCGCGTACACCGCGTTCTGCAGACTTCTAAGAGAAACAAAAACATCCCCATCAAATCATTGGTGGGGATATTTTTATAAATCTTTATAAGCTATCCTTAAAAAATCTTATGCCTGTGGTTTCTTATTTCTCTCAAACGATATAAATTTTCTTCCCTGGAAAGTGAGCATTCCCTCGTCACCTTCTGCGATCAGCCCAAATTCCGTTCCATAAATCGCAAGTTCCATTCGGTCGCCGCTTTCCACTTCAAAGGTTGCGTAATAATTCGTATGCGTATGATGTTCATGCGTGCCCGAATGTTTGTAGCGTTTGACAACGCACTTTGCCCAGACTGTCAGCCTCGGCGAATTTTTATTGTATTGATGCTCCTTAAATCCACGCACGAAAATATAGACAAATAGCACGATAAACAACAGCGGCACGATCGTAAACATCAGCTCAAAAATCCAATTTCCAAATCCAAAACCCATTTTATTTTTCCTTTCTTTGAATAAAACAATATTTCACGGATACACTATATAACGAAGTTTCCCGTTTCATTTTTCCTCTATACCTGAGGGTTGGTCGCGAAAGCGACTAACTCTCTTTTTTTATTTTTCTGTTTCGGGAAACGCTGTGATAAAAGAAATTTCCCGTTTCAGCAGTTTTCGAATGCCAATGAGAATACTGCAGCAGTTTTCGAATGCTAATGAGAATACTGCGTCTTCCATTTATGGAGTCAACAGCAAATACGCGGTTGGCTCTTCTTTTTTATACATATATCCGAGGTTTGGCCACAAAACAACCGGTTAAAAACGAAGTTTTTTACAGAGTTCGGTACTGCCGAACTTAAGCTCTCTTTTTTCATTTTTCTATTTTCGGGAAACGCAGTGGTAAAAAAGTTTCCCGTTTCAGCCGTTTTCGAGCGCAAGCGAGAATACTGCAGCAGTTTTCGAATGCCAATGAGAATACTGCGTCCTCCATTTATGGAGTCAGCAGCATATACGCGGTTGGCTCCTCTTTTTTATACATATATCCGAGGTTTGGCCACAAATCAACCGGTAAAAAACGAAGTTTTGATACTGACCTCAACTTCTTGTTCATATCTTAACCAAAACGCCAAACAAAAGCAAATCCTGTTTTTTGCCAAAGAAAAGCATTTTTACCGAAACAAAAGAAAAAAGCGGCAGATTTCTCTGCCGCTCGTATTTTTGTTAGTTTGCGCTGTAATAAACGACGCTGCGTTCCATTTCAACACCCTTGATCTGCATCAGCTCGGAAACGGTTACAACCTGATACCCCTGTTCAATGAGCCAGGGAAGGATCTTTTCCACTGCTTCCGCTGTCGATTTGTAAAGGTCATGCATGAGGACGATCGAACCATCCTGAACATTCGCTTTGATCTGTTCAACAACGGCATCTGCATCTCTGGATTCCCAGTCGCGCGTATCAACATCCCACTTGATAACGGGATATTTGATCGCCTTCAGGGTTTCTTCATTCGTAGAACCACCCGGCGGTCTGAGCAAGCTTGTCCTGATACCGATCGCATCTTCAAGCGCATCGTTGACCTTTTCGATCTCTTCCTTGATGCCTTCACTGTCAAGCTTCGTCAGCTTTGCATGAGACCATGTGTGGTTTGCGATCTCACAGCCTGCTTCAACGGCATACTGCATAGCGTCGATCTGTTTTTCGGAACCGATACGATCACCAACGATGAAGAAGGTTGCCCTTGCGCCATGTTCTTTCAACGCATCAACGATCCTCTTTGTTGTCGAACCGTTCGGGCCATCGTCAAAGGTAAATGCAATAACAGGCTTCGTCGGGTCAATGCCTTCGGGAATATCCGCTGTGTTTGTGAAGGGATCATCTTCCACATCGATAATCGGGTCTTCATTTTCAACGGGGATATCTTCCTCGTTGACATCGAAAATCTTATATTCATCCGTGATATGGTTGTATGCTTCCGCGATCGGGATAAAATGTTTTTTCAAGCTTCTTCCTTCGGAAGTATCCTGCGGGTAAACGAGGCAAATACTGTCATCACCGATGAGAACAGATGCATGGAAATTGATATTGGAATACGCTTCTGCAGAAGTTCCGTTTTCTTCGGCAACACTTTCAGCGATCTTTGCATTGAAGAAGCCGTTATACTCTTCGGTAAAAATATCTGCATTGGAGATCGCTTTGCCGGTCTGCGCATCGAAAATATAGCTTTCGCAGCTTTCAACGGTTTCGTAAAGCGGCATCTTCTTTTCCGTAATATAGAAGCAAACGGAATAAAGCTTGTCCATTACTTTGGCTAAGTCATATTTGATGGTAAGCTCCGAACGGCCCTGCTGTTCAACATCGCATTCGGAAATAAAGCGGTTTGTCAGCGTATCGACACGGCTCGAAAGTGCGAGGTCGATCGCTTCGTTGCCTGTGTTCGGGCTTGTGATATAGAGTTTATATTTTTCGCTTGTTTCGATTGCGGAAAGCTGCGTATCGTCTGTTTCAAGATCGGAAAGCTGAAGGATCGTAGCTCCGGAAACAGAAGGTTCTGCACTTTCTTCGGGAACTTCGCCTTTTTTAAAGCCGCCGCTCAGGGCAACAATGCCTGCCGCTGCAAAAACAACTAAACAGCACAGAATGGCGATAAATCTGCCCATTTTCTGCCTGTTTACGCGGTATTTTCTATGAATTTTTCTCTTTCTCTGTCTGTGTTCCATGCTCTATATCAACATCCGCTCGTATCATTTCAATAACAATCCCTTGTGCTGCAGCAAGCGCAATACCACAATAAGGACTATATTTATTATACTATTTTGCCAAAATATTACAATAGTTTTTTCGACAAATTTGACGATTTTATGGGCATTAACACCAAACTGAGAGAAAAATATAAAATGATATTTTTTTACTAAAATATATCCGTCTCGGCAACAAAAAAAACGGCATGGATCGCCACGCCGCTCTTTTAAAAAACATATTATCTGATTTGTCCGTCGCCGTCGATGACATATTTGACCGTCGTGATCTCTGTAAGGCCCATTGGTCCGCGCGCATGGAGTTTCTGGCTCGAAATGCCGATCTCTGCGCCAAAACCGAACTCGCCGCCATCCGTAAATCTCGTCGAAGCATTGACATAAACGCAAGCCGCATCCACAAGATCTTTGAAAAGCTGTGCAGAAGCATAGTCCTTTGTGACGATCGCTTCGGAGTGCATCGTACCATATTTGTTGATATGCTCGATGGCTTCTTCCGTATTTTCGACGATTTTGACCGCCAGAATGAGGTCGTTATATTCCTCGAAATAGTCCTCTTCCGTTGCCGGAATATCGATGCCAAAAGCACGGCAGGCTTCGCAGCCGCGGAGTTCAACACCCCTCAAGGCTTCAATCGCTTTCGGTAAAAATGCCGCCGCAATATCTTTGTGAACAAGTAGTGTCTCCGCCGCATTGCAGACAGAAGGTCTGCTCATTTTTGCGTTGCGGATAATATCCACCGCCATATCGATATCCGCAGAAGCGTCGATATAGACATGACAATTTCCTGCGCCGGTCTGGATCGTCGGTACTTTCGCATTGCGGACAACGTTATCAATGAGCCCTTTTCCTCCGCGCGGGATCAACACATCGATATATCCCGTCATTTCCATGAGGAAACGAGCCGTTTCTCTTGAAGTATCTTTGACGAGGTAAACCGAGCCTTCGGGCATACCTGCTTTTTTACCGTATTCGTTGGCAACCGCTTCGATCGCCATATTCGAATGGATCGCATCGCTGCCGCCGCGGAGAATGACCGCGTTGCCGGATTTTAAGCACAGACCGATCGCATCTGCCGTAACATTGGGTCTTGCCTCAAAAATAATACCGATAACGCCCAGCGGCACACGTTTTTTCGTGATGACGAGCCCATTCGGTCTCTTTGTTCCGCCGACGATCTCTCCGATCGGGTCAGGCAAAGCCGCAACTTCGCGCAATGCTGCCGCAATATCTGCGATCCTCGCTTCGCTCAGGCGCAGCCTGTCTATGAAAGATTTCTTCAAACCTGCTTCTTCTGCATTTTTGATATCGACCGCATTTGCCGAAAGGATCTCTTCCGCTTTTTCAACCAAACCATCCGCAATACTGCAGATGATCTCATTTTTTACTTTTGTGGAAAGCACGCCAAGCTTTCTCGAAGCCTGTCTTGCCTGTTTTGCCGCTAAAATCAGCTGTTCCATTGTATTCCTCCGAATCAAACGGGATTTTTCGTTTTATTGTACTACTATTGTAAACGATTCAGTCCCCGAAAACAACATTTTTTGCGAGATATGCGCCCGCTTCTTCTCTGTTTGCAAAAACTTTTTTCTGCGAAAGCTCTTTCATAATATCGGGTGCTAATTTTCCGCTCTGAAGCTCTATGCGCTCAAGCGGAATTGTTTCCCCATCCTGCATCCGATACAACAGAATGCTTTTCCCGTCAAGACAGGCGATGATGTGTTCTTCGCAATAACCTTCCGTTTTTCGGGTCAAAACGATCTCTTCCGCATTAAATCGCTGTTTTATCCAGCCTTCGTGCAAAGCAAGGAAATCCTTTTCCGAAAGCCCGATCTCATCCGTAAAAAGATTCCGATCGGTAACTTCCTCATGTCCGCAAAGCGAAAAACTCTTTTTCAGTCTCAGTTCTGTTTCAAAACAGGTGATTTTTTCTTCCGCAATAACGGCAACTTCCTCTTCACCAACAGGGTCACTTCTCTTGCCCATAGAAAAGCCCAAAGCAGAACTTGCGAGCAAAAGAATGCAGCAAAAAAACCAAAAACACTTCTTTTTCTTCATAAAAAATCCTCCGCACATAGTTTGTACGGAGGTTTCGTTCTTATTCAATTACGCCGTATTTTTTGAGCAGGCGATAGGAAGCATTGAGAGGCAAGCCCATAACAGCAGACCAATCACCTTCGATCTTGACGAGGAATTTCCCGCCGATGCTCTGCAATCCATAGGCTCCCGCTTTGTCCATAGGGTCACCGGTTTTGATGTACGCATCGATCTCTTCATCTGAAAGCACATCAAAACAGACATCCGATTTGACAAAGCCGCTTTCCGCAAAATTCTTCGCAACAACGGCAACACCCGTATAGACAATATTCACACGACCCGAAAGTGCGCGGAGCATCCTCTTTGCATCAGCTTCATCCTTGGGTTTACCCATGATCTCGCCATCCAAAACAACGATCGTATCCGAACCCAAAACGGCAACATCTTCCTTATCCTCAAGCGAATCAAAAACAGACCTTGCCTTTAATTCCGAAAGCTGCCGAACGATCTCCTCCGGTGTTCCCGAAGCGTTTTCTTCCGCAGTGCTCGGAATAACTGCAAAATCCTCTTTGATATATCGTAAAAGTTCTTTTCGCCTTGGCGATGCCGAAGCCAAAACCAGTTTCATGCTGTGCCTCCAATAGTTTTTCCTTTCCTATTGTACACAGCTTCGACAGCGATTTCAAATTATTTTATACGGCGGACGATATCATTCAGTTTTTGCTTCTGCTGTCCGTTCAGCATCGGCGAAACGGAACGGATAAACTGCTGCAAAGCCTCAGGCGTAAAGCTGCCGTCCTGTCTGCCCTGCATCACCTGTCCCATGAGCTCATTCATCAGGTCATTTTCGTTTTTTCCGGCAAATTCTTTGGAAGCTGCCGATAACACATCATTCATACCGCGCTGATCCGTCGGGAAACTTTCTTTTTTCGTGTTTTCTTTACCCATATTCCGTATATTTCTTGCCATTTTCACACCTCACAAATACAGTTCGATATCCTATTGATATGCTTTCTCCTCTTTAATGTGAACAAAATCTATTCGCTTTCATAGAATATAGAAAAGATCGAAAGAAGGAACAGGAAATGCCTGACAGAAAATATCCGCCAAATCCGCCGCCAAGACCCAACAGACCGTCCAGACCACATACTCCTCCACCGCCGCCTTGGGGAAAACCATATCGCAATGGCCCTCCGCCAAAACAGAACCCACCGCCAAATCCGCCGCAGCCTTTTACGCCTTTTTTATCGGGGCTTTTGGGGCTCGTCATTCAGGATGGTTTTTCGGGCATCACGGCAATGAATCTGCTTTCCGATATTTATCCCTTTGTTTCGGAGCATGACAAAAAACGCATCGAAGAGATTCTCGGCTTTCGCAACAGTATCAGCCGTCAGCTTGGCGGTCAGACGCTACCGACCTATCATTTGCGGCGCACTTTGACCGAAAAACAGAGATTATCGGAGCTTTTTTCCATTCTCGGGAAATACGGCGGTGTTCGCTCGGGAAATACCCTTCGGATGCTTGAAAGCCTGCTCTCTTCCGGTGCTTTGCTCCGTGGAAACAGCGACCCGTCTGTTCTCATTGCAGAGCTGATGCGGAACGGTGCTTTTGCCGGTCTTGATTTATCGAAGATGTTCTCGATGTTCGGCGGCAGTATAGACCCATCCATACTGATGCAAATGTTTAACAGATAGAAACATTAAAAGTTTTGCCGGGATTTTTCGATAAGCCCGCATAAACAAAAAAGGCTCTCTTAAAAGAGAGCCTCTTTATGATAGTTGCTTATTTTACAAGAGCTTTTGCCTTTGCAACGACGTTTTCAACTGTGAAGCCGAATTCCTTGAAGAGGATCTTAGCCGGTGCAGATGCGCCGTAGTGGTCGATTGTAACGGTGTCACCATCAAGACCAACATACTTAGCCCAACCGAAGGAGGAAGCTGCTTCGATAGCGAGTCTTGCGCGAACGTTGTTCGGGAGCAGTGCTTCTTTGTATTCAGCAGGCTGTTCGTCGAAGAGTTCCTGGCAAGGCATGCTGATAACACGAACCTTGATTTCGCCCTTTAATTCTTCATAAGCCTTAACAGCGAGTTCGAGCTCGGAACCTGTAGCCATGATGATGAGTTCGGGTGTGCCTTCGCAATCCTTGATGATGTAAGCGCCTTTTAAAGCTTCTTTGCCTGTTTCAGCATAGAGCGGGAGACCCTGTCTGGAGCAAGCGATAGCGGTGGGTTTCTTCTGTGTGATAGCAAATTCGTAAGCAGCAGCTGTTTCCTTTGCATCAGCAGGTCTCCACATATAAGCGTTCGGGATGCTGCGGATGGAAGCGAGATGCTCGATCGGTTCATGTGTAGCGCCGTCTTCGCCAACACCGATGGAATCGTGTGTGAGGATATAGATCGGGCCAACATCCATGATAGCAGCCTGACGAATAGCATGCTTCAGATAGTCGGAGAATACGAGGAATGTTGCAACATAGGGCTGAACACCGCCGTGGAGGAACATACCGTTGCCTGCAGCAGCCATTGCGAATTCACGGATACCGAAGTGGATGTTCTGACCAGCATAGTTAGCTGCGGAGAAATCGCCCTTGCCCTTCATGTCGGACTTGTTTGTCGGAGCCAAGTCTGCGGAACCACCGAACATCTTCGGGATTCTTGCAGCGAGCTTCTGCAGAACGAGACCGGAAGCTTCTCTTGTAGCAACGCCTTTTTCGAATGTGTAGAATTCTTCGTCGAATACTTCTGCGGGAACATCTGCGAATGCAGCTTTGTATTCAGCAGCGAGTTCCGGATATGCAGCAGCATATTCTTCAAACATCTTGTTCCATGCAGCTTCTGCAGCAGCATATTTTTCAACCTTAGCAGCGCAGTTTTCATATACGCCTTCGGGAACTGCGAAGAATTCGTCAGCTTTGAAGCCGAGAGCTTCTTTCAGAGCAGCTACGTTTGCATCGCCAAGAGGTGCACCATGGCTTGCAGCTTTGCCGATAAGAGCATCGCAGCCATAAGCGATATCTGTGCGGACGATGATCAGCGTGGGCTTCGTTGTATCAGCCTTAGCTTCTGCGATAGCCTTGGAGATAGCGTCGAGGTCGTTGTTGCCGTCTGCAACGTTGATGACGCCCCAGCCATAAGCTTCGTATCTCTTTGCAACGTCTTCGTCGAATGCGATATTGATGTTGCCTTCGATCGTGATATCGTTCTTATCGTAGATAACGATGAGTTTGCCGAGCTTTAATGTGCCAGCGAGGGAGCTTGCTTCGCCGGAAATACCTTCTTCAAGGCAGCCATCGCCTGTGAAAGCGATCGTGTAGTGGTCAACTACATTGTAGCCGGGCTTGTTGAATTTTGCAGCGAGGTGAGCTTCTGCCATTGCCATACCGACAGCGTTTGCAACACCCATGCCAAGAGGACCTGTTGTTGTTTCGATGCCGGGGATGTGCCAATATTCCGGATGACCGGGTGTTTTGGAACCCCACTGACGGAACTGCTTTAAATCTTCGAGGCTTACATCATAACCGAAAAGATGCATTGTGGAGTACAGAAGCATGGAAGCATGGCCTGCGGAAAGGATGAATCTATCCCTGTTCTGCCAGGAAGGATTCTTCGGGTTATTGCAGAGATGATCTGCAAAAACTGTGTACGCGATCGGTGCTGCACCAAGAGGTGTACCCGGGTGACCGGAGTTTGCCTTCTGGATAGCGTCAGCCGAAAGGGTACGAATCGTGTTAACTGTCAACTGATCAAGCTTATTCATATCACTTTCTCCTAACAAATATGTTTCACTAAGATAAACGGTATAATCAAGGCTTTATTGCCCAATTATTGAAATTATTCGCCTTTTTTGGCTTTTCTTAAAGCTTCTGCCTGGCGGAGAGCTTCGAGTCTCTTTTCTGCAGCAAGTCTTCTTTCTTCTGCCTGTGTCATCGGTGCAGCTTCAACTTTTGCAGCGGCTTTTTCCGCTTCAGCTTTTGCAGCAGCTTCTGCGGCAGCTTTTTCCGCTTCGGCTTTTGCAGCAGCTTCCATAGCGATGCGTCTTTCGGCTTCACGTCTTGCTGCTTCCATGACGGCTTTCTTTCTTGCTTCGCGCATAGCCGCTTCCTTTGCAGCGCGTGCTTCAGCTTCACGCTTTGCAGCTTCTTCTGCTGCGATTCTTTCCGCTTCTTCTGCTGCTCTTCTCTTTTCGGCAGCTTCGTTCATTCTGCGGATCGCTTCCTGACGAATAGCTTCTGCGCGTGCTTTTCTTGCAGCTTCACGTCTTGCTGCTTCTTCCGCTGCTAATCTTTCTGCTTCAAGCCTTGCTGCTTCTTCGGCTGCTAATCTTTCGGCTTCAAGTCTTGCTGCTTCTTCGGCTGCTAATCTTTCGGCTTCAAGTCTTGCTGCTTCTTCGGCTGCTAATCTTTCCGCTTCAAGCCTTGCTGCTTCTTCCGCTGCCAATCTTTCCGCTTCAAGTCTTGCCTCTTCTGCTGCTCTTTCAGCCATGATCTTTGCGATTTCTGCCTGAATATCTTCTTCGGAAATCACGATATCATCGAAATTGAAATCGTCATCGTCAAAGAGGTCTGTGCTGGGCTGTGCGATATCGAGCTCGGGAATGACGATATTGGCAATATCATCGACTTCTTCGGGTTCTTCAGCGATCGGTGCTTCTTCAGCAACAGCTTCTTCTGTTTCGCCGATATTGTAGCCAAGCGAAGGAATCACTTCTCTTGCGCGCTGTTCTTCAAGTCTGAATTCGAGGTCTTCATTCATCTTTCTGACCTGTTCATCGATCTTTTCGGAATGCGTGAGCTCTTTTTCTTCTTCCTCTTCAAAGCCTACGCTCCAGCCGGAAAGACTTGCCGCAGGAACAAATGCCTCTTCTTTCGTTTCTTCCACTGTTTCTTCTGCAGCTTCTTCCGGAGCTTCAACAGTTTCCTCGGCAGCTTCTTCTGCAGGTTCAACGTATCTGCGTCTTCTTCTGCTGGGTCTTGCGGAGTTTCTCGAAACGGCTTCACGGCTTACATAAGAAAGCTCTTCTTTTTCTTCGGCTTTACCATTCTCTTTTTCTTTCTTTTCCGCTTTGGAAACGCAGATCAGCGCAATGATAAGACCGATAACAACGATGGCGATGATCCCTATAATAAGGAGAAAGATATTGTCGCCTTTGGTCAGGTTACTGAAAAATTCGTTCAAGTTACTACCTCCTATAACGGTGATGAACAAGGGTGTGCTCGTAAACTCAACTTTAACACCATCGGGCGAAACCGCCGTCATGAAAAATTCGAGTTCACTCGAGCCTGTAATATCGATCGCTCTTGTGATCTTAGCTCTTGTGCCTGCAGGGAGTTCATCCAGTTTTTCGATTTCTCCCAATGTTCTTTCGGAAATAACGACATCTTTATAAACGTCTGCTGTTGCGTTTTCGATGCTGATCGTGATGTTTAATTCACCGGCTTTTTCGATCGTTGTCTTATCCGCATAGACGTTCAGACTAAGCGGTGCAGCCGGATCAACAGGTCCGCCATTTACCGTTAAAGCAAGAGGTTCGGAGCTCAGGATGTACTCACCGGCTGTTGCGGTAAAGACGAATTCTTCGCTCATTTCCGCTGCAAAGCAGTATTCCGCCTGCAGGCTTTCGCCCGGTAAGATGCTTTGAGAAGCGAGCGTAATGGCATTGCCTTTCTGATCTTTTAAGACAACGCCGTTCATGGCATCGCCGCCGACATTCTTTAATTCGATATGGATGCGGACTTCATCGCCGTAATTGACTTCTGTTTTATCCGTCACAGCGGAGATTTCAAGCGCTGCGGGAACAAGGGAAAGCTGATACGGGTCGAAGCTCTTTTCAAAAGCTTCCTCTCCTGCTTCTGCGGTAAAGGCTGCAGAGATCGCCGCGGCTTTTTCAACAGGCATCTCATATTCGATATCAACAGCTTTTCCCGCTTCAATCGCAAAAGGTGCACCGGCAAGGTTTTTACCGCCGTCTACATTCGGGTCTTTTACCTGACAATTCAGCAGAGCGATATTGCCTGTATTTTTGATGCTGAATGTAAGCTTTGCGGTTTCACCTGCTGTATATTCGGCTTTATCCGCCGCAACAGCAAGCTCACAAGCAGGTGCTGCTTCTGCTTCTTTGATCGTAAACTCGGTGGTTTCGGTTCTTGTCTTGCCGTTATAGTTATATTCGGCTGTGATCTCAATGTCATCCCCAAGTTCATCCGTCCTGATCTCAACATTCGGGATCGTTACGGTGACATTTGCGCCTTCGGCAAGAGAATCGATCATCGAAAGCTCTTTATCGTCTTTTTTGATCTTGATCTGCGTTATAGCATCGCCGCGGTTATCCAGCTCAAGCTTGAGGGAGATCTTTCCGCCGGCAGCCAATTCCGCAGGATCGGGCGTTGCTGTCATGCGCAGATCATCTTCTGCAAAAGCGCAGGGAATGGCAATGAAACTGCAGAGCAGCATCATGACAATCAGCAAAGATACATACTTTTTCAAAACAATTTCTCCTTCTTACAGTTTAATCGTCCAGCCCATATCGTCTGCAATGCGGCCATACTGAATGCCTGTAAGCGTGTTGTAGAGTTCTTCTGTCAGTTTGCCCATGCCGCCATCGCCGACTTTGATGGATTCGCCGTTCCAGATCAGTTCGCCAACCGGGCTGACGACTGCTGCTGTACCTGTACCCCAGACTTCTTCCAATGTGCCGTTCTTCGCTGCATCGGCAACTTCCTGCATGGAAATTCTTCTTTCCGTAACGGTATAGCCCATCTTTCTCGCGAGCTTGATGATGGAATCTCTTGTAATACCTGCCAAAATGCTGCCGTTTAATTCGGGTGTCAGGATCTCGCCGTTGATCTTGAACATAATGTTCATTGCGCCGACTTCTTCGATATATTTGTTTTCGCGTCCGTCAAGCCAGAGGACCTGAGAATAACCTCTCTGATGTGCTTCTTCGCCGGCTTTTAAGCTTGCTGCATAGTTGCCGCCGCATTTTGTATAGCCTGTGCCGCCTTTTACCGCGCGGACATACTGGCTTTCAACATAGATCGAAACCGGAGCAAGACCGGAAGCATAGTATGCGCCAACCGGGGAAAGGATGACGTACAGCATGTACTGGGAAGCTGCTCTTACGCCGACAAAGGGATCGATACCGATGTATGTCGGGCGAATATAGAGGGATGTACCGGGTGTTGTCGGTATCCAATCCTTTTCAACTTTGATCAGTTCATAGATCGCATTGAGGAAGAATTCTTCCGGAATGGGCGCCATGCAGAGTCTTTCTGCGGAAACGTTCATTCTGTGAATATTATCCCAGGGACGGAACATCATAACTTCGCCGTCTGCTGTTTTATAAGCCTTCATGCCTTCGAAGCATTCCTGTGCATAGTGGAAAACGAGGGATGCAGGCGATAAGCTCAGGTTCTGGAAAGGCTCGATCTTTGCCTCATACCAGCCGCCTTTAGCTTCATCATATCTGAGCATGAGCATATAGTCGGAAAAAACTTTACCAAAACCGAGTTTTGTTTCATCCTGCGGTTTTTCTTTTAACTGTTCTCTTTTTACAAATTCCAAATTCATGATAATGCCTCCGTTGATAGAGTTCTTATTTACTTATTTTCCGGTAAGCCGGATAAATTCGGGTTCTCTCTTTTCGGGGATGATCTTCCCCGCAGAGACTTCCGCGATCATTTTCAAAAATTTATCTTCCTGTTCAGCGCGCATGCGGAGCGTCATCGAGACATTATCCGCATAATCGAGATCGTCGATGAAGATGCCTTCGCCTTTGAGGTAAGCATCGACTTTGCCGAGCATTCTGAAAGGGATCACAAGGCGGTAAACTTCGACCGGTCTGTATGTGATGATCTCAGCATTTTTCAGCGTTTCCTGTACGCTCTGTGTGTATGCACGGACAAGACCGCCTGTGCCCAGAAGCGTTCCGCCGAAATAACGCGTGGAGATCATGAGAAGGTTCGTAAGTCCGCTGCCTTTTAAGACTTCCAGCATCGGGACACCTGCCGTTCCCTGCGGTTCGCCTGCATCCGAACAGCGCATAAGCGACCTGTCAAGCCCAAAGATCATCGCCGTGCAGCCATGCCCTGCATCCCAATATTTCTTTTTGGAAGCAAGGATGAGCTCGCCTGCTTCTTCAAAGCTTTTTGCGGGGTATATCTGCCCGATAAATCTCGATTTTTTGATCACGATCTCAGAAAACGCAGGTTCTTCGACCGTGGAATATTCGCGCATTGTTTTTAAATCTGCCATTAAGCCTTTACCACGAGCTTATGATATACTTTCTTGCCCTTCTTCAGCATGAATTCGCCGTCTTTTGCATTTGCAAGGGAAAGCGCCATGAATTCATCGCGGACAACTTCGCCATCTACGCTGACAGCGCCCGATTTAACGAGTCTTCTGCCTTCACCGCGGGATTTTGTGATGCCGCAGTTTACAAGAGCATCGATAACGAGCATACCTTCAAGCTCTTCTGCCGTGAATTCCGTTGTCGGAACGGATGCCATGTTTCCACCACCGCCGAAAAGCGCTTCCGCTGCAGCCTGTGCCTGTTTTGCCGCTTCTTCGCCGTGAACGAGCTGTGTAACTTCGAAAGCGAGTTTCTTCTTTGCTTCGTTGATGCGTTCGTCTCTGTGTTCGCAGAGTGCATGAACTTCTTCCATCGGGAGGAATGTTAAGAGAGAGAGGCAGTTTTCGACATCGTCGTCACCGACGTTTCTCCAGTACTGGTAGAAATCATAGGGGCTTGTCTTTTCAGCATCGAGCCATACAGCACCGCCTTCTGTTTTGCCCATCTTCTTGCCGTCGCTCTTTAAGAGCAGCTTGCAGGTAAGACCGAAAGCAACCTTGCCTTCTTTTCTGCGGATGAGGTCTGCGCCTGCGAGGATGTTGCTCCACTGGTCATCGCCGCCCATTTCGAGGATACAGCCATAACGGCGGTTGAGCTCGAGGAAGTCATATGCCTGCATGAGCATGTAGTTGAATTCGAGGAAGGTCAGTCCTTTTTCCATTCTGGATTTGTAGCATTCTGCTGTCAGCATTCTGTTGACGGAGAAATGCGCACCGACTTCGCGGAGGAATTCGATATAGTTGAGCTGACGGAGCCATTCCGCATTGTCGACCATGATCGCCTTGCCTTCTTCAAAATCGAGGAAGCGGCCGATCTGTTTGCGGAACTGCGCTACGTTGTGGTCAATGATCTCTGTGGTCATCATTTTGCGCATATCAGTCTTGCCCGAAGGATCGCCAACCATGCCTGTACCGCCGCCTAAAAGGACGATCGGTCTATGACCTGCGCGCTGCATATGTGCCATTGCCATCAGAGCAACGAAATGACCAACGTGAAGGCTGTCTGCCGTCGGGTCAAAACCGATGTAGAAGGAGACTTTTTCGTTTGCTAAAATCTCTTCCAAGCCTTCGTGTGTAACCTGTTTAATAAACCCTCTTTCCTGCAGGGTATCAAATGCACTTTTCATGGTTAAAACTCCGTATCTGTAATCTTAAAGATGTTTCTTAAACATTTCGCCAAGGATCTTCATGCCCTTTTCGATCTTTTCTTCGCTGACCATCGTGAAGTTGAGTCTCAGCGTATTGTGGTGACCGCCGCCTGCATAGAAATGCGTTCCGGGGACATAAGCAACTTTATTTTCAACGCCTTCTTTGAAGAGCTCTGTTGCATTCAGTTTTTCGGGAAGCTCTGCCCAGATAAACATACCGCCTTCGGGTTTGACGATCTTTGTGCCTTCGGGGAGGTATTTTACCGCAGCTTCATACATTGCCGCGAGCTTGCCTCTGTAATAATCGGCTGTATCGGCGATATGCGGGAAGAGAAGACCTTCTCTGACATATCTTGCCGCCATTTCCTGGTTCATGTTGGCTGTATGGACGTCCTGCCCCTGTTTGCCAAGGTTGAACTTGAAAATAATGTCTTTGTTGCCGTAAGCACCGCCGACACGAATACCGGGCGAAATGATCTTCGAGAAGCTGAACAGACGAACGACGACGTCATATTCGTCAAAGCTCTTGATCGTGGGTTCGGGATCGCCGGAATAGCGGAGCTGTGCATAAGGGTCATCTTCCAGAATAAGGACGCCGTTTTTGCCGCAGATCTGACACATTTCGCGTCTTCTTTCGGCGGGCATCGTTCTGCCTGTCGGGTTCTGGAATGTCGGGATCGTATAGACGAATTTGGGATTGTATTCCTTGATCTTTGCTTCAAGGTCATCCATGCGCATACCGTTTTCATCCATTTCTACTTCGACGATGTTCGCTTCAAACAGCTTGAAGGTCTGCAGTGCGCCGAGGAAGGTCGGCGATTCGACAAGAACGGTATCACCCTTCTGGATGAAAGCCTTTGTCATCAGGTCAATACCCTGCGAAGAACCGGAAAGCGCGATAACTTCGCCTGCACCGGGTTTCTTACCCTTTTCGGTAAAGAATTCGGATAAGACTTCGAGCAGAGAATTTCTGCCGTAAGTGCCGCCGTACTGGAGGATCGTTGCGCTGTCATTTGTTAAAATATCGGAAGAAATGCGGGCTAATTCTTCACCGGGGAAAGTATCGGGCGAAGGATTGCCGCCTGCAAAGGAGATGATCTCCGGGTCTGCGAGAAGAGCAAAAATATTGCGGATCGCGCTGCCTGTGATGCCTTCATATCTATCAGCAAAATTATAGTTCATAAGTGTATACCAATCCTTTTTTATCACCTTACAGTATAGTATAATTCGGACTTTATAGCAAGCATTCTTTGCTTTTTTCCATGGATTTGCCCCTGTATCGGGCAATAAAAAAACTGCCCTTTATCCAAGAGCAGTGCATTTTTATTCCGCATTTCCTTTATATGGGAAAACAGACTTATATAACCGATGTAGTTTCAGGATGAAAATCCCCACGAATAACAGTACCAAAGCAAGCGCAGAGAAATAAACGATATTGAAGAAGACATAGCCTTTTTCGGCAAAAAGCGCATACAGCCGCGAAAAGAATTTTTCGCCATGTAATACGTGAATAATGCGAAAGACTTCCGGCAGGATAAACGATATGGCAAGCTTCCATACGGAAACACCGCTTGCCTGCATATCCTCTTTTATTCTGAGGTCAAAAATGATCGGATGCTGATATTTTTCCGATTTATTTCTGCGAACGGTTTCCGCAAGGATTTTTTCCGCCATATAGAAAAACAGCAGCGATACAAGATACCAAAGTACCGCTGTATATTCACCGCGGAAAGCACTTATAAACGGTCTCAGCACAGCACAAACCGCTATGATAGACATTTCGATGATCCAGCCTTTTCTCATTATGACCTCCTATGGATTTCTCTATATTATTATTATAATTACCCCTCCAATTTGTCAACCGTATACCCTTAGAAGATTCTTTTTACAAAAAAGAAGACCCCATAATCACGGGATCTTCTCTTTCTCATACCATATGAAGCTTCACGTGCTGCAGGCACGCATCACTTATCACCTATCACTTAGAAAAGTCTGCAGGCTTTGATGAAGTTCTTCTTCCAATAGCTGTGGCTCAGATTGCCATAGCGGATCTTGCCTTCGGAAGAAGAAGCATCGATCATCTGTCCGTTGCCGATCGCAATGCCGACGTGACCTTTGAAGACGATGATGTCACCTGCTTTGATCTCGCTCATGCTTGTGACCGTCTCATACTTCGTGCAGGATTTCCAGCCCGCAGAAGTCATGTAGCTGATCTTGACGCCGATCTCTCTCAAGCACCAATAGACAAATCCCGAGCAGTCAAATGTGTTTGGTCCTTTGCCGCCGCGGACATATTTGCAGCCGAGCTTCGACTTTGCCACTGCGATAAGCGAGCTGACGTTTGCACCCGATACCTGTACCTTTTCAGGCGTCTTGGTCGTCGTCGGTTTCTTTGTAGAAGTCGGTTTCTTTGTTGTGGTCGGTTTCTTTGTGGAAGATGTGCTGCTGCTCGAATTTGCCGCCGCTTTCTTTGCGTTATCCGAAAGCAGCACTTTCAACGTCTGCTGACCGACTTTACCATCCTGCGAAAGACCGTTCCTCTTCTGGAATGCACGGACAGCCGCTTCGGTATCTTCGCCGTAATAGCCTGTTGCTTTCTTTAAATATTTCAGGGCAACAAGCCTTCTCTGGATATTTTCGACCTGTGTGCCCCTATCGCCGATGGAGAAAGCATTTGCCTCTGCATCACCGGAATTGAGCAGCACTTTGGTATCGTAACCAAAATAACCGTCAACGATAAGGCCGTGATTTTCCTGGAAACGCTTGACAGCCTGTACGGTATCTGCGCCGTATTTGCCGTCGGGTTCCGTTGTCAGGTAGCCCAAAGATTTAAGCTTTTTCTGCAGAGCTAAGATCGTATCGCCTTCTTCGCCAAAGCCGATATAATTTGCCTTGACATCGCCGGAATAGAGCTTTTCAAGCGTTGCACTGCCAGCACTGCCGTCTGCGGTAAGTCCGTTTTTCTGCTGGAAATTTTTAACAGCCGTTTCCGTATCCGTTCCGAAATAGCCCGTTGCCGATGCATTCAGATAACCGAGATTGCGCAGAATACTCTGCAATTCACGGACGTCTTCACCTTCCATGCCAACGCTCATCGAATATTTTTTCGCTTCGTCAGAGAAAAGAAGTGTCTTTGTCGCTTCACCGACATTTCCGTCAACGGTCAGTTCGTTTTTCATCTGGAAGCGTTCAACAGCAGCCTCTGTTGCAGGTCCGAAATAATCCGTCGGAATATCCTGATCCATATAGCCGAGCTCCATGAGCCTTTCCTGAATCTGCGCAACGATTGGTTCTCTATCGCCCTGTGATAAAACGCTCTTGGTTTCGCCTTCATAATCCGAGCTTAACGGGTCACCTTCCATATAGCCGCCATCATATACGACTTCGTCTTCTTCAAAAAACGCCTCCGTTTCGCCGCTGTTGTCGATGACGACCGCAGGGATATAGACCGCATCGGTAATATCGATAGACATTGCCTGCGATTCTTCTTCCGCAGCCTTTGCCGCTTTGCCTTCGGCAGCACCTTTATCGAGGATCAATGCCGAGGTAAACATCGCCACGATAATAAGACCTGCAGTCGCCGGAAGCAGATATTTACCGTATTTTTGGTAAAGCTCCTTTAACATCAGCTTTTCCGAAAGCCCCGAAAAAGCATCCGCCGTTTTCTCCCAAATATCTTTAAAAAACTCTTTTATATTCATTAGGCTCTCCTGTTTCAAGATAACTTTCTATTATAAATTTACTTTTCCGAAGCTTTTTTGTCAATCTTCCCCTCCGATTGTTCAAAGATAGATTACAACTTTTCCAAAACTTGCATAAAACTTTTGCCTGCGGAAAGACTTTAACTATGTTTCTTATTCTGTTTATTCTGCTCATTGCGCCGATCGGCCTGCACATCCAAACGGAAAAACGGCATCGTTTCTATCTTTCGGTCAAGCCAATGTTTTTCCTGATCCCATTGCCAAAGGTCTGCATCTTTTTTCAATTCCGCGGAAAAGCAAGCCCTGCCTTGCGCATCCTTTTTCTGCACAGGCAAAAACTGATCCGCTTGAAAAAACTAAAGCTTGCCGAAGAAAAGTCCGAAAGACTCCGCGAATTATCAAAAGCGCTGCTCGGGTCTCTTTCGCTGAAGGAACTGAAAATCGCTCTTTCCGCAGGCGATGCTATGGCAACTGCACTTTTTACCAAAATAACCGAGCTTTTTCTACAGCCTGTGTTTCCGGAAAATAAAAAGGAAAACTTATCTGTTGAAGCGCTTTTCGGCGAAGACGAGCCTGTTTTTCTCTTTCGCTGTATAATCGGCCTGCGTTTGGGAAAAGTATTATACACATATATTAAAAGGAGGATCTCCCATGCATCCGATAGAAAATATCCTGCAAACAACCATGTCTGAGCTCAGGCATATGATCGATGTCAATACGATCGTCGGCGAAGCGATTTTAACACCTTCGGGAACGACGATCATCCCCATTTCCAAAGTCAGCTTCGGCTTTGTTTCCGGCGGCGGTGAATTTGAAAAAAAGAACAATACTTCCGAAAACGCCTTGCCGATGGCAGGCGGTTCCGCTTCGGGTATTACGATCAATCCCGTCGCTTTCCTTGTTTCCGAAAAATCCAATCTTCGCCTGATGTGCGCAAACAGCCGCACGACCGTGGATAAGCTCATCGATATGGCACCGCAGCTCTTATCCGAGATCAGAAATTTCTTTGAAAAAGACGATGAAACCTTCCCTGAATAAATTTCTTGCCCTTGTGCTGGCATTCGTTCTTATCTTTCCCACGGGAGCTTATGCAAAAAGCATCACCACACCGGGGAAAAGTGCTGCTCTTATGGAAGTTTCGAGCGGCAGATTGCTTTTCGGGAAAAACGAACATGAAAAACTCCCGATGGCAAGCACAACAAAGATCATGACCTGTATTTTGGCTTTGGAAATGGGCAGACAGGAAGAGATCGTTACCGTCAGCAAAAATGCCGCAGGCGTTGAGGGTTCTTCCATGTATCTTGCACACGGCGAAAAGCTCCCTTTGATCGAATTGTTATATGGGCTTATGCTTTCGAGCGGAAATGATGCCGCTGTTGCCATTGCAGAGCATATCGCAGGCGATGTCAAAAGCTTTGCCGAACTCATGAACAGAAAAGCCGCCGTTTTAGGCGCGGAAAATACGCATTTTGTCACGCCGAACGGTCTGCATGACGATGCACATTATACGACCGCCTATGATCTTGCGCTTATCAGCTGCTATGCCATGAAAAACGAAACTTTTCGCAAGATCGTGAATACACAGTCGCATCATATCCCTGCCGGTGAACAAAACCGTGAGCATTGGCTGAAAAACAAAAACCGCATTCTCAGCGAATATGACGGCGGATGCGGTATCAAAACGGGCTTTACCAAAAAAGCAGGGCGATGCCTTTCCGCAGCGGCAGAACGGAATGGTATGCAGCTCGTTGCTGTTGTTTTGAATGACGGCGATATGTTCGGCAGCTGCAAAATGCTGCTCGATTACGGTTTCCAGAACTATTCCATGCAAACGCTCGTCAGAAAAGGAGAAAATTTCGGCAATATTTCCGTAGAAAATGGCCTTTCGGATGAAGTTTCCATTGCCGCAGCCGAAAGTATCATCTTGCCTTTGACAGAAGAAGAGGTTAATATAATAGAAAGAAAACTCTATGCAGCGGAATACCTCACGGCACCGGTCAAAAAGGCTTTTCCCGCAGGACAGATCGAATTCTTTCTGAACGGAGAGCTTTTGGCAAAGACTGCCCTGATCACAGAAAACGAAGTTTCGGAAAACACTTTCCTCTACCACTTTTTTCAGATCATCCGCAAGCATATCGCTGCATAAATCTCATTTTTGAAACGGAAAACAACATTGAGAATCGCAAAATTCATGGCACAGGCAGGTGCAGCATCCAGAAGAGCAAGCGAAGAGCTCATCCGCGAAGGCAGAGTCCGCGTCAACGGCGTCGTCATCAGCGACCTCGGGCACGAAGTTGATCCTGAAAACGACAGCGTTTACCTCGGCAGAAAAAAGCTCACGCTCGCAGAGAATAAAATCTATCTCATGTTCAATAAGCCGCCGGGCTGTGTTTCGACCTGTGCAGATGAAGCCGGAAGAAAGACCGTCCTCGACTATATCGATACGAAAGAGCGCATCTACCCCATTGGCAGGCTCGATTTCAATTCCGAAGGTCTGCTTCTTCTCACAAACGATGGCGATCTTTCCTATCGCTTAACACATCCTTCGCACGAAGTCCAGAAGCGCTATTTTGTCATCATTCCTTCTGCAATTTCACAGCAGGAGCTTTCTGCCCTTTCGCGCGGTGTCATCATCGACGACAAAAAAACCGCTCCCGCAAAAGTCAAAGTTACCAAAAGCGAAGAAGCCAAAACGGAGCTTACCATCACCATTCACGAAGGCAGAAACAGGCAAGTCCGCAAAATGTTTGAAGCGATCGGCAAAAAAGTCATCTTTTTGAAGCGCATCAGTATCGGCAAGATCAACCTCGGCGAACTAAAAAAAGGCAAATACCGTCCGCTTACCGAAGAAGAGATCCGTTACTTAAAATCGCTCTGAAATTTCACCCGGAAACGAGATGTTTTCGGGTCTTTCATATTATTTTTAGGGGAAAACGATGAAAATACTTTTAGTCAATGACGATGGGATCCATGCAGAGGGTATTTTGGCGCTTGCCCGTGCCTTATCCACCGAACACAAGATCGTGATCTGTGCACCGGACAGACAGCAAAGCGGCACATCCCATTCGATGATCCACCATATCACCGCCAAAAAAGTTGAACTCGATATTAAAAATACCGTCGGTTATGCCATTGCGGGAACGCCCGTCAACTGTACGATCGCAGGGCTTCAGGCGCTCATGCCCAATGCTGAACTGGTCATTTCGGGGATCAATGCCGGCAGAAACGCCGGAATGGATATCCATTATTCCGGGACCATTGCCGCCGCAATGGAAGCCGCTTTATCGGGAAAGCCTGCCCTTGCCCTTTCGCTCAAATCTTCGGCAAAGATGGACTACACTTATGCAGCCGACTTTGTCAGAAGGAATCTTTCCCTGCTTTTTTCTGCGGCAAAATGCATCGAAAAATGCGTCATCAACATCAATTTTCCTGCATTTGAAACGCCGAAGGGCGTACTTTTCACAAAAACTGCCGATCTTGACAGCAAGGATTACCTGACGCTGATCCCCGGCGATGCGGAAGACGGCCTCCTGCATTATCAGATCTCGGGAACTGCAAAAAAGCCCGTCTATGGCGAAGGAACCGATCTTCTGGCGATCGAGGAAGGCTATATCAGCATCAGCGGTATCGCCGCCGGAAGAGGCTTTTCTTCCCTCGAAAACATTTTTGCAAAGATGCCGGAATAATTTTGCAGTTTGACGAAATAAAAATTGCATTTTGCATACAAACATGATATAGTCAATTTGGGAGGTAACAAAATGGAACGTACAGATCTTATCAACCATATCAAAGAAAGCTACCCGAAGCTCAGCAAGGGGCAGAAGCTCCTCTCCGACTATATCATTGAAAATTATGACAAAGCCGCTTTCATGACGGCAGGTGCGCTTGGGCGTGCTGTCGGCGTCAGCGAATCGACTGTTGTCCGCTTTACCTATGCACTCGGCTATAAGGGTTACCCGAAGCTGCAGAAGCATTTGCAGGAGATCATCAAAAACCGCCTGACGACCATCCAGCGCTTAAACATCATGGATGGGATCGAGCCGGATAAGATCATGGATAATGTCCTGAAAACCGATATTTCCAACCTCAATGCGACAAGAGCATCCCTTGATGTCAACCTCTTCAAGCGTGTTGCAGAGATCATGATCTCCGCAAGGCGTGTTTATATCGTCGGTTTCCGCAGCAGTGCACCGTTGGCACAGTTCCTTGCATTCTATCTGCGCTACATCCTCGATAATATTACGCTCGTTTCGACGGAAAACAGCGACGTTTTCACACAGCTTCTGCACGTCGGTGAAGAAGACGTCGTCATGGGTATGGCATATCCTCGATATTCCAGCCAGACAATCAAAGGCCTTCGCTTTGCCAAATCCAAAGGTGCGCAGATCGTCACCATGACAGATAACGAGCTTTCGCCGCTCTATGAGCTTGCAGATATCTGCCTGCTCACCAAAAACGACATCAACTCCTTTGTTGATTCCTATGTTGCTCCGCTTTCGCTCATCAATGCCCTTATCATCATGATCGGCGCGGCAAAGAAAGAAACCCTGACAAACAACCTGCACGACCTCGAAGAGCTCTGGCAGAACAACAACATCTACGGCTATGACAAATAAACGGATCGTCGTTGTCGGCGGAGGAGCTGCCGGTATTCTTGCAGCATCCCGTGCGGCAATGGACGGAACAGAGGTTTACCTCATCGAAAAAAACGAAAAACTCGGCAAAAAGCTCTTTATCACAGGCAAAGGGCGATGCAATGTCACAAACTCGGCTGCAATTTCCGAGTTTTTTTCGCATATCCCCACAAACCCGAAATTCCTTTACCGTGCGCTGCATGGCTTTACCAACGAAGACCTCATGGCCATGCTCGAAGATACCGGCTTGCAGCTCAAAACAGAACGCGGCGGAAGAGTTTTCCCCGAGTCGGATAAATCGAGCGATGTTATCCGTGCGCTTTCCCGTATTTTGGGCAAAGCCGGCGTAAAAGTTGCCCTCAAAACTTCCGTTCGGGAGATCATCGTCAAAGAAGGCAAAGTTTGCGGCGCAAAGCTCGATAAGGGCAATCTTCCCTGTGATGCTGTTATTCTGGCAACGGGCGGTTTTTCCTATCCATCGACCGGCAGCAGCGGTGAAGGTCACCAGATGGCTGTCCTTTTGGGGCATCATACGACAAAAATCTACCCTGCGCTCATTCCTCTATTGACGCCAAACATCCCCGAAATGCGCAAGTTAAAAGGTCTTGCCCTCAAAAATATCGCACTCACTTACCGCGAAAACGGCAAAACGCTTTATACCGAACAGGGTGAAATGGAATTTACCGCTTATGGTTTTACGGGTCCGCTGATCCTTTCGGCAAGCACACGCATCGAAGACAGAGATTTCAAAAAAGCAGAGATCACGATCGACCTCAAGCCTGCTCTTTCCGAAGAAAAGCTCGAAGCACGCATCCTCCGCGATTTTTCCGAAAATCAGAACGCCAAAATGAAAGATGTTCTGCGCAAGCTTTTCCCGAAGCAGCTCATTTCCGTCGTCTTATCCCGTGCGAATATTTCGGGTGAAAAACAGGTCAATGCCATTACCAAACAGGAACGTCAGCAGCTCATCCGCATAACAAAAGGGCTTACTTTCCCCGTTTGCGGAACAAGACCCATTGGCGAAGCCATTATCACACGCGGAGGCATTCCCGTTTCGGAGATCAACCCCGCAACGATGCAGAGTAAACAGATCGCCGGTCTTTACTTTGCCGGGGAAATGATCGACGTCGATGCGGAAACAGGCGGCTATAATCTGCAGATCGCCTTTTCAACAGGCTGGCTTGCCGGGAAAAGCGCTGCGGAAAGCCTCCTGAACGCTTGAAAATTTATTTTATTTTTAACAAAAAAATCAAGTTCAGACTTGCAAAAAGTCCGATTTTTCCCGAAGCTGTGCAGATTTTCAGGATTTGCACAGTTTTTGCTTAACTTGACAATCCTGGTATTAAAATATACAATATATATGTATAGTTTATATGCACATTGATTTCGAGAAATGAAGTTGAAAGAAAACAGGAAGAAGGAGGAATTTCCAAACAAGCTTATGGACTACATCATACCTATCTTGGTAGGCGTTGTTTGTCTCGGAGCCGGCATTGCGATCGGTTATCTCATCCGAAAAAACGAAGCTGAAAAAAAGATAGGCCGTGCCGAAGATATGGTCACACAGCTCATCGACGATGCACAGAAAAAAGCTGAATCGATCCGCAAAGAGAACATTATCAACGCAAAAGAAGAGATCCAGAAGCTCCGCCAAGAATTTGACAAAGAGATCAAAGACAGACGCAACGAACAAAGCAAAAACGAAAGAAGGCTTACACAGAGAGAAGAAGCCCTCGACAGAAAACTGGACAGTCTTGAGCAGAAAGATGCTCAGCTGAACAAACGCATCAAAGAGGTCGGCAAACAGAAAGAAGAAGTCGACGCTCTCATCAAAAAACAGCTCGAACAGTTAGAAGAAATTTCCAAGCTCACAACCGAAGAAGCCAAGCAGCTTCTCCTTGATAAAGTTGAGCAGGAAGCACGCCATGATATGGCTGTCATGCTTCGCGACATCGAAAGCAAAGCAAAATTTGAAGCAGAAAAGAAAGCAAGGGAAATACTTGTTACGGCAATTCAGCGCTGTGCTGCAGACACCGTAGCGGAAGCAACCGTCTCCGTCGTCGCACTGCCCAATGACGAAATGAAGGGCAGGATCATCGGCCGCGAAGGCAGAAACATCCGCGCACTTGAAACGGCAACAGGTATCGACCTTATCATAGACGACACGCCCGAAGCTGTTATCCTTTCCGGCTTTGACCCGGTACGACGCGAAGTGGCAAGAATCGCCCTCGAAAAGCTCATTATCGATGGCCGTATTCACCCCGCACGCATCGAAGAAATGGTCGGAAAAGCACAAAAAGAAGTTGATAACCAGATCCGCGAAGCCGGTGAAAATGCTGTCTTCCAGTGTGATATCCACAATCTTCACCCGGAACTCATCAGACTCCTCGGTCGCCTGCGTTATCGCACGAGCTATGGGCAGAATGTCCTTAACCACGCTCTTGAAGTCTCCCACCTTGCCGGCATGATGGCAGCAGAAATCGGTGCAGACGTCCGCTTAGCAAAACGCGGCGGTCTCCTCCACGATATCGGCAAAGCCATTGACCACGAAGTGGAAGGTCCTCATGTACAGATCGGCGCAGACCTTGCCAAAAAATACAGGGAAAACGCCAACGTCATCAACTGCATCGCTGCGCACCACGGCGATGTTGAAGCAAAATCGGTCGAAGCTGTCCTCGTACAGGCAGCGGATGCGATCTCCGCAGCAAGACCGGGTGCAAGAAAAGAATCTCTCGAAAATTATATCAAGCGTCTTGAATCTCTCGAAGGTATCGCAAATTCTTTTGCAGGAGTAGATAAATCATATGCTATCCAGGCAGGCAGAGAAGTCAGAATCATTGTCAAGCCGGATGATGTAGATGATGCGGGTATATCCCTCTTGGCTCGGGACATAGTCAAGAAGATAGAAAAAGAACTCGACTATCCCGGACAGATCAAAGTCAATGTCATCAGGGAAACACGGTCTATCGACTACGCAAAATAAATCACAAAAAACGCTCAAAAACCCCTGTTTAACCAGGGGTTTCTTTTATTTGCAAAAAAATGGAAATGTTTTTCAGCAAAAGCCTGTTATGATAGAAGCATAAGCTGCAGCAATAAAAACAGGAGGAAGATATGCAAAAAGCCATGCTCATACAAAGCTGCCTCGACTATATCGAGGAAAACCTGAAAGCCGATTTTTCGCTTTCCGAGCTTGCGGAAAGATGCGGTTATTCGCTTATGCATTTCTACAAACTCTTTTCCTGCGAAGTCGGAATGCCGCCTGCTGCCTATATCAAAAGGCGCAGACTCCTTGCTGCGGTCTATGAAATGCGCTCGGGCAAAAAGACAGAGATCGCAATGTCCTATGGCTTTGAGACCTATGCCGGGTTCTTCCGTGCTTTCCTTCGGGAATTCGGCTATACGCCTTCCTCCTTTATCAAAAACATTTATACAGAAAAACCACTCCCTATCAACATTATAAAAGAGGAACACATTATGATCACACGCAAAAAAATAAGCGAACTGCTTTCTCATTGGGAATTGGATAAGGAAACTGTTCGCTCCGTCTTTTACGAATCCACCGGTGAACAAAATGAAAATGCCTTTTATGTCAGCGAAGAGTATGTGTTAAAGCTCAGCCGCAACAAAGGAAGTCTAAAAAAACACAACGATCTGGCAGAGGCTCTTGCCGCGGAAGGCCTCCTTTCTGCAGAAGCCATCCCCGCAGACAACGGAGAAACTCTCCTTCAGGATGGCGAACTCTACTATTCCTTACAGAAACGTCTCCCGGGAAAGCAGCTCACAGCCAAAGAGATCTGCAGCGAACCGGAAAACGCATTTCATATCGGCAAAGCAATCGGCAAACTCCATCTTGCCCTGAAAAAACTCCATTTCGAAGCGGAAGATTTCCCGCTCTTTGAAAGGGTCAGCGCATGGGCTATGCCAAACAGCAGCAAAATTATTTCTATTCCCAAAGACCTGCAGGAAGAGTATCTTTCCGGATTTGGCAGTCTCTACCCTATGCTGTCTCGTCAGCTCATTCATCGTGATCCGAATCCCGGTAACATAATCTTTTCCGGAAATGAAGCCGGATTCATCGATTTCGAACTTTCCGAGCGCAATATCCGCCTTTTTGATCCCTGCTATGCGGCGACGAGCATCCTCAGCGAATTGTGGAACAAAACCGAAGCGGAAAAACATGAAACATGGCCCGATATTTTTGCCCATCTCATCCAAGGTTATGACAGCATCATGCATCTGACCGCAGAAGAAAAAGTAGCGCTTCCCTACGTTGTCCTTTCTATCCAATTCATCTGTGTTGCATGGTTCCATGAAATCGGTCGCTATCCGCAGATTTTTGAGGCAAACAAACAGATGACAGAATGGCTCATCGCACATTTCGAAGAATTAAAGAAGCTTTTCTGACAAAAAAAGAACCCTTGATCATCAAGGGTTCTTTTTGTTTTTCTTATTCAGCGTTGAACATATCTTTTTCTACGCCGCAGAGAGGGCATACATAATCTGCCGGGAGATCTTCAAATTTTACGCCTTCAACAGCTTCATCATATTCATAGCCACATACACTGCATACATATTTCATAGTTTATTCCTCCAAATGTTTTCTTTAGTCTTATCTTAATCCTATTGTGCTTAAATCGCAAGTATTTTATTCGATCGGTTCAAAATCCGCTGCGCCGTGTTTGCAAAGCGGGCAGACATAATCTTCGGGAAGGTTTTCGCCTTCATAGACATATCCGCAGATCTTGCAGACATAGCCTTTTTTGCCTTCTGTCTGCGGCTTCGGTTTAACGTTATCGAGGTAGTAGGTGTAGGTCATGGTTTCCTTATCGGAAAGGACTCTTGCCTCTTCTACCGAGCAGATGAACATGCCGTGTGTGCCAAGGTCAACATACTGTTCAACCTTGAGGGACATGAATGCGTTGATGTATCTGGGCAGGAAGATCAGACCGTTGTCGGATCTGTGCGGTGTGCAGCCTGCAAACTTATCAACATTTCTGCCGCTCTGGAAACCGAATGTTTCAAATACCTTGAAGGGTGCTTCGGTTGTCAGGCAGTTGACGTTCATGATGCCCGTCTGTTTGATAACGTGGTGCGAATAATTTTCTTTATTAATCGTAACCGCAACTCTGTTCGGTGTGTTGGTAACCTGTGTGATCGTATTGACGATAAGGCCGTTATCCTTTTTGCCGTCGTTCGATGTGACGACATAGAGACCGTAACCGATCTTGAAGAGTGCTGTCATATCGTTCTTGTTTGCTGTTTCGTCTTTGATCGCCAAATATTCGTGGCAAAGTTCTTCAGCCAGAGCTTCGAGCTGTGCGCTGCTTTCTTCGTTCAGAGCGGAAAGAATGCGGACAGTTGTATCGGTGTAGCTGATGTTCTTGCTCTTTTCCAAAAGGCCTTTCATAACTCTTGCTGCCATCGGTGCCCAGCTGCCATTTTCGATCATACCGACTGTGCGGTTGCTGAAGTTGCGTTCTGTCAGATGACTCAAGAACTCACGCATGAAGGGGAAGATCTCTGCATTATAGGTTGTTGTTGCGAGGACGATCTTGCTGTAGCGGAAAGCATCTTCAACAGCTTCTGCCATATCGCAGCGTGCGAGGTCGTGTACAACGACGTTCGGGCAGCCTTTTGCTTTGAGCTTTTCTTCGAGTTGAAGGACAGCCTTCTTTGTGTTTCCATAGACCGATGTATAGGCGATGACGATGCCATCATCTTCGGGTCTGTAGGAAGACCAGATATCATACAGGTTGATGTAGTAGCCGAGATTTTCGGTTAAAACCGGTCCGTGCAGCGGGCAGATGATGGAAATATCGAGACCTGCTGCTTTTTTGAGGAGGCTCTGTACCTGTGCGCCGTATTTGCCGACGATACCGATGTAATATCTTCTTGCTTCGCAAGCCCAGTCTTCTTCGACATCGAGTGCACCGAATTTGCCGAAACCGTCTGCAGAGAAGAGAACTTTATCTGTGCTGTCATAGGTTACGATAACTTCCGGCCAATGCACCATGGGCGCTGTAACGAATGTAAGGACATGGCTGCCAAGGGAAAGTGTATCGCCTTCGCCGACGACGATCCTGTTATCTGCAAAATCGGTTCCGAAGAAGTTCTTCATCATGACAAAAGCCTTAGCAGAGGAAACGATCGTTGTTTCCGGATAAACTTTTGTGAAGTTCATAATATTTGCGGAATGGTCGGGTTCCATATGCTGAATGATGAGGTAATCGGGCTTTCTTGCGCCGAGTGTATTCTGGATGTTGTCGAGCCATTCATGTGTGAAGTTCTGGTCTACGGTGTCCATGATCGCGATCTTTTCATCGATGATCGCATAGGAGTTATAGGCCATGCCGTTCGGTACGACATACTGTCCTTCGAAAAGGTCAACTTTATGATCGTTTACGCCGATGTACTTGATGTCCTTTGTGATATACATATTGTTCCTCCAAAATGTTTCAAACTACTGATCTCTAAATATACAGGGTGTATCCCTGACTTCGTTATTATTGTAACATTATGTTTGCAAAATGCCTGTTGCAATTCCGACAAACAAAAAGTTTTTTGATTTTTATTCCTGAACGGAAATTTCCGCTTCTTTGATATAGATAATATCGCCGCAGCCTCTGCCGTTATCGGATTGTCTGGAAATCTGTTCATCAAACAATACCATAACAGCTGTTGCACCGCCATCGAGGTTATACGCCTCTTTGCAGCCAAGCTCATACATCAGGTCTGCCAATCCCTGCATATCAAGCCCTTTGGAATAACTGCCCTGCCTGCCGTCGACAACAACAAAGCAATAATGCCCCGGTTCAAAATAGCCGATCGCAGCACGCGGGTTTGTCCTTGCAACGGAAGTATTGAATTCCGTCTGCAAAACGCCTTCTCTGACAAGGTTTGGTCCGAAAACCCAGCTTTGCCATGGGTCTGCAGCCATGATCTCATCTTCATCCCATTCTTTCGGTCCATAAGTTTTCATCGTACCGTCACGGAACAAAACACAGACATCCCGCGTTGTTTTTCTGCTCTTATACAATTCTCCGTTGCGGATGATGATGCCTTCTTCCTGTGCGGTGTAATAATCGCCGTTGATCGCAACCAAAGCGCCGTTTCTTCTTGCCATTTCGAGAACCTTTTCATTTTTCGCGTTGAATTTATCCCTCGAAAAAGCGGTTTTTAAGGATTCGATATCTTTGATGTAAATATCCGCGAAGAAATAGGTCAGACCTTCTTCGTGGTAGGTTGTCACCTCAAAGGAGATCGTTTCGCTGATATAGCTTGTTTCATCCTGAATAACGGCACCTTCCGTTGCAAATTCGACATCGTATTCTTCCGAATAGAATTTTTCACCGAATCTGCCGAAATACGGTGTCGGCGTAGGCTCAGGTGTCGGTTCAGGTGTCGGCTCCGGAGTTGGTTCCGGTGTCGGTGCGATCGTCGGTGTCAAAGCTTCAAAGACAGGTGTTTCCACCGGTTCCTTTAATTCTGCCTTTTTGCAGCCAATGGCAAAAAGCGCCGTGATCACCGCTAATATCAATAGTATAACTGTTCTTCTGTCTTTTCTCATCATATTTTCCGGGAATATTTTTAATACCACTGCGGGAATAATTCCGCCATGCGCGAAGCGGAAACATCAAAGACATTCTGCATCTGTCTGGCCAATGCCTTCGGTCTGTTGGAAATGACCGTGCGCATATTTCTGATCTTGCCCTGCCAAGCCGAATAGCTCGAGGGTGTATGCCAGCGAGAAATATGCCGCTTCATTTCTGTTTCCATCTGGGCAACAAGCTCATCGAAAATTTCGAGCGATTTATCAAAGTGGTTATTGATCAGGTAAGCACAGCGTGTAATGAATTTTTCGCGCCAACCCGCATTTTTCTTGAGCGCTGTCGGGATGTACATATTCGTCAGCGAACCATCGGGAGAAGCAACGCCATCACCCGTAAAAAATGCCGATAATACGCTCGCATTGCTGCCGCCAAAAGCGAAGTCAAGGTCAAAGAATACAGGGCGCACACGAACGGAATAATCATTCATATGCCATAATTTCTGGTTGAACATATCGCCGTTGCCGCAGAAGCTCTGTGCAATGATATAATCAATGAACGCCTCCGGATCAACAAACTGGCAGAAGTATTCATAATTTTCTTCGCTGCTCATGTTGCGCGATTGTGCGATCGCATAAACCTGTTTGATCTGCGTATTCGAGCCGTTTAATACCGTTCTGTTTCTGCGGATGACGTTTGTCTTATCCGGGTCGATGTTATAACGGGAAGCAAGCCAATCTTCGTTCTGATTTTCCTTTAAATCATACAGCCCATAGTAGCGCCCATTGACATAAAGAACAGCAAATCGGCCTTCCGCATAATCGAGGTCAAGACCACGCATCAGAACTGAAGCATAGAGGTCTGCGATCCTTTCGTCGTCATTATCCTGACCGGAGTTTCTCAGCGTCAATCCCTTAAATTCCGTAATGGGGTAACCTTCAAAAAAGGGATAGACAACGGAGCTTTGCCCATAGCCGCTGCGAAGATATAAATTGAGCGATTTCTGTGCATAGGTACGGGTCGAATTTCCCGCAACTCTTGCACCGGCGACAAAGCTTGTGCCGATCACGCCATCTTCGGTGTAATATTCAATGTTGCATTTTTTCTCTACGATCGGACCTTTTTTATCGGAAACCGCATACACTTTGCGGAAATCTTCCGGGTCCATCGTCAGGCAGACAACAGGCAGCTCATGCGGATCGGAAAAGAGATAGGTCGAAACCGCAGGATCACTCATCAGCCTGCCTTCTTTATAGCAAACTGCGGAAATTGCCGTGTTTTCGGAAAGTGTGATCGGTCCTGAATAATGCTTCGCATTCCGATCGGGTTCACTGCCGTCCGTTGTGTAATATATCTCGCCTTCACCAAAAAGCTCCAGCGTGATGCTGCCTTCATAAAAGCCGCCTTCCAAAGAAAATTCAGGCGCATTGAGGTAGCTGCCGATCGTTCTTCCGTTTGCTTCACCGGGCGTTTCATTTTCAAAAAATACCCTGCTGCCGGAATAATCATTTTTTGCTCTGCCGCTGGTTGTGCCGACGCGGAGGTATCCCGTTTCAAAATGATCGAGGATCGCGCCGTTTTCATCCGTCAGGAAAAGCTCTTCGCCTGCGGTCGAAATACCGAAATTGGCAACGCCGTCTTTCTGCAAAGTCGGTTTGGAAGAGGCGTATATAAGCTTATAGCTCCCCGGGGAAATCGTTCCGGAGAGCTGAAAGAGTTTCAGATTATCTTTGTCGTTGCTTAAATAAAGTTCGCTGAGCGATACGCTTTTGCTGCCGCCGTTATAGAGCTCGATCCAGTCCTTTTTGCCGGATCTTGCCGTTGCCGTTGCGGAAACCTCTGTGATGAAAATGCCCGTCTTATCGAGCTTTTCCACATTGCTCAGGTCTTCGCTGCCGTGGGAAGTGTTCTCTTTTCCGGGTGTGCTCTTGCCGAAATAGAGCCAGCTGCCTTCTTTTAAACCGTAGGAGATATTATCAAGTCTGCCTTCATCGGGGAAATACAGCTCTTCATAACAGAAGTTTGCCATATCCGTGAGGTAAAGCGTTTCTTTTTCACCAAGGTTAAAGCTCGTGTGATATTCTCTGTCTTTGCTGTCGAGGTAGATGATCACATATTCGCCTGCACCGATCTCTGCTTCGGGAAGCTGCCATTTTAAAAGGTCTGCTTCTTCATCGGAAAGATAGAAATCGGAAAGTCTGAGCGTTTCGTTGGAATTGTTCCAGAGCTCTACCCAATCGCTGCGGTCGCCGTCTTCATCGATAAGGCTGACGGTATTTTTCAGCATCAGCTCGTTGATGTGCAGCCCTGCCTTTGCGCCCATAAGCGAAGGCTTCGGTACTGTAAAGAATTTTTCGGCATTGACTTCGCCGGGTGTTGTTTCAAGGTAATAGACCGGTCTGCCGTTCCCGTCAAGACCGATGCTCATGGCAGAGAATAAACCCGCTGTTTCAAGGGAAGATAATATCTCCTCTCTGCTGAAAAGATAGAGAGACTCATCCGCAGCAACACCAAAGCTGACTTTTGCATCGTAGCCTTCCGCATTGTTGAGACCAACGGCAAAATATTCGCCCGGTGCAAGCATGACCTGCGGAAGCTGGGCCTTTTCCGTATCTGCCGGACTATCCGAAAGATAATACATGGAAAGATTCAGCGCAAATTCTGAACTGTTATAGAGTTCTGCCCAGCCATCTGCCGCTTCGGATAAAACAAGGCCTTCTGTAACGGCATTATTCTGCGCATCGGCAAGTTTTTCAAAAAATACGCCGGTGTTTTCGCTGCCCGGTGTCGGCGTTGTCGAATAGCAGTATTCGCCGTTAAAATAGGCATAGCTGATGTCGCTTGCGAGTTCGCCAAACGTCAGAACGGCAACTTCGTTTTCTTCGGGGTCTTCGATGACGAGGCTTTCGCCTGCTTTGGAAAGCCTGAAGCCAATGCAGTATGCGTCGCTTTCATATACGGAAGCGCATGCACAAAGCAGCTTATATTCGCCCGGTTCGATCACAAAATCGGAAAAAGTAAAGCTGTCATCTTCGCTTTTATAAATGCGGTAACCCGAAAGATCGATCGCACTTTCGCCTGCATTGTAAAGCTCGATCCAGTCGGGTGAGCCGATCCTTTCCACATGATAAGAAGCGCTGTTGGAAGATACAACTTCCGAGATAACAAGCCCGTTTTCATTGATCATGTCTGCCTTTTTGATCGCACAGGAAAGAAGCGGCAGCAGGCACATCACCGAAACACAAACTGCAAGAATGATTTTTGCAAATGACTTTTTTATCTGAGCGTTTTTCAAAACGATTTCTCCATTCTTAAAACATCCTATATAGTATAGCAAATTTTGTCGGAATTTGTACAGCTAATGCCGAATTTTTAATATTTTTTACGGATAAATGCCGCAGGTTGTGTAATTCTGTTGGAAAATTGTTTCTTTCCGTGCTATACTGTTTGCAAATAGTTCTATGGAGAATGGTATGAAAAGAAGAGACGGAAGAAAAATCAAATCGCTCGATCCCTTTATGCGTGTTGTTCCGCACGTTATGCGCGAGCGTTCGGATTCCATGATCATGTTTCAGGAAGATTTTGTCTGCGACGGCATGGATGCTTATATCAAGGAAAAAAAGGCTGAAGGTATTAAAGTTACCTATATCGATATCGTTGCTGCCGGCATCGTCCGTATGCTTGCGCTGATGCCTTCGCTCAACCGCTTCATCATGAATGGCCGTGTTTATGCGAGAAACAACATCTCTTTCTCCTATGCACTGCAGAAAGACTTAAAAGGCGGTTCTTCCGAAACGACGATCAAACTCGAATTCGCCGGAACGGAAACCCTGATGGAAGTCCGCGATAAGATCCAGGCTGCTGCGGATGAAGTCACCAAAACAAAAGGCACCGTCGATACAGAAACCGATAAAGTTGCCGCTATTTTGGCAAAACTGCCCGATTGGCTCTTCAAATTTGCCGTTACGATCCTCATGTGGATGGATAAACACAACTGCCTGCCCAAAATGGTCATGGATGCAAGCCCCTTCCATACCTCTTTCTTCATCACAAATATGAAATCTCTGGGCATCAACTATGTTTTCCATCATGTGTATAATTTCGGTACAGCCGGCATTTTCATCGGCCTCGGCAAAGACAAGACAAAAGTTGTTGCAGACCTCGATGATCAGCCCGAGGTCAGAAAGATGCTTCCGCTTGGTGTCGTCATCGATGAACGCTTCGCCGAAGGTCTTGACTGGGCAAAGGGCATGAAACAGTTAAAGCGCCTGCTGCGTGACCCGCATATGCTTGATAAACCGATCGAAAAGAAAAACGAAGATATCGACTAAAAAAAGAACACTTATGAGAGATAATTCTTTCATAAGTGTTTTTATTTCCGATTTCTTCACAGGAACTTCAAATTTTCCCGTTGTACGAATGCATTTTTAATGGTATCATTATATATTAGATATATAGCACTAAAATATATCAAAAAGGAAGTATAATGGCATTATTCAAGTTTAAAGATAAAACATTAAAAAAAGCAGAAAAGCTCGCAGAACAGATCGTTGCCTTAAAGCCCACGTTTGAGGCGATGAGCGATGATGCTCTCAAGGCAAAAACAGAGGAATATAAAAAGCGTTACCAGAACGGTGAAAGCCTCGACGATCTTCTGGTCGAAGTTTTTGCACAGGTCCGTGAAGCCGGCAGACGTACCTTGGGTCAGGAAGCTTACCCGACGCAGCTTATCGGCGGCATCGTCCTCCATGGCGGCGATATTGCCGAAATGAAAACCGGCGAAGGCAAAACCTTATCCGCAACTTTTCCTGCCTGCTTAAATGCTCTCACGGGCAAAGGCGTTCATATCGTCACCGTCAATGACTACCTGGCAAAGCGTGACGCCGAATGGATGGGCAAGCTCTATGAATTTTTGGGCTTCAGCGTCGGCAGCATCTTAAAAGGTATGGACAGCACGGAAAAACGCGAAGTTTACCGCCGCGATATCATCTATGCAACCAATAACGAGGTCGGTTTCGATTATCTGCGTGATAATATGGCCGTTTACCGCGAAAACCTCGTGCAGCGCGAGCTCCATTATGCCATCGTCGATGAAGTTGACTCCATTTTGATCGACGAAGCAAGAACACCTCTTATCATTTCCGGAACGGGCAGCGCAAGCACAGAGCTTTACCAGACAGCCAACTATTTCGTCCATCGCCTGCAGGAAGGCACCGATTTTGAAATGGATGAAAAGAAAAAGACCATCAACCTGACCGAAGACGGTATTCGCCGCGCAGAAAAATATTTCAACATTGAAAACCTGAGCGACGTCGAAAATACTGAGATCAATCATCACATCAATCAGGCGCTCCGTGCAGTCAACCTGATGAAGCGTGACCGCGATTATGTCGTGCAGAACGGCGAAGTCGTCATCGTCGATGAATTTACAGGCCGACTCATGACGGGCAGACGCTATTCAGACGGTCTGCATCAGGCGATCGAAGCGAAGGAAAACGTCAAAGTTGCACACGAAAGCAAAACGCTCGCCACGATCACCTTCCAGAATCTTTTCCGTATGTATGAAAAGCTCGCCGGCATGACGGGCACAGCCAAAACGGAAGAAGATGAATTCCGTACGATCTATGGACTTGGCGTTGTGGAGATCCCGACAAACCGTCCGCTTCGCCGCGAAGACATGAACGACATCATCTATGCGCGCGAAAAAGCAAAATTTGATGCCGTTGTTGAGGATATCGCACAGACACATAAAACAGGTCAGCCGATCCTTGTCGGTACGATCTCCGTTGAAAAGAGCGAATATCTTTCCGCTTTGCTCAAGCGAAAGGGCATCCGCCACGAAGTCTTAAACGCAAAACACCACGAACGAGAAGCACAGATCATCGCACAGGCAGGTCAGCTCGGTGCCGTTACCATTGCAACCAACATGGCAGGCAGAGGAACTGATATTCTCCTTGGCGGCAACCCCGAGTATATGGCAAAAAATGAGCTGATGCGAAACGGTATGTCCGATGAAATGCTCGCATGGGCAACCTCTTTTGCCGCTTCGGATGATGCGGAAATTCTTGCAGCAAGAGCGCAGTTTGCCGAGCTTCTTGCCAAATATAAAAAGGAAACCGACCGTGCACACGATGAAGTCGTCAAAGCAGGCGGTCTCTATATCATCGGTACCGAACGCCACGAATCCAGGCGAATCGATAATCAGCTCCGCGGCAGAAGCGGAAGACAGGGTGACCCTGGCAGATCCCGTTTCTATATCTCGCTTGAAGATGACCTCATGCGTCTTTTCGGCGGTGAACGCATCAAAGAGATCGTTGGAACTTTAGCCGGCGGCGAAGATATCCCGCTTGAAGTCGGTCTCCTGACCAAACAGATTGAAAACGCACAGAAGCGCATCGAACGCAGAAACTTCGAGATCCGCGGCAACGTCCTCCACTATGACGACGTTATGAATAAACAGCGTGAGCTGATTTATGCACAGCGCCGCGAAGTTCTGATGGGCAAAGACATCAGCGAAAGCATCGAAAACATGATCGAACACGTTATGCACGGCCTTGCAGATCTTTATTGCCCGGAACATATTCCCGAAAAAGAATGGGATTTTGAAGGACTCGAAGCTGCTTGCCGCAGATATTTCCTCCCTGTTTCGGAAAGCCTCTTCCCGAATGGCAAACCCGGAAAGAAGACCATCAAAGGCGCACTTCTCGAAAAGGCACTTCTTGCTTATAAGAAAAAAGAAGAAGAATTTACTGCGCTTAACCTTTCCATGCGCAATGCAGAGCGCATCATCCTCCTGCGCGTTGTCGATAATAAGTGGATGACGCATATCGACGATATGGATCAGCTGAAACAGGGCATCGGCCTTCGTGCATACGGCAATGTTGATCCGGTCGTTGCTTTCCGCAAAGAGAGCTTTGATGTCTTTGACGATATGATCGCTGCGATCGAAGAAGATACCGTCCGTGCGCTCTATCATCTCCGCATTGAAAGCCGTATCGAGCGCAAAGCGCCTGTCTTAAAACCGCAGGAACACAAGATCAACGAAGAACAGGTCACCGTCAAAAAGGCCAAAAAAGTCGGCAAAAACGACCTTTGCCCTTGCGGCAGCGGCAAAAAATATAAATATTGCTGCGGCAGACCCGGTGCAAATCACTAAGTAAAATTTTAAATTTATATATGGGGAATCACAAATGCTTGAATTAGATGAAATCAGATCGACTATACAGAAAGCACAGCAGATGCTGAGCGAAGCAGGCGAATCGCTCGATCTTCCTGCACTCAGGAAAGAGCTTGCCGAGCTCCACGAAAGAATGGAAGCACCGGATTTCTGGAACAACGTTGAAGAAGCCAACAAAGTCACCAGACAGATCAAGCCCATCGAATCGAAGATCAAAGGCTATGACAACCTGAAGGCAAAATCCGATGACCTCGATACCTATATCGAAATGTACATCGAAGAAAACGACGAAAGCCTCGAAGAAGAAATTCTTTCCGCCGTTGAAGAATTCCACAAAGGCACCGAAGAATTCCGTCTGGAAGCACTCCTCAGCGGGCCTTACGATGCAAACAACGCCATTCTTTCCCTGCACGCAGGCGCAGGCGGCACAGAGGCACAGGATTGGACATCCATGCTCTACCGTATGTACACACGCTGGGCAGAACGCCATGGCTTTACCGTCAAAGTTCTGGACTTCCTCGATGGCGAAGAAGCCGGCATCAAGAGCGTTACCTTCCTTGTTGAAGGCCTCAATGCCTATGGTTTCCTTCGTGCGGAAAAAGGCGTTCACCGCTTAGTCCGTATTTCGCCTTTCGATGCCAACGCAAGAAGACACACTTCCTTCTCTTCTCTGGATGTTATGCCGCAGATTGCCGATGATGAAGGCGATATCGAGATCAGACCCGAAGATCTTTCCGTCGATACCTACCGCAGCTCCGGTGCAGGCGGTCAGCACATCAACAAAACCGAAAGTGCCGTCCGTATCACGCATATCCCGACAGGTATTGTCGTATCCTGCCAGACAGAGCGTTCGCAGATCCAGAACCGCGAAACCGCTATGGGTATGCTCCGTGCAAGGCTCGTTGAACGCCGTGAAGCGGAAAGATTGGCACAGATCCAGGATATTAAGGGCGAAATGAAAAAAATCGAATGGGGCAGCCAGATCCGTTCCTATGTTTTCCAGCCCTATACGCTCGTCAAAGACCACAGAACAGGCGTTGAAAACGGCAATATCCAGTCCGTCATGGATGGCGATATCGATGCTTTCATCAACTCCTACCTCATCATGAGCTAAGAAACAACATGAAAATAAGCAGTCCGTATCACACAGGACTGCTTATTTTTTTATTCATAACGACTCATTCTCTTTTTGGTAACAAGGAAAACCGCCGCACCGATCGACAGGATGCTTCCGATTATAATCATCAACTTTTTTCCCGTTCCGCCTGTTTCCGGCAAAATATTTCCGGCAGTATTGGCAATACGCACTTCTTCCGCAGCGGAAACCAAATCTGATTTTACCGTAACAATAACAGCCTCTCCCGGGATCCGATATCCTTTCGGCGCTTTTGTTTCGAGAAGGAAATATGTTCCGCAGTTCAGTTTTGGGGAAACTGCGCTGCCGTTTTCATCTGTTGTAAGGATCAATTTTTCGCCGTTTACCATAACCGGTGAAACAGCATATTCTATTCCGCCGCACTCAACAAACTGCATATCTTTATCGTCTGCTGCCGCTGCACGGAAAACCTGAAATTCTGCACCGCTGAGCAGTTTTTCCTCATCTGCAGCTGCATGTTTTATGATGGTAAAGCTGCCGTTGACGTTATCCATCGGCGGCGGATTGACCGGCGGTGTATCCGGCGGAGTTACGGGTACATTTTTCGGATAGACCGAAACGATATCCAGATATACGGCTGATGTTTCACCCGCTATCTCTGTATGTTCAACCGGCATCGGGATCCTGATATAAAACGGAACTGCCGGTTCCTTTACCTTATCTTCATCAAATTCCTCGATGACAAGATATATTCCTTCCTCCAGCGCCAGCGATGCATAGCCTGTACTATCCGTCGTCAAAGAACCGACTTTGTTCTTTTCATTTGCATAGCGCTCCACTTCGCCAATCGTCGGCATTTCGGAAATGCTTTCGCCTTCATCCAAAACGACCTCATACACATCAAATGTTATGCCCGAAAGAGGTCTCCCGGTATCTTTTTCGGTTTTATAAATGCGGATGCCTTTTTCAATATCCTGATTAAAAGAAAAAGTTTTTTCAACATTGACTCTTGTTGCGCCTTCGGATATGCCGACAAGGGATTGTGATGTTTCTCGTCCGCCTTCCGGTTCATAGAAATAGACACCTTTCCCCACATACTGCGTACCTTCGACCTTAACCGTTACGGTATCGCCCGGTCGTACAGAAAGGCTTAATTCATATACATCTCTCTCGTAAACCGTCTGTGCCGTTTTACCGGTAACATTTCCTTCCACATCAAAGCTCGCTGCAGAAACCGTCAGGTTATCACGGCTGCTTGCGCCGTTGTTTAAGCGTACATATATCCCCAATTCATAAAGATCATCCGTTCCGGGGATCAGACTCGCCCTTGTGATATCCACCGAAGAAATAACGATGGCATCATCCGCCGCAGGTGTTCCCTCGAGGTTGCATAAATAATACGCAAGGTTATTTACCCGATAAGCAGCTTCTCTGTCAAAGCTTCTTGTCCTTTTTCCGGGCAGCCAATCCCAGCATTCGTTTGTATAATCATGAAGCTCAGTAAAATAGATGCCTCTGTTGCTCGGGATATCCACACTTGCAAAATAACCTGTGCTGTCCAATTCATCTGAATTTGCAAACGCCCAGATAGCTTGTTGGACCGCTGCAATCATATCTGCTCGTGTCAGCGAATCAACAAAATCTGCATCAAGGCCGCCATCTTTCAATTGTTCCTTCATCTCATCCATCGTAACAAAAGGATAGGCATTCATCACGATCGCACGAATATGCTCCGCTGCAGCTTTACTGTAATAATGGCTATCCTCCAAATTCAAACGCCTGTAATCCGATCCGTATTCCAAAGGCGTTTCCACATCACAGCAATAGGCAACCTCATAATTGCTTTTCCCGTATTCATAGCGTCCGTCAGGTGTCCAGGATGTCTTTCCGTCAGAAGTATCAACTAAAATAAAAGTTTGCGGGATATTTCCCGATACCATATGGTTCGAAACTTCATATGCATAGCCTGCGCCGCCGTTTACGGCTTCAAAGGTATATTCCTCATCCGGTGTGACCGCAAAAGTACCACCGTGAAAAACCGTCGGCAAATGATCATCGAGTTTTGCGGCCAATGCTGGGTCTATCTGTGCTTTTTGTTCTTCGGTCAGGGCATCATAGGCATTCTTCGCCGCAATACGGGCTGCAAACATCGTGTCAACATAGGTTTCATAACCGCTTCGGGCAGCCTCATGCCTGTTGATAACGTCTTCATTTGTCGTGTTTACATCATAATGGCCTGAAGCGGTGTATTCTTTTCGCTTATTTTGCATTTCCTGCAGCGTATCAATCGCTTCAAGCTGCTGAATAACGTCCGAAACGACATCATCGGACTCAGCCGCAAATGCAATCGGCCGGGCTGTACTGCTGAAAAAAACCATTACGACCAGGTAAACAATGGCTTTATACAGAGCTTTCATTTTTTCCTCCTGAAAATTCCCATTTTTTATATTCCGCGCAGGCAATGAGTAAGCTCCCGTTTTTATCATTGCTGCGCTTCTATTCTTACCGTTTATTAATTTATGGTTCGTTACCGTATTATAATCCGATAACACAATATTTTCAAGCGAAATTAACATCATTTACAAAGTCTATACATTTTTATCACGTAAAAATCATCGAACTGATAATACCTTACCGTTATACTATGCATTTTCGGCAAAAGTTCCGGTCTTTTTCTTATGGCTAAAGCGCCCGTCCTGTGCTACAATAAACTTACACTGAAAATAAGGAAGTGACTTTTATGAAAGCGGAAATATTATGCGTCGGAACAGAATTGCTTCTTGGCGATACGATCAATACAAACGCAGCTTTTGCCGCAAAAGAACTGGCAAAGCTCGGCATCACCGTCTACCATCAGAGTGTCGTTGGCGATAACCCCGGCAGGTTAAAAGAATCCTTGGCGGAGGCTTTTTCCCGTGCGGATATCGTCCTCATGACCGGTGGCTTGGGACCTACATACGATGACCTCACAAAAGAAACCGTTGCAGAATTTTTCGGCCGCAAGATGTATATGGATGAGCCTTCTCTTGCCGCGATCGAAGCCTTTTTTAATAAAGTCGGCAGACCCATGACGGATAACAACCGCAAACAGGCGCTTATGCCCGAAGGCGCTGTGATTTTTGCCAATAAAAACGGCACAGCACCCGGTCTTGCTGTCGGCAATGATGAAAAGATCGCTATTCTTCTGCCCGGTCCGCCGAACGAAATGGAACCGATGATGAAAAACAGTGTCGTGCCTTTCCTCAAGGGAAAGACAAACACCGTCATCGTTTCGAGAACTATTCATATCATCGGGCTTGGTGAATCCTATGTTGAGTCCATCCTCCGCGATTATATGCTCGCACACACCAACCCGACGATCGCACCTTATGCAAAAACGGGCGAAGTGCAGCTGCGTGTTACCGCTTCCGCAAAGAATGACGAAGAAGCCTATGCGCTCATCGATCCCGTTGTTGCCGAAGTTGCCGAAAAATTCAAAGATTACGTTTACGGCATCGATGTCGGTACGCTTGAAAATGCAGCGATCACGCTTCTCCGTGAAAAAGGTCTTTCCGCAGCAACGGCAGAAAGCTGTACAGGCGGAATGGTCAGCGCAAGACTCACGGCTATTGCCGGCGCTTCGGAAGTATTTGGCTGCGGTGTCTGCACCTATTCCAACGAGATGAAAATGCAGCTTTTAGGTGTTCGCGAGGAAACTTTAGCCGCACATGGCGCAGTTTCGCCCGAAACCGCACTCGAAATGGCAAAAGGCGTACGCAAACTTTCCGGCGCAGATTTCGGCATCAGCATCACCGGTATTGCAGGACCCGGCGGTGGTACTGCGGAAAAACCCGTCGGTCTTGTCTATATCGCCGTCGATTCCGAAAAATACACCAAAACCGAAAAGCTTCTTCTTTCCCGAGGACGCGAAAACGAGCGCACGATGATCCGTACGCTTGCCGCCAATAATGCTCTTCGCCTTCTCATCGAAGCAGTCACAAAATATTAAAAAAGAATGAGCCGCTATTACGCGAACTCATTCCATAAATACTTTCACTTTGAGGGTTCACTTTGTTTTCTGTGATCCCTCTTTTATTTTTTCATAATATTCACTGCGTTGGCGATCGCCGCAAAAAGCAGCGCTGCAACGGGCCAGACGACCCATGTGATATGCCAATCGTTCGTGAGGAAGCTCCAGCCGAGGTAAATGGCAACAATAACGGGCCAATAAATACTGCCGAGCTTTTCCTCACGTTTGTCTTTTTCGATCTCTTCGCGCATTTTATCTTTTTTCAAAAGGTGATCAAAAGCACCCATGATCATGCCGCCGCGGATGAAAAGGTAAACACCGATCGCAATGGGTATAAACATCAGCGTAACAGCCGAAAGCTGCCCTTTGTCGGATACATCAAAAAAGAGAAAAGTCGGTGCCAAAACACACAATACAACGCCGATCGCAACGTTTTTGATAAAACCGGGATAGAAATTCTTTTTCTTTTCCGCAAGCACGCCTTCAACGCCATAGGCAAGAACAAATTCACCGCTTCTGATATAGGCAAATTCACGCATGGGAATGACGCTCATGATGAGCAGGAAAACCGCTGCCGCCGCAATAACAAACATGATGACAAGACCGATCATTGCCGCAGAATCTTCCACGATCTGCACACCGAAAAGCGGTAATCCGCTGATCCCAATAAGAAATGCAGGCGCTAAAATGAGCATGAAAACCGCCAGAGCGATCTTTTTGCCCTGTTCTTTGGAAGCGGCTAAAAATCTGTCTGCTTCTTCGATGGATAAAGACGGGTAATCTGCACCGCTGTCTTCTTCAACGGAAAATTCTTCCTCTACCATTTCTTCCTTCAAAAGGTAATCTGTCGTCACGCCAAAGAGCTTTGCCATATCGAGGATCTTGGCAATATCGGGGATGCTTGCCGCACTTTCCCATTTGGAAACCGACTGCCTCGAAACGTTCAGCTTTTCCGCCAGTTCTTCCTGTGACATTCCGTTTTTCTTGCGTAATCGTAAAATCTTTTCAGCTAAAATCATATCTGCGCTCCTTTCAACAAGGTCATCATAGCGTTTTTTATGGTTGCAGGCTATCAAGCACGCTTGGAAATCCGTCAACCGACGGGTGCATTTGCTGTTTTTTCCTATTTTATCATTAATTTTACCAAAAACAGAGCAATATGATAACTTTTTTGCTTTTCCCGTTTTGAGCAATATGATATAATCGTGGTAAAGTTAACATTTTAACAGCAGAAAGGACTTCGGCAATGGAAAACAAATACAGCGTACACGTCCGCGATATTATGATCAGCGATCCCTGTGTTCTCGCATCTCCGGATACCAAAAAATACTATATTTACGCCCGTATGTTCGATACACAGCTCTTCCCCGAGGTAAAAATCGGTCCGACATTCTATGCGATGGAAAGCCCCGACCTTATTCATTGGAGCAGACCGATCCTCGTTTTTGAAAAGCCGGATGATTTCTGGGCAGACCTCGATTATTGGGCACCCGAATGCCACTATTACAAGGGCAAATATTATCTCATTTCCTCTTTCCGTGCCGAGAAAAAGTTCCGTGCATGCCAGTGCCTCGTTTCCGATTCTCCGCTTGGGCCGTTTGTTCCTTTGGCAAATGAACCCGTTACACCAAAAAACTGGCAGTGCCTTGACGGTACACTTTACGAAGATAAAAAAGGCAAACCCTGGATGGTCTTCTGCCATGAATGGCTGCAGGTCTATGATGGTCAGGTAGCGGCAGTTCCGCTTTCCGATGACCTTTCAAAAGCAATCGGCGAACCGCATATCCTTTTCCGTGCAAGTGATGCGCCCTGGAGCGGTGCTATCAATGAGGATGGACACGTTACCGATGGTCCATGGCTGCATCGGATGAAAAACGGTACGCTCATCATGCTTTGGAGCAGCTTCTCCTATGCCGGTTATACCGTCGGCTATGCAAAGAGCTTATCGGGCGATATCCTGGGACCTTGGGAACAGATGGAAAAACCGCTTTGGGCACTCGACGGTGCGCATGCCATGATGTTCAAAACATTCGAAGGCAGGCTGATGATGTCCCTCCATTGCCCGAACGTTCACCAGAAAAAGCGTATGCACCTCTTTGAAATGCAGGAAGATGGCGATAAACTCCATGTTGTCAACGAAATCACGGGAAACTGGTATAACTGCGTTTCCGGAAAGATCGCCGAGCGTTTCAATTACGGCGTGCAGACAGACGAAGAAGCTGTTTTCACCGATATGACATTCTGATCTGACAGACAAAAGACCATGTTCACAAGGAGCATGGTCTTTTTTATTAATTGATTCTCTTCAAAAAGAAATATTCCGCATAAGCGTCGGCTTCATTTTCATATTGACCGACGATCTCATATCCCAAAGCTTCGTAAAATTCTTTGCCTTGCCAGCTGAAAGTATCGAGCCTTATCGTATTGACGCCCATTTTTGCTGCACGTTCTTCCATTTCACGGATGAGTTTTCTGCCGTAGCCTTTCCTGCGGTAAGCTTCTTCCACAAAAACCGTGGAAACATATAAGATGCGGAAAGCGGTGATGCAGGCATCAAGCCCTGCAACGATCTTCCCGTCTTCTTCGATGCCGATCCGGATGCTTCCTTCCAATTTATATTGTATATAGTTTTCATCAAAGGCGCTGAGATTATCTTCTATTTTTTCTGTTTCAAGCTCATTCAGCTCTACAATTCTCATCACGATTCACCACTTCGTATAGATAAGCCCTTCCTTCTTTGCCTACCTGCCTGATGAAGCCAAGGTGTTTTAAAAGGCTGATCCCCGCCGATGCGCCTTTATCGCTGGCATGAGCTTTTTTCTTGAAATCTTTTGTCATAAAGCGCTCGGGCAAGCCTTCGGGGATCATCATGCGGAAATCCTCTTTTTCGGAAAGCCTGATCTCTCCCAAAAGTGCCGATGGGATGCGGTCGATCTTCGTCGAACCTTTCTTTTTGTCCTTGCTCCAGCCATCGAGCAGCTTATATTCCACAAGCTCAAGCTCCAAAAACAAAAAATGCAGCCTCGGGTGTCCGATATAGTTTTTCAGTCCAACCATTTCTCTGTAAAGATCGCAAAGATTCCCTTTTTTGGGGCTCTTCCTTTTTTCGGCAATTTCGCCCGTTTCGCCGTTTACCCAGCAGACATATTTCAGCTTCGGGATCGGGTGTACGATCGTCACATCCGAAAATCCGAGAAAATAATCCAGTTTCGGTCGGAGTTTTCCGAAATTTCTCGTCTGTATTTCAAAAATTCCGTCTTCGTTCAGAACATCCGCAAAATAACTGCCGCACTTGATCTCGTGTTTTTCCGCATCGGGTTCGAGGTAATGCTTCAAAACGGCGTGCAGCGTCTTTTCGCCGAGTGTACCGACACAATCATTTTGTCTTGCGTGCTTGCCGATGACTTTTTCGCAGGCTATTCCAAAGCGTTCTTCTTTTGTCATTTCCATCTCATTCCCCGCAATTCCGCTTTCCGTTCATCCGCAATGCGGAAGCTCTCGCAAGCCTTTGCGATCGTTTTGTTGTGCGTCCATTTGTCGAGCTTTCTTTCCGCAAGATAGGGCAATGCTTCGTCTTTTCTCTGTGCAAGAAGCTCCGCAAAATACCATGCACGCATCATGTCGATATAATATTCGCCCGATTTCAGCGCAGCGATTTTTTTGGGAAATTCCGGCGAAAAAGACTCTCCCATAAAATAACTGAGAGCACATCCTATCCCAAAACGAACGGTATAGGTTTCTTCCCCGGAAAGCCATTTCCATACAGATTTTTCAAGCAAAATCGGCTCTTTTTTGAAGATTTTCGGGCGTAAAGTATCGCAGACTGCCCAATTATCGATATAGGGAAGGAATCTTTCGATCTCGTCGATGCATTGCAATGGCTCTTTTTCCATGCAAAGTATGATCGCATGCAGCATATTTTCATCGAAAAAATCATGCGGCAGCAAAGATAAAAAATCTTTCTTTTCTTCTTCGGGCAATGTTTTTGCCAATTTCCGAAGAAGCGGCACACGAACCCCCAAGATCCGATCCCGATCAACGGTCGGCATCAGTTTCGCCTGAAAAGCGGCATATTTTTCCTCTTTGTTCTGCATGAAAAATTCCCTGATCCTATCCATAGCCACAGTATAACAAAATTTTCACCTTACGCCAAGCCGCCAAAAGTTCATAAAATACATAAAATCCGTCCAGCTGTTTTGTGCTATAATGTTTTTCGGAAAGGAGCGGTTTATGAAAAAAGGACTTGTTTTAGAAGGCGGTGCTTTGCGCGGGCTTTTCAGTGCAGGCGTCATCGATGTGCTGATGGAAAACGGGATCGAATTTGACGGTGCGATCGGCGTTTCCGCAGGCGCGGCATTTGGCTGCAACTATAAATCCGGGCAGATCGGCCGTGTCATCCGCTATCAGAAACGCTTCATCGGCGATAAGCGTTACCGCAGTTTTTCTTCACTCATCAAAACAGGCGATCTTTTCAATGCCGAATTCTGCTACCATACCGTTCCCGATGAGCTCGATATTTTCGATGGAAAGGCTTTTGAAGCTTCCCCGATGGAGTTTTATGTTGTCGCTGCCGATATTGAAACAGGCGAAGCGGTTTACCGCAAATGCGAAAAAGCAGGACATGAATTTCTCGAATGGATAAGAGCCTCGGCTTCTTTGCCGCTTGCTGCCAATATTGTGGAGATCGGCGGTCAAAAGCTCATGGATGGCGGTCTTATCGATTCGATCCCGATCCGCTTTTTTGAAAGCATCGGCTACGATAAAAACCTCGTTGTCTTAACACAGCCGCGCGGTTTTGTCAAAGAGAAAAACAAAATGCTGCCGATCCTCCGCCTTGTGATGAAAAAATATCCGAAGCTTATCGAAGCCGTTGCACGCCGTCATGATGTTTATAACGAAACGACAGACTACATTTTTGAACAGGAAAAAAAGGGAAACTGCTTTGTCATTTGCCCGGATGAGCCGCTCGGGATCTCGATCATGGAAAAAGACACCGCAGAGCTTGACCGCGTTTATATACTTGGCCGAAAAGCAGCCGAAAAGAACCTGACTAAGCTGAAAGAATATTTTGAATAAACAAAGACGACCTTTATCGGTCGTCTTTATTATTATTTAAACATTCATACATTACACCATAACGAAACATTTTGTAACACAGAATTCTTTGAATTTCTAACATCAAATCTATTATTCTATCTAAATCAAGATGAACGATTTCCTGATTTGTTGCTTGTTTTATTCTTGTATATAATGCATATATCTCTTCGTATTTTCTATCACAATCAGAACCTGACCTAAATGCGTCTTCAATGCCCGATATAGGTTCAACCAATATGCCAATCAAGCTATCATATACACGCTCTTCAACATTGCTATTCATTATTCATCTCCCTATAGTGTCGTTATGCGAACACTATTATAATTTGCATTTTATAGAGATAATGATAAAAAGTCAAGCTTTTGCAAGAGAGGAGATGCGTATGATCAAATATGACCGCTTATGGGAAACAATGAAAAAACGCGGTATCAGCCAGTATGATCTCTATACGCATCATCATATCAATCGTTCGCAGCTTGACCGATTACGCAAGAATAAAAATGTTGAGATCAACACCATAGACAAACTCTGCAACATTCTTTCCTGCCGTGTCGAAGAAATCATGGAGCATTTCCCGGATGATAATATTTTCTGATAACAACAAAGACGACCTTTATCGGTCGTCTTTTTGCTTATTTTTTTACTTAAATGACGGCGGGTTTGCCTCTACGCTGGTGAATCGGCTGTCTTTGGGCGAAGGTTCCGACATGCTGAAATACATCTTTGCAGCCTGCGTTGTACCGAAATCTCTGTTCGAATCGCTTTCCTGGATCTTGTTAAAGGCTTCGCGGAACATCGCATTGTGCGCTTCTTCCCTGTTCAAAAGGAAATCAATCGTTTCCCTGACTTTTTTATCGCCGATCTGCCTGTAAAGGTATTCATAAACGACTTTGGCACGCTGCTCCGAGGCAATATTGGAAAGCAGATCTGCCGCCAAATCGCCCGTAACGGTGACGTAATCACCCGTCCAGGAATAGCCCGAAGCATTGATCAGACCGGGCGATAACCCAAGGATAACGTGCGTCTGAATTTCGCCTGCCGGTACACCCAACGCATTGACCTCGTGTCCGTTTAAGAGGTTGATCGTCTGTGCAACCATTTCCATGTGCCCGAGCTCTTCCGCAGCAATATCAAGGAAAAGGTCTTTGATCTCGGGATCTTTGATGCGGAAACTCTGCGACATATACTGCATTGCCGCTTTTAATTCACCGTTGCCTCCGCCGAGCTGCTCCTGCAAAAGAACGGCATACTGTGGGTTCGGGCGTTCGACCGCAACGGGATGAAATAACTGTTTTTCATGTTTGAACATATTTGTGACCTCTCTTTTTTCTTTAGTATGCGAAAAATCAAGAGGCTTTATGCTTTTTTATTTTTTCAAATCGTCCAAAACCTTTTTATAGGGCATGAGCATTCCTTCGTTCATCCTGTTGCCCATTTTTGCTTTTATCTTCGGGTTTGCGATCAACGCACCGACAGCATACATCGCAAGCGCCTTAAAAGGTTTTTTCTGCGGAAAATCATATTGCCTGTGTGCTTTATAGAATTTATGGTCTGCACGCATCATGCCGCGCATCTGCCAGATCAGGTCTCTGAAGATCTTCATGCCGCCAATGCCATAAAAATTCTGCGGCTGTGTATAGGCATTTTCAAGCGCATAAGCGAGCTTTTCCGCCAAGATGTCGATTTCTCTATCGGGATCATCTGCATCCGAAGCGATCCCCGAAAGGAAATTACCGCCGACCTGTGCGCGAGCTTCCATGATCATGCGGAGGTTTTCTTCTCCCGAAAGGTCGCCCGAAACAAGATAACCAACGGGCATACCTATGGTCACTGTTCTATGCCCGTTGCAAAACTGCCTGTCATCATAGAGCTTAAAACGTGAACCCATGGAGTGATCGCGAACGGTATAGGCATAGACGATCGCATTTGCTTTCTGTATCTTTTCACGCAGAAATTCGTCAAAACCGTCTGTATAAATGCATTTTCCCGAAACAGCGCAGTTGAAACAGCCAAGACAGCCGCCACGGAAAGGGTATTCCCCGATATTGACGATGCGTGTCCGGTATTTTGAAACTGCGGAAAAACGCGCGATCATGCGGCGGAGGTTTTCCTCTTCTTCGCCTGCATCTGTGATGATGACGATATCGCCCGTCTTTTCGCCATGGCTTTCGGGAACGGAAACAGGCATTTTCTTTGCCTCTGTTTTCTTTTCCGGCAGCTTTTCAAAAATATCTTTTTCAGCGCAGAACATGATATGACGGAAGAAAGCTTCCGCTTCTTTTCTGCCCTTTTCGGATAAAAGGTCTTCCATATCTGCTGAAAGACCGCCAAGGTATTTCATCCCCATATCAAGGCAGTTGTCTTTGATATAGCGATGCGCCGTTACATCGTAAAAATGCTTCGAGGTCGTGAGCTGTGCGGCAAATTTCCCCGCAAAAGAAATACCCGAAGCCTTCATCAGCTCAATAAAGCGGTGCAGCTGATACGGTGCGATAAAAGTATAGACCGGATAGGAAAACAGCAGCATATCTGCCGATTCGAGTGCGGTTTTGATCCATGTGAAATCCCGTTCCAAAAGCCTTATCTGTGCGCCGACGTTCTGTATTTCAAAGGTATGCTCCGGATGAAGCATAGAAAGATATTGCACCGTCTGCAATGTGATGCTCATTTCGCCTTTTGGGCTTCCGTTTAAGACAAGTATTTTCATTTCTGACCTCGCAATTTTGTTGTTGGTCATTCCTCTTGCTGTAAATTTATTATACCATAAACAAAAAAGGAACGATCACTCGTTCCCTTTGTTTATTTCTTTTTGCCGAAATTTTTGCTTAAATATTCGCGGACTTTGTTGTCTTTGCCCTCTTTTGCTTTGGTAATGTTGCTTGCGTGTTTGATGATGATGAGCGCACTCATAAAAACAGCAATCAGGATCGTTGCCAGGTCTTTTGTCTGGAAGCCGTAAATGATCGGGAATAAAACGCCTGCACTCATGGGCAAGGCCACGCTGTAATTGAAGATCAGCATGAGCCCAAAGCCGAGGCTCAGAAGGAAGAGGAAGAGACCCGGTTTTAAGGCAAGGATCGCACCGCCAAACGCAGCTAAACCTTTGCCGCCTTTAAAATGCATATAAAACGGATAAACATGGCCGACAACTGCCGAAGCGCCTGTGATGATCCCTGCAAGATAAAACGCAGGGTAAATTTTCTGTGCCAATTTTACCGCAAGAAAAGCCTTTAAAATATCAAAAAACATGACAAGCGCACCAAAGCGTTTGCCGACCATAAGCATGGTATTCATTGCGCCAAGGTTGCCCGTGCCTTCTTTTTTCAGGTTGATATGTTTGATCTTTCCGATGATCGCCGAAGGGCTTAAAGTCCCGATCAGGTAACCGATCAAAATGCAAACGAGTATTTCTGTCATTCCCTTGTCCACCTTAAAAAATGCATCCGCAAATTCGCGTGCCTATATATTCTACCACAAGCCATATATGAAATAAAGTAAACATTTTGAGAACAGACTTTCTTTCAGAATATAAAGCCCGAAATAAGCGCTGCAGCTGCCGCTGCAAGCGCAACAACGATAAGCGGAAGATCAAAATAGGCCAAAACGACTGCCACGACAGTTCCGATGACCGAAGTTAGGACGCTTCCCGTCGAATAAAAAATTGCCGGGATCGTCATTGCCGCCAGAACCGCATAAGGAATATAGTGCAGGAGGCTTTTCAAAAAAGGCGATTTGATCTTTTTCCTGAAGGCGACAAAGGGGATCATGCGGATGAGATAGGTCACGCCTGCCATGGCGAGAAGATAAACAAAAAAGCTCATTCTTCATCCTCCTTTACCGGGAAAAGCCATGCCGCAATAAGCGATGCTGCAACTGCGCTGATGATGACGGAAAAACCGCTCGTGACCATCGGCAAGAGATAATAAAAGACTACGCTGATCACAGCCGTCAGCGAAATAACAAAAAGAACGCTCTTTTCTTTCTTTGCCGGCGGAATAATGATGGCGAGAAACATCCCGTAAAGCGCAATGCCCATCGCGCTGATGATCGCTTCGGGCAGGAAATGCCCTGCCGATGCGCCGAGAACAGTACCCAAAACCCAGCCGACGAAGGAAACAAGGATGATCCCATACATAAATGCCGGCGTGATGAGAAATGGCTGTGCATATGACACGGCAAAAACCTCATCCGTAATGCCGAAAGCCGTGATGAATCTATGCATTGTCGAAAACGAAGGATCCAGCTTTTGCGAAAGGGAAATGCCCATCAGCGAATAGCGCAGGTTGATAACGAGCTGCGTCAAAATCAGTTCGATCAAGGTTCCGCCTGCCGCAATGATCGCAACACCTGCCGCTTGCCCTGCTGAAGTCAGGTTTGAAGCGGAAATTGCCGCTGCCTGCAGGATCGAAAAGCCGTACTGCGCTGCCAATATCCCAAAACCAAAGGAAACAGTCAGGTAACCGACGCCGATCGGAATACCGCTCTTCATTCCCTTTAAAAAATCTTTTTTCATCAGAATTCACCTCATTTTCTTCCAATGAGATGATACTGCATTTTTATACAAAAAGCAACCGATAGCATTGCATAAAAAGAGCGTTATCGGCTTTTTGCCAAAACGCTCCGAGAACCCTTATTACGGGAGATAGACGAAATTTTTATTTTCTTCAAGTGCCTTTTTATATTTTCTGATGTAATATTTCGCCATCGGGAGACTCTGTTCACTCCAGTTGCCGCACTGTTCAGGTGCTGCACCGGGGATATCACCTTCAAAATTCAGAATAAACTCGCACATTTCCATCACGAGCGGATAAATCTCTTCCGAAGTTTTTTCGCCGAAAACAAGCAGATAACAGCCCGTTCTGCAGCCCATAGGCCCGAAATAGACGATATTTTCTTTTTCAGCGCTGTTGCGGAGGAATGTCGCGCCAAGATGCTCGATCGTATGCAATGCCGGCATATCGATGACAGGTTCTTTATTCGGCGCAGTAATACGCAGGTCGAATGTTGTGACGCAGACGCCTTCTTTTCTGTCTCTTCTGGAAACATAGAGTCCCGGTTCCAGAACGAGGTGATTGACTTTGAAGCTTTCTATTCTTTCCATGGTAATTCCTTTTCGTTCATTCAGATAGCTTTATTGTAGCATAACGTCAGTCGTATTTCGAGGGGAATTTTGATGCAGCAAAACATTTCTTCTATTTTCCGCATGACCATTTCATGACCATTTTCTTCGCAAAAGCTATGCTTGCTTCTTCATTTTGATACACTAAAAGAAAGAGATCTCCTCGTTTTTCGGCTTCTTCTGCCATCAACACAGCGAGCTTTTCCGAAGGAAAACTCGTGGAGTTTTTGCGAAGCAAATACTCCATCTCCTCCATTTTTTTGCATTTATCGGCAAAAAGATAAGCTTGCTTTCGGGAATAAAAACATCGCAACCCACAAAAGTGAATTGCGATATTGGGTGCAGCGTCACGCTGCTGGTGGAGATGAGGGGAGTTGAACCCCTGTCCGAAATCCCTGCCAACGAACTTTCTACAAGCTTAGCAAAAAATTTTGATCTTTCCTCGGCGACTCCTCTTTTGCTGGATTCGCTCCGGGCAGCCTTCTTTGTCCTCTCTTTATTCCAAAGGCCGAAAATAAAGCGGTTTCCCGATTAAATTGACGCCAGGCACCGGAACATCGGGAGATTCCGGGCGTGACGGCGCTGCGTTACGCAGCAGCTAATTCGTAATTGTTATTAGCGTTTAATTTTAATTCCCAGCTTTTAAGGCAGATCCGGGGTCTGCCGCCTGCTTATCCGTCCTCAATGAACCCCGTCGAAAGCCAAGTACACCCCCAAGTGTCAGGCTTCAGTCCTCTGGCTGCGCTTCAGGTGTTTATCGATATCACGTTTCGCATCGCGCTCTTTTGCGCTTTCGCGTTTGTCGTAATTCTTTTTGCCCTTTGCAAGCCCGAGCTCGATTTTGACGAGCCCTTTTTTTAAGTAAATGCTCGTCGGGATGAGAGAATACCCATCACGAGATACAAGACCCAAAAGCCTTGCGATCTCGCGCTTATGCATCAGGAGCTTCCGCACACGCATCGGGTCACGGTTGAAAATATTTCCCTGTTCATAGGGGCTGATGTGCATATTATAGACAAACAGCTCGCCATCCTTGACCTGTGCAAAGCAGTCACGCATGTTGACTTTGCCGCCGCGGATGGATTTTACTTCCGTTCCTGCGAGTGAGATCCCTGCCTCATAGGTCTCGTCGATGAAAAAATCGTGATATGCTTTTTTGTTTTTCGCAATGATCTTAACGCCGCTCTGCGCCACGTGGCAGTCTCCTTTCCGCTATTTCTATCTTATTATACCATATGCTTTCCGCAGATGAAATGATAAAATTCCAAATTATTTATGAACAGCGCCTTTGCGTTTCTTTTTGCCGCTGCTCTTTTTATAGGCATCTTTGTAAAAAGGCTTCGGGCTGCGTTTTTCCTGCGGTTTTCTTTTTTTCTCAAAAGAGGTTTTCTGTTTTTCCTCAGTTCGGTTTCCGCGGTATTTGACATAAGGTCTGTCTTTTGTGACAAGGGCAAACTCAACTCTGCCGGTTTCCGGGTCAGCATCGATCACGCTGATGCGGACGCTGTCTCCCAAAGTGATCTTTCTGCCGGTTCTGCTGCCGACAATGCAATGCTGCCGCTCAATGACCTCGTAATAATCATCACGGATCTCTGCCAGCGGAACAACGCCTTCAACAGTATTCGGCAATTCGACAAAAATCGCCGTTGCCGCAACACCCGAAACGATACCTTCGAATTTCTCGCCGATATGCTTCGCCATATACTGCGCTTTTTTGATATCGTCAACCTTGCGTTCCGCTTCAACGGCTTTGACTTCGCTTTCGCTCGTGCTGTTGGCAACCGTTGTCAGGATCGCATCGTAATGTCCGATCCGTTTTTTATCAAGGTCACCCGCAAGGTATTCGCTGATAATGCGGTGGATCTGTAAATCGGGATAACGGCGAATCGGTGAAGTGAAATGGCTGTATGCCTCCGAAGCCAGACCAAAATGTCCAAGGTTGACCGTCGCATAGCGTGCTTTCTGCATCGAACGCAGAACGACTGTATTGATGACAGCCTCCGCACTTGTTCCGCTGACCTGTGCCAAAATGCGCTGTGCATCTTTTCCCGTTAAACTGTCGCCGATATTGATGCCGAAGTTGACCAAAAATTCGCTCAGGGCATGGACTTTTTCATAGGAAGGCTTTTCATGCACACGGTAAAGGAACGGAAACTGCGAGAATTTTTCCGCAACACATTCGTTCGCTTTGACCATAAAATCTTCGATGAGCATTTCCGCTTCACCGCGCTGTCTTAAACCAATGCGGATCGGCACGCCATTTTCATCGAGGACGATCTCCGCTTCCGGCATTTCAAAATCGACACTGCCGTTTTCATGGCGAATGTTTCTGATCTGCATGGCGAGTGCGTGCATCTCCATGAGTTCGTCATAAATATCGCGGTATTCTGCGATCACTTCGCTGTCGCCTTCGATCATTGCATTTGCCGCCGTATAGGTCATGCGGTGAATACTGCGGATCGCCGTTTTTTCGACATCACAATGCACAACTCTGCCGCTCTGGTCAAATTCCATAAAACAGGAAAGTGCAAGCCTTGTTTCCGCTTCGTTGAGCGAACAAATGCCGTTTGAAAGCTCTTTCGGGAGCATCGGGATGACTCTGTCTAAAAGATAAACGCTTGTTCCTCGCTTTAAAGCCTCTTTATCAAGAGCCGTGCCTTCGCGGACATAATGCGAAACATCCGCAATATGAACGCCAAGAAGCCTGTTGCCGTTTTCAAGATGTTCGATCGAGATCGCATCGTCGAGGTCTTTTGCCGTTTCTCCGTCGATCGTTATGATCTTCTTGTCAAAAAGCGTATGTCTTCCGGCGAGGTCTTTTTTGCTGACTTCCTGCGGAATGTGTTTGACTTCTTCCATGACTTCTTTTCTGAAGCCCTGTTCCAGGCCAAATCGCTTGGCGATCGCCAAAATATCAACGCCCTGTTCGCCTTTTTGCCCTAAAACTTCCGTTACTCTGCCAAAAATGCCTCTTTCGCTGCGTTTTAAGACTTCCGCAATAACGATATTTTCATCCTGTGCCGCAGGATCGTTTTTCACGAGGAAGATCTTGCCGACGGTTCTGTCATCCGGCAAAACATAGGGACCTTCATCATCGTGGCGGACGATCCCCGTCACAACATACGGTCCATGCGCAATGATGCGGATAACTTCGCCTTCTCTGCTGTCACCACGACTGCCTTCAAGCAAGCGAACCATGACTTCTTCACCGTTCAAAGCACCGTGCAGGTCATTTTTCCGGACAAAAATATCCCCATCAGGCGTTAAAACAAAGCCAAAGCCTGCTCTTTTTACCTCAAGGATTCCGCGGTAACAATCCGCATATTCCGGCAGCATAAGCTTTCCCCTGCGTGTACGGACGATCTCTCCCTTATTTTCGAGCGTAATGATAATCTCTTTCAGATCTCCGGGTGCAATGCCCGTGATCATGCGGATGTCTTTTTCCGCAATGCTCTTTTCTTTTTTTATCAGTTCAAAAATTGTTTTTTCCAAAAAAAAGCCTCGTAAAAGTTTCTGTATCTATCAATATCTTGTAATCTTTTTATGTATTTATTCGCAAGAAAAAAGCCCGTCTGCAAACGCTGCGAACGGGCTTATGCTTCCTTGTTACATAGTCTTGGCAATAACAGCAAGAGCGATCGAAAGAACGACGAAAACGATCATGCCGATCCATGTAAATTTGTTGAGAGCGGCTTCTTTACCTTTCGATTTACCTTTGAGAGAGAAGGAATCTCCACCGGCAAGAGAACCCAAGCCAGCCTGCTTTGCCTTCTGCATGGTAACGAGTACGACCAGACCGATCGATACGAGAATGAGCAATATTCTGATTATCCAAGCAATAACTACCATAAAAGATACAATCCTCCGTTTAAATAACAGGATTAATATACCACAGGACGCAGGTGATTGCAAGCATATTTTTCATTTTGGCCGTAATTCAGGACTTTTTTACACATTCTTCCCAAACAAAGTCCTGTATTTCTTAAGATTTTTCCCGGAATAGCCAAAATATTTGCTTTTCAACCGTTTTTGCGATATAATCTTAAAAACTGTAAAAAAGCTGGTTTTATATGATAAAAATTGTACTCGATGCCATGGGCGGAGATAATGCCCCAAAAGCTATCATCGAAGGCGCATACCTTGCCCTCGAAGAAATGGATGAAATAGAGATCACATTGGTCGGAAATGAAGAGGCGATCATGCCCTTTTACCATGAACACCCGCGTCTTTCGCTGAAATTCACGACCGAAGTCATCGAAATGGCGGAATCTCCCGTTCGGGCTATTCAGAAAAAGAAGGATTCTTCGATCGTTGTCGGGATGAATATGGTCAAAAATAAGGAAGCGGATGCTTTCGTCACTGCCGGAAGCACAGGTGCGGCTATTGCTGGCGGAACGCTTCTTATCCGCCGTATTAAGGGGATTCAGCGCCCTGCATTGGCGCCGATGCTGCCGACAAGAACAGGCGGACAGCTTCTCCTTATCGACTGCGGTGCAAATGTAGACTGCAAGAGCAGCTTTCTTAAACAGTTTGGCATTATGGGCAGTATTTATATGGAACGCGTTATGGGCATCAAAAACCCGCGCGTTTGCCTGATCAACAACGGTGCTGAAGAAGAAAAGGGCAACGCTTTGACAAAAGAAGCTTATCAGCTCCTCAAAAATACTGACTGTATCAATTTTACCGGCAATGCCGAAGGTAGAGATGTCTTATCCGGCGATTTCGATGTTGCCGTCTGCGATGGATTCGTCGGCAATGTCTTTATGAAATCGATCGAAGGTTTTGCCGCTATGCTTATGGGCATGCTCAAAGATAGCCTGATGAGCAGTTGGAAGAGCAAGCTCGGTGCCATTTTATCAAAAAAAGCTTTTGCCGCGCTGAAAAAGAAAATGGATTATACCGAATACGGCGGTTCGCCCTTGCTCGGTATCAACGGCTGCGTGATCAAATCGCATGGCAGTTCCGATGCCAAAACGATCAAAAATTCCATCCGACAGGCAGAGCTTTTTATTAAACGGGATGTTGTCCGTGTCATCAGCGAAGGTATTGCTGTACAAATCGACCCCGAAGAGGAAGAATGAGATCCGAATTATTGCGACGTCCGCTTTTATCGCTTGCATTTGCCTATCTTTTGGGCATCCTTTCGGCCAAGCATATCGCGGCACTTCAAAACAGCATATTTTTCACTGCAGTGAGCCTTTTCGCTGCAGTTTTCTTTTTCATCATGCTGATCCGCAAAAAGAAAGAGCTTGTTTTTCTTTCGGTTTTACTGTTCACGTTTTCTTTTGGCGCCTTTCTTTTCGGAAAATCGATCGAACGGCAGCCCATTTCCGATGAAAAACTGATCGAAGCCCGTGTTTTGCGCAAAGAAAACAGCGTTTATCGCTTGGGAGAAGTCACGATCGATGGCGAAATGACGGATCATCTGCTTTGGCTTGAATGCAACACGGAACTTCTGCGCGATGACAGGATTTCTTTTTCTGCCGAGCTGCAAATTCCCGATCGGGCAAAAACGAAGAACGGCTTCGACGACCGGCTTTACGCAAGTGCAAAGGGTATTTCTTACCGCACGGAAACCGACGAGATCAGCGTTATCGGAAAAGCCGACGATATACGAAGCAAGCTCAACACCATGCGCAATGATCTCGGGGAATATATCGCCTCTCTTTACCCGGAAAACGCAGGGCTTGCCAAGGCGATCCTTTTCGGCATCGAGGACGATATTCCCCGAAAAACCTATTCGCTCTATCAGGCAGCCGGCATTACACACGTTCTCGTGCTTTCCGGACAGCATATCACGCTTTTCGCCTGGATCGTGCAATGGCTTTCGGATAAACTGCGCCTTTCACGCACGACAAAACTGCTTCTCATCACAGGAATTCTCCTTTTCTTTTCGTTTCTGACGGATTTTTCTCCTTCGACGATGCGTGCTGTGATCAGCGGTGCTTATACAGCGATTGCGGAATACCTTGGCAAACGCCGTGATGCCATGACGGGTCTTTCGCTCGCATTTCTTATATTGACGCTTGCTCATCCGTGTCTGGTCTTTCATGCAGGTTTTCAGCTGAGCTTCGGCATCAGCTTTACCCTGTTTCTGATCAGCAAAACGCTTCGTGAATATCCATTAAAGCATCCGAAACTCATCGAATTTATTGCGATCGGCATTGGTGCAACTGTGGCTTCGGGCGTTCTTCTCATCAATATTTCCAACGAGATCAACCCTTTGGCACTCTTTTTAAATTATCTCATCGCACCGATCATGGCATTGCTTGTCCCGTTGCTTGCCGTTTCGGCCGCAGTTTATGCCGTTCTTGGGGAAGCAGTTGCCTTTCTCGTATGGCTGCCGAATCTCCTCATCCATATCATGAACCGTCTTGCGGAAATTTTTGCGGATACAGAAATGCTCTGCTTGCCCGATTTTCCTCCGGCAATGCTGCTGTTTTTCTTCGTTTTTGCCTATCTCTTTTCCAAATTTTGCCGCAAAAACAATTTCTTCAAGGTCAGCCTTGCGCTTATACTATCCGCACTGTTTATCTTCGGCAATCTGAAAACAGAAACATTTGAACTTCGCCTGCGCTTTATCGGCGGTGAAAGCGTCCTTATCGAAACGCAGGAAAATACAACGCTGATCGGCATCGGAAAAAGCGATTATACACAGGAATACCTGCTGGATAACGGGATCTTTCCGCAGAATCTTATCACGCATAACAGGCTCGAGAAAGCTGCATTTCTTTACCAAAAGAATTTGTGCAAAAATATCTTTGCTCCCGAAATTTCCGCAAAAGTTTTGCAAAAGGATTGGGATATCCCTGCCAAAAGCATTGCGAATCATGCTATAATGGAGTTGAACAGCGAAACGGAGCTTATCGTTTTATCCGTCAAAGGCGAAGACGAAACCATGCTCCTCTTACTCCGTCATTGCGGAGAAAATATTTGTCTTTTGCCGCTTGGCGCAGATCTTGTGCAATTTATGGAAAGCATTCGGGGGAATTTTCCCGTCAAAATTGCTTTTCTTCCCGGTAAAAATGCCGAAAAAGATGCATTTTCCGCACTTTTGCACAGGCTTGATCCGGAAATTCTGATCAGCGACCGCGAATGCCTTTTTGCCAAGCAGCCTGCCCTGAATACAAACGCACTCGGCGAGATCGTTTTAACCTTGCAGGATGGCGAATGGTCTGTCACTTCCGCCTTGGGAGGTCTTTATGGAAGTCCTTGATTTTACAAGAAAAAGCAAAGAATACAGCGCAGAACGGCTTTTTTTCGTCTACGGAAGCGAAAGCTATCTGATCGATATTGCCTGCAAACAGATCACGGCAAACGCAGGGATCGAACTTCCCGAGCTTAACCACACGAAGCTTGAGTCCGATGCAGCTGCAGACGAGATCATCGATAATGTTCTTCGTGCACCGATGTTTTCCGAAAAAAGGCTCGTGCACATAAAAAACAGCGAGCTTTTTACCGACGGAAAATCTGCTGCTTTGAAAGAGCTTTGCGATCTTTTGGGCGATATTCCCGAAACGACGGTCCTGCTCTTCAGTTTCCAGGGTTCGGATGACCAGAAAATTCTTGACCGCACGCAAATACCGCTGCAGAAGCTCGATAAGCGAAAAAGTCTTTATAAAACGCTCACGGAAAAAGCCTTTATCATTACGGCAAACCCCTTATCCGAAGCCATGCTGCGAACATGGATCCTTTCCACGGCAAAGAAAAAGGGCCTGGTCTTAAACAATCAGACCGTCGATTTTCTTTCGTATATCTGTGCACCGGATATGTATTCGATCATGAATGAGCTGGATAAGCTTGCTTCCCTTGGCATTCCCGAACCGAGCGCCGATGATATTTTATCTATTTGTTCGCATACGACGGAATACAGCATCTTTCTTTTTCACGATTATATGATCGCCAAAAACTACGAGAAAGCTTTCGACCTTTTGCAGACGATCTATACGGAGGAAAAGAGTTTTATCGGGCTGACAGCCTCGCTTGCCAATAAATTCCGGCTTATGTATATGGCAAAATCCAGCCTCAACCTTGGCTATTCTGCGCAAACAGCCGCCGATCAGCTGAGCAAAAAAGCCGGCATCAAAGCCTACCCTGCGCGTCTTGCCGTACAGGAATGCCGCGGTTTTACTTTGGAAAACTTAAAGCGTTCTTTTAAGCTGCTGCTTGATTATGATATTTCCCAAAAAAGCAGCACCACGCCCGAAGATTTCCGCATCTTTTCGCTCAAACTTTATACAGGAATATAATAAAAAAGCAGTCAGACCTTGACTGCTCTTTATTTTTTGCAAAGAAAAAAGGCGGTTTTGCAACCGCCTTTTTGTGATTTTTAGTACTGTGCCTGGCCGCCGCCACGGAGTGTGTCGAGTGCAACAGCGATAACAAGGACGAAGCCCTTTGTGATCGTCTGCCAATACTGTGTAACACCATTCAGAGAGAAGATGTTCTGCAGGATTGTTAAGAACAAGCATCCGAGGAAGGAACCAACAACGTTACCTTTACCACCAGCTACCGACAGACCGCCAAGGATAACAGCTGTGGAAGCGTCGAGGTCAAGACCGTTACCAGCAGCAACGAGTGCGGAACCGACCTGGCCAACGTAAAGAATTGTGGTGAGGGAAGCAAGGAGGGAGCTGAAGATGTAAGCTCTTGTGCGAACCTTTGTGAGGCTGATGCCGGAAAGGTATGCAGCTCTGGAGTTAGCGCCTACAGCATAGCAGTCTCTGCCGAACTTCGTGTATTTGAGCATAATGTATACGAATACATATGCAAGCATCATGAACCAGAAGCAGAAGGGGATGCCGAGGATATCAGCTGTGCCGATGTAGTTAACTTCAGCGATTTCGCCTACACGCTGGTTAGCAGCGTCTGTAACGATGAATGCGAAGCCACGGCAGATGAACTGTGTGCCCATTGTAGCAACCATCGGTTCAACCTTCATGCCGCAAACGACGAATGCGTTCCAAAGGCCGATAATAACACCGAGAACGATTACGCCAAGAACGCCAAGCCAGAAGTTCCATTTCCACCAAACAACAAAAATAGCAAACATGATGCCGGTGAAAGCAAGGATAGCATACTGGGAAACGTCGAGACCGCCCAGGATCATGGAGACTGTCAGACCTGCGGACATTGTGCCGACGATCGAAACGCCTGTCATGATGGAGTTCCAGTTCTTACCTTCGAAGAAGTGAGGAGATGTGATAGCACCTACTGCGCAAAGTGCGAGGAGTGCGATACACAGTGTGATCTGTGTATTATTGTTCTGATAAAAGGCTTTCCATTTATTGGGCTGCTGAATGTTTTCCATTATACTTCACCTCCAATAGCGTATCTAAGCAGGTTATCCATATTGATTTCGGAACCTGTGAATTCGCCTGTGATCCTGCCTTCATAGAACGTGACAACACGGTCGGAGATAGAAAGGACTTCGGGCATGTCGGAGGAAACCATGATGACTGCATAGCCATCTTCGCAGAATTTTTCCATAAGGTTGTAGATTTCAACCTTAGCACCAACGTCGATACCTCTTGTAGGCTCGTGGAGAAGGATGATCTTCGCATCGGTGTTCAGCCATTTTGCGAGAACGACCTTCTGCTGGTTACCACCGGAGAGAGAGTCAGCTTTTGTTTCGATAGAAGGTGTAGCTGTACGGAGTGTCTTTACCCATTCAGTTGTGATCTCAGCTTCTTTCTTGAGGTTGAGAACGCCCTTCTTCGACATCTTTTCAAGGCTGGCGATCGATGTATTGTAAGCGATGTCCATCTGGAGGAACAGACCTTCAGATTTTCTTTCACTGGGGATATAAGCAAGGCCTGCTGCCATAGCTTCATAGGGCTTTGTGATCTTGACAGGTTCACCATCTACGAAGAATTCACCTGCTTCATACGGGTCTGCGCCGAACAGAGCTCTCAGAGCTTCGTCGGAACCGGAACCGATAAGACCATAGAGACCAAGGATTTCGCCCTTGCGTACGTTGAAGCTTACGTCTTTTAAGAGCTTTGTTCTCAGGCCCTTAACTTCGAGAGCAACTTCACCGATCGGTCTTTCATGTACGGGGTACATATCTTCGATGTGACGGCCAACCATGCCTGTAACGATTTCGTCTCTTGTGATATCGGCAACTTTTGTTTCCTGAACTTTCTTGCCGTCACGCATGATCATTACTGTGTCACATACTGCAAAGATTTCATCAAGTTTGTGGGAGATGTAGATGATGCCCTTGCCTTCAGCCTGAAGGTTCTTGATGATCTTGAACAGAGCTTCTGTTTCAGCTGTGTTAAGTGTAGCTGTCGGCTCGTCCATAACGATGATCTTTGCGTTCTTGGAGACAACCTTCGCCAGCTCGAGGAGCTGTCTCTCTGCAACTGTCATGTTGAGTGCTTTAAGGGACGGATGGAGATGACCAAGGCCAACGATCCTCTGAATTCTTAAGCTTTCAGCATACAGTGTCTTATAGTCGATAAAACCATGCTTTCTGGGGAGATTACCTACAAAAATATTTTCAGCGATAGAGAGCTGCAGGATGGAGTTAAGCTCCTGATGAATAACCGCAACGCCCATAGATTCGCTGTTTGCAGGTGTAAATGTTGTCATCTGCTTACCTTCGACGAAAATTTCGCCGCCGTCCGGTGTATAGGAACCGGAGAGCATTTTGATAAGCGTAGATTTACCTGCGCCGTTCTCACCGACGAGTGCTAAGACCTGACCTTCATTGAGTGTGAGGTCTACCTTATCGTTTGCGAGAACACCAGGGAAGCGCTTTGTAATCTGCTTCATTTCCAGTAATGTGCTCAATGATTACACCACCATTCTTCATTTTTTTGTATATAATTTGCATTTGCACCGCGATTCCCGACCGATTTGGGACTTTGTTTACATTTTCTATATATCCGGGTCATATTTTACCTCTATCATATAGAATGCAAACGCATAATACCATTGCTGCCGCAACTCCAGAAGCAACGCGCAACGGGTCTTATGCAGCCTGCTTACCTTCCCTTATGCTGGAAAAAAGGAAAGAAAGCGTCGATCTTCATTCGCTGTGTCAAAGTACATTATAGATACCTTTTTTGTGCTTTTGGTAATAATAGCATAACCAAATGAAATAATCAACAGATTGCTCACGAAAAAATTCAAATTTACAATTTTGGAGCAGATTTGGCTGGCTGGTTTAAATTATTACCGCTCGGTCTTTTAATGTATTAGATTATACTACAAACTTTTACAATCTACAACATTATTTTTTTATTTTTTTGTTCCCTTTCGCAAAACGCTTATTTATTACAAAAGATTTTTAACAAAGCGCCGAAAAAAATCTTTCTTTGCGCGGCTTTTTTTGTGCCAAACTGCTTGTTTCATCATATATTTAATCCGCCATGCGCTTTTTATGCAAAATAGCAATTTTGATGATAAATCTGTTGATTTTATGCCGTCTTTTTTATATAATATTTTTAGATATTCGAAATAACACATTTCAGGCATATCACCCCAACTAATTCTTGCGTTGAAAAGAAAATACTTTATATTGAAAGGAACAGCTGGGCACAACTATGAAAAAAGTCGTTATTATTGACCATGTTTTTGATAACGTGGATATCGAAAGAGAAGTCTTAAAAGACGTCGCCGAATACCACGAGTATCAGCTCACCAATGAAGAGGATGTCATCGCAGCAGTTAAAGATGCAGACGTCGTTATGGCGACAAACTATGATCCCATCAACAGACGCATCATCGAAAGCATGGAAAAGGCTAAGCTCATCGTCCGCCACGGCATCGGTGTTGACAGCGTAGACCTTCAGGCAGCAACAGACTGCGGCATCATGGTAGTAAACGTTCCCAATTACTGCCTCGATGAAGTTTCCGACCATGCAATGGCTCTGCTCCTCGCTCTTGAAAGAAAGATCGGTATGATGGACAAGAAGGTCCGTGATAACCCGTATTATAAACCCACAGATCTTCCGCAGACAAGAAATATGCGCGGCAAGACTGCAGGTGTTGTCGGTTTCGGCAGAATTGGCAGACTCACCGGTCAGAAGCTCAATGCTTTCGGCGTAAACGTTCTTTATTACGATCCCTTCCTCCCGCAGGAAGCAGTCGATAACATGGGCATGAGCTATGCAAAATCCGTCAGCTGCGAATACCTGATCGAAAACAGCGATTACATCATCGTCCATGCTCCGCTTGTTCCGGAAAACTATCACTTCCTCAACAAGGAAAGCCTGGCACTCGCAAAGAAAAAACCCTACATTATTAATGTCGGACGCGAAGGCCATATCGATATCGATGCTCTTGTCGATGCGATCAACAGCGGAATCGTTCAGGGCGCAGGCCTTGACTGTGTAGACGGTGCTCCGCCGTATAATCACCCGGGTCTTCTCGCTTGCGAAGAAGTCATCATCACACCCCATGCAGCTTTCTATTCCGATGAATCCTACAAAAACCTCCAGCGCATTGCTGCTGAACAGGCAAGAGATTTCCTCGAAGGAAAGATGCCCGCATTTGTAGTCAACAAAGCCGTTCTTGAAAAACTCAAATAATCAAGGCATAAATAATATAAGGAGAAAAATAGGAGAAAATGATGAGGGAAAATGATTTAAGAGGTATCGTTCCGATTCTGCAGACGCCTTTCACAGAAGACGGCACTGAGATCATCTATGAAGACCTCGAAAGAGAAATCGAAGCTTGCGTGCTCGACGGCGTAAGCGGCGCAGTACTTTTCGGCGTTGCAACAGAATTCTACATGCTTGCAGACGACGAATGCATCAAAATGATCAAAACAGCTGTAAAAGCTGCTAAGGGACGCATCCCGATCTTCGCTTCCATTACACGTGACTCCACAGCGTTAGCTATCCGCGATGCAAAGACATATCGTGACCTCGGCGTAGACGGTCTTATGATGTTCTCGCCCCATTTCTATCAGCCTTCGACACAGCAGCTCCAGGAACACATCATCAAGCTGGCAAACTCCACAGATCTTCCGTTCATGATCCAGTATGCTCCGCAGAACGGCGGCGGCATCATGACAGCTGAATCCGTAAAACAGATCCGTGAAGAAGTCAAAGGCACACTTTTCATCAAAGCTGAACCCCAGCCGGCTGGTCCGTTCATCACAAAGCTCGTTGAAGCTGATATCAAACCCCTTGGTATCCTTTGCGGCAACGGCGGCCGTTACATGATCAACATCCTCGACAGAGGCTGCCAGGGTATTATGCCCGGCTGCAGCCACCAGAAGATCTATGTTGATATCTTCAACCTTTGGGACAGCGGCAAGAAGAAAGAAGCTTTCGAACTCTTCGAGCTCATGAACAGAAACCAGAGACTCGGCGTTGCAGCTGCAGCAGGTTATAAAGAAATCCTCGTTGAACGCGGTATCTTCCAGACCAGCGCAAGCAGACAGCCCGGCCCGAAACCGACAGAAGCAGCAAAAGCACAGGCTCGTGCAGAATGGCTCGAACTCCGCAAGCACACAGATGTCGGCTGCATTTTCGAAAGATAAAAAAGGAGAGATACGATGCTGAATATTAAAGGAGTAGTCCCGATTCTTCAGGCACCTTTCACAAATGAAGGCGCTTTAGATTACGAAGACCTTTACAGAGAAGTAGACACTGCCATCCTTGATGGTGCAGGCGCAGTTACGCTTTTCGGTACAGGCACAGAATTCTACATGCTCTCCGACGAGGAGAAGCGCAACATGATCAGCGTAACGCTCAAAGCCGCTAAAGGCAGAGTTCCGGTTATCGCTTCCGTTACACGCAACTCCACATACCTGGCAGTTCAGGATGCGAAATTATATAAAGACCTCGGCGTTGATGCTCTGATGAACTTCCCGCCCCATTTCGAAAAACCCACACCCGAAATGGTAAAGAACCACGTCATGGCAGTTGCTTCCGCAACAGACCTTCCCTTCATCGTTCAGTATGCACCCGGTGTTGGCGGTGCAACCCTTACACCCCAGGATTTCCAGGACATCAAGGCTTGCGTCAAGAACGAACTCTACATCAAAGTAGAACCCCCGATGGGCGCTGTTCAGATGATCAGAAGCGTACACGAAATGATGGGTGAAGATGTTCAGCTGCTTTGCGGTATGGGCGGTACAAACCTTATCGGTGTTTACGATGCTGGCGGCCAGGGCATCATGCCCGGATGCGCATTCGTTCGTCCCTTCACAACAGTTATCAACCTCTATAACGAAGGCAAGCGCGAAGAAGCGATCAACATCTACCTCAAGATGGCTTCCATGATCGAATACGAAACACCTGTTCAGGGTTCCTACAATGAATGCGAAAAGCGCATCCTTGTTGAACGCGGCATCTTCAAGACAGCTCACTGCCGTTACCCGAACTTCAGACCGGATGAGTCTTATTTCAAGACTATGCACGATCTGTACAACGAATTAAAAGAAATGACAGACCCCGGTGTCTGCTATTAAGATCAACTAACAACTAAATCATTCCGATGGGACTTTTTGCCTCGTGTAAAAAGTCCCAATTTACGGATTGCGATGCGGATTTTGGCGGAACACCGCGCAAGATGCGCACATACTTTTGATTTTTATCGTGAAAAAATAAACGATGTTTCGTACGGCATCGGTTAAATATTTTCAGCATACTTTGGAGGACATTCTTAACATGGCTGATATGAACAAGATTTTCTGGAGAACCAGAAAACCCGTAATCGACAGATTCAAAGACAGAGTCGCTATCGTTACAGGCGGCTCCGCAGGCATCGGCAGATCTATCGTCGAAGAGCTCTGCAAAGAAGGTGCAAAAGTCTGCTTCACCGGCAGAAACGAAGAAAAAGGCAAGAAAGCTGAAGCTGAAATGAAGGCACAGGGCTTTGAAGTCATGTTCCTCGCAGGCAACATGAGAAGCGAAGCATTCTGCGAAGAAATCGTTGCAAAGACAGTTGAAAAATGGGGAACCGTTCACCATCTCGTCAACAACGCATTCTCCTTCACATCCAAGGGCAAAGACGCTACACGCGAAGATTGGCTCGAAGTTTTCGAAACAGGTCCCTTTGCTTATGCAAAGATGATCCAGCTCTGCGCAGAACACATGAAAGAAGCCGGCTTCGGCTCCATCGTCAATATGTCCAGCATCTCTGCACACATCGGTCAGCCCGACAGATGGACATACAACAGTGCAAAAGGCGCTGTCAATATGCTCACAGTCTGCACAGCTATGGACTATGCTTTTGACAATATCCGTATCAACACACTTTCCCCGGGCAACATCCTTTCCGAGCTCACAACACGCCGTTTTGTCGATATGACAGACGAAGAAGTTGCTGTCTTCCTGCAGAACCGTCCTTCTTACGAACTCCTCGAAAGAAGCGGCCAGCCGGTTGAAGTTGCAGGTCCTTGCCTCTTCCTGCTTTCTGATGAAGCTTCCTTCCTCACAGGCACAGAGTACATGGTAGACGGCGGCAACCTCACATTAAGCCCGCAGGGTATGCCCTCCAGAGAAGAAAAACAGGACGAATATAAGAACTGACAACGCTAATGGAAACGACTTCTTTTATCAACAGAGATCTTAACTACGACGAACTGATCACCAAAGAATACATCTCTCGCCGAAGGAATTTCGTTCCGCATCGTTTTGACGGTAAAGTTGCTATTGTTACCGGTGGATCTGCCGGTATCGGGAGAGCCATTGCAGAGGAACTTATGAAAGAAGGCTGCCGTGTAACCATTACCGGCAGAAACCCGCAGACAGGTGCAGAGACCGTTGCCGAAATGGCAAAAGAAGGCTTGACAGAAGTCATGTATCTTGCAGGCGATATGATGAGCGAAGAATTTTGCCGCGAGATCGCAGAAAAGACCTATGAAAAATGGGGACGCATCGACTATCTTGTCAACAACGCTTTCCTTTTCATTATGAAAGGCCTCGACGCAACGACAAGAGATTGGGAAAGAGCTTTCTTTACCGGTCCCGTTGGCTATGCACGCATGATTCAGAATTGCGTTCCTTATATGCGTAAGGTCGGTGGTGGTGCAGTCGTTAATATCTCCTCCATTTCCGGGCGTATCGCACAGCCTCATTTCTGGACTTATTCCATGATGAAAGGCGCTGTCAATATGCTCACAAAAAATGCCGCGATCGACCTTGCACACAGCAACATCCGCGTCAATACACTCTCTCCGGCAACGATCTTTACCAGAGTCACAACAGGCGATCTTATCACAGGCACCAAAGAAGCACGACGTAAGCATATGAAATCCGAAAGCCACGGCTATATGCTCAACCGTGCAGGCGAACCTGTTGAATGTGCCAGCGTTGCTCTTTTCCTGCTTTCCGATGATGCGACATATGTCACCGGAAGCGATTACCTTGTAGACGGCGGCCTTATCGCCCTTGGCAATCAGGGCGCTGTCGATAAAGCCAGAAGGGATATGGAAGTCTATGGACTCGATTACAGAAAATCGATCATCCTTGGCCGCAATTCCTTCGAAGATCTTCATGACGGCGATGAACCGCGCCACCATAAAGACGACATCGAAGTTGTCTATAAGAACCCGGCAAGCGTCGATAATGAAGAAAAATAATTAAGAATTCTGCTTGTGCGGCAGCAGCCGCACAAGCTTGATTTCGAAAAAAAACATCCAAAAGGGTGAGTAATATATGATACCGAGAAATATAAACGAAGACCGTTTTTATACTGAAAAAATTACCTATAACACACTCATGTCCCGTACAAGGGAATTTTTTCCCGATCGTTTCAAGGGCAAAGTAGCTATCGTTACCGGCGGTACAGCAGGCATCGGCCGTTCCATTGCATATGAACTCCTCCGTGAAGGCGCAAAAGTTACCATTACAGGCAGAAGACAGGCTGTCGGCGATGCTACGATCGCAGCATTCAAAGAAGAAGGCCTTGAAGATTGCCTCTATCTGGCAGGCGATATGGCAAACGAAGAATTCTGCCAGAAGATCGTCGATGAAACCGTTGCCAAATTCGGCAAAGTCGATCTCCTCGTCAACAATGCTTTCAATATGATGAGCCGCACCTGCAGCGCTGTCACAACAGAGGATTGGTATGAATGCTTCTTCGGCGGTCCTGTCAACTATGCGCGTATGATCAGAAACTGTGCCGTTGAAATGAAAAAAGTCGGCGGCGGTTCTATTGTCAATATTTCCTCGATCTCCGGCCATATCGCACAGCCTCAGTTCTTTACCTATAACGTCATGAAAGGCGCTGTCGGCATGATGACAAAATCCGCAGCTCTTGAATACGTCCGCGATAACATCCGCATCAATCAGGTCAGCCCTGCACATACATGGACAGAACGCATGACACGCCGTTTTGAACATGAACTTTCCGATGAAGAATACGAAAGCATCAAGTTCACAGGTCAGAACCACATGCTTAACCGCGGCGGTGAATGCGTCGAAGTGGCAGCACCTACTCTCTTCCTGCTTTCCGATGATGCTTCCTATATCACCGGTACGGAATTCCTTGCAGACGGCGGTTTTATCGCAATGGGCAGTCAGGGCGGTATCGATATGCCGAGACGCGATGAACGCCTCTATGAAGAAAAATACTGGATCCCCGGCAATGGTTGGGGCAGCACAATGCATAAGAAACCCGTTGAACATTATCCTGAACTTTTTGGGGAACATCTGGAAAAATGAAAAACTTACAAGAACTCAACATCAACCGCGACCTCGATTTTGTAAAACCTATCACGATCGAAACGATCACTTCGAGAGTAAGAGATGTCATTCCGCATCGTTTTGACGGCAAAGTTGCTATCGTTACCGGCGGAACTTCGGGCATTGGTCTTTCCTGTGTCGAGGAACTCTTAAAAGAAGGTGCAAGCGTCGCTTTCACAGGCAGAAACCTTGAAACAGCCAAACAGGTCCTGATCGACCTCGAGGCACAGGGCTTTGATAAGGAAAAGTATCTCTTCATTCAGGCAGATACCGCTCTTGAAGAAAGCTGCCGCATGATCGCAGACCGCACCTATGAAACCTTCGGAAAGATCGATTACCTTGTCAACAACGCCTTTGCTTTCGATTCGACAAAGCGCAACATCGATAACGAGGTCTGGATGCGTGCCTTTAATGGCGGTCCGCTTTCCTATGCGCGTATGATGAAGTTCTGTGGGGAATATATGGTAAAAAACGGCGGCGGTGCTATCGTCAACGTTTCCTCGATCTCCGGCCATATCGCACAATGGGGCAACTGGACATACAACACGATGAAAGGTGTCGTCGGCATGCTTTCCCGTTCCGCGGCAATGGATTTCGCAAGAGATAACATCCGTGTCAACCTGATGTCTCCGGCGCATATCTGGACAAGACGTACAAACGGCGGCATTACGGGCGCAAGAAAAGCAACACCCGAACAGGTTCGTGCGCACTACCGCTATACGAATAAAGGCTATATGTTAAACCGTGCAGGCGAAGCCATCGAATGTGCAGCAGCTACCCTTTTCCTGCTTTCCGATGACGCTTCCTATATCACCGGCAGCGAATTTATGGTAGACGGCGGCTTCCTGACCTTAGGCAGTCAGGGCTGTGTTGATAAGGGCTTCCGCGACCATCATGTCTATGGCATTACCCATACGCATGGCGACGGTCATTCCGGAACACTCTTTAAGAAACCGCAGCGCGATTATCCCGAGCTTTTCGGCGAATACCCGACCGCATTTGAAGATACCCCCGAAGGCTGGGATATCAAAGATCACCTTGGCAAACGCCATATGAAGAACAAGAAATAAGGCAATGATGATGGATAAGGATCAGACTTTATACGAACTGAATATCAATCGTGACCTTAATTACGATATTCCGCAGACACCGGAAACGATCACTTCCCGCAGCAGAAAGGCGATCCCCGATCGTTTCAAGGGCAAAGTAGCCATCGTTACCGGCGGAACATCGGGCATTGGTTTTTCGATCGTGGAAGAGCTCTTAAAAGAAGGCTGTGCTGTTGCTTTTTCCGGCAGAAACGAAAAAACAGCAATCGAAGCCGAAGAGATCCTCGATGCACAGGGATTGAAGAATTACCTTTTCATCAAGGCAGACACCTCCAAAGAAGAAGACTGCATCCGCACTGTCGAAACAACGGCAGAAAAATTCGGCAGGATCGATTATCTCGTCAATAATGCCTTCCCCTTTGGCTCGACAAGACGCGACCTCGATAACGAACTTTGGTACAGGAGCTTTATCGGCGGTCCTCTTGCTTATGCACAGATGATGCAGCTCGTTGCACCGCATATGATCAAAGTCGGCGGCGGTTCTATCGTCAATGTTTCCTCTATTTCCGGTCATATTACCCAGGGCGGGCGCTGGACCTATAACACAATGAAGGGCATCGTCGGTCAGCTTTCCAACTCTGCGGCAAAAGATTTCGCAAGAGATAACATCCGCGTCAACCTGATGTCTCCGGCGCATATCTGGACAAGACAGACCAAAAACGATTTCAATCATCCCGATCCGAATGAGGTCCGTGATTCGATCCGCTATACGGCAAAGGGCTATATGCTCAACCGCGGCGGTGAACCCGTTGAATGTGCAGCAGCAACGCTCTTCCTCTTATCGGATGATGCTTCCTATATTACCGGCAGTGAATTTATGGTCGATGCAGGTTTCCTGACGCTTGGCAGTCAGGGTTCGATCGATAAGGGTTTCCGCGATGAGCGTGAATACTCCTTAGAGCCGATCTACGGCAGGCATTATTCAGGCACAAAATTCACAAAGCCGACTTCCCATTACCCTGAATTATTCGAAAAGCTCAATAAGGAGGTTGACAGATGAGAGATCTTTATGAATTAAACATCAACCGTGACCTCAATTATGATGAGCCGATCGACGCACATACCATTCTTTCCCGCGAAAGAAAAACGATCGAAAACCGTTTCGCAGGCAAAGTCGCCATCGTTACCGGTGGAACCGCTGGCATTGGTCTTGCGATCGTCGAAGAACTCTTAAAAGAAGGTGCAAAAGTCGCCTTTACCGGCAGAGACCCCGAAACGGGTAAAGCTATTTCCGAAGAACTGACCGCAATGGGGCTTACGGATTTCCTCTATATCCAGGCTGATATGAGCAAGGAAGAGGATTGCCGCATGACCGTCGATAAGACAGTTGAAGCTTTCGGCAGACTCGATCATCTGGTCAATAATGCCTTCCCTTTCATCATGGTCGGCAGAAACTTCACAAGAGATGATTGGATGCGCATTTTTGAAGGCGGTCTCATGGCGTATGCACGCATGATGAGCTTCGCTTCCTATGAAATGCTCAAAGTCGGCGGCGGATCTATGGTCAATATTTCCTCGATCTCTGCACATATTACGCAGGGCAACTGGACATATAATTCCATGAAAGGCGGCGTCAATATGCTCAGCAAATCCGCAGCCATGGATTTTGCAAGGGATAACATCCGCGTCAATATCGTCTCTCCGGCGCATATCTGGACAAGGCGAACCATGCGACCGGGAACATCCTTCAGCTCTGCTTCCAACGAAAAACGCAGAGAATCCGTCAAATATACCGCCAAAGGCTATATGTTGAACCGCGGCGGTGAACCCGTTGAATGTGCAGCGGCAACGCTTTTCCTGCTTTCCGATGATGCTTCCTATATTACGGCAACGGAATTCATGGTAGACGGCGGATTCATTGCGCTTGGCAGTCAGGGTGCGCTTTCCAAAAGCTACCGTGATGAACGCGTCTATGGCATTGAACCTAGCCACGGCAACGGTTACTCAACGACAAAACCGGGCAGCATTCCCGCAAGCTATTACCCTGCACTTTACCCGGAGGATACGAAAGAATGAAAGATAATTACGAACTCAATATAAACCGCGACCTCAACTACGAAGCGCCGATCACAATGAATACGGTCCTCCGCAGATCTAGAGAGATCATTCCCGGCAGATTTTCCGGAAAAGCAGCCATCGTTACAGGCGGTACTTCGGGTATCGGCCTTGCGATCGTTGAAGAACTCTTGAAAGAAGGCTGTCAGGTCTCCTTTACCGGCAGAAAAGCCGAAACAGGCAAAGCTGCCATTGAACATCTGGATTCCCTTGGTCTTTCGGGCTACCTCTTCATTCAGGCGGATATGTCCAAAGAAGAAGACTGCCACAAAACCGTTGATGAAACCGCAAAAGCTTTCGGCAGAGTCGATTACCTCGTCAATAACGCTTTCCCCTTCGTCATGGTAGACAGAAACTTCACCACAGAAGACTTTATGACGATCTTCAACGGCGGTCTTTTCGCTTATGCACGCATGATGAGCTTCGCTTCCGAAGAAATGATCAAAGTCGGCGGCGGTGCTATTGTAAACGTCTCTTCGATCTCTGCGCATATCGCACAGGGCAACTGGACATATAACTCCATGAAAGGCGGCGTCAATATGCTTTCCAAATCGGCGGCGATGGACTTTGCACGTGATAATATCCGCGTCAATATCATGTCTCCGGCGCATATCTGGACAAGACAGACCATGCGTTTCTTCTTGAAAGAAGGAACGACCAACGAAGATGCACGCAACTTCGTCAAATTCAATACAAAGGGCTACATGCTCAACCGCGCAGGCGAACCCGTCGAATGTGCAGCGGCAACGCTTTTCCTCTTATCCGATGATGCTTCCTATATCACCGGTACAGAATTCATGGTAGACGGCGGTTTCATTACTGCGGGCAGTCAGGGCGGTCTGCAGATGCTGCATCTCCGTGAAGAACGCTATGGTATTACACCCCCGGGCGAGCTTCATTTCCGCAGAAAGAAATAATTTTTCCTATACATCATAACGCATTACAACTTGTTCAAAGGAGCGGCGACAATGTTTTTTAACAAGAATTACGACTTCGCAAACTACAACACAGACAACATTTTCATTCGCACAAGAAAACCCGTCCCGGATAGATTCAAGGATAAGGTTGCTATCGTAACCGGCGGTTCGACAGGTATCGGCAGATCCATCGTTGAAGAACTCGTCCGCGAAGGTGCAAACGTTACCTTCACCGGCAGAAAAGCCGAAACAGCAAATCTTTTCATCGAAGACCTGAAAAAAGAAGGCCTTGAAAACAAGGTTTTATATCTCCAGGGCGATATGGGCAGCGAAGAATTCTGTCACTACGTCGTCGATAAGACAGTTGAATATTGGGGCAAACTCAATTACCTCGTCAACAATGCCTTCCCCTTCGTTATGAAAGGCAGAGAGGTCACAACAGATGACTGGATGTTTGGCTTCACAAACGGTATCCTGAACTATGCACGCATGATCGATAATTCCGCAAAGGAAATGATCAAGATCGGCGGCGGTGCTATCGTCAACGTTTCCTCGATCTCCGGCCATATCGCACAGAGCATGTGGATCTATAACACACTGAAAGGCGGCGTCGGCATGATGACAAAGGCTGCTGCTCTCAACTATGCGAGAGACAACATCCGCATCAACGCAATGAGCCCCGCAGGCATCTGGACAAGAGTCACCACACGCGGCATGACAGAGCCCGATGTTTCCCCGGAAGACAGAGCAAAAAGAGCTTTTGGTTCCAGCCGTGAAACGATGCTTCTGCGCCTCGGCGAACCCGTTGAATGTGCTTCGACCGTACTCTTCCTGCTTTCCGATGATGCTTCCTATGTCACCGGCAGCGAATACATGGTAGACGGCGGCTTCCTCACAATGGGCAGTGAAGGCTCCATCGAAAGAGATATGAAGATCCTCTCCTATCGCGATGAATTCAAAGACTATGTCAAGGCAAGACCCTGGCAGGATGATCCTCATATCCTGGCAGAAAAATTAAGAAAAGAAAACAAATAAAAATGATACCCCGAGTGATGCGCTTCATTCGGGGATTTTTGTAAATTTATTGCTTTTTATTACATTTTTTTATCAATTCGGAGCAGTCTTATTGCCTGCTCTCTTCTTTTTGGATAAAATGAGCATATCCCACCAAACCGAGAAGGAGAATTCGTGTGAAAATAACATTTAAGAAAACCAATCTTATTGGTCAGGCCGATAAAATGCTCTACGGGCACTTCCTTGAACACTTCCACAGACAGGTTTATGACGGCGTCTTTGATCCGGAATCCAAATTTGCAGATGAAGATGGTTTCAGAACAGACGTCCTTGAAGCGATGAAAAAAGTACAGACACCGATTATCCGTTGGCCCGGTGGCTGCTATGTTTCCGCATATGATTGGCACTATGGCGTTGGCAAAAAGCGCATCCCGACTTATGATAAGGCTTGGCGTGTTGAAGAATCCAACCTTTTCGGTACAGATGAATTTGCCAAACTCTGCAAAAAGCTGGACTGCATTCCCTATATCTGCACAAACGCAGGAACAGGCACAGCCGAAGATATGAGCAACTGGGTTGAATACTGCAACCTCCGCAATATGGGCATTTTTGCCAAAGAGCGAATTGAAAATGGTTTCGAAGATCCGCATAACATCAAGTTCTGGAGTATCGGCAACGAAAACTGGGGCGGACATGAAATCGGTTCCAAAGATGCAGAAGAATGGGGAAGACTCGTCCGTGAATCCGCAAAAATGATGCTGCGTGTAGACCCGACATTGGAGCTTTCCGCAGCTTCGATCGATGATCTTGATTGGAACCTGAACCTCCTTCGTACAGCGGGGCAGTACCTCGATTGGATCTCTATCCACAGCTATTGGGATTTCACACCCGATGGCGTTACCTATATTGATTATGATACGGCAATGCTCAGAACAGGCGAAGATATCAGCGGCGTTATCGACCGTGTACGAGCTTACCTCACAGCCTGCGGCCTTGAAAAGAAGATCAAGATCGCCTATGACGAATGGAACCTCCGTGGATGGTATCATCCGAACCTCATGGATATCTGGAACAGAGAACCCAAACGCCATGAAGATGAAGACTTCTATCAGAATCAGATCCTTGCTCCGCGCAATATCAACGACAACAACGCCATCTACACCATGGCAGATGCTGTCTTCTCCGCAGCTTTCCTCAATACCTGCATGAGAAACTGTGATATCGTCGGCATGGCTTGCTTCTCTCCGATCGTCAACACAAGAGGTGCCATCTTTACGCATGAAAACGGTATCGTTCTCCGTTCGACATACTATGTCTTTGATCTTTATGCAAACCTCTTAAAGGAAAATGTACTCGATATCTGGAGCGAAGATGTGCCCAAGCTTTGCGGTACTGACCGTGGCACCAGAAAGACAGTCGATGCGGTTGATATCGTCGTTACCTATGGCGAAGGCGGCTATGCGATCGCAGCGGTCAATAAAGACCCCGAAAAGGCTCAGACGATCGATCTTTCCATTATCGAAGATGAAGTTTCGGAATACCGCATCCATACGCTGAACGGTCCTTCTGTTGATTCCTATAACGATATCGGCAGAGATGAAGTCGGCATCAAAACCGGCGAATGGCAGAACTTCACGGGCAGCGTCTGCCTTGAAGCACACTCTGTAAACGTCATCGAGCTCAGATAAAAAGTGGCTTTCCATATCGGAAAATAAATGATATACTAATAATAACAATACCGAAATAATTTGGAGGAAATCATGGATTTACAGACCGCCGTAAAGGCTTTTCGTGATCTTCAGCTGAAACTTCACGCTTATAACCACGCTATGGGCGTTATGCACCTCGACGCAACAACAGTCGCTCCCGCCGGAACAGGCGAAGGCAGAGGCATCAGCCTTGGCATCCTTTCCGAAGCTGCTTATGCGATCGAAACTTCCGACGAAGCAAAAGAACTTGTCAAATATCTCCTTGCCCATAAGGATGAGCTTTCCGCACAGCAGGCAAGAGAAGTCGAAATGTTTGCCCGTTCGAGCGAATACACCGCAAGCATCCCTGCAGACGAATTTACCGCTTATCAGGTACACTTAAACAAAGCAGGCGAAGTCTGGAAGAACGCAAAAAACACCAATGACTTTGCATCTTTCGCACCGTATCTTGAAAAAATCGTCGAAACAAATATCAAATTCGCTAAATACTACAAACCCGAAGGTGATGTTATGGATACCCTGCTCGATCAGTATGAACGCGGCTTTGACCAGAAACAGGCAGACGCTTTCTTCGCAGCACTCCGCGAAAAGATCGTTCCCCTGATCGCTAAGATCAAAGAAAAAACACAGATCGATGACAGCTTCCTCCATTGCGATTTCCCGATCGATAAACAGAAGGAATTTTCCGATTACCTTATGGAAGTCCTCTGCATCGACAGAAACCATTGCACCATCGGCGAAACAGAACACCCCTATACGACCAATTTCAACAAGAATGACGTCCGCATCACAACGCATTACTATAAAAATGACCTGACAAACTCCATGTATTCCGTCATTCATGAATCCGGTCACGCAACCTATGAATTAAACTGCGGCGATGAATACCAGTACACCTGCTTATCCGGCGGTGTTTCCATGGGTATTCACGAAAGCCAGTCCCGTTTCTTTGAAAATATCATCGGCAGAAGCGAAGCTTTCTGTGAGCTGATCTTCCCCAAAGTCTGCGAACTCTTCCCCGAACAGATGCAGGGCAAGACCGCACATGATTTCTACCTCGCAGTCAACAAGAGCGAGCCTTCCCTTATCCGCATTCAGGCAGATGAGCTTACCTATGCGCTTCATATCATGGTCCGCTACGAGATCGAAAAAGCGCTCATCAAAGGCGAGATCAAGGTCAGCGATCTGCCGCGTGTATGGGCTGAAAAGATGAAGGAATACTTGGGCGTCGATGTTCCGGATGATGCAAGAGGCTGCCTGCAGGATAGCCATTGGGGCAGCGGTTCCATCGGTTATTTCCCGACATATGCTCTGGGCTCCGCTTACGGCGCACAGTTCCTCGCCTGCATGGAAAAAGACCTCGATGTTTACGGTCTCGTCCGCGAAGGCAATCTGCAGCCCATCGTCGATTGGCTGACAGAAAAGATCTATCGTCATGCCTGCATGTATGACCCGAAGCCGCTCTTCGAAAGTGTTGTCGGCGCAGAATTTGATCCGCACTATTTCACAGATTATCTCGAAAAGAAATACAGCGCGATCTATGGTCTTTAATGTATAAACAAAAAGCAGCTTTCTCTTTTCGGGAAAGCTGTTTTTCTTATAGCACAAAGTATTCTTTGATCCATTTCGCCGCATCCTCTGCAGAAAGATCTTTGTTGTTCATGCGTATATAGTTTTCATAAGGGATCTCTCCGGGCAAGCTCTCAAAGCGGTGTTCGGCGTCGCCTTTGATGAGCAAATTGCGCGAAAACTCGAGATTTCTCTTCGAAGCTTTGTTTTTCAGCCTGTTTTCCGTTTCGTTCCGCAAAAGACGGACATCCTGCGGTGCAGTAAGTTCCACAAAATAAACTTCTCCGCCCTGATCTTCAAAAATCTTTTTAACCATTTCGACGTATTCCCTGTCTTCGGGTTCGTCAAACGCCCACATCATGGTAAAAATCATGCCTTCGTTATCCGTTTCGGCAAAGCGGCGAAAGATAAGTTCCCGTATTTCGTTGATCAGGTCAATGCGGAAATCGTGAAAGATCTGCAAAATCGGCTCAATGATCATGTGATTATGGAAAAGCCTGAGCCCCGTGATCTTTTCCAGTTCCTGCCCGACCGTCATTTTCCCAACGGCTGAGTTCCCGATGATAAAAACAAGTTTCATCACATTTTCCTTTCTGATTAAAAATAAAAGACGTGCATCTTTTTCATGCACGCCTTTTTTGTGATCTGTATTTCTTACTTCAGGTAATCTTCGTAAGCAGCTTCCATCAGGAGATAGAAAGACTGACCTTCGGGCGAAACACCGGGGAAATCGAATGTCGGAGCTCCGCAGCAGCTCTGGATCAGGCCATATTCATCCATCTGGTTTTCAGCGGCGATACGCATTTTTTCGGCTTTTTCGATATAGCTTTCAGCAAGCCAGCCGGCCTTTACGCCGCGATAGATCGTATAAGCGCACATCTGTGCAAAGTTAACTTCACGGAAAGTTGTGTCATCATCCAGAATATCATGGAAGAGACCATCTTCACGCATAAGCGGGAGTGCATTATTGATAAGGAGTGTTGCTTTTTCGATGAGCTCAGCCTTTGCATCGGCATATTCTTCGGGAAGCATGGCGATAACACGGGAAAGACCTGCCATTGCCCAGCCATTGCCTGTGCCCCAACGGAGCTTTCTTTCAAAATCCTTCTTGTCATCGTTCCACATATGACCTAAAAGACCAGCTTCGGGAACGAAAAGGAGATCCCACCAACCGCGGATCTGCTTTAAAGCTTCATCATAATAGCCGTTTGCAGCAAGGAACGGCGGCAGCATATACATGGAGTCGATCCACATCTGGTTCATATCATCGAAATGATACATGATGCCGTCTGCATTTTTCGGTGCTAAATTGATCGCCCAGTTGATCAGATTATCAAGGCCGGTCTTGAAATATTCATCACCTGTCGCTTCGTAGCAGTGCAGGAGAGCTTCACCAACGCTGCAGGGGTCTGTTACGGCGTTCATGGTGCCGACTGTTGCACAACGTCCATCCGGTACAGCGCGATAAATCGCTTCTTTTGCCATCATGATAACAACATCCATGTCGCCCTGTTCATAAAATGCCTGCATAGCCGTGCCCTGTTCCCAGCTCTGTCTCTGCATCGCTAAAAGGGCAAGCTTAGCTCTCTTGAGTTTTTCCTGGCGAATGATATAATCGACCTTGTTCATCGTTTCCTCCGTAATAAATTATGTAGTAGTGATTTTGTAATTTCATTATATAATAGATTTCCATTGGTTACAAGCAAATATCATGCTGTTTTATGGCAATAAAAAACCATCCTTATGGAAAAGGATGGTTTAGCTGCTTAATTTTTAGAGAACGACTTCTGCAGGCTTGTTGGCAAGATACCACTGTGCCATGGTTGCGTTCATATAGGGCATAACGAAAAGGATGCCGATACCGAAGCAAAGAAGACCAACGAGGATCCAACCGATGAAGCTGAGGCTCAGGATGAAGAGCTCCATCTTGCGGCCGTTTGTCATGTCACGGCTTGCCGCAAAAGCTTCTTTCCATGTGTAGGAAGGATGATCGATCTTGATGTACCAAACCATGGAAAGCGCCATGGAAACGATGATACCCGGGATAACGAAAACTACACTGCCAAGAGCGATGAAGAGGCTCTGGAGGAGACCCATCAGGAAGATCTGCAGGAAATCGTTGGAGAAGCCTGCGAAAAGGTCTTCGATCTTGATTTCTCCGCCTTCGCGTGCATTTTTAAGGAAAACAACGCTGAGGCCATATGCCATCGGGCCTGCAAGAACAATGTTTGCGATTGCCAGGAACGAGCTTGCTACAGAGATAATCGCGCCCTGAATGAAGCAAACAAGTGCTGCCATAAGCCATGTATTCTGGAAAATACCGTTGCCGAGCTGTGCCTTAGCTCTTGCTTTTAATTCTGCTCTGTCCATAAATTTTCTCCTTTTGGTAACTGGAATCATTACCTTTAATATAAACGAAAAACCATGCAAAATCAACATTTTTCACATGGTTTTACTGTATTCTTACAAAAGCGCATCGTTATAAACCGCACGGCTTCCGCCAACAAATTTCGGTCTGACCCTTGCGGCCAAAAGCATTGCATTGCCGACTTTTTTAACGGACAAACGAACGGGAACGGCTACTTTTTTGAGGTGCATACCGATGAGTGTTCCGCCGATATCAAGCCCTGCATCTGCTCTGACTTCTTCGATCGCGATCGGATCTTTAAAGAATTTATACGCCGCCGTTGCGAAAGAACCGCCTGCTTTCGGCTGTGGAATAACGTTGACTTCCTCATAAAAAGGCATTGCTTCTCTCTCAATGATGATCGCACGGTTTAAATGTTCACAGCACTGTGCCGCAAGATAGATGCCTTTTTCCGAAAGTGTATCGTGGATCGCACGAAAAACCGCTTCTGCCGTTTCGGGACTGGAATAACTGCCGATCTTCTGCCCTAAAATCTCGCTTGTTGAGCATCCGATGACGCAGATCTGTCCTTTTTTCAGTTTTGCCGCTTCGATGATCTCTTCCGCTGCCTGTTTCGCTTCACGAACAGCTTCCATGAGGAAACTTTCCTGTACTCTTTCCTTTTCCATATGTTTCACCTGTATCTTATAAAAATTTTTCTCTGAAACCGCTTTTTTCGGCTGCACTTTTAAGCAAAATCGCCATGACAAGCCCGAAAATCCCCTGCATGATATTCCCCGGAATACTTGCCGCAGCAGCCATTCCTTCGCCTAAAATAAAGGCTGCATAGATAAAATAGCCGATCACCATGAAGATTTCCGCCAAAGCGCCGCCAATGACCATCATACCACGCTTTTTCTTTTTTGCAAAGAGCGAAGCGATCAGTGCCATGCCCGCTTTAATGAGGAAAGTCCCCGGAACATAATGCATATAGCCAAGGAGCATATCCGCCAATGCAGAGCCAATACCGGCTGCCGCCATGCCATATAAAGGCCCCATGAACCAGCCTGCGAGCAAAACAAAAGCATCGCCTAAATTCACATAGCCGTTCATCGGCGAAGGGATCGTGATCACCATCGTCGAAATACATATCAGAGCCGCAAAAAGCGCTGTCAATACCAGTTTGTTTGTCTTCCTGTCCATCAAAAACTCCAAAAGGCCTGTATTTTCCTTGCTTGCCAAGCCTTACGAAATATATTATAGTATAAATTGGTATGATGAAAATATCCAATTTGCACGATATTTTTAATACCAGATTTACAAAAAAAGGAAGTATCCATGCTCACATACGATCTTGAAAAACGAACAGGTCAGCCTTTATATCTTCTTTTATATCGTGCTATCCGTGAAGACATCCTTTCGGGAAAACTTTCGGGGAAACTGCCTTCAAAGCGAACGCTCGCACAGCATCTGAAGCTCAGCACAGTCACCGTCGAAAATGCCTATGCACAGCTCATTGCCGAAGGCTTCATCGAAAGCATCGAGAAAAAAGGCTATTTTGTCAGCGAAATCCCCGCTATTTCCACGGAAAACAGGAACTTTACGAAAGAAAAAACAATGAAAAGAAGTGATTCTTCCGTTTTTCTTGACCTGAGGAAAAATCAGCCCGATCCTGCGGTTTTTCCGTTTTCCGTCTGGTCAAAGCTGATGCGTGAAGTGTTATCGGGCGAAGACCGTGAAAAGCTCCTTGGCGCTGCCGATCCCTGCGGTGTTGTTGAGCTGCGTGAAGCCATTGCGGAAAGCTTATACAGACTCCGTGGGCTCGAAGTTTCACCCGAAAACATCCTCATCGGCGCAGGAACGGATTTTCTTTATAATGTTTTGGCACAGCTTTTGGGGCGCAATTCCACTTGCGCAGTCGAAGACCCCGGTTACAGCAAAATCGCCGAAGTCTATGCAGCTAACCAGATCACCGTTACCCACATTCCTGTTGAAAAAGACGGTATTTCCATAGAAAAGCTCCAAAACAGCGGCGCAAATATCCTTCATATCTCACCTTCACACCACTTTCCCACAGGATACGTCACGCAAACCGCCAAAAGAAAAGAGCTTCTCGCATGGGCAATGGAAAAAAATGATCGCTACATCATCGAGGATGATTACGACAGCGAATTCCGCATCACCGGCAGACCGCTTCCTGCGATGAAAAGCATCGACCTCATGGGAAAAGTCATCTATATGAATTCTTATACCAAAACGATCGCTCCGTCGATCCGCATCAGCTATATGGTTTTGCCCGAAAGCCTCATGCAGCGCTTCCGCGAAAAACTGCAATTCTATTCCTGTACGGTACCGAGCTTTGAGCAATATACCCTTGCCAGGTTTATTCGCGGCGGTTATTTCGAGCGGCATCTGAACCGCATGAAAAAGCATTACCGGGAACAGAGAAAAGAGCTTATCCGCCTGATTCTGGAAAGCCCTTTTGCGCCATATATCAAGCTCATCGAAAACGATTCGGGGCTGCATTTTTCCCTGAAGATCAATACGAAAAAAAGCGACCGTGAGGTCACTTCCCTTGCCGAAAAAGCCGGTATTCGCCTGTCTTTCATGTCCGGCTATGCCAAGCTTGCCGCGGATGACTATGCACATACCGTCATCATCAATTATTCGGGTATTGACATGAAAAAAGTTCCTGAAGCGCTTGAACGGCTGCGTGCGGTATTTTTATAAATCACTTTTGCTTTTTCAGGCTTTCTGCGTTATCATAGCATTATGGAAACTTACATTCGACAAATCGACCTGAAAGAATTTGAAACTCTGCATAAGGAATGCATCCTGCGTGATTTTCCTTTGCCGGAGGTTCGCCCATACAAAGATTTTCTTCGCCTTGACCGCGATAAAAGGCTGCTCATCAACGGTCTTTTTCGGGAAAGCGAACGCCTCCTTTATGCAAGCTATCTCTTTTCGGAAAACAGGCGCTGCTGTATGCTCGATTATTTTGCCGTTGAGCCGCAGTTCCGCGGGCAAGGCTATGGCAGCCTTTATCTCCAAATGATCCGTGAAGAATTGCTGAAAAACAAAGAGCTTCGTGCGATGATCATCGAGATCGAATCGCCCGCAATGGCAGAAGATGCCGTTGAACAAGAAAAGCGCATCAAACGGCGCGATTTTTACCTGAAAAACGGTGCGGTCGCAACAAATCTGCATAGTTTTGTCTATGATGTTGATTTCGATCTTCTCTATATTCCTCTTTCGGGAAATTATACGGAAGAAGAACTCGCATCCGATTACAGAAAAATATACGAACACGCACTTTCGCACAATTTCAGCGGACATTTTTTCATGAATTAATGATGGCTATTTCTACGAAACTTATCAAAATCCAGCTTTCCCTTTTCAAAGCATTCACACAGAATAAAGAGATCGAAGTCGAACGCAAAGCGCAGGCCGCTTTGGGCGAAGTCATGGCACGCATCCGCAAAAACCGAATCGTTGCGCAAACCGTTGTTTTTCGGGATTTCATCGGCGAATGGATCGCCCCGAAACAACAGAAACTCGACGGCATCGTTTTATATCTCCACGGCGGCGGTTATTGTGCCGGCAATATCGACTATGCAAGGGGTTTTTCGACCGTTTTAACGAGCAAAAATAAGGTCAAAAGCTTCTGCTGCGCCTATCGCTTAGCACCTGAAAATCCCTATCCTGCGGCTTTGGAAGATGCTCTTGAATCCTATACTTTTCTCCTGCGTTCGGGCTATACGGGCGATCAGATCATTCTATGCGGTGAATCTGCAGGCGGCGGTCTTTGCTATGCGCTTGCCATGAAGCTGCGTGAAAAAAATATGCCCATGCCGGCAGGGATCATTGCGATTTCTCCGTGGGTCGATCTTACTGCATCAGGCACATCTTATGCGGAAAATGAAGAGCGTGACCCTTCGCTTTCCAAGGAAAGGCTGCAGTTTTATGCTTCGCTTTATGCCGAAGATAAAACAGATCCCTATGTTTCGCCTGTTTTCGGCGATTTTCATGAAATGCCGCCATCGCTCATCTTTGTCGGCGGTGATGAAGTCATGTTAAGCGATGCCGAAACGCTTTATAAAAAGCTTACCGAAGCCGGATGCAGCGCAAAACTGCAGATCAAACCCGGCATGTGGCATGCCTATATCCTCTACGGAACACGCGAAACAAAGAGCGATTTTGCCATGATCCTCGAATTCTTAAAAAAGTATTTTCCACAGACAGGTAAAAATGCCAAATAATATGCTACAATGATAAAAAAATAACTGCCCAAACGGATTCGGACAGTAAAATGCAGTGTTACTTGTTTTTCTCTTATACAGATTCCAATGCGGGTGGTATTTATCTGCCGGAGGTCGCGCTCCGGCAGATTTTATTTTTAGTTTTTAAAAGTCAGATCCTGGGCCCAATTACATTGTAGCTGTTACTTCAGCATACTTTTCAGGGAACATTTCCTGAACGTTTGTAACGTTGCAGCCGGGGAGATCGAAGCTTGTCATGTAAGGAACGGATTCAGCGTCGGTCATCAGGTCTTCTGCAAGTTTAACGAGCAGTTTGCCGTAGTTGTCGGGTCTGAAGTTGAGGGAGGAAACCCAGCAGGTTTCTGTGCCCTTAACGATGAGCTGTTCAAGGAATACCTGTGTGCAGTCGTTACCAACGCAAACGGTGTCCTTTGTCTTACCCATGGAGTCGATTTCTGTAACAGCAACCATGATGTCGTTGTCAGAGAGAGCGATCCAAGCGGATGTTACAGCGTCGTCCTGTTTTGTGAACCAGTCACGAACGTTCTGCTGAGAAATGAGGGAGTCAGCGTTTACGAAAACTTCTTCATAAACTTCGTCTTTCTTTTCAGCATACTCAGGGAGTACGGAGCAGAAAGCATCCCAACCGCCTTCAGTTCTGGACTGGAGGATCGGAGCGTATTCGGGGTTGTTGAAGCGGACGAATTTGTCTACTTTGCCTTCCCAGTTATCTCTAACCCATTCAGCGAGGATGATACCATTGTTGGTAGCGCAGAGCGGGTTGTTTGTGCCGAAATAGTAAGCGGGTTCGCCATAGTCGCCGTCAACGCCGATCATGTAAACGCCGGAAGCATCGCAGAGTTCAGCGAGAGCTGCGCCGATTTCAGCGTTGGAAGCGAAGTCCATGCATACCTGAGCACCAGCGTTGATGAATGCTTCAACGAATGCTCTCTGCTTTGTTGTGTCGCCGCCATAAACACCGATCTTCAGTTCATAACCTCTTTCGTCGCAAGCAGCCTGGAGGCCTGTGCGAACACGGGTCTGGAATTCGGGTTCCTGGTTTACTGTGTAACCAATGATGGAAAGTGCATCAACTGTTTCTTCGTTTTCTTTTACTTCGTCGCCTGTAACGATTTCTACTTCCTCGGAGGGAATTTCTGTAGCAACGGGAGCTTCAGAAACTTCTTCTTCTGTCTTAGCACCACATGCTACGAGGGAGAATACCATTACGAGAGCGAGAATGAGGGATAAAAATTTCTTCATTATCTAATCTCCAATATAAAGTATTCCGCACATTTGGAGTCTGTATTCTATTGTAAATGTTCTTTGCGCTTCTTTCAAAGCACGTGCTTATTATAATTTTTGCAGGATTTCCCGTCAAACACAAAAAAGAAACACTTTTACAAGTTGTTTGCATTTTTCAATGAAAATCTTTTCGAAATTGTATTAAATTGCTGTTTTGACCGGAAATCAGTTGTCTTTCCATTTTCATTTCGTTTACAGGTTTCAATATTTTGTAAACGGATCAAAACGAACAATTTATGCCGCTTTCGGTATCCGTTTTTAACATTTTCAAGATCATTTTCAAAATTTCCCACCATTCAGGCATTTTTTGATCGCACTACTTCTTTTTGCACGATCTTGTTTATTTCGTTTTCAATTCGATTTTATTTACTTTTATATATACTTCTGTAATATTTCCGTAATATTTATTGGAATAAATTATGACTTTGATCTATTTTTCTTTGCGCTTTATAAAATTATTCCTGTCTGATCGGGCAAAAAATGCCATTGCAAAGGCAAAAACCGGCATGGATCCGATGCAATCCGGCCTGCAAAAGCAAATCTTGCAAATTATATCCGCCGGCGTTAAAATAAAGACATAAAAAAAGACCGCCCATTCAGGCGGTAATAGTTTTTGTCTTGGGGACAGTGGCAGATCATCTTCCACTGTTCTTTTGTCTGTTAGTGACATATAAATACTTGGGTTTATGATATTCCCTGCCGGAGCTTTATGCTCCGGCAGGTCGTTTAATTACTGCAAATGTTTAAGAAATAATTCCTTAAGCTAAATTACATTGTAGCTGTAACTTCAGCATACTTTTCAGGGAACATTTCCTGAACGTTTGTAATGTTGCAGCCGGGCAGATCGAAGCTTGTCATGTAAGGAACGGAAGCAGCGTCTGTTACGAGGTCTTCTGCAAGCTTAACGAGCAGTTTGCCGTAGTTGTCGGGTCTGAAGTTGAGGGAGGAAACCCAGCATGTGTTTTCGCCCTTAACGATGAGCTGTTCAAGGAATACCTGTGTGCAGTCGTTGCCAACGCAAACGGTCTGCTTATCCTTGCCCATGGATTCGATTTCTGTAACAGCAACCATGATGTCGTTGTCAGAAAGAGCGATCCAAGCGGATGTTACAGCGTCGTCCTGCTTTGTGAACCAGTCACGAACGTTCTGCTGAGAAATGAGGGAGTCGGAGTTTACGAATACTTCGCAGTAAACGTCATCTTTCTTGTCTGCATATTCGGGGAGAACTGCGCAGAAAGCATCCCAACCACCTTCAGTTCTGGACTGGAGGATCGGAGCATATTCGGGGTTGTTGAAGCGGACATACTTGTCAACTTTGCCTTCCCAGTTATCTCTTACCCATTCTGCAAGGATTGTACCATTGTTGGTAGCGCAGAGCGGGTTGTTTGTGCCGAAATAGAAAGCGGGTTCGCCGTAGTCACCGTCGATACCAACCATGAAGACACCGGAAGCGTCGCAGAGTTCTGCGAGAGCTGCGCCGATTTCAGCGTTGGAAGCGAAGTCCATGCATACCTGAGCACCAGCGTTGATGAATGCTTCAACGAATGCTCTCTGCTTTGTTGTGTCGCCGCCGTGTACGCCGATCTTCAGTTCATAACCTCTTTCGTCGCAAGCAGCCTGGAGGCCTGTGCGAACGCGGGTCTGGAATTCGGGTTCCTGGGATACTGTGTAGCCAATGAGTGTGAGTGCGTCTGTTGTTTCAGCGTTTTCTTCTACTGTGTCGCCTGTAACGATTTCTACTTCCTCGGAGGGAATTTCTGTAGCAACGGGAGCTTCTTCTTCAGGAGCTTCTTCTGTCTTAGCGCCGCAAGCTACGAGGGAGAATACCATTACGAGAGCGAGAATGAGGGATAAAAATTTCTTCATTATCTAATCTCCTAAAATAATGTTGACCCAGTATCTATATGCGATTATCAAAGTTCTTGGGAGGTTTCCCACCCGACAACTGTATTATATCGTTTTGTTTCTTTTTATAGAAAACATAAATTGTAACAATATTATCGTATAAGCATCAATTTTACTATATTTTTGTAATTTATTCTTATTTCGGAACAATAAGATATATCGATTTGTTTCCGATTTGTATATTTTCCAATAATACGGATCAGTTTATTTCGTAAACAATATATTTTTATCCTGTTCGGTTTTTCCCTGTATTTCTTTCATTTTTAAACCATGACCAAAAAACGCTTTTCTTCTACAAAGAGCAATTTCTTAAAATCTCTGCAATATTTTTTGTAATTTATTTGCAAAAAAAGAAACTGCCCACAAAGCGAGCAGTTAATAAAGCATATTTCCGACTTTTTGTCGTTATGTTTTTCGGACATAACATATAAAATCTTTAAGCATTGTTTTTTGCAGCAGGAGCGGTTTATGCCGCTCCGCTGCGATTATGGAACTTTGTCATCTTTCATCATTATGACGAAAGGTGACGACCCTTGTCATAATGTTAATCAGTTAGAATAAATCCTAAGCTCGATTACATTGTAGCTGTTACTTCAGCATACTTTTCGGGGAACATTTCCTGAACGTTGCTGATGTTGCAGCCGGGGAGTTCGAAGCTTGTCATGTAAGGAACAGAATCAGCGTCTGTTACGAGGTCTTCAGCGAGCTTAACAAGGCCTTTGCCATAGTTGTCGGGTCTGAAGTTGAGGGAGGAAACCCAGCAGGTTTCTTCGCCCTTAACGATGAGCTGTTCAAGGAATACCTGTGTGCAGTCGTTGGATACACATACAGACTGAGCTGCTTTGCCGAGGGATTCGATTTCTGTTACAACAACCTGGATGGAGTTGTCGGACAGGGAGATCCATGCGGATGTTACAGCGTCATCCTGCTTTGTGAACCAGTCACGAACGTTCTGCTGAGCGATGAGGGAGTCATTGTTATCGAATACTTCGTTGTACATTTCGTCCTTCTTATCAGCATATTCGGGGAGAACTTTGCAGAAAGCGTCCCAGCCGCCTTCAGTTCTGGACTGGAGGATCGGGGGCCATTCGGGGTTGGAGAAACGAACATACTTGTCTACTTTGCCTTCCCAGTTATCTCTGACCCATTCACCAAGAATGGTACCATTGTTGGTAGCGCAGAGCGGGT
>SVGZ01000001.1 GCA_015056045.1 Clostridiales bacterium | reverse complement strand
CGACCGTTGCCACAACGGACTGCCATTTCCTGAACCCTGAAGATGAACAGTATCGCCGCATCGTACAGGATGGTATGGGCTTCAAAGATGCCGATGATCAGGCACCGCTCTATTTCCGCACGACAAACGAAATGCTGCAGGAATTCAGCTATTTGGGCGAAGAGAGAGCGATGGAAGTCGTCGTCGAAAATACGAATAAAATTGCGGAAATGATGGAACCGATCCAGCTTTTCCCGAAAGAAACCGCCATGCCCGAGATCGAAGGTGCAGCGGAATACATCCGTGAAAGAGGCTATCAGCGTATGCGCGAACGCTATGGAGATCCTCTTCCGGAATTTATTGAACAGCGTATGGAAAAGGAATTGGGGCCGATCATCCGCCACGGTTTCTCCATGCTCTATTACATCGCGCAGAAATTGGTTGAAAATTCCAACGATCATGGCTACCTTGTCGGTTCCCGTGGTTCTGTCGGCAGTTCGCTTGCCGCTTATGCTCTTGGCATTACGGAGATCAATCCGCTTCCGCCGCATTATGTCTGCCCGAACTGCAAATATTCCGATTTTGATATCGACGTTACCGAATACGGCTGCGGACCGGATATGCCGCCGAAAGATTGCCCGCATTGCGGAACAGCGATGGAAAGAGACGGTTTTGATATCCCGTTTGAAGTATTCCTGGGGCTCGATGCAGATAAAGTTCCCGATATCGACCTCAACTTCTCCGGCGATTATCAGCCTTTCGCTTTCAAATATGTCGAGGAATTCTTCGGCACGGGTTATGTTTTCCGTGCGGGAACGATTTCCGCCGTACAGGATAACACCGCCTACGGTATGGTCAAAAAATATGCGGAAAAACGTGGCATGGAACTCTCGAGGCTCGAGACCGAACGCCTGGCTTCTGGCATTACGGGAACAAAGCGAACGACAGGCCGTCACCCCGGTGGTCTTGTTATCGTGCCGAAAAACCGCGAAATTTATGAATTTACACCGATCCAGCATCCTGCAGATGATGTCAATGCCGATTCCATCACAACGCATTTCGACTTCAACTCCATGCACGATGTCCTGATCAAGCTCGATATCCTTGGCCATGATACACCGACTTCGATCCGTATGCTGCATGACTTAACAGGTGTTGACCCGATCAAAGTACCCGTCAATGACCCGGAAACACTTTCCCTTTTCAGCTCGACGGAGGCTTTGGGCATTACGCCTGCACAGATCCGCGGTATCGAAACGGGAACTCTGGGCATCCCCGAATTCGGCACAAGGTTCGTCCGTCAGATGCTCGTCGAAACAAAGCCGAAAACCGTTTCCGAGCTGATCCGAATCTCCGGTCTTTCCCATGGTACAGACGTCTGGAACGGCAACGCGCAGGACCTCATCAAAAACGGTATCGCAGAGCTCAAGAGCTGTATCTGTACCCGAGATGACATCATGAACTACCTTGTTTTAAAGGGCGTTGACAAGAAAATGGCCTTCTTTACGATGGAAAGCGTCCGTAAAGGCAAGTGGGCAAAAGGCAAGGAAAAGAACCAGGCTGCACAGGAAGCTGCCATGCGCGAAGCGAATGTCGAAGAATGGTTCATCGATTCCTGCAAAAAGATCAAATATATGTTCCCGAAGGCACACGCTGCTGCTTATGACCTCATTTCGCTTAGAATCGCCTATTTCAAGGTGCATTATCCGGCGGAATATTACGCAACGCATTTCACCATCCATGCCGATGAATTTGATGCTTCGATGGTCATGAACGGCAAAGAAGGCATTCTGCGCGTACTGCAGTCGATCGAAGCGAAGGGCAGAACTGCCACCGCAAAAGAACAGGTCACTGCAGGCATCCTCGAATGTGCGCTGGAAATGTATGAACGCGGCTACTATTTCCTGCCTGTAGACCTGAAAAAGAGTCAGGCAAAGAAATTCGGCGTTGAAGGAAAAGGCGTCCGCATGCCTTTTATCTCCGTTCCGCAGCTCGGTGAAAAAGCGGCGATCTCTCTTGCGGAAGCGGTCGAACGCGGCGAGATCTATTCGATTGAGGATATCCGCAAAACGGCAAAGATCTCTTCTTCCGTTATCGACACCTTAAAGAAGATGGGCTGCCTCGACGGAATGCCCGAAAGCGCACAAATCAACATCTTCGAAGAATTTTTAAAGTTAAGAGATGAGTAATAGTCAGGTTTGGGGACAAAATATAGTCCTTATCAAGCCTGAGCTATTTACCAACTGTCTTTTAAAGTTAAGAGATTGAGAAGATAGAGGTTTGGGGACAAAATACAATCTTTATCAAGTTTAAGTTATTTGCTCAATATCTTTAAAATTCAGAGATCGAAAAGTTAAGACAGGCAAGAAACAGTAAAAAGGAATTTTATGAAAAACAAAAAAAGAGCCGTCGTTACCGGTGCATCGCGTGGGATCGGCAAAGAGATCGCCCTTTTGCTCGGGAAAAACGGCTATACGGTTCTTGTGAATTACAAAAAAAATAAAGAAGCTGCGGAGGAAGTCGTTGCCCTGATCCGTGAAAACGGCGGTTGGGCAAAGGCATTCTGTGCCGATGTTTCCAAACGCACGGAAGCTTTTTCGCTTATCGAAGCGGCGGAAAAAGAGCTTGGCGGAATCGATATCCTCGTCAATAACGCAGGCATTTCGCAGACGAAGCTTTTCACCGATGTTTCCGAAGAGGAACTCGAAGAAGTTTTTGCTTCCAATCTGAAAAGCGCATTTTACACAGCGCAGGCTGCCGAACCGCTTATGCGGCATCAGGCTTTTGGGCGCATCATCAATATTGCCTCTGTCTGGGGCGAAGAAGGCGCATCGATGGAGGCTGCTTATTCCGCATCAAAAGCAGGGCTTATCGGCCTGACAAAAGCGCTTGCCAAAGAGCTTGCCCCTTCGGGGATCACGGTCAATGCTGTCTCGCCCGGTGTGATCAAAACGGATATGCTCGCACAATACAGCGAAGATGAGCTTTCCGCATTGACAGAGGAAATTCCTTTGGGCTATATCGCCGGCGGAAGGGAAGTCGCAGAGGCTGTGCTTTTCCTTTCGGGTGAGGGCGCTTCCTACATTACGGGTCAGGTCATCGCCGTCAACGGCGGTTTCCATATTTAAGGGAAAACATTTTAAGGAGAACACAAATGACATATCATTACAAAACAAAGGGAACCTGCTCCAGCATGATCAATTTTGATCTGGAAGAAGGCATCGTTTCAAATATTTCCTTCGTCGGTGGCTGCAACGGCAATTTAAAAGCGATCGGTAAGATACTCGAAGGCTGGAAAGCGGAGGATGTCATCGCAAGGCTCAAAGGCAATCTTTGCGGAAGAAACACGACTTCCTGTGCAGATCAGCTCGCCCTTGCGCTGGAAAAAGCCATGAATGAATAAGAAAAAAGAGGAGAAAGGCGGTCGTGGATCGCCTTTTTTTGTTTGATTTTTTATTTTGAGTAAACAATTCCTCGACCTTGCCACGAAAAACTATGTGTGAAAACTTGGCTCTCCCTCTGGGAAAGCGAGTATCGCTGACGCGAAACTCGTTATATTCGTTCTCTCAAAACAATACTTGTGATTTCAGGCTATATCTTAACTCTTAACAATCTCTAAAATTGAAAAGTAAACATTTAAGTGGAATATTTTAATTTTGAGCAAACAATCCCTTGATCTTGCCACGAAAAACTATGTTTAAAAACTTGGCTCTCCCTCTGGGAAAGCGAGTATCGCTGACGCGAAACTCGGCAAGTTTACCTTCGGTAAACGTTGCAGCTGATATTCGTTCTCACAAAACAATACTTGTGATTTCAGGCTATATCCTCCCTCTTAACAATCTCTAAAATTGAAAAGTAAACATTTAAGTGGAATATTTTAATTTTGAGCAAACAATCCCTCGATCTTGCCACGAAAAACTATGTGTGAAAACTTGGCTCTCCCTCTGGGAGAGCTGTCAGCATTGCTGACTGAGAGGGCTTGTTTACACAAACTAAAAAACCTTCTCTCAAAATAAAACTGCCGATTTCAGGCGGTATCTTAACTTTCCGCAATCTCTAAAATTGAAAATTAAAAATATCTTTTCCATGGCGCAAACATATGATATACTATAAGATGATATTTTGCCGACTTATGGGCAAATTTCAGAACAGGAGCTTATATCTATGCCCAATAGAAAAATCGTCCTCACCGGCGGAGGAACAGCAGGCCACGTTATGCCAAACCTTGCGCTGATCCCCGGTCTTAAAAAAGAGGGTTTTGACATTGCATATATCTATGCAAGAAACGGAATGGAAAAAGAGATCGTAGAAGCATCCGGTCTTCGCAGCTATGGCATCAGCGCGGGAAAACTGCGCCGCTATTTTAGCATCGAAAACTTAAAGGATCCTTTTAAGATCATGAAGGGTTATTTCGAAGCAAGAAAGATCCTGAAGGAGGAAAAACCGGACCTCGTATTCAGCAAAGGCGGTTTCGTTACCGTGCCCGTTGTGTATGCGGCAAGAAGCCTGAAAATCCCGGTCGTCCTCCATGAAAGCGACTATACGCCCGGTCTTGCCAATAAGCTGAGCATTCCCAATGCGAATAAGATCTGCGTTTCTTTTGAAGCGGCAATGCAGCATTTGCCCAAAGAAAAAACCGTTCTTACGGGTTCGCCCGTTCGTGAAGAGATCTTCAGCGGAAATAAAGAAAGAGCCAAGGATTTCACCGGCTTAAAGGCAGAAAAGCCCGTTTTGCTGGTCACAGGCGGTTCGCAGGGTGCGCTTGACGTCAACAGGGCCGTTGATGCGGCGATCGATGAACTTTTGGCCGAATTTGAGATCATTCACCTCCGTGGTGCAGGCAAATTAAACCCCGAACTCGACGGCAGAGAAGGCTATGTCCAGTATGAATTTATCAGCAAGGAACTGCCCGATCTGTTTGCGCTTTCTGACCTCGTTTTATCAAGAGCAGGCGCCAATACGATCTTTGAATTTTTGGCGCTCAACCTGCCATCGCTTTTGGTTCCGCTGCCGCTTGAAGCAAGCAGAGGCGACCAGATCTTAAACGCAGAGTACTTCCGCGAAAAAGGCTTTGCGATGGTATTGCCGCAGAATGAGATCACAAAGGAAAGACTCGTTTCCGATATTAAAAAATTGCATGAAAACGCTGCCGAAATGAAGAAGACCATGAAAAACAGCGTGATGTCTGACGGCACAAAGGCCGTTCTCGAAGTCATTATGGGAGAAATCAAATGAACGAAGCTGTAAGAATCATTAAAGAAATGCGCGAAAGCACACCGACAGAAAGAAGAAGAGCCTTAAAGCCCTATGCAGATAAGAAGGGTATCGGTGCGATCGTTTCCGCAATGAAAGAAGAAAAGGAAAAGCGTATGTATATTCGTGCGCTTTGTGATATGGCTGCAGCACCTGCCGTTGCAGAGATCATCAAGGGCTTCGTTCTGGAAGACCGCGAATTATTTGTGGATCTCCTTTCGGGCGCAGATGCCAAACTCCGCAAAAATACCGTTGAACTCATCGGTCGTGCAGCACCTGTCGAAATGAAAGAAGAACTTCTCGATACACTCGTTGCCGAAGAAACACTTTTCGTTATTCCTTCGATCATCCTTTCGCTCGGCAATTCCAAATCCGAAGAAGTCCTCGAATTCCTGCAGTCCTACCGTTACCCGAAGGCAGAACCCAAGCACGCAGAGGAATGCCGCTCTGCACTTGAAAAAGCGATCTCCGCACTTTCTCAGGATGCGGAAAGCGTCTGGCCAAGGATCAACGAAAAGGACATGCTCCTTTTAAATTGCCCGTCTGCAGCCGTAACCGTCCGCGAATTACAGGCACTCCGCATCAGCTCCAAGCCGATGAAAGGCCTTTCCAACTGTGTTTCCGCAACGGGGATCGCCAATTACAAAGAAATTTATGAAGCAAGAACATTCTATGATGCTTCGATCTATTATAAGAGCGCTTATGACACAGCAGGCGCTGCAGATATTCTCCGCACAAAGGAATTTGCAGATTTCTGCAAGCGTATTTTTGGGGACAAGCTCCGCGTCCGCATCGATGTGCAGGATTTCCCCGAAAGCGAAAAGAGAACGGTCGCTTCCTGGTTTGCTTCAAAGCTGAACCGTGAAAACGGCTTTATCAACAGTCCGTCTTCCTATAATTTCCTCATCCGCATCATGGCGGCAAAGAACGAAGTGCATGTTATGCTGACGCCTTCCTCGAGGCTTGATGCACGCTTCTCCTATAAAGTGGAAAGCGTTCCCGCATCGATCCATCCGGCAGCAGCGGCAGCGGTTTCTTACCTTGCGCTTCCGTATCTCAAGAAAAATGCAAAGATCGCCGATCCTTTCTGCGGTTCGGGTACGATGCTTTTCGAGCGAGCAAAACACGGCTATCAGTCGCTGACGGGTATGGATATTTCGCAGGATGCGCTGAAGGCAGCCCGTGCAAACGAAAAAGCTGCCCGCACAGGCGCACACTTCCTCATCAAAAACGCAAAAACGCCTTTCCGCGAACAGTATGATGAGATCATCTGCAATATGCCCTTTGGCCTCAGGGTTTCTTCCCACGAAAATAACGAAGATCTCTATCGCCAGTTTGCCGATAATTTAAAGACCGTCCTCAAGCCCGAAGGCATCGCCATGCTCTTTACGCATGATAAGAAGCTCATGGCAGCGGTCATTCCGGATGGGTATAAGATTCTGCAGAGACATACCTTCTCCTGCGGTGGTCTGAACCCCGATCTTTTCATCATTACAAAAGCATAAATGACATACAGCGGTTACCTCACAGATGTTCCCGGTATTTTGGTCGGGCATTATACAGACGAAGAAAATAAAACCGGCTGCACGGCGATCATCTGCAAAAACGGCGCTGTCTGCGGCAGTGATGTCCGTGGTGGAGCGCCCGGAACAAGGGAAACAGACCTGACCAAACCCGGAAAAATGGTCGAACGCGCGCATTGCGTGATGCTTTCGGGCGGTTCTGCTTTTGGTTTGGCAGCGGCTTCTGGTGCAATGGATCAGCTCGAAGAAATGGGCATCGGTCTTGATACCGGTGCGGTAAAAGTACCGATCGTGCTTTCGGCGGTGATCTATGACCTTGGCTTTGGTTCGGCAAAAGTCAGACCAACAGCTGAAGACGGCAAAAAGGCTGTTCTTGCGGCAAGCAGTACCGAAAACAGGCAAGGTTCCGTCGGTGCAGGCACAGGCGCAACCGTTGGCAAAGCCTTAGGCCCGATGCATATGATGCGCAGCGGACTTGGCAGTGCAACGGTAAAAACCGGCAAAGGAACAATCGTTTCCGCCATGGTCGTCTGCAACGCTGTCGGCGATATTTATGACGGCAAGGAGATCCTTTTGGGTTTGCAGAAAGACGGGCGCTTCCTTGATACAGAGAAGCTTTTTATGAACAGCTTCGACGTATCCGGGCTTCTCTCAAAGGCAGAAATTGCCGATTTAACGGGGAAAAATACGACGATCGGCGTCATTGCCACAAATGCAAAACTGACAAAAGCCGAAGTCAATAAAGTTGCCGAAGTTGCGCATAACGGCTTTGCCCGTGCGATAAGACCTGTGCATACGATGAACGATGGCGACACGATCTTTGCACTTGCCACAGGTGAAGCCGAAGGCGATAGTGTCGATACGATCGCTGTCTGTGCACAGGAAGCCATGCGTCATGCTATTCTTAATATTCCGAATGTACTTCTTTCAAAATAGAAAGCGTATTATCATTTATTAAACGCTATCTGAATATTAAGGCTTTAATATACCGAACACACTTCTTTCTAAGTAAAAAGCGTATTATCATTTAATAAACGCTGTCTGAATAGCTATTCTTAATATGCCGAATTCACTTTTTCTGAGTAAATAAGCGTATTGTCATTTATTAAACGCTATCTGAATAGTAAGGCTTTAGTATACCGAATGCACTTTAATGGCAAGCCAAAGCGTATTATCATTTAAAAAACAGTAAGTCTGCTGATAAAAATCAGCTTTAAAAGGGGATAACATGTATCGCACAGTATTATTTGATCTTGACGGAACCTTGACCGACCCGAAAGAGGGCATTACAAAATCCGTTGCCTATGCGCTCGCATATTTCGGCATCGATGTAGAGGATACAGATACATTAACGCCCTTTATCGGTCCGCCGCTGGTCGATTCCTTTATGGAAAGATACGGCTTTCCGCGCGAAAAAGCTTTGGAAGCGGTCGAAAAATACCGTGAATACTTTGCACCGACCGGTATTTTTGAAAACAAAGTGTACATGGGCATTCCCGAAATGCTGGCAAAATTACAGGAAAAGGGCATAACGCTCGCTCTTGCGACAAGTAAGCCCGAGGTTTTTGCCAAAAAGATCACAGCAAAATTCGGCCTTGATCAATACCTTGCCGAGCAGTGCGGCAGTGAGCTCAACGGTGACCGCATCAAAAAAGCCGATGTGATCGAGGAATGTTTAAAGCGAATTGGTGCTAAAAAAGAGGAAACCGTGATGATCGGTGATAAAAGCCACGATGTTTTGGGCGCAAAAGCCGCAGGAGTCGCTTCGATAGCGGTTCGCTGGGGATATGCACTGCCGGGTGAGCTTGAAAAAGCTGCACCGGATGCCATTGCAGAAGACATCGCTGCGCTTTATCGGATGTTGACAGAATGAAACAAGTTTATGTTATTTTAAGCAGAACGAATACGGGAATCGGCAGGCTCATCCGTTTTTTTACGGGCTATGAGCTGAACCATTCGGCAATTTCTTTCGATAAAAGCCTGAAAACGATGTATTCCTTCGGCAGAAAAGCCAATCAACCTGCGTATGACGGCGGTTTTATTACGGAAACACCGGGCCGTTATTGCGAAGAAGGCAAGGATACCCGCATCAAGATCTTTGAATTCAGCCTGACCGATGCCGATTTTAAAAAACTCCGCGACAGATTTGAAGAGATCCGCAGCCATGCCAAGGATTACCTGTATAATACCTATGGGGCGATGCTTTCGGGTATCGGGATCGATTTCTATGTGCCCTATACCTATATCTGCATCGAGTTCGTCACCTATATCATGGGTCTTGGCCGAAAGATCAGCATTAAGAAGTTTGACAAGCTTTTTGCCGAAAAAGCGATCTATGACGGCTCTTTCCGCGAGTATTACGGGAAAAAACAGATCATCGAAGACAAATATTTCTTCCGTGAGAGACCGTTTTCGCTTCGGGCAAAGCTCGTTCTCAAGCATTTTGGCCGTCTGCACCGCTATATCCGCGACCGAAAAAAGAATATTTCCCTTTTGAAAAACAAAAATAACTGACCGGAACAAGCTTCCGGTTTTTTATTTGCCCGAAATTCATGATCTTTTTCTTTTTGCTATGGTAAACTTCCTCGCTTTCCTTTATAATAAGACATGGATTGGAGAGTATAGCAAATTGATCATAGCAGTAGCAAACCAAAAAGGCGGCGTCGGCAAGACGACAACATCCATCAATACAGCAGCCTGCATGGCCGAAAGAGGCAAAAAAGTCCTCCTCATCGATGCAGATCCGCAGGGAAACGCAACGACAGGGCTCGGGATCGATAAAAGACAGGTCGAGCACTCGCTTTATGATGTCCTCATCAACGGACTTCCGGCACAGGATGCCGTTGTTCCGACGGAAACAGAGGGTCTTTTCCTCATTCCTTCGAACATCGACCTCGCAGGTGCAGAGATCGAGCTTGTTTCCGTTATGGCAAGGGAGACCATCCTTCGCCGTGCGCTCGTTTCCGTCAAAAAGCATTACGATTACATTATTATCGATGCACCGCCGTCTTTGGGGCTCGTTACCTTAAATGCACTTTCCGCAGCGGACAGCATTCTTGTCCCGATCCAGTGCGAATATTACGCCATGGAGGGTTTATCGCAGCTTGTGAATACGATCTCGCTCGTCAAGCGCAACCTGAACAAAAAACTGGAGATCGAAGGCGTTGTCCTCACGATGTATGACGGCAGGACGAATCTTTCCACACAGGTTGCCGAAGAGATCCGCAAATTCTTTGGCGAAAAAGTGCATAATGCGCTGATCCCGAGGAACGTACGCCTTGGCGAAGCGCCGAGCTACGGAATGCCGATCTCGCAGTATGATCCAAAATGCGTCGGTGCAGAAGCCTATTTCGCGCTTGCGGATGAAATTATCGAAAGGACGGGAATGAAGAGTGGCAATGAAGAATAAAGGACTCGGCCGTGGCCTTGGCGCACTGCTCGATGTCAATACAGAAATAGCAAAAAACGAAGAAACGAAGGAAATGCCGGTTTTAGAGGCGGATATTCTCGATATCGATGTCGATGCCGCTCAGCCCCGTAAGGATTTTGATGCGGAAAAGCTCGACGAATTAAAGCGCAGCATCGAAGAACACGGCATTTTGCAGCCGCTTCTCGTCAAAAAAGTCGGTGATCGCTATAAACTGATCGCCGGTGAGCGCAGATACCGTGCAGCAAGGCTCGCTGGCTTGAAAAAAGTGCCGATCACAATCCGTGAAGCGGATGAAAAGACAAGTCTTGCGCTTTCCCTGATCGAAAACATTCAGCGTGCAGATTTGAATCCCGTTGAAGAAGCGATGGCCATTCGCAGTCTGATCGATGAATTTGCCTATACGCAGGAAGAAGCTGCGGCAAGGCTTGCCAAATCGCGCAGTGCGATCGCAAATGCTTTAAGGCTTCTCATTCTTCCCGAAGAATTGCAGGAGCTTGTTGCGCGCGGCAGTCTTTCCGCCGGTCATGCGAGGGCAATCCTCATGGTCGAAGATGAATCTATGCGCAAAGAAGCTGCCGATAAGATTATCAGCGATGGTTTAAGCGTCCGTCAGGCAGAGGATTTAGCAAGGGCTTTGAACGCAGCACCCGTAGAGACCAAAAAGGCCGAACGAGCGCCCAGATACCATGCACCGGAGTTTGTTGCTGCAGAGCGTGAACTTTCCGAAAAGCTGGACACAAAAGTCCGCATTACGGGCAGTCCGACGAAAGGCAAGCTGAGCATCGAATACACGAGTGCCGAACAGCTTCAATCTCTCTACGAATTTTTACTTTTCAATGCGAGAGATTGAGGAGAGCAAGGATATAGCCTGAAATCACAAGCCAAATGCTTGACCGAATTTTCAATGGAAGAGATTGATAGGATAAAGGATATAGCCTGAAGTCAGACCGTACTGTATTGAGAGATAGTTCTTTTAGTTTTGCTTGAGTAGCTAGGAACTGAAATCAGACGGAATGATCTTGGGAGATAGTTTTTTTAGGCGATCTGAACCGTCAATTATAAAAATATTATAATAATTGTAGGGCGACCATTGGTCGCCTTTTAATTTTCAATGGAAGAGATTGATAGGATGAAGGATATAACCTGAAATCAGACAGTTTTGTCTTGAGAGATAGTTCTTTGAGGTTATCTGAAAAGAATGAGTCTGAAGTCAGACGGTTCTGTCTTTAAAATAGTTCTTTTAGTTAATAATAATAGAAAATTACACCTCCCTTATGATCGATTTTACCTGCAGGGAGGTGTTTTTCGTTGAAAACGGATTGATAGTTTAAATAAGCAAATTTGCTAAAATTCCTTGTTGTTTCACGTGAAACATGCTTTCTATCTTTTCTTTGCGTTGTTTCACGTGAAACATAGGCTCAATTTCTTAACCTGATATAAAAATTTTATTCTGAGCACAAATAAAGCCTCCCTTGTGTAAAGGGAGGGGAACCGCTTTAGCGGTGGAGGGATTGTTTCTCTATAAATAACCTGACTTCAGCGCTGCAACGTTCATCGAGTGCTGCTTTGTCGTTTCTCCTTAAAACACCAAATGTCGAACTAAAAAATCCCCAAATTTCGCCGAATTTTGCAAATGGCACAGAAAGAACCAAACGGAGATAAGAATTATCACCGTTCGGAGCTGCGGGAAAAAGCAAGCACTTTTTGACGATTTTTATCCCAAAATGGAGATAAATTTTGTGGATAAGTCCCATTTTCGGAGTTTTTTGCAAATAAACAGCAAATCTTTATCCGCATCGTTGTGGCAGTTAAAAGAATTTATCCACAAGATTTGGTGGCGTAAAACTTCTCACCAAAAGAATAAGTCATCACCGCAACAAACGGTGTAAAAGCTATCCACTTTATCCACCGTGGGAAAATGCCGTTTTTACGGCATTTTTGCGGACTGTGGCAACATTATCCTCATTTTATCCACAAACCGTATGGAGAATGTGGATAACTTGGTGGATAACTTCCCCAAATGTGGATAAATTCTGAAAGTCCGCAATTTTTTCCCCAAAGAAACGCAAGCATTGACAAATTTTGCTGCGGCAAGGATAATAGAAGAAAAAAGGAGGCATATATGGAAGATTGCACAAGGCTCGCACGGGTGATCATGGAAAGCAAAAATATCGTTTTCTTTGGCGGCGCAGGCGTTTCCACGGAATCGGGATTGAAAGATTTCCGCAGCGTCGATGGGCTTTACCATGAGCAATATGCCTATCCGCCGGAGGAAATTTTATCCGCAAGCTTTTTTAAAAGAAACCCGACGGAGTTTTACCGTTTTTACCGCGATAAGCTGCTCGTTTCCGCAAAACCGAATGCAGCGCATCTTTTCCTTGCGAAACTTGAGCAAATGGGCAAGCTTTCCGCCGTTATCACGCAGAATATCGACGGCTTGCACAGCGATGCCGGCAGCAAAACTGTTTTTGAACTGCACGGCACTATCCGCAGAAACTACTGCACACGCTGCAAAAAGGAATATTCTGTGGAAAAAATGCACGAAGAACCCTACCCGATCTGCAGCTGTGGTGGGATGATTCGTCCGGATGTCGTTTTATATGAAGAAATGCTTGATGATGCGGTCGTCAGCGGCGCTGTTCGTGCGATTGAAGAGGCAGATCTTCTCATTATTGGCGGAACTTCCCTTGTTGTGTACCCTGCGGCAGGTCTTATCCACTATTTCCGCGGAAAAACGATCGCTTTGATGAACAAAACAGCCACATCGCAGGATCGTGAAGCCGATATTGTGATCAGAACCAACATCGGCGAAGCATTTTCGATGATCGAACAAAAATTACAGGAGATGGAATATGGAAAAGAAATTTGAATGTGATGTCTGCAGCTACCGATATGATGAAGCTCTTGGCGATCCGGAAAACGGCATTGCCAAGGGAACCGCTTTTGAAGATCTTCCCGCAGATTGGCGATGCCCTGTCTGCAACGAAATAAAGAGTGAATTTACCGAAGTAAAATAAATAAAAAAGAGATACATGATAATATGTATCTCTTTTTGGTCTTATTGTGCAGAAATCAGCTTTTCGATGATTCGGTGCACTTCGCGCGGTTGATATAGATATAATAAAACGATCACACCACTTGTATGGAGGATCTCTACGGCATAAAAGGAGTAAGTCACTTTTATGATGGAAGAAAGCGGCACGGTTGTTTCCGAACCGAATCTTCCGCCTGAGGCAATGATCCGCTGATCTGTGATGGTGATTTTGATCCCCTTATTGTTTTTATAACTGACATAAGCGATCATCGGCGCAATAGCAAAGACAAGACAAAACCAGATTTTTCCAAAAACAGCGGTCAGAATAAAGGGGATACACATGATGAGGAGAAAGATAAAAAGCGCTTTTGGAATTTTCGGATTCGTCACGGTTTCGAATAAGATCGTTTCGTTCATATCAAAATCTCATGAAAAAAGGAAGTATATCCTGTTCTTTCGGTTCGGGTTACGCTTCCTTTTTATATTTTCTCAGAGTGGTTTGCCGTCGGGTGTGAAAAGCGGGAGGTATTCGAGGTAGGTCAGCCCTTCCATATCTTTTGCATCGCCTTCTGCCAAAATTGCCGCTTTGCCGATGACGTTTCCGCCGGCAGCTTCAACGAGCTTTTCCAATGCTTCGATGGATTCGCCTGTGCTGACGACATCATCGACCAGAAGAACACGCTTGCCCTTCAGTCTTTCAACGTCAAACTTGTCGATATAGAGCTTCTGTACATGGTCTGTCGTGATCGAGCGAACGGTGACTTCGATCGGGTCAACCATATAGAGCTTCTTGCCTTTTCTTGCTAAAACATAATCGTTTTTGCCCTGCTGACGCGCCATTTCGTGAATGAGCGGAATGCCCTTCGATTCCGCCGTGATCATAATGTCATGTGCGGGAATTTTGGCATTGAGTGCAGCAGCCGATTTTTCGGTCAGTTCAACATCCCCGAAAATAACAAAACCGGCGATGGAGAGATTTTCGTTTAAGGGACAGATGGGCAGGTCTCTTTCGCAGCCTGCAACGTTGATACGGTATGTAAGCATAAGATTTTCCTCTTAATAAATATATTCGAGATGATCGTCTTCGTTATCTTCGACTTTTGTGCGGCGAATATCTGCGCCTAAAGCCAGAAGTTTATCTTCGATATGGTCATAACCGCGGTCAATATAGCCGATGTCATAGATCTGTGTTTCGCCTTCGGCCATGAGACCGGCAATGATAAGCGCTGCTCCTGCGCGAAGGTCTGTTGCACGAACGGATGTACCTTTGAGCTGCGGAACGCCTTTGATCGTAGCAAGCCTATCCGTAACGGTGATGTTTGCACCCATTTTGCGGAGTTCTTCGACATATTTGAAACGGGATTCGAAGATCGTTTCCAAAATCGTGCTCGTTCCTTCGGCAATGGATAAGAATACGCAGGCAGGCTGCTGAAGGTCTGTCGGGTAACCCGGATAAACCAAAGTTTTGATGTTGACGGCTTTCGGCCTTCTGTCGTTGAATACGCGGATGTAATCATCCCCACGGACGATGCCAACGCCCATTTCGATCAGCTTCGTTGTCAGCGCTTCCATATGAACGGGGATCAGGTTCTGTACGATGACGTCACCCTTCGTTGCCGCAGCGGCAAGCATAAAGGTTCCGGCTTCGATCTGATCGGGAATAACGCTGTAGGAACAGCCGTGCATCTTTTTAACGCCTCGGATGCGGATCGTATCGGTTCCTGCACCGCGGATGTTTGCACCCATACGGTTTAAAAAGTTTGCCACATCGACGACGTGAGGTTCTTTTGCGGCGTTGGTAATGGTCGTTCTGCCGTTTGCCATGCATGCGGCAAACATGATGTTGATCGTTGCCCCGACGGATGCCTGATCGAGGTAAATATCCGCACCGTTGAGCTCTTTTGCAGAGGCAAAAAGCGAAGCATTTTCGATCTCTACCTTTGCGCCGAGCGCTTCAAAGCCCTTGATGTGCAGGTCGATCGGTCTTTTGCCAATGGCACAGCCACCGGGAAGAAGTGCTTCCGCTTCGTTGCAAAGGCCAAGAAATGCACCGACAAAATAATAGGATGCGCGAAGCCTCGTCATCAACTGAGAAGTTGCGTGGCATGTATTCACTTCCGAGGTATCGATGCGGATGCTTCCGCTTGCGGTGTCGATGACCTCGATCTTTGCGCCAAGCTCTTTTAAAATATTTAAAAGCAGGCGTACATCCGAGATCTGCGGAAGATTTTCGATCGTACAGACGCCTTTTGCAAGGATCGTCGCCGGAAGGATCGCAACCGCTGCATTTTTTGCACCGCTGATGGAAACGGTTCCCGAAAGCGGTTTCCCGCCGGTGATAACGAATTTTTCGTTCATGATTGTCTCTCCAGATAATGAATTGATCAGAACATTTTTCTATGCCGCATAAAGAGCGCCATCAGCCCCGTTGCGAGTACACTCACGCCGATGATGATATAAAAGGCGGAGGGGATATGTTCAAATGGGACAGGGACGTTCATCCCCCAGAAACCCGCTATGACAGAGGGAATAGCGATCAGAATGGAAATCGCCGCCTGCAGCTTCATAACGATGTTTAAGTTATTGGAAATGATGGATGCAAAAGTATCCATCGTGCTTGCGGTAATATCGCGGTGAATTGCGCACATCTCGATCGCCTGCTTATTGTCGATGATGACGTCTTCCAAAAGGTCTGTATCGTCGGGGTATCTGCGGACCATATTGCCGCGGAGCAGTTTTTCCAAAACGATCTCATTGCCCTTGAGCGATGTCGAGAAGTAAACGAGTGATTTTTCGAGGTTGAGCATCTGCAGAAGCTCACGGTTTTTCATGGATTTGACCAGAATCGCCTGGATCTGTGCATTCTGCTTATCGATCTGCCGCAGATAGGAAAGGTATTTCCCGGCATTGCGGTAAAGGATCTGCAGAAGGAAGCGTGTGCGCTTGCAGGTGTCAAAGCCGCCGCGGACTCTTTTTTCCGAAAAATCCGAAAGAAGCGTCGTCTGCTCTGTGGATACGGTGATGAAATAATCATCGGAAAGGATGATGCCGAGCGGTATTGTCGAATAGATATAGGATGTGCCTTCGGGTTTGACGATCGGCGTATCGGCGATGATGAGGGTATATTCCTCTTCGGTTTCGATTCGCGGGGATTCGTCGTCGTCAAGTGCTGCGCGAAGGAAATCCTCCGGTGCGCCTGTTTTTTCCGCAACGAGCCTGAGCTCGCTTTCTGTCGGCATAACCAGCCTGAGCCAGCTGCCGGGTTCGATCTCCGTAAGTGTTCGCAGTTCGTTTTTAACTGCCGTACTGTAAATACTGATCATAGTTTTCACCCTAAAACAAGTACGATTTTAGGCGTGTCGGCGGAGGCGCAGTTTCAGAAAGAGAAAACGACAAGTGCACCCGTGCCGATATGCTGTTTTGAAATCGTGCATAACAAAGGATCACTGTCCATTGCCGTTTTTTCCTTTCTTTTTCAAAAAATTATATGCCGGAGGAAACACTCCTCCAATCATACGGATATATTATATACAAAAAAACCACATGTTGCAATCCGAAAAGACCGATAAATCACGATAAGAGAAGCCGAAAAGCCCGAAAAACCGCTCTTTTATTCTATGTTTCCCTTGGGAAAGCTATGCAAAAGCGGCTTTTTTATACAAAAAAGTTCATTTGTAAATCTTATTTGCCGGTGAAAACAATATTCACACACTGCTCACGATTCGCATACACTGTGCCCTTGTGAAAGCGGCGGGAAAGGTTGTATAATAAAAGATGGAGGAATACGATATGGAAAAACTTCTTGAAAAAATTACCGTCTGGGCAGAAGGGCATTTCGGCGAAAATGCGATCATTGTCGATATTCTGCTCGCTTTTATACAGATCGTCCTGATCATCCTTTTGGCAAAGGTCGTTTCCCGTTTTCTGCGTTTTCTCATCAGGCGCTCTTTTGACCGCTATATAAAGCGCAAAAACGACCCGGAAATTACACGAAAAGCACAAACGCTTTCGCAGATTTTGCGTGGTGTCGTCAAATGCGTGGTCTATTTTACGGCAGTTCTTCTCGTTCTCGATGAGCTTGGTCTTGGCGCAAGCGTCAATTCGCTTTTGGCAACGGCAGGGATCGGCGGTATTGCGATCGGTTTCGGCGCACAGTCGCTCATTGCCGATGTGACAAACGGTTTTTTCCTTTTGCTTGAGGATCAGTATGCCGTCGGTGATTTCGTCAAGATCGGCGATATCAGCGGTTGGGTAAAAAAGATCTCTCTTCGCACAACGCAGCTTGAAATGGGCACGAAAGAGCTTGTCATGATCCCCAATGGGCAGATCAAAATGGTCACGAACTATTCGCGCCAGAATTATATGGCGATGTTTGATGTGCTTGTCACGGCAGATGCGGATATTGATTTTGTCATTGAGCTGGCAAGGCAGGCTGCACAGGAATATAAGGATACGCACGATAACGTCCGCGGTGAAGTCGTCAGCATGGGCGTTGTCAAAGTACAGCCCGGTGTCGTTACGATCCGCACGGGTATGCTCGTTGCACCGATGACGCACTTCGGAACGATCAACGCACTTTCGCGCACAATGGCGGAAAAACTCCGTGAACACGGCATCAGATCGCCCAAAGAAGGTCAGATCATCATCAACGGCTGATAAAAGGAGAAAACTATGCGCCCTGAAGTACAGATCGGCGATATTATCGAAACAAAAAAAGCGCATCCCTGCGGCAAAAACCGTTGGAAGATCCTGCGAACCGGTGCGGATTTCAAGCTGAAGTGCGAAAACTGCGGCCGCATTATTATGCTGCCCTATGAAGATTTCGTCAAGCGCTATAAAAGGACGATCGGCCATGAAAGCGCAGAATAATCGTCAGCGCCTTCGGGAAAGAAAGAAAATAATACAGGAATGGCTGGAATTTTTCCTCTATCTTTTATCTGCACTCATTATTGCGGTCCTTCTGCGTATGTATGTCTATGAATTTGTGCAGGTAAAGGGCGATTCGATGAATCCGACGCTTTTGAACGGCGAATTTGTCTTTGTCGAAAAGATCAACGCCCATGAGCCAAAGCGCGGTGAAATTCTGATTGTCAAATACCCCGAGGATGAAAATTATTATATCAAGCGCGTTGTCGGTATGCCCGGTGATATCGTTTCTGTGGAAAACGGCAGGCTTGTGATCAACGGCATTGCACAGGAAGAAGCCTATATCGCCGAAGATATCGATTATGATCTTTCGGAAAGGCTTGTTCCCGAAAATATGTATTTCGTCCTTGGCGATAACCGCAACAATTCGCAGGACAGCCATTCGGGAAATATCGGGATGATCCCTGCGGAAAGGATCATCGGCCATGCGGTCTTTGTTGTCTGGCCTTTTTCCGAAATCAAGGGTTTATAAGGAAGCATTATGGAAGAAAAACCGAAAAAGAAAGAGTTTTTAAGCTGGGTATCGTGCCTTGCCTTGGCGTTGGTTTTTGCCTTGGCAGTCCGCTTTTTTATTGCGGAACCGATCACCGTTGTCGGCGATTCGATGAACCCGACATATCATGATGGGGATCTCCTCCTTGGCAATAAATTATTCCGGCATATCGGCGGTATCGAATCGGGGCTCATTAAAAAGGGCGACATCGTCATTATCAAGATCGATGGTGAACCGCTTCTCATCAAGCGCCTTATCGCGACAGAGGGAGATACCGTTTCCGTTTCCGATGGCAAGCTTTTCCTCAATGGCGAAGCACTCACGGAACCATACCTCGGCGAAGCGATCGCCTATGAAATGGAAGAGATCGTCATTCCCGAAGGGCATTGCTTCATTTTGGGCGATAACCGCAATTTTTCGCATGACAGCCATATTTTTGGTCCTGTTCCTGTTTCTGCGGTCTATGCTTCCAAAAAATCGAAATAAAAAGAAAGCCGCTTACAGAAACTGCAAGCGGTCTTTTTTATTTTTCGGGAAAAGCCTCCCGCAGGATAAAGGGCACGACATCCGCCGGTTCAAGCCCCAGAACGTGTGCAAATTCGCTGTTGACGAGGTTTTCCGCAGAGCGCATGATGTTGTCGTCGGCAATGTGCAGCTTTCTGCCTTTTTCCGCCTGTGCAAATTTGTGCAGATAAAGGTCGTGCAGCATGAAAAAGATGCTGCGGATATCGCCTGTTCGCAAAGTTTCTTTAAACGTTTCGTTGCGGAGCTTATCGTTTTCGATCCATGCGGGTTTTCTTTCGGGCAGTTCATGGATGAGGCTGTAGAGTTCATCTTCGCCGATGACGCTGCGGATGGTCACTTTTTCGTTGTCCACCGGTGCATAGATCATGGAATCGCGGTCAAAAATCGGCTGCAGAATATAATATTCCGCTTTTCTTCCGCCGAAATTTTCCTTGCGGATATCTTTGACGAGGCAAACACCTGCAGTCCCGTAAACAACGTACGTATCAACCTTAAACATACTCACCATCCTTTTTGGATTTATTCTTTGCTCTTGTAATATTATATCACAAAAAATTGACGGGATGTAAGCAAAAAATACATAGTAATTGGCGAGAATTTGACAGAGCCCAAGTGAATTGTAAAATGTTGCTCGGGAAAGCGGCTCTTTTTTATCTGTTTTGTGAATTTGCGGCGGTGATGTTGAAACAAAGGCGAAAAAACGGTACAATAGAAACGGTATATGCCGCCATGGCAATGGCAGACGAAAGGAAATACGCAATGAAAAAAGGAATGATCGCAGCGCTTGCTGTGTTAGTCGTGATACTGGCTGTTGTTTTTTCGATGGCGATCTGCAAACCCGAAGAAACGGCAGAAACGCCTTCATTTAACGAGGTTGTCAGCGGTGAAGAAGCCGAACCCGTTTATTCGCTTTCACCGGAACAGATCAAGCAGATGAAAATGCAGATCGTTGAGCAGCGTCTGGAAAAAATGATGCCGATCTGTGATGCTTTGATGCGAACCGTTGCGACAACGGGATCGGAATACGATGCCGATAACCCGGCATTTGTCTGGATGAGCCTCTATATTGCGGCAAATCAGGGCGTTGGCGTTCGCGATGAATATGTCGTCGATGAAAACTATGATGTCACGATTCCCGGTTGGTCTGTATTGGAGCTTCTACATGCCGGCTTTGCAGATAGAGATGAGCTGATTTCTTTCCCGAAAAGGCTCGATTACGTCACCTATGATGAAAATGACGGCAGCTTCTGCTTCACAGGGGCAGATTTTTCGGCGCTTTCGGCAAGCGTATCTTCCTACATAATGAACAGCGACGGTACATATATTGTAACGATGATGCTCGTCGATAACGAAACGCAGGAATATGCAAGCTTTGAATTCCACATGAAAAACAACCCCGATTATGCAAGCGACATCGTGAATTGCTACCCGATGCGCATTACATCCGTCACGATGACTTCCTGAACATTATAAAATAGAATACCCCATATCGTTCGGGAATTGAGCGAAAAAGACTGCCGAGAGCAGTTTTTTTCATTGACAAAAAGGCGATTTTTCATTACACTTCTCTGTGAACGCAAAAAAATTGCGCCTGTACAGTGGGAAAGGATCTTGCAGTTATGACAAATAATATATACGAAATTTTCGGAAGCATGGTGTTTAATGATGATGTCATGCGGGAAAAACTCCCCAGTGATGTCTATGAAACACTTGAGCAGACGATCATCGAAGGCAGAGACCTGAACATCACCGTGGCCAATGCCGTTGCCAACGCCATGAAAGATTGGGCGATCGAAAAAGGGGCAACGCATTATACGCATTGGTTCCAGCCGATGACGGGCATTACCGCTGAAAAACACGACAGCTTCCTTTCTATACAAAAAAACGGACGCATCCTGATGGAATTTTCGGGCAAAGAGCTGATCAAAGGCGAACCCGATGCCTCGAGTTTCCCTTCGGGCGGTCTTCGCGCGACATTTGAAGCCCGTGGCTATACCGCTTGGGACCCGACTTCGTATGCCTTTATCAAAGACAACATCCTCTGCATCCCGACGGCATTCTATTCCTTCTCGGGTGAAGTTCTCGATAAAAAAACGCCGCTTCTGCGCTCAACTGAACTTGTCAGCCGTGAAGCGACTCGTATCCTGCGCCTTTTTGGGGATGATACGACCCGTGTTGTTACGCCGAACGTCGGTGCGGAACAGGAATATTTCCTTGTCGATAAAGAAATGTATAAAAAACGCCGTGACCTTTTCTTTACGGGCCGTACGCTTTTTGGCGCAATGGCACCGAAAGGGCAGGAAATGGGCGACCATTATTTCGGTACGATCAAACCCCGTGTTGCGGAATTTATGCGCGAGCTGAACGAAGAGCTCTGGAAGCTCGGTGTTTACGCCAAAACCCAGCATAATGAAGCAGCCCCTGCACAGCATGAGCTTGCACCGATCTTCTCTTCCGCCAATATTGCCACGGACCATAACCAGCTCACGATGGAGCTGATGAAAAAAATCGCCGATAAGCACGGTCTTGCCTGCCTTTTGCACGAAAAGCCCTTTGAAGGCGTCAACGGCAGCGGCAAACACAACAACTGGTCGCTTTCGACAGCCGGCGGTGAAAACCTTTTCAGACCCGGTTCGCATCCCGAAAAGAATACACGCTTCCTGCTTTTCCTCTGTGCGGTCATTCAGGCTGTACACGAACATCAGGATCTTTTGCGCATTACCGTTGCCACAGCGGGCAATGACAGGCGACTTGGCGGCCATGAAGCTCCTCCGGCGATCGTTTCGATCTTCCTCGGCAGCGAACTGACCGATATTTTATCCTCGATCAAGAACGGTACGGAATACCGTGCGGCAAATGTTGCCGATATGGAAACGGGCGTACACGTTCTCCCGAACATCCCGGCAGACACGACAGACCGCAACCGTACTTCGCCTTTTGCCTTTACGGGCAACAAATTTGAATTCCGTATGGTCGGCTCTTCGATGAGCGTTGCGGAACCGAACATTATTTTAAACACGATCATTGCCGATGCTCTTTCGCAGTTTGCCGATCGCCTTGAAAAAGCGGAAGATTTCGAAACCGAAGTCTATGCACTCATGCGCGAATCCTTAAAAAAACACGACTGCGTCATTTTCAACGGCAACAACTATACCGAAGCCTGGAAAAAAGAGGCTGAACGCCGCGGTCTTTTGAACCTTGAAACGACAGTCGATGCCTTACCGCATTTTTCCAAAGCGGAAAACATTGCGCTTTTCTCGAAATACAACATTTTCTCGAAGACAGAGATCGTCTCCCGCAGCGAGATCATGTATGACAATTACTGCATGACGATGCGCATCGAGGCAAACACAGAGCTTGAGATGATCCGCCGCGATATTCTGCCTTCCGCAGAGGCTTACGCAGAGCTTCTTTCCCGTTCGGCAATGTCCAAAAAAGCGCTCGGGCTTGATTTTATGTGCGACAGCGGCTTTGAAACCCTGAAAAAAATTCTTGAAAACACCAATGCACTTTCGGAAAGTGCCGACAGGCTTGAAAGTCTTCTCCGTGAAAGCGACGGGCTTTGCAGCTCGATCAAACGTGCGGAGATGATCCGTGACAGCATCATTCCCGAAATGGAAAATGCCCGCCGTTTTGCCGATAATCTTGAAATACTCGTTGCACGCAGCTACTGGCCTTTCCCGACATATGGCGATCTTCTCTTCGGCGTCTAAGCAGCGGTGACGCTGCATCCAATACTCAATTAGAGAGATTGGTTGCTGGGAAGTTATAACCTGCAGTCAAAAGTTTATTTTGAGAAGATAGGTTTCAAGCCTAACGCGCGAGGTTTACCGAAGGTAAACTCGTCCGAGTTTCGCGAAGCGATACTCGCAAACTCGCCGAGTTTTCGCTTTGCGAATACTTGCCCTCCCTTGTGCAATCAAGTATTGCTTCGCAAAACTTGTCGTATTGCTTCGCAAAACTTACGGAGGTGGCTTTTGCCGAGTTTGCGAAGCAACACTTGGCAAAAGACGGAGGGATTGTTTCCCTGAACTGAAAAATATTCCATTTAAAAGTTTAGTTTTCAATACAAAAAGAGCGGGCATATTTAAAAATTCACTCGCTCTTATATTTTAATATTTCTCTTTAAAAAATTCCTTGGCTTTTGCGGTGTTTCTGCGGATAAAATCGCCTTTTGCTGCCGTGTAACCATCACGATCATGCTTGAAATCACCGGTAAGCGATAATTTCAAAGCCTCATATTCGTGCGCAAGTCCGGCATCACTGAGCAGGAGATCGCGGAAATACAGCTCATCGTTATCGCCCAAAAAGCGCAGATGCAGATGAAAAACTCTTTCCGCAAAGCCCTTTTCCGTATAGCCTTTGTTCAGGGAAATGCGGCCATTCTCTGCGGACATCTGTATAAAACCATTTGCCCGAAGAATATCTGCAGCTTTTTGCATATCGGAATCCTTCGGCAATTCGATCAGGATATCCACGATCGCTTTCGCATAAATTCCGGGGATCGCCGTGCTGCCGATATGGCTGATGCGCCGAGCCTCGGGTAAAAGTTCTTCGATTAGCGCTTTTTCTTCGGCAAACCAGCTTTTCCACTCTGTTTTGTGCGGAACAAGGAAGATCGGGAAAAGCTCCCACAGCTCTTCCAAAGTCATTTCCGATAGTTTTTTCGCCATTTTTACAGGAAAACGCCGTCTTTCCAGATGGAAATCTCGCGGTAATTCTTTTCTTCGGTCTTCGTTTGCTTTCCGTTTGCGATTTCGAGGACGAGATCAAGTAATCTTTTTCCCGTTTCGTCCGGATCTTCGCCAAAAGCGATCGGGCTTGCATCAAAATCGATCCAGTTCTTTTTCTTTTCGGCAAGGGTAGCATTCGTTGCGATTTTCAGCGTCGGCGCAGGCGAACCGAAAGGAGTCCCTCTGCCTGTTGTGAAAAGCACCATATGTGCGCCCGCTGCGGCAAGGACCGTTGCACTGACGAGGTCATTGCCCGGACCTGAAAGCAGGTTCAGACCTTTCTTCGTCACACGATCGCCATATCCGAGGACATCCACGACCTGTGCACTGCCGCCTTTTTGTACACAGCCGCAGGATTTATCTTCAAGCGTTGTGATGCCGCCGGCTTTGTTGCCCGGACTCGGGTTTTCATAGACGACCTGACCGTGATCGGTGAAATATTTTTTGAACTCTTCGACCATGCGAACAGCTTCATGGAAAACTTCTTCCGATTCGCAGCGGTCAAAAAGGATCTTTTCCGCACCGAACATTTCGGGAACTTCCGTTAAAATGGTAGAACCGCCCATTGCGATCAGCCTGTCGGAAAAACGACCGACCGCAGGGTTTGCCGTAATGCCCGAAAGTCCATCCGAACCGCCGCATTTCATACCGATAACGAGCGCCGATGCGGGGATTTCTTCGCGAACATCGCCTGCTGCAGCGGAGATCAGCTCAGACAACAGTTTCTTTCCTTCTTCGATCTCATCTTCCGCTTCCTGACATACGAGGAATTTCATGCGTTCCTCATCCCAGCTGCCAAGCTCAGCCTTAAACTGCTCCATCGTGAGGTTTTCGCAGCCAAGACCCAAAATAAGGACACCGCCTGCATTCGGGTGTTTTGCCAAAGCTGCCAAAAGTTTTCGTGTCTGTGCGTGGTCATCGCCCATCTGGCTGCAGCCAAAAGGATGCGTATAGGCATAGACACCGCTCAAGGAACCTTTCAGCATGGCATTGCCTTCTTTTTCAAGAAGCTTTGCCGCACCGTTGACACAGCCGACCGTTGGGATGATCCAGATCTCGTTGCGGATCGCCGCTCTGCCATCTTTTCGTAAAAATCCCATAAAATGGCGTTCTTCCGCTTCGGGCATCGGGAAAACCTTGTGCTCATAGCGGTATTCCGCTTCTTCGGAAAGTCCTGTCGCCGTGTTATGCGTATGTACCCAGCTTCCGGCAGCGATTTCTTCCTTTGCTTTGCCGATGGGATAGCCGTATTTGACGATCTCTTCGCCTTTTTTTATCGTTTTAAGCGCAAATTTATGCCCAATGGTGATATTTTCAGATGCTTTGACAGAAATTTCACCGATCTGTACGATCTCTCCGTTTGTGATCGGCGCCAAGGCAACGGCAACGTTATCGCTTGTGTGTATTCTGATCGCTTTCATGCTCATTTTTTCCATGCTTAAAGCATCTCTTTCATGGCTTCCGCCATACCGATTTCAAGGATCCGTGCAAGCATTACGCCCGCTGTTTCGGCAAAGCCATCCACTTTCGCAAGCTCTGTGCCCCAGAAGCTCTCGTTTTTCACCAAAGCGTCGATAAATTCTTTTGCATCATCATTTCGGTGATCATAGAACCACTGCAGAACGGCTTCGTCATCGCGGATCAGGTAATCCTGACCGTTTCTCTTGCCGATGAGTGCGCCGTTTTCCAAAGCTTCGCCTCTGTGGTAAAAAGCGGCATAGGCGGCAAAGGAGAATGTCAGGCACTTCGGCAGCTTGCCCATTCTTTCCGCATAAGCAAGAACGCTCGGCATAACTCTTGCCTTCCATTTGGATGTGCTGTTCATGGCGATCGCAAGAAGTTCGTGGTCGATATAGGGATTATCAAATCGTTCCTGTACGGCTGCCGCGAAATCTTCGAGCTCTTTTTTATCAAGGTCAAGCGTCGGGATGATCTCTTCCGCGAGGCACTTGTTCATGAATCCCCGAATGGTGTCATTTGCCATGCAGTTGCGGACGATATCTTCGCCGGCAAGGTATGCACCCAAAACCATTGAGGTATGCGCGCCGTTCAGAATGCGGACTTTGCGCTCTTTATAGGGCTTATGATCCGTTGTTAAAACGATCGGGAGATCTGTTTTGGCAAAAGGAAGCTCATTTTTGATGCTTTCAGGCGCTTCGATGACGAAAGAAGCAAAAACTTCGCCCGTATCGAGGAGTGCATCCGTATAGCCAAGCTCTTTTTCGATGGCTTCGGCTTCCGCTTTCGGGTAACCCGTGACGATACGGTCGACCAATGTCTGACAGATCGTGTTTTCTTCTTCCAACCATTTGGTGAAATCTTCGGGCAGTTCCCAAAGAGCGACGTACTTTTCAATGCAGTCTTTGAGCAGTTTGCCGTTGTTGTCATTCAGCTCGCAGGGCAGGATATAGAAACCGGGCAGACCCAGCGTATAGCGTTTGTATAAAAAGGCGGTGAGTTTTGCCGGGAAACTTGCCGGGGGAGCATCATCCAATTTGCAGTTTGCGTCAAAAGCGATGCCGGCTTCGGTCGTGTTGGAGAAAATAAAACGCAGCGATTGATTTTCCGCACAGGCAAGAACGGCATTCCAATCTGCCTTCGGGTCAAGACAGCGGGAAACGCAGGAGATCACACGGCTTTTCGAGACTTTTTCGCCGTTTTCGCGTCCACGGAGGATGAGCGTATAGAGTCCATCCTGTTTTTCAAAGTTTTCGGTAATTTCCGGGTGACCGCCTCTCGGCTGAACGAGGACGACTTTGCCGTTGAAACCGGCCTTTTCGTTCATTTCGTCGATGAAATTTTCGATAAAGGCGCGCATAAAGACGCCTTCACCAAACTGCAGGACTTTTTCTTCCGCTTCTTTTAATAAAAAGCCTTTGTAATCCTGTTCTTCTAAAGTTTTATAGCTGATCTGTTTCATATTAAAGCCCAAAATAACGCTTTGCGTTGTTATAGCAGACACCTTCCGTGATCTTTTTCAGGGAAGACTCGATATTCGGGTATTCGCCGTTTTCGACCCATTCGCCGATGAGGTTGCAGAGGATGCGGCGGAAATAATCGTGTCTTGCATAGGAAAGGAAGGAACGGGAATCCGTCAGCATACCGACAAAATTGCCCAGAAGTCCGAGGTTCGCAAGGGATTTCATCTGTGCTTCCATGCCGCTCTTGGTATCGTTGAACCACCATGCGGAGCCGTGCTGGATCTTTCCGGGAATTTCGGAAGACTGGAAGCAGCCGATGAGTGTTCCCAACTGTTCATTATCCGCAGGATTCAGCGAATAAAGGATCGTCTTCGGGCAGGCGTTTTCCATTTCGAGTGCGGAAAGAAGCTCTGCAATACTTCCGCCGCAGGTATTCTGCGAAATCATATCATAGCCCGTGTCGGGACCCATGATACGGAACATCTTTTCGTTCATGTTGCGCAGGCAGGAATAGTGCAGCTGCATCGCGATATCATATTGATGATATGCACGGCCAAGAGCAAGAAGGATATAGGTCTGGTATTTTTCTGCTTCTTCAAGGGAAACTTCTTCGCCTGCGAGTGCTTTTTTGAGTGCAGCGGTGGCTTCTTTCTCTGTTGTTTTGCGGAAAGGAATATAATCAAGACCATGGTCGCTTGCACAGCAGCCGAGCGATTTGAAGAATGCAAGTCTTTCGACGAGAGCATCGGCAACTTCTTTTGCGGTTGAAAGGGAATCTTTGCCGACGGAAGCTGCGAGCTTGGCAATATAACCGACAAAGCCTTCTTTTGTGATGTTGATGGCCTTATCCGGGCGGTAAGAAGGTGCAACTTTTACTTCGATTGTCGGGTCCTGTGCGATTTGTTCGTGCCATTCGAGGCTGTCGATCGGGTCATCTGTTGTGCCGATAAAAGCGACATTCGATTTTTTGATGATACCGCGGACGGAAAGATCGGGGTCTTCCTGCAGCATTTTATTGCAGTGGTCAAAGATCTCCTTTGCATTTTCCGTTGTCAGGGGCTCTGTTATGCCGAAGAATTTCTGCAGCTCAAGGTTGCACCAATGGATCATCGGGTTGCCGATCGCCATTTCGAGGGTTTCCGCAAATTTATAAAAACGCTCAAAGGCGGGCTTATCGCCGGTGATGTAGTCTTCTTCGACGCCGTTGCTGCGCATCAGTCTCCATTTATAATGGTCACCGAAATAGCTGCCATCGGGGTTCTTTCCGCCGAGCCAAACCTCGCAAAGGTTATTAAAGCGTCTGTCTTCATAAATTTCTTTCGGGGAAATATGGCAATGATAGTCTACGAGCGGCATATCTTTTGCATATTCGTGGAAAAGGCGGATCGCCGTTTCGTTGTTTAAAAGGAAGTTGCTGTCCATAAATGCTTTCATAATCTGTCTGTCCTTTCGCTTATCTCTGTACACGGCCGGAACCATCGCCGCCGGCTAATTTTTCTACTTCGGAAACGGTCACACGGTTGAAGTCGCCTTCGATCGAGTGTTTGAGTGCGGAAGCTGCAACGGCAAAATTGATCGCAGCCTGTGTATCTTTGCCCGAAAGCAGCGCATAAATAAGACCTGCGCCAAAGCTGTCTCCACCGCCGACTCTGTCTACGATGTGAACGGCATAGCTGCGGGAGAAGCAGTAGTTTTCGCCGTCAAAGAGCATGCCTGCCCAGTTATTATCGTTTGCAGAGATCGAGCTTCTGAGTGTGATGGCGACTTTTTCAAAGCCGAATTTATCCTGCAGCTGTTTCGCAACGGATTTATAGCCTTCGTGGTTAAGCTTGCCGCCGGTGATATCCGTATTTTCCGCTTCAATGCCGAAAACGTCTTTTGCGTCTTCTTCGTTGGAAATGCAGACATCGACATATTGGCAGAGCTTTGTCATCGCTTCTCTAGCCTGCTCTCTTGTCCAAAGCTTGCCGCGGTAATTGAGGTCGCAGGAAACTTTGATGCCTTTTTCTTTGGCTTTCTTTGCCGCTTCGAGGCAGATCTCAACAAGGTTTCCGCCAAGCGCCGGTGTGATGCCCGTAAAATGGAACCAATCTGCGCCTTCAAAAATATCATCCCAATCGAAATCTTCAGGTTTTGCCTCGGCGATCGCAGAATGTGCACGGTCATAAATGCAAAGACTTCCGCGCTGGGATGCGCCTTTTTCAAGGTAATAGATGCCGATACGGTCTCCGCCGCGTGCGATCTTGTTGGTATCAACGCCGAAGTAGCGGAGGCTGTCTACCGCTGCCTGACCGATGGCGTGCTTCGGGAGTTTTGTGATATAAAGGCTTTCCATACCGAAATTGGCAAGAGAAACCGCAACGTTGGCTTCTCCGCCGCCGAATGTTGCCTGCATCTGATCGTTCTGGAAGAAGCGGTAATATCCGTTCGGTGCCAAACGGAGCATAATTTCACCAAATGTAACAATTTTTGCCATGTTTTTTCTCCTTTGAATGGGTGTTTGCCTGCCGCTTTTTGCGGATGATTTCCAAAATTGTTTATAACTTTATCATACCATAGAAGCGGCTTCTGCGCAAAAAATGCTTGCTGAAATCTCTTATTTTTTCATAAAAAAACGGCTCCGCAAATGCAGAACCGTGATTTTTGTTTTTTAGAAGGGCCATACGAGCGGAACAATGAGAACCGCAACGATATAAGCAAGGAAGAACAGCGGTGCACCGACCTTTGTATAGTCTGTGAACCTGAGGTTTGCCGGTTTCCAGACGAGTGTGTTCGGCGGTGTGGAGATCGGCGTGATATATGCTGCGGAAGCTGCAAAGCCGATGGAAAGAACGATAGCGATCGGCGAAACATTGAGGATCGCTGCAATTTCAAGACCGATCGGGCAAAGGAGTGCAGCCGATGCTGTGTTGGACATGAACTCCGTTAAAATATCCGTAACGAAGAAGAGTACCGTCAGAACAAGATACGGGCTCGGATTGCCGCCCATGAGGTTGACGCAGATATTTGCGATCATGGAGCCTGCACCTGTTGTTGCCATAGCGTTTGCGAGGGAAAGTGCACCGGCAAAGAGGAAGATCGTCGACCAGTCGATCGCCTGATAAGCCTGTTTTTCGTTAAGGCAGCCTGTTAAGACGCAAAGGAGTGCGCCTGCAGAGGCAACGATGGCAAGATCTGCAATGCCCCAGACCATCATGATAACGACAACAACGAGTGTGCTGCCGGCAATGATCTGTTTTTTCTTATCGTAAACTTTTTCATCTGCAGCGGATGCAGCGGGAGCTTCAACAGCACCTCTGTTGGGGATGAGCTTTTTGCCGATGGTGGAAAGATAGATGATCGCAACAATGGTCATCGGGATGCCATACCATGCATAATCAAAGAAGCCAAGCGTTTCAAAGCCGTAGTTCGAAAGAACGGCATTGACCGTAAGGTTCGGCGGAGTACCCGTCATGGTGCAGGTTCCTGCGGCAGAGGAAATATACGCCATGGGCAGAAGGAGCTTTGCACGGCTCCAGCCCTGAGAATCGGCAATTTCCATAACGATCGGCAAAAGGATCGCAACCGTTCCCGTGTTGGAAAGGAAAGCAGCCATGCATGCGGTCAAAACCATAACGCCGACCATGAGCTTTGTTTCGGAGCCGGAGAAAAGCTTGACAACGAAAAGACCGATCTTTCTTGCAAGGCCTGTCTGGAAAAGCGCTGCGCCAAGAACGAACATTGCCGCAAAGAGGATGACCGTCGAATCGGCAAAGCCTGCGAAGGCTTCCTTAAAGGAAAGAACGCCTGTCAGCCCGAGGAAGATGGGCAAAAACATAGCTGTTCCGGCGATCGGGAAAGCTTCAAGCGCAAAGCTGACCGCTGCAACGAGGAGCAGACCGATCGTGATCTTTGCGTGCGTATCCTTGACGACTGCATTGTGTGCGCCAAGAGCCTCTTCATAGAGCTCCGCTGTTTCGAAAGCGGTCTCTGCGGGTGCTTCGGGCAAAGCGCTCAGCTGCAATACGGAAAAGACGATGAGCACTGCCACAAGCGCAATGACAATGATTGGTTTCAGATTTTTCTTCATTATATATGGTCCTTTAATAAAATTATTTTACCAAATTACATCTTTTAAATTCTATCATAGATACAAGGTCTTTGCAATAAAAAACACAAAGTATCATTTTTTTAAATGAAAAGCAAAAGAGCATACAATATATTGTGGTATATAAAATGGGCTTGCATTTGTTCTTGTATAGAGCAAATTCTTCTTGCGAAATCATCTGATATGCAAGATAATAAGGAAAGACAGGGAAAAATTTTTTCCAAATATAGAAACAACGGTGAAGATGATGAAATTTTTCAAAAAAACAATTCTGCTCCTTCTGGTCTTGGCAATGGCTTTCTGCGGCTGTGCAAAAACAGAAAAAGAAACGCCCATAGCTACGATAGAACCAACACCCGAACCAACGCCTGAGCCGACACCGGAATCGACGGTAAAAGTTCCTTTCGAGCCTTTTGTTATCGAGCTCGAAGATGATATGGACTATAAACAGGATGTCGATTTTGACGGCAAGGAAGACAGGATCACCTGCACGCAGGATGATGATTTTGATGTCAATGTTACGCTCGAAATGACGGCAAGAGGAACCATCAGCCACGATGTTCCCTATATCATGCCCTATGGCGAGCTGATCGGCATTGACCTTGGCGATGGCGAGGTTTCCTTTGTCTTCTCTCTATATACAGGTATGCAGGGCGGTGCTGGTTCGAGAACGGCTGCCATTTACACTTGGGATGGCAGCAGCTACACAAAAACATTGGAAGAAATGCCGCATCCGTCTTATACGGGCAGCATTGCGGATGATGCAAAAACTGTCAGCGTGGAAACGGAAAACGGCGTAGGTTTCAGCGGCGTCATTGACAATACTTTTGAAGGCTTGGCAAACACAGCGGTCATGTCCGATCCCGTTTCTTATGTCAGCTATGAACTGCACGAAGATCATTACGATCTGATCTCGAGCCACTATCTCTATTCCGAATATACGCACATGGCAGGTGTCGCAACAGCCTATACGCGCTATTGCCTGATCAGCGGTGAGCCGGTTTTAGAGGAAGAATGGATCGAATTCTGGGAATAATAGAAAAACCTGCGTTTTCATACGCAGGCTTTTTTTATTTCAGATAACGCTGTGTATAGGGACAAGCCGCAAAGCATTTGCCGCACATGGTAGTTCGGTAACCGAGTTTTTCTTCGGCGATATCGCGTGCGGCGCGGTCACAGGAAGAGATATCGACGAGCTCCGTACGAGGGAGCCCTGCATACCATGCCGTTCCTTTGATCGCCTTTCCCGGGCAGGCATCCATACATTTTTCACAGCTGCCGCAGAGAGATCTATCGATAGGTTCCGCCGTTTGAAGGGGCGCATCCGTCAGAGCGACGCTCATGCGGATCGCCGAGCCGAACTCTTTTGTAACAAGGAGCGCGCACTTGCCGATCCAGCCAAGCCCTGCTCTTGTGGCAGAGGTTTTATAGGGGAAGGCTGTGGACATGCTTTCCCTGTCCCAGGGGCAGTTTTCTTTTGTGAGGGGCATACTGCGGAAGCCTTTTTTCGAAAGGTATGCCGCGGCAAGATCTGCTAATTCGTCGAGCCTGCGGTTGATATCCTGATAGGCATGGATATATTCCTGCGTGGGGCCTTGTGGGATCCTGCGGACGATCTCTTTTGGAAGTGCGATGGCCATAACGACGGCGCGCTGATAGCCGCCCGGGGCAAGCCCGGAAACATCACCAAAACCGACGAGGTCGGCGCCGTTTTTCTTTAAATAACTGCGGAATTCTTCTGTCAAAAGCATGACCTCCTGCAAGGATATTTTCTTTTATTATATATACCGCGGCCTTGTCTGAAAAGGTTTTTCTTGACTTCAAAGGGCTGTTTTGCCATAATTTTTGGTATCAGACAGGGTTTTATGCGATTGAAACAAGAAAAAGACACGGTAGGAATGCCGTTTTGCTACGGAGGATGAATGATGAATTTTCGGGATAAGATCGTCGTCGTTACAGGCGCTGCGCAGGGCATCGGCAAATGCATAGCGGAAGAATTTGAAAAAGCGGACGCAAAAGTCTGCACGATTGATATCAAGGAAAATGCCTATTTTACGGGCGACATTGCGGAGGAAAGCGTTCTTCGTGCCTTTGCGGAAAAAGTCATTGCCGATTATGGCCGTGTGGACATTCTCGTCAACAATGCAAAACCCATTTTCAAGGGCATTTCCGCATGCAGCTATGAGGAATTTCTCTATGCGCAGAAGGTCGGTGTTGCCGCACCTTTTATGCTGGCAAAACTTTTCCTGCCGTATTTTGGCAAAAACGCTTCGATCGTCAACATCAGCTCGAGCCGTGACCGCATGAGTCAGCCCGAAAGCGAAAGCTACACAGCGGCAAAAGGCGGTATTGCGGCATTGACACACTCGCTTGCGGTCAGTTTATCGGGAAAAGTGCGCGTCAATTCCGTTTCACCGGGTTGGATCGATACGGATTTCATCAATTATGAAGGACCCGATGCAAGTCAGCATCCTGCCGGCAGAGTCGGTGACCCGATGGATATTGCCAACGCCGTTTTGTTCCTTGCCTCGGAAAAAGCGGGCTTCATCACAGGCGAAAACATCTGTGTTGACGGCGGCATGACAAAGCTGATGATCTATCACAACGATCATGGCTGGAAATTGGAAGAATAAAAATGGAATTTATTGATGAAAACAGAAAAATTTGGGATGAACGTTCCGAAAATGATGATATTTGGTCTATACCGGTAACAAAAGAAACGGTAGAAGCCGCAAAAAACGGTTTATGGAGTATTTTGCTTACACCGACAAAATCTGTCCCGGCAGATTGGTTTCCCGAAAACTTAAAAGATAAAAAAGTTTTATGTCTGGCAAGCGGCGGCGGACAGCAAGGTCCGATCATGGCGGCAGTCGGTGCAGAGGTTACGGTTTTTGATAACAGCCCTGTACAGCTTGGGAAAGATTCTTTTGTTGCCGAAAGAGATGGCCTTAAAATCAGAACTGTTCAGGGAAATATGCAGGATCTTTCTGATTTTGCGGATGAAACTTTTGACCTGATTATCCATCCATGGTCAAATGGTTATATTGATGATATTTTGCCTGTCTGGCGCGAATGCGGGCGTGTTCTGAAGAAAGGCGGTTTGCTGCTTTCCGGCTTTGGGAACCCGATCGAATATATTTTCGATGCCGGAAAGTTGGAAAAAGGCATTCTTTCGGTAAAAAATAAAGTTCCTTATGCAGATGTTGACCATATGGATGACCCCGAAGTGAAGAGAATCGTTGAAAGCGGCGGCTATATCTGGAGTCATACATTAGAAGAACAAATACAGGGGCAGATCGAGGCAGGTTTTGCCATTATCGGTTTTTATGAAGATATTGGCGGAACAGCACTGGATGCTTATATCAATTCTTCTATAGCGACAAAAGCAATAAAAATAAAATAATAAAAACAAGAGACCTTATTCAAAGATAAGGTCTTTTTCTTTATTCAAATTCTCTAACTTTTCCAATAACATCCAAAAACGGTGCTAACTCTTCCTTTTCCGTTCCCATTTCCAAAAGATAGGCTCCCGCAAAAGCTTCATCTTCCTCCGAAAGGAGAAAATACGTTCTTGCAATATCAAAAAGCGCATCGCCTCGGCAAACATTCATAAAATCGATCACGACAGGATTCCCGTCTTTTTTGATGATAATGTTCCCCGGGTGAAAATCTCCGTGCAGAAGCGCATCTCCATCCGGCAAAGCATTGATCTTTTCCAAAAGCGAAGGATCGGCTTTTTCTTGCACAAGCGTGCGGAGGAATTCCCGATAATCCATGAGCTCGGGCGCTTTTTTGCTGAGAAATTCCTTTTGCAGAGCGCAGACCATCACAAGATCGTTTTTGTGCATCGTTTCACCTTCGATATATTCATAGAGGATGCCCCTGCGGATATAATAGGGCATCATGCAGACATCGAGCGATTCAAACGGAGATTCATCGACCATGACGATCCTTTTCGCCTGCGGTACGGGCAAAGCCATTGCATCAAGTGCCTTGGCATTGCGATATTCAAATTCGACATAGTCTTTCGGGAATCCGCGCGGAAAAAGTTTTAAGATCTCGCCTTCTTCCGTCAGGTAAATATCTGCAGAGTGTCCTTCGGCGATCTTTTTCATGTTTCTTCCTCGTTTTTCCTCGTGATGCGTGCGGTATTCATCAGGCGGTGCGTATTTTTGTGCGTGCTGTTGTACTGCTCGATCATGCGGGAAATTTCCACCTGTGTGTCTTCCATTTCTTTGCGGAAAGCATCTGCGGATAAGCGCATTGCCCCATGGCCGATGATGATCATCTGTTCGAGCCTGTCCGAAGTCGCAACACGGACTTTGTTTCCTTTTTCGAGCTTCATCGCCGTTTTTTCGATGTAAACGTCGGCGATTTCCGCTTCCTTTGTGTAAACAACGCTGATGCCGTTGCGTTTTTCGACGGAACCGGGGTTCCCCTTTACGCGGTAAGCATCGAAAACGAGGATGACCTCGCACTGATGATAGGCGCGGTAATTGACCAGAATATCTTCGAGCATATTTCTTGCCGCTGCAAGATCGAGCTGCGAAAGCGCTTTTAATTCATCCCATGCGAAAATGATGTTGTAGCCATCTACCAAAAGATATTCTTTTTGCGGTTCGCGTTCGATGATCTCTACTCTTGTCTTTCTGTCCGAAAGCGCCGGATCACGCCTCGGGCCAAAATCTCTGCGCTGAATTTTGCCGTATGTGCGCTCAAAGATCGCCATCAGCTCCTTATCCTGTTCGGCAGTTGTCCGCTGCGGTAAAGGTTTTGGCTGTTTCGGTGCGGATGAAACGGCAGGTCTGTTTAAGCGAATGCCGCTGTCGAGGTGCATATAGTTTTTGACTTCGTTCCATTTGACGGTAAAACCGCCGCCATGCGAACAGAATACAGAATCCGGCGGATTTGCCACGTCATGCTCTGCCTCATAGCCGATCTCTTTTATAATTTCTTCGGCATTGCGGCAAGGCTCATAACCGCGGAGTGTATAGGAGATCTGCCCGAGACCACGGGTATAGGCGGTGACTTCCTGCCAGTAATTCTGCAAAGCTGCAACGGGCGCATAACCCGTAAGAACGGACAGCTCATTCTGCATGACAGGCGCTTCGACGACTGCACCCATATTCTGCAGGTCTGTCATGGCTCTGCCGACGGAAGCGTGCGGTACTTCGAGGATGAAATCGTAATACGGTTCAAGCAGGATGGATTTTGCCTGCATGAGTCCCTGCCTGACGGCTCGGTATGTCGCCTGACGGAAATCTCCGCCTTCGGTGTGTTTCAGGTGAGCACGCCCTGCGACGAGCGTGATCTTGATATCGGTAATGGCAGAACCCGTGAGCACACCCGGATGATCCCTTTCAATAAGGTGCGTTAAAATGAGCCTCTGCCAGTTGAGTTCGAGGGTATCTGTGGAAAGTGCCGTTGCGATCTTAAAACCGCTGCCCCGTTTGCCCGGTTCCAAAAGCAAATGCACTTCGGCATAATGCCTGAGCGGTTCAAAGTGCCCCATGCCGATGACAGGTGCTGCGATCGTTTCCCTATAGACAACATGCCCTGTATCAAACTCGACATTGATCGAAAAACGGTCGCGGATCACTCTTTTTAAGACTTCAAGCTGCACCTGACCCATGAGGCGGACATGAATCTCCTGAATCGCTTCGTTCCAGATGATGCGCAGAAGCGGATCTTCCTCTTCAAGCTGTCTGAGTTTCGGCAGAACCGTTGCCGCATCCTGTCCATCGGGCAAGAGCAGGCGATAATTGAGAACAGGTTCGAGGTAATTTTCGGTAACGCCTTTTTCTGTGCCAAGCCCCATACCGGGTTTCGTTTTGGTAAGCCCCGTAACGGCAACGACCATACCGGCTTCTGCTTTTTCGATCGGCGTGAATTTTGTCCCGGAATAAAGACGGATCTGGTCTGCCTTTTCTTCCCATGTTTCTTCGCCGTCTTTGCCCGAAAGCATGGATTTTGCCGAAAGCTCACCGCCGGTGATCTTCATCCATGTCAGGCGCATATTTTTATTATCGCGGGAAATTTTGAAGACTCTTGCGCCGAATTCTTCGCCGTAATTTTTAACGGGCGCGAAATCTTCGAGTTCCGTCAGAAATTCATCGACACCTTCGAGCCGCAGAGCCGAACCGAACCAGCAGGGGAAAACTTTTCGCTCGGCAATAAGCCTGCGGATCGTTTCCCGGCAAAGGCTGCCTTCGGTTAAAAATTCTTCCAGAGCGGCTTCATCTGCCATAGCGATATTTTCGTCGCGCTCTGTTTTTTCCGCAGTAAAATCGACACAGGCAATACTCCCACGTTCATGGAGCTGCGACAAAAGGGCATTTTTATCCGTGCCTTTGAGGTCCATTTTATTAATGAAGATAAATGTCGGGATCTCATATCGCGAAAGAAGCGTCAAAAGCGTGCGCGTATGCCCTTGCACACCGTCTGTTCCGCTGAGGACGAGTACAGCTGCATCGAGCACCTGCAGGGTTCGCTCCATTTCCGCAGAAAAATCGACATGCCCCGGTGTATCGAGGAGTGCGACTTCTGTTTCTTTGAGCTGCAGCATCGCCTGTTTTGAAAAAATGGTAATGCCTCGCTCACGTTCCTGTGCATCCGTATCGAGGAAGGTATCGCCATGGTCAACTCTGCCGAGCCTGCGGAGGCTTCCGCTTCGGTAAAGCATCGCTTCGCTTAATGTGGTTTTTCCGGCGTCAACATGCGCCAATATGCCAAGTACGAGTTTCTTCATTTATATATGTCGGTGACCTTCCGTTTCGTGCGAAATTCTTACCAATATATTGTATCACAAGTCTTTGGTTTTGCGCTACTTTGGCGGTGTTTTTCCTGTAAATACCTGTATTGTTCGGTTGCAAATGAAAATGATAGGTGATAAAATTACAATGAATATGTGCGTATTTGTACAGGTAATAAAAACGGAACTGTACAAAAAATCGCTATGGGCAATACGCTTATTCAAAGGACAAAACGGATGTAAATGCTTGAGGATAATGTCATGCAGCCGCTTAAAACAGCAGATTCCGGCGAAAAGGATATGCCGATCAGAATAAAACAGAATAGAAGCTATGAGATTGTAAAACGCCTGCAGGATATCCTTCTTTCGGGTGCTGCTCTTCTTGTGCTTTGGCCTTTTATGCTTATCGTTGCCTTGATCATTGTGATCGACAGCCCCGGTGCAAGCCCTTTTTATTCGCAGCAGCGTGTTGGAAAAAACGGAAAAGTTTTCACTTTCTATAAATTTCGTTCGATGTGTGCTGATGCGGATAGTAAGCTTGAAAGCCTTTTGAATCGGAATGAAATGGAAGGCCCGACTTTTAAAATCAAAGAAGACCCGCGGATTACCCGCTTTGGCAAATTTATCCGCAAATGCAGTATCGATGAACTGCCGCAGCTGATCAATGTTTTTAAAGGAGATATGAGCATCGTTGGCCCGAGACCGGGTCTTATCCGTGAAGTGGAACAGTACAGCGAATATGAAGCGCAGCGTATGCTCATCGTGCCCGGACTTACCTGTTATTGGCAGATCCAGCCGAAGCGAAATGAGCTTACTTTTGGCGAATGGGTCGCTCTTGATATCAAATATATCGAAGAACGCAGTTTTTTCACGGACTGGAAGATCATTTTTAAAACTTTTGGTGCTATTTTCGGTATGACGGGGATTTAAAATGAAGATCGCAATGTTTGGGCATAAACGCATCCCTTCAAGAGAAGGCGGTGTAGAGATCGTCGTTTCTATGATTGCTTCCAGAATGGCAGCCCTCGGACATGAACTCACTTGTTATAACCGCGGAGGACATCATATTGGTGGTGCTGCATATGACGAAAAAAAAGAAAAAGAGTATGAGGGGATAAGGCTAAAAACAGTGCCGACCCTTGATCAAAAGGGGCTGGCAGCGGTGACTTCCAGCTTTTTTGCCTCTATGGCGTCTTCATTTTCACGTGCAAAAGTTGTTCATATTCATGCGGAAGGTCCGGCATTTATGACTTTTTTGCCGAAGCTTTTTGGAAAAAAGGTCATTGTGACCATACATGGGCTCGATTGGCAGCGTGAAAAATGGAAAAATGGCTTTGCCTCCAAATATATTCGTGCTGGTGAAAAAATGGCTGTGCGATTTGCGGATGAGATCATTGTGTTAAGCCGCAATGTACAGCAATATTTTATGGAAACTTACGGCAGAAAGACCGTTTTTATCCCAAATGCGGTGGAAAAACCGGAAATTTTGTCTATCAACGCCGCAAAAGAACGCTTTGAATTGGAAAAAGAGGGGTATATTCTGTTTTTGGGCAGACTTGTTCCCGAAAAAGGTGTGCATTATCTGATCGAGGCTTTCCGAAAAATTGAAACGGATAAGAAGCTTGTCATCGCAGGTGCTGCTTCGGATTCGGCGGATTACGAAAAAGAACTGTACAAGCTTGCTGCAGGGGATAAGCGCATCCTCATGACGGGCTTTGTACAGGGAGAAATACTTGGCAGCCTGTATAGCAATGCTGCTGTGTATGTACATCCTTCCGATGTTGAAGGTATGCCTCTTTCGCTGCTTGAGGCAATGAGCTATGGAAATTGCTGTCTTGTTTCGGATATTCCCGAATTGACGGAAGTAACGGAAAATAAAGCTGCGGTTTTTGAAAAAGGAAATGTGGATTCTCTTGCGGAAAAACTTGAATTCTTGCTGAAAGATAATGACGCAAGACAACGATATCAAAACGAAGCGCAGGCGTTTATCTGCAAAAAATATAACTGGGACGATGTCGTAAAGGAGACTTTGGAGCTGTATCAATGAAAATTCTGATGATCAATAAGTTTCTTTACCCAAGAGGCGGGGCAGAAACATACGTATTTAAATTAGGCGAGCAGCTTATCAAAGAGGGACATGAAGTCCAATATTTCGGCATGGAACATGCAGATAATATCGTTCATAACCGGATAAACGCGTATACGAAATATATGGATTTCCGCAATGCACGGTTATTAGAAAGACTTCGTTATCCGCTTCGTACGATTTATTCCACAGAAGCGAGGAAAAAGATCCGCCTTGTTCTGGAAGATTTTCAGCCGGAAGTTTGCCACTTAAACAATTTCAATTATCAGCTCACACCGAGCATTATCCTTGAAATTCGCAAATGGGAGCGTGCAAGCGGTAAAAAGTGCCGCATCGTTATGACAGCGCATGATCCGCAGCTTGTCTGCCCGAATCATATGTGTCAGAATCCGAATACAAAAGAAATCTGCGAAAAATGTCTGCATGGCAGCGTGTTCAACTGTATCAGAGGTAAATGTATTCACGGCTCAGCACTACGCAGTATTATCGGCGCAGCAGAAGCTCTTTTTTGGCGGATGCTCGGGACTTATCGAGAGATCGACCATATCATCTGCTGTTCGCATTTTATGAAGAGACTTCTTGATACGAACCCTGTTCTCGCGGGAAAGACCACCGCACTGCATAATTTTGTGGAAAGAGCCCCCATGAAAAAGACACAAAAGCAGGATTATGTCCTGTATTTCGGGCGTTTTTCCGAAGAAAAGGGTATCAGAACTCTTGTTTCCGCAGCAAAAAACTTACCCGAAGTTAATTTTATTTTTGCCGGTTCAGGGCCTCTTGAAGGAATATGGGAAGGAACGCCAAATATTCGTTTTGCTGGTTTTCAGACAGGTGAAGCTTTGGAAAAACTGATCCGTGAAGCAAGATTTTCGCTGATCACTTCGGAATGTTATGAAAACTGTCCGTTTTCTGTTTTGGAAAGTCAGATGTGCGGAACCCCTGTTTTGGGCGCAGATATCGGCGGAATACCAGAACTTATCATAGAAGAAAAAACAGGAGAGTTTTTTAAAAGTGGAGATATAGATGATCTTACCCAAAAGATAGGATCTTTATGGAACGATAAGGAAAAAACGGACAGGTATGCTGCGAATTGTCAAGAGAATACCTATGATACCGTAAAGGAATATACAGAGAAAATTATTGATTTCTATAAAAATTAAGGTTTATTCAATGAATATATTATATATTGCTTGTTCTTGCTCTCCCAATTATGGAAGTGAAGATAAAATTGGCTGGAATATTCCGCTGGAAAGTGCAAAACAAAATAACGTGTGGGTTATTGCAAGAGAAGAGTCGCGTAAAGAAATAGAAGATTATATAAATAAATACAACATACAGAATCCTCGTTTTTTTTACATCGAAATTCCACGAATTATAAAAACCCTTTTCAAGCCTCCGTTTTATACGACTCGTTTAAATGCTTGGCATAAAAGAGCTTTTAAACTAGCTAAACGACTTTGCCGAGAAGAAAAAATTGATATTATTCATCAAATTACGCCGATTGAATTTCGTAGTATAGGAAATTATGGGAAAATTCCGGGAATAAAGTTTGTTTGTGGGCCAATCGCTGGAGCTCAAAATATTTCTAAAGCGCATTTTTCTTATCTATCTGCAAACAAGTTGATTGAATGGATTCGTGTAACAGCAAATAGATGGTTTTATTTCATGTTTGTTTTAAGTAAACGACTAGAAAATCTTTCATATATATTTTTTGCAAACAAAGAAACATATTTATATTTATATAAAATATTACCTAAGAAACTTTCATTTGAATTGTATTCGGATATATCGATTAGTGGGTCTGAGTTGATTATAGCGGAGGATATAGAAAAAAAAGAGATAAAGAAATGTCGATTTTTAGTTGCTGGTAGATTAGTATATTTGAAAGGTGTATCCTTCTTACTCGATGTATTAGCACAGATTCCAAAAGAGTTTTTTTATGAATGTATTATTGTGGGAGATGGACCTGAGCGATACAATTTATTGCAGAAAAGTGATGAACTTCAATTGAATGATAAGGTGAAGTTTATGGGAAATATTGCATACAATGAGATGTTTTTTGAATATAGAGAATCTAGTGCATTGGTATTTCCAAGCTTTCGTGAAGCAAGTGGTTCTGTTATTTTGGAAGCAATGGCAAATGGTTTACCTGTTGTAACTGTCAATCGATTTGGTGGTGCAGAAATAGTAAATAATGATTGTGGTTGGCTCTATGATGGTGAAACAAAAGAAGAGATGATCGAAGCATTAAAAAATATTTTAATAGAATGTATCGAACATCCAGAAGAAGTGGTCAGAAAAGGTAAGAATGCAGTTGAAAGAGCGAAAGATTATACCTGGGATAAAAGGGCAGCGCACTATCAGGAAATATACGAGCGATTGTTATTGGAAAGTTAATGTAAAATGAACGAGCTTGTATCGGTAATCATTCCTGTCTATAATGTAGAGAAATATTTGAATACCTGTCTGGAGAGCGTTGTTGGTCAAAGTTACCGGAATATTGAAATTATTTTGATTAATGATGGCTCTAAAGATAAAAGCGGCGAAATTTGTGATGAATGGGCAAAAAAGGATGATAGAATTAAGGTAGTTCACCAGGACAATGCAGGAGTGGCAGCAGCGAGAAACAGAGGACTTCTATCTAGCAATGGTCTGTATATTGCATTTATAGATGCAGATGACAAAGTACAAAGTGAGTATATTGCTTATTTAGTTAGTTTGTTGCGACAATATGATGCTGACATTACGGCGTGTAGTGCTAACTATATGACAGAAGAAGGCTATTTCACAAAAAAGCGAAATGATAAAGATGAAGTAGTATTATTAAGTCAAAGAGATGCTCTTTATGAACTTTGCAGTGATAGGATAATGACAGTCTCTGTTTGGGGTAAGTTGTTCAAGAAAACTTTGTTTGAAGGGATATTATTTCCTTTTGGAGAAATATTTGAGGATCTTGCAACTACATATAAACTTTTTTTAAAAGCAGAAAAAATTATTTTAGGGAAAAAAGCTTTATATGATTATATCCGACATGAACATTCGATTATGACTTCCTTTATTCCGAGAAAAAGGCTAAAGGCAATTAGTTTTGCTGAAGAAATGAAGGAAGGTATTTTGCAAAAACATCCAGAATTAGAGGGAATTGCTACTAAAAGAGCTTTTGCGGAGTATGTATATACTTATCGAGGGATTGTATTAAATAAGTATGACAAAGATACAAAAATCCTTCTGCATGATTTGTATATAAAGATAAAAGAGCAACGAGGGGTTGTGTGGAAAGAAAATATTTCACTGAAATTTCGGTGCTATATTATATGTTCGTGGTTTGGAAAGAAAGCCTTGGAATATGGCTTGCTGTTTGAAGAGTTCTTAACAAGAAAACTATTGTTGCGAAAGTAAAAAATATGAAGGAAAAACAGACGATAACAAGTCTTCTTATCAAAGGATTATTATTATTTTCTATATTAACTATTTTGCAGGGTGTTAATTATCTGGAAGATATTAACAAAATATGGTTGGCGATTATTTCTGGTGTTATTTTGATGCGTTTATATACATATCGTTATACTCCTATGCAATTATTGGTATTAGGTATGACGTTTGTTTTGCATCTGATCGCGTTATATTTTACCGATTTTCCATTGTATCATCTTAATATACTTTTTTATTTTTTGCTTTGGATGCTTTTATATTTATATATTATTAAAAGTAAGGATGCTATAGGACGTATTCTTGCAAATTCAGAGCGCTATATCCAGTTGGTTTTATGGGTATGGACATTAATTGTCGGTATTTCTGCATTATTTCCATCAAGCTATAGGGAGAATTATTTTATTTCACTGACAGGTAGTTCTTTTAGACTTATGCCATCGGTTCTTGTTATATCTGCTTTGGCTATGCATATGGTTATCAGTAAAAAGAATAAGAAATATAATGCATTTTTAATATTACCCATGTTTGCGGCATTTATGAATCAATCAAGAACATACTTTGGGATATTTATTATCTTCTATGTTATGTATTTATATATGCGTGTTAAATCAAAGAAAAATTTTTATTTGATGCTGTTACCATTATTGATGATAGGGATGTTGTTTGTTATCATCGGTGGTATTAGCGATAAAATTGCAGAGACACAGTACACAGAAAATTCCTATTTTGATTATTGGGGAACTATTACAAGCGGCAGAACTATATTTTGGAAGTATGATATTGAAGCTTTTTTTGCTCTGCCGTTCTGGCAACAGTTTGTCGGAAACGGATTTAATTTCGTTTATGATGTTAGTGGGATGTATATGAATAATCCTGTTTGGGCGCATAATGATATTATTAATTTATTGATGAATTTCGGTTACATTGGTGTTGCTCTATATCTATGGGTATACTGCAAGATGGTTGGAGTTTTTTGGCCAAAGAACAATAATATTCCTTTATTTGTAAAAGCATGTTTTCATGGGGCGGTTTTTATAAACTCAATGTTTAATATGAGTTATACATATTTTTGCGCAGTAATTGCGTATCCCTTATTCTTATATGTAATAGAAGCGAGATACGAAACAGATGCATATACCGCTGACAAAAAAGAAGTTTTAGAAAATGGACAAGAAAAAAAGCATCTTGAATGTTAGTGTATCCCTGACACTCAAGATCATCACCCTAATCTTAAATATTTGGACAAAACGTGTCCTTATCCAAAGCTGCGGTAACGAGGCCAATGGTCTCAATGCGCTTTACCTCAGCATTATCGGTTTTTTTTCGGTTGCGGAGCTTGGTGTCGGAACGGCGATCACGTTTTGTATGTATAAGCCGATCGTTGAAGGGAATCAGACAAAGGTTTCAGCTTTATATGGCCTTTTTCAGCGGCTGTATCTGCTCATCGGCGGATTCATTCTTATAGCAGGGCTTCTTTTCGCGCCTTTTATTTCTCATTTTGCGAAGGATTACGCAGAGCTTCAGGTCAATTTGCATCTGACATTTATCCTGATGCTGCTTTCGGTTGTTTTTACCTATCTCTTCGGGGCAAAAACAGCACTGATTAATGCCTATAAAAACAACTACATTTCGACTGCGATCACTTCCGGCGGGATTGTTCTGCAAAATATTCTGCAGATCGCTGCGCTGTATATAACGGGTTCTTTTGTCTGGTACCTCGTCTGCCGGATACTTTCAGCACTTGTGCAGTGGATCATCACGGAGATCATTGCTGGCAGAAAATACCACCATATTACAAAAGATAAGCAGAAGCTCGACAGCGAAACAAAAGTGGAATTGACAAAGAATATCAAAGCAATGTTTATGCATAAAATCGGTGGTCTGCTCGTCAATACGCTTGATAGTGTCGTTATTTCGGCTTTTATCGGTGTCGCTGTTTTGGGGGAATACAATAATTATACGACGATTATGGCGTCGGTTGGCAATATTATTTCTTTCGGGCTTTCCTCTTTGACTTCGACTTGGGGTCATTTGTATGCAGGAAAAAAAGAACTAATTCAGAGATATTCCGAATTTTCTTATTTGATCTGCTTCATGGCAGGCGTCGTTTTCCATCTTGGATATTATGCGATTATCGATAATCTGATCGCGATACTGTATGAGGAAGAGCTGATCATAGCAAAAGATATTACTTTTGTTATCACGATCAATGGATTTATCAATTTTTTAAGACAAAACACACTGATTTTCAGGGATGCTACAGGTAATTTTTATTATGACCGCTATAAACCGCTGATTGAAGGAACGATCAATATTATACTTTCGGTATTTTTTGTGCAATGGATCGGCGTTATTGGTGCAATTCTGGCAACGATTTTGACAAATCTGTTTATTTGCCATATCGTGGAACCGTATGTGCTCTATAAACATGCTTTTCATGCTTCGCCGAAGAAATATTACCTGCAAAACTATAGTTTCATGATACTGTTTGCGATGCTGCTTATTCTTTTGGATAAGTTAATGATTGCGTTGGATTCGCAATGGCTTGAACTGTTGATCAATGGCTGTATTGCTGTTGGTATAGCCGCAATCTTCTGTGTAGTGATCCTGTTGCTGTACAGAAAAGAATATAGGAGCTTTTTGGAGAGAAAAAATGAGCAAAAAACTTCATTTGAGCTGTAGTTTTCCCCGATAATATTTTGACATCCTTTATTATGTTTGCTATTATACTAATTGTAGAAGTGTTGGCAATTTGCCGCACCTGAACGGCGGAGGCTTCCTTTCATGGATGAAAACAGAGTAAGAGAAAAAAACGACGAAATTGAAATAGATATACAAAGACTGGTACGGGCATTGCTCAGAAAGAGCTGGATCATCTGCTTTGTTGCGGTGCTTTGCGCAGCGGCATTATTTGCGGGAACATTCTTCCTTGTTGCGCCGGAATATCAGTCCTCTGCGATGTTCTATGTCAATAACAATGCGCTTTCTTTGGGCGAAGCTTCCGTCAGCATCAATTCGGGCGATATTTCCGCATCGAGAAGCCTCGTTAAATCCTATATCGTCATTCTCGAAACGCGTCAATCCTTGAACGACGTCATCGATTATGCAGGCGTTGACCGCACATATGAAGAGTTAAAAGGCATGATCGATGCAGCGGCTGTCAATTCGACGGAAATCTTTGAGGTCGTCGTCACCAGTACAGATCCCGTTGAAGCGGAACAGATCGCCGATGCGATCGCACATATCCTGCCGAAGCGAATTTCCAGCATCATCGAAGGTACATCGGCAAAGATCGTTGACTACGCCGTTATCGCTTCAAGACCGAGTTCGCCGAATTATATGCGGAATGCCATGCTGGGTTTTGCCGGCGGTTTCATCGTCATGGCGGCATGGTTCATTATTCGGGAGATCACCGATATTACGATCCGTTCGGAAGAAGATATTGCAAGAAGCTGCAAGGAGCCTGTATTGGCGGCAGTTCCCGATATGCTTGCACACGGCAAAGGCGGCTATTACCGCTATGGCTATAAAAAATACAGCAAATACGATAAATACGGCAAAGCAAGTGCGGCAAATGCAGACGGCGAAGCTGTTCTTGTCGGCGGAGGCATCAGCTTTGCAGCATCCGAAGCCTATAAGCTCCTCAGAACAAAGCTGCAGTTCTCCTTTGCGGATGAAAAGAACAGCCGTGTCATCGGCGTTTCGAGCGCTCTTACGGGCGAAGGCAAATCCCTTTCTGCGGTAAACCTTGCCTATACCTTATCACAGCTCGGCAAACGCACACTTCTGATCGACTGCGATATGAGGCGACCTTCCGTTGCGGATAAGCTTCCCATTAAACAGGATCCCGGTCTTTCCGATTTCCTTGCAGGTCAGTGCCGTGCGGATAGCCTGATCCAGCTTTGCGGACTCAAAGGCGAAGAAAAAGCTTTCCACGTCATTTCCGCAGGCAGAATTCCGCCGAACCCGATGGAACTGTTAAGCTCGGCAAGAATGGAAAAGATGCTCATGCATCTGCGCGAAAATTACGATTATATCGTTCTCGACCTTCCGCCGGTAAACGAAGTCAGCGATGCTCTGGCTGTCGGCAAATATACAGACGGTATGCTCATCGTCGTTCGCCAGAACTATTGCGATCGCCTTGCACTTTCCGCAGCGATTCATCAGTTCGACTTTGTCGAATCGAGGCTTTTGGGTATCGTCTTCAACTGCACGCTTGAAGGCAGCGCAGGCTACGGCAATAAATATTACCGTAAGTATTATAGAAAATATTACAACAAATATTACCGCGCATACGGCAAAAAAGCCTATGGGTATACAAAAAAGAGCCCTTATGCAGCGGTAAACAGCGATAATAATAAACGGGCAGCAAAATAATTCAGGTGATGAATATGATCGATTTTCACAGCCATATCCTGCATGGTATTGACGACGGAAGCTCTTCTGTGGAGGAATCGATCGGGATGCTTCGGCTTGAAGCGGAGCAAGGCATCAGAGATGTATTCTTAACGCCGCATTTTTACCCGCGGTACAACACGCCAGAGGCTTTCCTTGAAAAAAGAGACAAGGCAGAAAAAGAGCTGCGCGCGGCAATGGCAAAGGAAGAAGGCTTGCCAAGGATCCACATCGGTGCAGAGGTATATTTCTTCCGCGGAATGAGCGATTCGGAATTTACAAAGAAGCTTGCTTTCGAAGGCGGCAAATACATTTTGGTGGAAATGCCCGGTGGCCCTTGGACAGATGCCATGCTGGAAGAACTTGTTCTTATCCGGCAAAAACTGGGGATCATCCCCATCGTTGCCCATATCGACCGCTATATTGCCCCGTTTCATACACATGGTCTGCCAAAAAAGCTTGAGGCAATGCCCGTCATCGTACAGGCAAATGCAGAGTTTTTCCTTCAAAAAAAGACGGAAAGGCTTGCGCTCGGTATGCTGAAAAAAGGGCAGATACAGATCATCGGCTCCGATGCGCATAACCTCGGGGAAAGACAGCCGAATTTGGGCATGGCAGCATCGCTTATCAGGAAAAAGTTGGGAAGGAATGCGCTTCTGCAGCTGAAGGAAAACAGCAGAAGGCTCCTGCCATCTATATATAATATGTAAAGAACTGCTTTTAAAGGAGTGATAACAATGAAAAAGGTATTATGTTTATTAACAGCGCTCATGCTTTGCTTCGCAATGGCGATCCCGGCATATGCAGAGGAATTTGTTCCCAGCATCGGCTATAAGGATGAACCCGATGTGGAAGGGAACCCCGTGCTTGTTGAAGGCGATACAAGAACGGAGCTTGATGCCGATTGTCTTGTCATCACACCCGTATCCGATGCACAGGATAAAAAAGAAGAAGACAGAAACGATGCGGAAAAGCTCCTTGTCGATGTGTATGCACAGCTTTCCGACGGTTCGATGAAGCTGCCCTTTAAAACAGGCAAGGATATGGTCATTCGCGACCTTGTTGATGCAAGCCTCGTCTGCGGGGATGTTCATACAGATCCGAGCCACGTTGAAGCATTGGCAAAAGAAGGCGTCATGCTCGAAGTCACTTTCGACCTTGGCGTGGAAAAGGATGTCAACGTTGTCGTCATGACCTATATCGACGGCAAATGGGCACCGATCGAAAAAGTTACAAACAATGGCGATGGAACCGTAACCTGCCTCTTTGAAGAGATCTGCCCCGTTGTTTTCTGTGTCGGTGAAGCGGATGTCCCGAAAACGGGCGACACCATGATGGAAGATATGATGGTCTGGCTGATCATCTTTGCCGTATCTCTGATCGCGATCGCAGTCCTCGTTATTCTCCGCAAAAAGAATCTCAAAAGAGCAAAATAAAAAACACACAAAATTAAAGACGAATAGGATATAGGTGCTATGAAAAAGCGCAAACTCAGCAGAGAAACGATACAGTCCGTATGCCTTTTGCTCCTGATCCTGGTCGCATTATACAGCGGACTTCGGATTGCGGAGTCCGCTGTACTGTATCGTGGACCGGGCGTAACGACGGAAACGATCACAAGAAAAACGATCGTTCATCAGGAAAAAGAATATTTCCCGCGGCAGGATATTACCGTCATGCTGGTCATGGGTATTGACCAATATGGGGAAGTTACCCCAAGCAATTCCTATAATAACCATGGTGCAGCCGATATGGCCATGCTGATGATCTTTGACGAAACGGAAGAAAAGGTAGACGTCCTTCAGCTGAACCGTGATACGATGCTCGAAATGCCTGTCCTTGGCATCGGCGGAAGACAAGCCGGTACCTTTTACGGGCAGCTTGCCCTTTCGCATACCTATGGCAGCGGCATGGAAGACAGCTGCGAAAACACGAAAAAGACGATCTCCGATCTGCTTTATGGGCTTCACATCGATTATTACATGGCGATGAACATGGATGCGATCAAAATTTTAAATGATGCCGTCGGCGGTGTTACGGTAAACGTTACGGAAGATTTTTCCGCCGTAGACCCTTCGATCGGCATGGGCGAACAGACGCTTTTTGGGGAACAGGCTTTAAATTACGTCCGAACGAGAAAAGACGTCGGCGATCAGCTGAACCTTTCCCGAATCGACAGGCAAAAGGAATATGCCGAAGGCTTCCTCGAGGCTTTTCAGAAAAAACGCGAAGCAAGCCCGAATTTCTTTGTTTCGGCATTTCGCGATGCAGCGGATTATATCGTAACGGACTGCACGAGCAATTCGATTGCGACCCTGATTGAAAATTACGGCGAATACAGCCTTGGCGGTTTTTATTCCCCTGCGGGCGAAAACATTTTGGGCGACAAGTATTATGAGTTTTACATCGACGAAGAGGCGTTGAAGGAACTTGCCCTTTCGCTTTTCTATGAGGAAAAGGAATAAGTGGATACGATCAAAAAAGGGGTGTTGACCCTAATCAAAAGCACCGTTACAGGCGAAAAACAGAATTTACCGGGAAATTTCGTCATTGAAAAAGCTTTACCACAGATCAAACGGCATCATATGGTCACCTTGGCCTATGAAGGTGCGGTTCGATGTGGGATCGATAAAAAGGAAACGGCAATGCAGCAGCTTTTTCAGGGCTATCTGAAAAGCATGCTCATCAGCGAAGGCCAGCTGCAGGAATTGCAGCGCATTTTTACTGCATTTGATGAAAACGGCATTGATTATATGCCGCTCAAAGGTACGCTGATGAAGGAACGTTACCCAAAGCCGGAATTGCGTATCATGGGTGATGCGGATATTCTGATCCGTCTTGCGCAATATGAAAAGATCAGCGGGATCATGACGGCACTGGGCTTTACCGAAACGGCAAATTCAGACCATGAACTCGTCTGGAGATCACCGAAACTATACCTTGAGCTGCACAAAAGGCTTATCCCTTCCTATAACAAAGATTTTTATGCGTTTTTTGGTGAAGGCTGGCAGCTTGCGAAAAGGCAGAACGGCACACGTTTTTCGATGACGGCGGAAGATGAAATGGTTTATCTGTTTACGCATTTTGCCAAGCATTTCCGTGATGGAGGCATTGGCCTTAGGCATATGACGGACCTTTTTGTTTACCAAAGGGCAAACCCGTCGCTTGACGAAGCCTATGTTGAAGCTGAACTTGAAAAATTACAACTGCTTTCTTTCTATAATAATATAAAGAAACTGCTCCGCGTATTTTTCATGGACGAAGCCGAAGACGAACTGAGCGAAATTTTGACGGAATATATTTTTGAAAGCGGAAGCTGGGGCAAACTTGAATCGAGAATATTGGCAACGAGTGTTCGCGATCTTGGGGAAAGCCGCTCACCCTTAAAAAAGAAACTTCTTTACTTGAAAGAGATCGCGTTTCCGGGTCTTAATGGGCTCAAATTTAAATATCCGATCTTGAAAAGAGCGCCGTGGGCACTGCCGCTTGTTTGGATATACCGTCCGTTTTACAAACTGCTTTTTGAAAAGGAAAGTTTAAACCGACACGAACAAGCGATTTCGGCGATGAAAAAGGAAGATATTGACAGAAGAAGAGAATTTCTTTCCGCGATTGGGCTTGACTACAATTTTTAATTGCACATATTTACAAAATTAAAGTGAATACAAACTTGATTTTTTCAGTAGACACTTGTAAAATTATTATGAGTACATGACAGGTTTTCCTGCCAAATAAAAAACCAATGCTTGGGGAAAAAAGACATTGGTTTTTCGCGTTTTCATGTCGAACCCGTTGGCGTGAAAATGCAAGAATGAAAAACGGGAAAAAGAGGAAAGGAAAAAGGAAATGGAAAACTCATTCAAACGTTTCTTAAGCATGGTGCTTGTCGTGCTGATGGTGTTTGGGACACTGCCGACAAACGCATTTGCTATGGGAAACAGAGTCGTCTACTTCGAAGGTGAAGATCTCACTTCAGAAGGCGGCGAAAAGACCAGCTATGTTGCAAAAGTTGGCGAAACTGGATATACCGATATTCAGGAAGCCATCAAAGCTGCAGCTCCGGCTGGTACAGTTGAACTTCTCAGCGATGTAACCGTTGATAAGTGGATCATGTTTGCTGAAACAATGAATATCAGCAGCGGACAGATCATCACACTCAATATCAATGGTCTTACGATCAATGGTAATGGTCATACGTTGACCGTTAAGAGCGTTGAATCTGCAAGCAATGGCAATTATCTGTTCTATGATGCACAGAACCTTAACATCAATGATCTCACGATCGATGTTACTGGAAATGGTATTGGCTTACAGTCCGGTACGCTGAAGAATGTTGTCATTAAATCTACAGGTATTGGTGTTGCTCCTGGTACAGGCGCAATCAAAATCGAAGGCTGCACATTTGAAACAGGTGCTCATGCTATTTACAGTGAAGCAGATAGAGATAATCTCGTGGTTGATGGCTGCACATTTAAAACAGCTGAAGGCAAGTACGCGATTTATCTCCGCGGTAAAACAACATTCACAAATAACAAAGTTGTTAGCGGTAAAGTTAATGTTGTCAGCGGTTCCCCTGTTGTAACAGGCAATGACTTTGGTACCGAAAGATTCAAAGTTTATAATGCAGCAACAGCAGAAATTTCCGGTAATACGATCAATAACCTCGAATTCAGTGATACAACGAGTGAAGTAGGTTCTAAATTCAGCGGCAACACACTGAGTGAAAGCGCTCAGACAGCGATGGATGCAGCTGGTGTTGTTGAAAAAGAGCTTCCGAATGCTGAAGTTATTGACCTCGGGAAAATCACTGTTGATGAATATAGTATCTATAATGGTAGCTTGACAGAAGGCGGCGAACCGATCGATCTGCAGATCGCTATGGAGTTCATCGCAAAGGATACACCCGAAGAAGCAGCAGCAAATGCATACGGCAATTATACAACCGACTTCTATATTACATTTAATAAGAGCTTTACTGCTAATGATTGCTATCTCGCCGGTAATTATGGTACATTCGGTTGGATCATGATTCCGATCGATGGTATGGAAATCGAAGCAAATAAAGTATATCCTGTTATCACCTCTGTAGGATTTGATTTCAAATATACGGATATCTGCACATCTGTACAAGACTTTAAGTGCGGTATCTATATTGCGCCCGAAATTCTTGAAGCTAATTCTGATCTCGAAGTTAAGCTTGAACTTGGTCTCAGCAAAACTCTTGAAGCAGCACAGGCTGCTGATTTCGTCGTGGTTGGTGAACCCTATGTTTATACGGCGGAAGAATTAGCTGGTTATGTAGCTCAGATTGGCGATAAAAAGTACACATCCCTCCAGGAAGCTCTCAATGCAGCTGCAGCAGGCACAGGTAATGTCACAGTTGAAATTCTTACTGATGTTGACTTAACAGGCACAACATGGACACCTGTTACCGTTAGCGCATCCGGTTACCCGGTTGTTACAGTAAACGGCAACAAAAAGACAATCACAGGTCTTACAGACATGCTCTTTGCCAGCACATGGGCAGGCAAATCCGGCCTTATCATCAATGACCTGACAATTGCTGATTCCGCTATCGTTAACGATAAGGATGACACAAAGGGAACAGTTGGCGTTGGTGCTTTCATTGGTTACCCGCAGGCAAGTGCAACCATTACTCTGAAAAACTGCCATCTCGTTGATTCCAGCGTTGAAGGCGGTCACTGGACAGGTGGTCTCATCGGTATGGCCGGCGGTTACAATGGTGACGATGGTCCTGTCTTCATGAACCTCACCATTACAGGCTGCTCCGTAACAGGTTCTACCATTACAGGTAAGGGTTCTGCTGGTGGCATTATTGGTCACGGCAGCTGTGCAGCTTGGACAAATGTTGTTATCGAAAATACAACAGTTTCCGGCAATACAATTACCTCTACAGGTTCTTCCACAAATAAAGCCGGCAGCGTTATGGGTACAATCGGTGCAGCTGGTCAGCCCACAACAGCAAACGGCGAAACTAAAACCGGCGGTGCTTCTGTCAGCGCAACAGTAAGCGGCAATACAGTTAAATCTGCAGACAAAACGATCACAACGATCTATGGTCGTCAGGGTACAGAAACCGGTCTGCTTGTAGTAGCCGGCGGCAGCTATGATAGTTATCCGATCGAAGAAGGCGTTGCTTATGCAGCTCCGGCTGAAGGCTATAAAATCGCTCAGAATACTGACGGCACATATGGTGTTGTTGCAATGAACTATGTTGCTCAGATCGGTGATGTTAAGTATGATGATCTCCACAAAGCAATGGTTGCTGCAAAATCTGGCGAAACAGTTTTGCTTATTGCAGATGTTGATCTCGCGGGCGTAGAATGGGAACCTGTTTCTTTCGATGGCTCGTTCGATGGTCAGTATCATGTTATCAGCAATCTGACAATTAATAAACCCGGTGTTTCGAATACTGGTTTCATCAAATCGCTTAACGGAACATTTAAGAACGTAACCTTCACAAATCCCACAGTTACTGGTGGTGAAAACACTGGTGTTGTTGCAGGTCGTGCAGGCGGTGCTGCTGCTTTAGCTGAAAATATTACTATTAACGGCACAATTAAAGTAGAAACAACACATTCTGGTTATGCTCGAGTTGCTGCTATCGTAGGTGGCTGGGCTTATGGTAACTATAAGAACATCACAGTTGATGGCGGCGATAAAGCTGTAAGCTACATTAAGCATACAGGCGGCGGCGATGGCCGTTATGTTGCAGGTATTGTTGGCCATGCAGATGTTGTAGATTCCTACGTAAATTGCACAGTCAAGAACATTACAATCAGTGGTGGATGGCTCTGCGGCGGTATTGCAGGTCCTGGCCCGAGCGATGGTATTGCAACAGGCTGTGTAGTTGAAAATGTAAATATAGGTGCTCATTGTTCCGGCGGTATGTTCGGCTGGTATTATGGCTCCGGTACAATTGAAAACTCTGCTGTTAAAAATGTAACATTTACAGCCGGCAGCACCAATAATGGCGCTATCGGTGGTTATTCGGCTAATCCGGATGCAAAATTAACAAATGTTACTATTGAAAACGTTAAGAATGCAAATGGTGCACCTCTGCTGGGTGATGTTGCTTCTGTTAATGGTGTATACTACGAAACACTCGAAGCAGCTCTCGAAGCAGCTAAGGGCAATGAAAATATCGTAGTTGATCTCGTTGCAAACGCAACACTCGATATCACAGCTTGGCAGACACTCGCTATTGGTGGTGATACAACAAAAACTATCACAATCAACGGCAACGGCAAGACACTGACCTTCAACCAGTTGAACAGCGACTGGAACCATGTAGCAACAAATAATAACGCTAAGCTGATCCTCAACAATATGAAGATCACGAATAGCGGTTATAACAATGGCCCGTGGAACCGTCATGACATCAACTTCGCTTGCGATGTTGAACTCAATAATGTAACATCCGATAAGGCACTCGCTTTCAAAGCTGGCGCAGTATTGAATAAAGTCACCATTTCGGATGCAAACACTTCCGATACTTATGCTATTTGGATCCAGCCCAATGGTCAGACTGTAACTATTACCGACTCTACCATTGACATGTTAGGTTGCTCCGATGGCCGTGGTATCAAGATCGATAATCAGTATAATGAAGCTCAAGAACAAAAAGTAACGCTTGCAGTTTCTGACACATCGTTCAAGACTGAAGAAAAGGCAGCTATCCTTGTTAAGTCTGCAGTTGGCGCAGATATCACACTTAAAAATATTGATATCAGCGGCGTTGCAGCTGACACCACAAACGCTGTTTGGAACGATTCCGATGCCGGTGCAAACTATGGCAAGGTTAACGTGACAGGCGGCACACTTGCTCAGGAAGATGCAGCTGAGTTTGCAGCAGTAGTTAAAGCTGATGGCGCAATTGTTGGTTACTACAAGACACTTGAAGCAGCTCTCGCAGCAGCACAGGCTAGCGAAACAATTGAACTTCTTGTTCCGATCGTAATTGCAGCAGGTGAAGAAGTTGTTCTTGACCTTAAGGGTGCGACAGTTGTAGGCGTTCCCACAGAAGCAAAATCTTATGCGGTAATTACAAACAACGGTAAGCTTACGATTAAAAATGGTACAATCGTATGTGATCATAAGCTCGCTGGCAGCACAGGTTATGCAGTAAATACTATTACGAACTGCGGCGAACTCATCATTGAGAATGCTACCATTGAAAACAAATCGACAGCTCAGTACCAGATCGGTTACGCTATCGATAACAACTCTACAAGCTATAATGCGATCGTAACGATCAATAGCGGTAAAGTTGTGGCTTCCGGTTCCAATTATTATGATGGTATCCGTCAGTTCTGCAACAGCTTAACTGCTGAAAATAAGGTCGTTGTAAATGGCGGCGAAGTCAGCTCGCTTTGGATGCAGAACCCCTCTGATGGTGCTGAAAAGAATACAAAGGATGTTAAAGGTTCCTTTGAAATTAATGGCGGCAAAGTTGGAGTTATCTCTCTCGAACCGAGTACAGAATTTAAAGCTGCTATTACAGGCGGTAATATTGGTTCTGTAAGCGCATTCCAGACGGCAGAAGGCAGAGATCTTTCTGGCTTCATTTCCGGCGGTACATTCACCAATAAACCTGACGATGCTTACGCTGCTGAAGGTTATGAATTTGTTCAGAACGATAACGGCACATATGACGTAGAGGTTGACCCGGCTTATGGCAAAGTTGCTAAGATCGGTGCTACATATTATGCAACAATCGCTGAAGCTCTCGCAGCAGCACAGGCTGGTGATACAGTCGTTATCCTTGCAGGTAATTACACAACGGATATCGCTGTTAACAATGGAATTACCGTTGCCGGTGAAACAGATGCTGAAGGTAATAACCTCGTTAATATCACAGGCAGAGTCAGTGCTTCCACAGGCGCGACAGTTGAGAACCTGAACGTTCATAACGAAAAGACAGGCGATTATGACTGTGCACTTTCTGTAAACGGTAAAGACATCGTTATTGATGGCTGCAAGCTTACAGGCTACAACGCAATGCGTTATTGCTATGCAAGCGGCAATATCACCATCAAGAACAGCACGATCAATGGCAGCAACTTTGCAGTTCACTTCGACGGTTCTGCAGGCGGCAATATCGCTATTGAAAACTGCGACATTACCGGCTGGTGCAGCTATGCAGGCACAGTAAATAGCGTAAGCTATAAAAACACAAAACTTGATCAGGGCAATTATTCCGGTCATCGTTATTACAACAAGAACATCAGCTTCACAGATTGTGACTTTGCTGAAGGATTACTGATCGATCTCAGAGCATCCGGCACAACAGTTGCAATTACTGATGAAAACATGACAGATGCCGAAGCAAAAGCTCTGTTCAAAGATCCTTATTATGTTGCTAAGGGTAACATCACACTTAATGGTAATCCTGTAGTATATGCTGTTTCTGCTAATAGCAAGTACTACGATACACTTCAGGAAGCAATCGATGACCTCCCTGCAGATAGTGCAACATACTATGCATATCTCAGAAGTGATAATGTTCTCGCAGCACCTGTCGTCATTCCCGCTGACAAGAAACTGGCAATCAATCTGAATGGTTTCGATATTACATATACATCTGCTGTTATGGGTGAAGCCATGATCACCAACAATGGCGAATTGACCATTGAGGGCGAAGGTGAAGTTGTTTACACCTACACAGGTGAAGCAGATTCTTCCTACGGCAAGGGCAACTATACAATCGCAAACAACGGTACACTTACAGTTGAATCTGGTACGATCAAAAATGCAACAGCTTCTATGAAGCATGCTTACTATACAATTCAGAATGGCGGAAATGCTACGTTCACACTGAAGGATGGTATGATCGTTAACGAGACATCTTATGCAATCCGTCAGTTTGCAAGTGGTTCCAATACCAACACTGTAAATATTAACGGCGGCGAAGTTAAGGGTACAAGAGCAGTTTGGATGCAGGCAGCAGGCAGCAATACAGATCATGCTCCGGCAATGGTTCTTAATGTAACTGGCGGTAAATTAACAGCTACCGGCGAAACAGGCTATAAACTTGCTGTATATTCTTACAATTATGGCAACAGCCCGAAGAACATTGAAGTGAATGTCAGCGGCGGTACTATTGATGGTGATATTGCTCTCACAGGTGGTGCGAATAAGACTGCTGCTGAAAAAGTAACGATCACAGGCGGTACTCTGACAGATGTTTACAGCTACGCTGCAGACGAAGTCGCTGCTCCGGCAATCAAGATCACAGGCGGTACATTTGCAAGCAATTATGCAGAAATCTATGCTCTTGATGATGGTTACATCTTCACACTTAATGAAGACGGCACATATGACGTAGTGGTTGACCCGGCTTACGGCAAAGTTGCTAAGATCGGCGAAACATATTATGAAACATTTGCCGAAGCTCTTGCCGCTATTGAGGAAGGCTCTACACTTGAACTTCTCGATGATGTAACAATCGATTCCAAGATCAATGTAACTGCTGACCTTACAATCAACGGTAACGGTCACACGCTTACCTATACAGGTTCTGACCGTGCAATTGATGTTCCGAATACTGCAAACGGCGCAGACCTGACAGTAAAAAATCTCACGATCGAATTTACATCCGGTTATAGCCAGCGTGGTATCAACTACAACACCAATGGTACATTAGTGCTTGATAACGTAACTGTTAACGGCGGAAGAAGTGCTGTAACCTATGCAGTAAACCTCCCGAGCAGCTCTACAGGTGCAAAAGTAGAAATCAATAATTCTAATATTACCGGTCTCATTGCGCTGAACGTTTGGGGTGCTAATACAACAGTAACAGCTACCAATACAGCTTTCACATCTGTTGATAAAGCTACGCATGAAAACTATGCAGCTGTTAAGCTGAACAGCAATGGTACAGATGCAGCAGAAGGTGCGGTTATTACGATCACAGGCGGCTCTATCACAGCGCTTGATGAAAATGATGATCCTTCTTCCGCAGCAACCAATTCCACATTAACAGGTGTGATCAACATCAGCAACACAACAGTTGTTACCGGTAAAGTCGAGGAAAATGTTGCCGTTGTACTGTATAATGGCGCAAATGAATTCTATGGCTGCTCCACACTCCAGGATGCGGTTGACAAGGCTGCAAATGATTCTAAAGCTACTGTTAAGCTGATCAAGAACATTGAACTGACAGAAACCATTAAGGTTACAGGCAAAGTTGTTGTCGACCTGAACGGTAAGAAACTGACAGGTCCCGATGACGGCAAGTCTAACTGGTATGCATTCATCGTTGATGGCGGCAACTTAACACTTAAAGATAGCGTTGAAACAGGTGAACTCTGGGCTAAGTGCTATGGTGTAGAAACCAAGAGCGGTTCCTTCACCCTTGACGGTGCCAAGATCACAGCAACCAACAATGCAACCCTTGGTTCGGCAATCGTAAACTATGGCGGCGAAGTTGTTATCAATAGTGGTACATTAGCGGGTAATCTTGCTTCTGTATACACTGGCGGTTACTTCTCCAATGCTTCCACAACGATCAAAGCCGGCACGCTGACCGGTCCTGTTGTGATGGAAGATCATGCTGAAAAGGAATACAAAGAAGTTGTAAAGAGTGCTTCCAACGAATATGCAATCGATGAAAGCTTCGGATGGGTTAAAGAAGAAGGCAGCGAGCTTTATGTTCTGACCGCTGGTTATTATGCAGTTAAGAACACAACGACAAATACCCTGTACACATCTGTTGAAACAGCATTGAACGCAGCTAAATCCGGCGAAACAGTTCAGCTTATTGCAGATGCTGCAGCTGCAAGCCGTGCATTGATCGTATACAGCGGCGTAACGCTTGATCTTAATGGTTATGCACTTACCGCAGATCATGCAGTAGCATTCAGTGGAGCACACATTGTTGATAACAGCGAAAACAGAACAAGTGTTCTGAAAGTAGCAAAGGGCAACCTCATCCTTGATATCAATAATGCAATGATGCCTGTATATAACGGTGTTGACGGATATATCTTTACGACATTTGTATATGCACTCTCGCAGGATACAAAGTACGTAGGAGAAGGCTTTAAGATCAATGCGATCCCTGCGCCTGGCTTAAATGCAGTTGAATTATTTAAGGATGGTGCAGCTGATAATGATGTAAAGATCATGATCAGACTGACATGGGATACTGCAGATGGTGTCAGAACACAGGACTTTGTATTCAATGAAAATACAATTGGAAATGTTTACAAATCAAATAAAGGTACGGAAACCGGATATGGAAGGATGTTTACCATGACGGTTACCGGTATTGATAGTGTAAGCAATCTTAGAGCAAATGTAGTTATTCTTTCCGGAACACATGCAGAAGTAAAGAATGCGAAAGCGTTGCAGATTAAATAAAAGGAAGGAGCAAAATAATGAAGGAATACACAAAACCTGAAGTAGAACTTGTCAAATTTGAAACAGAAAACATTGCTGATATCGGTACTGGTAATGATGCTGACGAAAGCAGTGAGTTTAATGACGATAGTTTTGGTGCATAAGTAAATGCTCTATAAAATTGCAGATTTATTTGCAGAGATTCCCGAAACGGGGGGCTTAGCCTCCCGTTGTCGGGATTATCTCTATACAGAAAATGTACAACCGAATATTGTGATCAAAGAAGAACTGTATAATCCTTCAAAATATTCGCCTATGATTAGTGCGAATAATTTAGCTTATATGGAATCAGGAAGACAGTTTTGTGCACATTTGTTGGAATACAGTGGTTTTTATTTGCATTCCTCTGCTGTTGCCTTAAATGGAGAAGCATATCTCTTTTCCGCAAACAGTGGTGTAGGTAAATCGACACATACAAGACTTTGGCAGTCTGTATTCGGAGAAGAAGCAAAAGTTTTCAATGATGATAAACCGGCGCTTCGGCTGATCGATGATATATGGTATGCTTATGGTACGCCTTGGTGCGGTAAAGATGGTATTAACATCAATATGCGGGTGCCCATAAGAGCAATTTGTTTTTTAAAACGCGCTGAAGAAAATAAGATACGGAAATTAAATCAAGCAGAAGCTATCCAGCGGATTTTGCCGCAGACGATTTATCGCTTTAAAAAGATAGATCATCTTGATCTGCTGTTTGGGCATTTGGAAAAACTCCTGCGTGTAATTCCCATTTATGAACTTGAAAATAAACCGGAGCCGGAAGCTGCTCTGTTAAGTTATAGAACAATGTCAGGAAAGGATCAGATATGAAGATCAAATTAAAAGATGGGTTTGTATTGAGACAAATTGCAGATACATGGGTCGTCATGGCGATCGGTGAAACAATGATGGATTTCAATGGCATGATAACGCTGAATGAAACAGGCATGTTTCTTTGGAAAGCGGTTGGCGAAGGTGAAGAATTATCTGCCCTTGTCAGCTCATTGATGATGGAATATAATGTTGCAAAAGAACAGGCTGAAGCTGATGTAAAGGAATTTTGCGATAAATTGGTCGAAATTGGCTGTGCAGAATACATCGCCTGATTTTGGAGGTTAGTAAAGTGATCAAAAACGGAAGATTGATAAGAATACTGGCTGCTTGCATTGTGATGATGCTTATATTCTCCGGCTGCAGCGCCTGCAATCAAAAAGAAATAGAAGAGGATATTCTTTATGAAACAGTTCCCGTAAAGACAGCGGAACCGACTTTGCCGCCGGGTGTTGAAGAAAACAAGTTCGGCGAAATGGATTTTGAAGAACCTTCGACAGTTGAAAAAACACCAAAACCTGCCGATGTAAATAATGAAGATATAAATGACGATGATGAAGAGGATAAAAATAAACCGACAAGTACTTCTTCGCCGACACCGTCTTCGTCAGCCGAAAACAAGCCGACAGGTACAATGACTTCATATGAGGCATACCACGCAATGTCTGGCGAAGAACAGCGTGCGTTTATGGAATCTTTCGACGATATTGAAGATTTCTTCGCTTGGTATAACAATGCTAAGGCAGAACACGAAGCAGCAAATCCGGATATTGAGATTACAGATGGCAACATCGATCTTGGTGGATTGTAAAATTAAGGGGATAAAATGATTGATCAGCATGTCAAAATGGCAGAATTACTTCCGATAATGCTCGAAGGCTTGGCATATGGGAAGGAAGTAAAACTTTCGCCTATGGGAATCAGCATGCTGCCGATGCTCAGGCAAGGCATCGATTCGGTCATTCTATCCCCTTTGCCGCAAAAACTGAAAAAATATGACCTTCCGCTTTACCGGAGGGATAACGGTCAGTTTGTTTTGCACAGGATCGTAAAAGCCGGCGACGATTATACCTGCATGGGCGATAATCAGTTTGCCGAAGAAACGGGCATCAGACATGACCAGATGATCGCCGTTGTGACAAGCTTTACCCGAGGTGAAAAAAAGCATTCTGTTGAGGAATTTCCTTACCGATTGTATTGCCGCCTTTGGTATCACAGCAGACATTTGCGCCATTTTTGGCGAAGAGGCATCGGCTTTCTTTACAGGAGGCTCCATAAGTGAAAAACAGCCCCTTTTTCTGGATTTTAAAACGCATGAAAAAACGCATCCCCGCGATCGCTCTTTTAACAGCGGCGCAAGTTGGGCATGCGTTATTTTCGGTTTTCTTTGCTTTGGGCAGCAGAGGCGTCATCGATAGTGCGGTTGCCGGTGAACCAAAAGCTTTTATTATGGCTTGCATTCGTCAAGGCCTTATTATATCGGGCATTCTCATTTGCCTGACGCTTCTTCGCCATCTGCGAGACCGCTTGACTGCAGATCTTGAACGGGATTGGAAAAAACAGCTTCTCCATGGCCTGCTGCATGGCGACTATGCTGCGGTATCTTCCTATCACAGCGCAGAACTTTTGAACCGCTTAAACAGCGACGTGGCAAAGGTCAACGAAGGCATCCTTTCGATTGTTCCGAATGCTGCGGCAATGCTGACAAGGCTTGCGGCTGCAGTTGTCGTTTTGGGTGTTCTCGATGCGAAATTCACGGCCATTATTGCGGCAGTTGGTCTTGTCGTCATTTTGGCAACGGCCGTTATGCGAAGAAAACTCAAAAACCTGAACAAACAGGTCAGCGAACACGACGGCAAAGTTTCCGGCTTTTTGCAGGAAGTCATGGAAAAGCTGCTCATGGTACAGACGATGGATGTTTCCGCAGAAGTGGAACGCCGTGCGGATGATCTCATGGAAAAACGCTACCACATCCAGCGCAAACGCAAAAACGTCGCACTTTTCACCAACACGGGCGTCAGCCTGATGTCCTATGGTGCGGGTTTTGCCGCATTGGTTTGGTGTGCTTATCGCCTGCTTCACGGGCAAATGAGCTTCGGTTCCCTGACGGCGATCGTTCAGCTCGTTGGGCAGCTGCAAACGCCTTTTGTCAATCTTTCGGGCGTTCTTCCGCAATATGTTGCCATGATCGCCTCTGCGGAAAGGCTCATGGAGCTTGCTGCGATCGAAGGCGAAGCGGCTGAAATGGAAGGCGATGCCGGCGAGATTTATCACCAAACGGATATGATCTGTGCAAAAGAGCTTTCCTTTGCTTATGACCGGGAAAGCATCCTCGAAAATGCCTCGTTTGCGCTGAAAAAAGGCTCCTTTGCCGTCATTACCGGTGCATCGGGCATCGGCAAGAGCACGCTGTTAAAACTGCTTCTCGGCGTTTTTAAGCCGAATCATGGAGAGCTTTTCCTTTCGATGCAGGGCGAAAAATTAACCCTTGACCGCAGTACAAGGAAGCTTTTTGCCTATGTGCCGCAGGGCAACCTTTTGCTCAGCGGAAGTTTAAGGGAAAATCTTCTCATCGTCAGACCGGAAGCGACCGAAGCGGAGATCAGCGAAGCGCTTTATGTCAGCGCTATGGATGAATATTTGCTGCAGCTGCCGCAGGGTCTTGATACGGTTTTGGGCGAAAGCGGAGCAGGTCTTTCCGAAGGACAGGCACAAAGGCTTGCGATTGCAAGGGCTGTGCTTGGCTCTGCGCCGATTTTATTGCTTGATGAATGCAGCTCTGCACTGGATGCGGAAACGGAACAAAAAGTCCTTACAAGGCTTCGTGCTTTGCCGGGAAGAACCTGTATCGCCGTAACGCATAGACCGGCTGCGATCGAGCTTTGCGACACGAAGCTTGAAATTGCAGATGGAAAAATTACCGTGATCAATAATCAAAAATAACATGAAGGACGGGAAAGCCTCCCGTTCTTTTTTATTGCTTGACATGGTGATGTTTAGCCTTTATGCTTGAGGAAATAAAGGAAGCAAGAGAATGAACAAAGAAATCGTTAAAAATATCACCGAATGGTACAAACAAAACAGCAGAGATTTGCCTTGGCGAACGAATAGAAATGCCTATTCCGTCTGGATTTCGGAAATTATGCTGCAGCAAACTCGTATTGAGGCGGTCATACCGTATTATGCGCGCTTTATGGAGGCTTTCCCCGATGTCTTTGCGCTTGCCGCTGCGGAAGAAGAGCTGTTATTAAAGCTTTGGCAGGGACTCGGTTATTACAGCCGTGCGCGAAACCTGAAAAAAGCCGCACAGATCATCGTTTCGGAATATGGCGGCGTTTTGCCGAAAGAGAGCAAGCTGTTGAAAAAGCTGCCCGGAATCGGCGATTATACGGCAGGTGCGATCGCAAGCATTGCCTACGGAATGCCCGAACCGGCTGTTGACGGCAATGTTTTGCGGATCATGATGCGTCTTTGGGCATCGGATGATGATGTCCTGTTGCCCGCAGCAAAGAAAAAAACAGAAGAAGCCTTAAGAAAGGTTTACCCAAATGGTGATGAAGCACGCCTATTGACCGAAGGCCTGATGGAACTTGGGCAAAGGATCTGCACGGCCAAAGGCGAATCGAAATGCGAAAGCTGCCCGATTGCAGAGCATTGCCTTGCCTATCGGAAAGACGAAACCTCTCTGTATCCCGTGCGGATCAAAAAATCGAAACGGCGTATTGAAGAACGAACTGTCATTTTGCTTTGCTGCAAAGGCCGCTATGCCCTGCAAAAACGCCCTGAAACCGGTCTTTTGGCAAGCCTTTGGGAATTTCCGAACATCGAAGGCAGGCTGCATTTATCGGAGCTGAGCGCCTATGCGGCAAAGCTTGGCGGAAATGCGGTTGATTTTTATGATGCCGGCGAAGCGAAGCATATTTTTACGCATCTGGAATGGCACATGACCGGCAGGATCATCGAATGCACAGCACCGTTTGGCGAATTCGAGTGGCTTTTGCCCGAAGAGATCGAAGCGGAATATGCGCTGTCCTCTGCATTCATCCCCTATATCAAGGCGGCTTTCCATCATAACGAGATCATGAAAAAATAAACAAAAAAAGACGCTTCATTTCGAAGCGTCTTTCGATTATTTTAAAGATTGTCGATGTCTTCCTGTTCGAGGGTCTTGATGCCTTTTTCCGAAAGCGCATAGGTTGCAGCCGACGGGTCTTCAACGCGGAAGATCATATAGGCATGATCTGTATTCTTTCCGCCGAGGAAAGCATACATGTATTCAACATTGACGCCTGAAGCAGCCAGAACTTCGAGGACTTTGTTAAGACCGCCCGGTTCATCCGGAATGACTGCACCGACGACGGGTGTGATCGTGTGAACGAAACCGGCATCTTTGAGGACCGTTGTTGCGTTATAAACATGGTCAACGATGATGCGGACGATACCGAAATCTTTTGTTTCGGCAAGGGAAAGTGCACGCATATCGATCTGATGCTCTGCCAGGACGCTGGTCATTGCACCCATTGCGCCCGGTTTGTTTTCTACAAATACGGAAATCTGTTTGATACTCATGGCGGATCCTCCTTGTCAGATCTTTCTCTTATCAATGACACGGACAGCCTTGCCTTCGCTGCGAACGATGGATTTCGGTGCAACGAGTGTGACTTTTGCGGTGATGCCAAGCATTGCACGCATGCTGTCCATGAGTGTCTTCTGGCGCTGGTCGATTTCACCGAGGTTGTCTGTGAACATTTCGGGTGTCATTTCAACCTGAACATCGAGCGTGTCTGTATTGCGGACGCGGTCTACGATGATCTGGTAGTTTGCCGGGTAGCCGTTGTTTAAAAGAACGGTTTCGATCTGGGACGGGAATACGTTGACACCGCGGATGATCAGCATGTCATCGCTTCTGCCCATGGGTTTGCTCATCTTGATGTGTGTACGGCCGCAGGGGCAAGGTTCGCTCGAAAGAATGCAGATGTCGCGCGTGCGGTAACGGAGAAGCGGGAAGGCTTCCTTTGTGATGGATGTGAAGACGAGTTCGCCTTTGGAACCTTCGGGAAGAACTTCACCCGTTTCGGGGTCAATGATCTCTGCGATGAAGTGGTCTTCGTTGATGTGCATACCGGACTGTGCGGAGCATTCAAAGGAAACACCGGGACCGGAAAGCTCTGTTAAGCCGTAAATGTCATAAGCCTTGATGCCAAGTGTTTTTTCGATGTCATGGCGCATTTCTTCGCTCCATGCTTCTGCACCGAAGATACCGGCTTTGAGCGGGATCTGATCGGGTGTTAAGCCCATTTCCTTCATGCTTTCGCCAAGGTATGCAGCATAGGAAGGTGTGCAGCAAAGGATCGTTGCGTTAAGGTCGCGGATGAACATGATCTGGCGTTCTGTATTGCCCGAAGATGTGGGAATGGTAAGACAGCCGACTTTATGGCTGCCGCCGTTTAAACCGGGACCGCCCGTGAAAAGGCCATAACCATAGGAAACCTGGCAGACGTCTTCTTTTGTGCCGCCGACAGCCACGATGGCTCTTGCACAGCAATCTTCCCAAAGGTCGATGTCATGCTGTGTATAGAAAGCGACGACGCGTTTGCCCGTTGTGCCGGATGTGGACTGGATACGAACGCAGTCTGCAAGCGGTTTTGCCAAAAGACCATAGGGATAAGCTTCGCGGAGGTCATCTTTCGTAACGAAAGGAAGCTTATGGAGGTCATCTCTGCCCTTGATATCTTCGGGTGTGACGCCTGCTTTTTCCATTTTTGCGCGATAATAGGGGACGTTATCCCAAACGTGTTTGACCTGTTTGACGAGCCTTTCGTCCTGCCATGCCTTGATCTGTTCACGGCTGGCTGTTTCGATCTCCGGCTGATAGTAGCGTTCCATTGTGTACTCCTTTGTTTTACCTGTCCGAAGGGCAGAAAATATAGCATAAATATGTATGTGAAAATTGTAGCACTATGCTAAAATGATGTCAATAAATACATTTAACTGCCAAAAATATAATTTTGTGTAACTAAAGATAAGAAAGGCGTGTATAAAAATACGATGGCGGAGCTTTTCTCGTCTACCGAAAAAGGAAGGGGTTTTTAGAAATGGAAACGGAATATATTTTGATCGATGATGAACAAGCTCTCATCGATGCTGAAGAAATGCTTGAAGCATTCGCAGAGGATTACAGGAGAATGGCAGAATGATCTGGACAAATGCGGAACAAATTATTGCCATTCATTCTAAAGTTACGGGCAAAACAGGCGGTCTTGACGGTCTTCGCGATATGAGCGGACTTGAATCTGCCCTTGCAGCGCCGATGCAGACTTTTGGCGGTGAAGAGCTATTCAAAACGGAACTCGAAAAAATTGCAAGACTTGGCTTTGGGCTTGCGGCAAATCATGCCTTTATCGACGGAAACAAGCGCATTGGTGCCGTCATGACGCAGCTTTTATTGAAATGGAACGGCTATGCGCCAAAGCTTGCGGTTGGTGAACTTTCGGATATGTTTATCGGTATTGCTGCCGGCGAAAAATCGGAAGAGGATCTTCTTTCGTGGATTCTGATGAAGTGCGGATAAAAAGAACGCTTGCCCTTTTGGGGTAAGCGTTTTTTGTTCTTTTCAGTTTAAGCTTTGTATGTAAATCCCGCAGCTCCCGTTGCATCGTAGCTGAAGTGCAGATAGTTCGTTCCATCCGTCATATGTGTCAGCGTTCCGTTGATATAGATGTATTTCCTTGTGATTCCCGTATCGTTGTTTTTGATGCTGCCAAGGTTTCCATCGTTGTCGTAGAAATTTTCTACATTCGGTGTCCGGCTGCCGTCATAATAGACCGCTGTAACTCTGCCTTGCCCGTCATATTCGTAGCGTATAAAAAATTAATTGACATGCAACGGCATTATTACTTTTCTTTCATCGGTGCCTTTTTCAATACCATAAACATATTCAGAAAAATAGAACCATAGGCACTCGCCATCGCGTACGATGACTTTGATACAGCGTCCTTTAACGGTTTTTTCCTGTTCCTCAATGCTTTGGATCAACGCATCCCGTATGTTGCCCTGTCTCTGTATAATAAGACAATGGTTGGCTATATCAAACGGCAAATTATCTTCAAAAGCATATACACCGTCTTCGTTTTTAAAATAATTTCGCAGCGAATCTATATTATACTGAAAAGAATAATATTCATTCGGAGAAAGTGGCATTGAAAGAATCTTATATTCATCTGCCAGCGCTGACAATTCCTGACATTCTGCTTTCATTATTTTCATATCATGATACATGGTACATATTACGATGGCGAATATCAGACAGATGACAATTAATAAGGTTAAAACATTTTTCATATCAACAAATCCTTCAACATAGTTAGTAACAGGCTGATTTGTTTTTGAGCGATGTTAAAATCGCTAAAACCAATGCTAACAATTGCTTAAATAGTCCGTTCATCTCTCTTCCTCCTATAGTTTCAGACCATTTGCGCGTGTTACCATCCGTATAACTGATGGAGCCATTCCTACTATTTAGCGTTAAGTAATTATATGGTTTAATTTTATACCAGCGGGAGTTTCATGTCAACACTTTTCGTTATACAGCCCGTATCCGGGGATAATCATAGAAATGATTTAGTTTTTGAATTGTTATTGAGTTTCTTAGGCAATAGTTATACAAGGTTAAAAGAAAAGAAGCTGCTCTATTTGAGCAGCCTCTTTTCTTGCTGAATGGGTATTAGATTAATTTGGAAAGAGCTTATTCATATACAGACAGCAAGTAATTTTTGTCCACTTGCAATAAATTATCTAGCCAAGTAGTATTAGTGTGAAGGGGATAATATGTAAACATATTATTACTCAACATTCCTATCTCAGTATCAATAAATTTATCTGCGTTGATAAACCTACCCATTTCAGGATCATAATATCTGCTCATCAGATAATACAACCCTGTCTCGGTATCGTAATATTATCCTCTATACCTTATCGGGTTAAGTTGTCCAATTTCGTTATCAGTCGTTGTTACAGGATTGCCCCATGCATCATAGCTGTATTCCGTTACAACAGTGCCTGTGCTGTTTGCAATGCCGATAACATCGCCCTGTGCATTCTTCAGATAGTAATACGGCGTGTTATTGTATGTAAATCCTGAAGCTCCCGTTGCATCGTAATGGAAGTACAGATAGTTAGTTCCATCTGTCATGTATACAAGGTTGCTTCCGTTGTATACATACTTCCATGTCGTATTGCCGACGGTCTTCGAGACTCTCTTTCCTTCTTCATCGTAGCTGAAAGAAAGATTTGTTGTCCCGTCCGTCATCGTTTTCAGCTGACGACCCTGTTCCCATGTGTATGTCCATGTCCCGTCAGACAGCATATTGCCGATTGCATCTTTATGATGTAGTTAGATCAATCAAATATTCTTGGATCAATGCTTTAGGTAGATAAGATATTCGCTCAGCAGTCCTGCTTTCCCACACAAGCATGTAGCAATCACTCTCCTCACTGCAAAAAACAGTTGTCACGCATACCAGCCCCGGATATAAATCTACAAAACCGATCAATTGTCCAATCGGTTCTATATTTTCTCTATTCATATCTGTTGGTATACTCATAGAAAGTTCTTCTAAAAATACATCCATTTGATCAAAATATAGTGGTTCTTCTATTCTACTAAGCCTACCAATAGCTACCCTATCAGCAGAAGCAGCATCCGTTTTAACAAAGGCAAATTTATCGCAAATTTCGATCGTAAAATCTCCACGATAATTCTCCTCTAATACATAATATTGTTCATAAGTATCAGTGAGCTGTTCCAATTCTCCTAATGCTTTCGGTTTATAGCACACCGTACTCAACTCTGAATCACAGGCATATATAATCTCACCGTTTTTAGTCTGCTCAATCATCCGCTTTTGTTGCGGATAAATCCTCATATAATCTTTTCCAATGCATATATAGCTTTTCCCATCTACAACAAATGATTGCCCCTTATCATTATTTTCCCAATTCGTTTCAATTAAATCTGTAGTGTCTTCATTCATTTTAACTTGAAAACAACTACAGTTTACTAAAAACACACAGCAAAATAAGATGCAAATTATTATTTTTATAGTTTTCTTCATTTAATATAATAACCTCTAAATCTATCATAATGTCTACCATAAATATCCGGCTTTATAAAGCCGATATAATATTCATGTACTAAGTAAGATTCATTTCTCTTTTCGTAATTTAAAGATTTTAATATGCCATCAAATTTATTCAACATATATAACTTCGTTTGATTATTAATCACGAAACTTTTATCTTTATCCGAAAAATTAGGACTATTTGGATGTGTATGGCAATATGCTTCAACTGAATATCCTTCTGGTCCTCTAACGCTTAAACTTACAGAGTGATTTCTATAATCAGTGTGCAAAGCGTAAACAGAATATAATCCGTCTTTTTTTACTATAGTACATCCAAATTCTATTCTCAAATCCATAGATTTTCCATATGCATTTTGATAAAAAAACTCTACTGCATCTCTTTCTGATAAAAAAACATAATCCATATATTTGTCATAGTCATAATCGTACAAATCATAGTATATTGGACTGATACATCCACTTTTTGAATCTTCATCAATATACATACCATTACTATCAGTGAAAATCACAGGACTATTTCCACAATAAGCAAACATATTACTGCCGCTGAACCCAACACCGGTATCAATATATACATCCGCATTGATGAATCTGCCGATCTTCGGGCTGTAGTATCTCGTCTTCAGATAATAGAGTTCGGTTTCTGTGTCATAGTAATATCCTCTGTATCTAAGCGGATTTGCTTGTCCCAGTGTGGTGGCCATTGTGCCTGTTGTTGTAAGAATATTACCCCATGCATCATAGGTGTATTCGACTACAATATTACCTGTAGTATCAGCAATAGCAACGATATCACCCTGCAGATTCTTGACATAATAGTATGTCGTACCATTGTATATTACAGCCGCCGAACCGATGAAGTAGAGGGTGTTCGTTCCATCTGTCATGTATACAAGGTTGCTTCCGTTGTATACATACTGCCATGTCGTATTGCCGACCGTTTTGCTTGTGCGGAGGCCATCTTCATTGTATCCGAAGCTCAGCGTTGTCGTGCCGTTCGTCATCGTTTTCAGCTGACGACCCTGTTCCCATGTGTATGTCCATGTGCCGTCAGACAGCATATTGCCGATTTCGTCAGACTGAATCGTCTGTCCATCATACGATGTTAAAAGATCGCCCCAACTATTGTAGGGAGCAAGAGGATTTTCGGGATCAACACCGTTTTATCAGGATTTGTTGGAATAATCCCAAGCCCTTAAAGGTTTCAGGAATATTTCTGACAAGTCTGCGTTAGGGTGACCAAATGCGATGCTTGCTGATATTTGTTTCAAAAATACTAGCGGGATGTAACCACACACTCATAATGATAATCTTTCGGTACGAAATTGAATATTCTGACCTTTTTGTATATCACCCGGAAGATTGCTATCAAGCTCTATAGTGATCTCATTGGTCAGTTCTACACAAGGAGGATCGATGCTCAAAACTTTTCCAATAATAATATATGAATAAAAACCATCTTTATCCTTTTTTATCATTGGTTTATCAAATGTTAAAACCACATCACTTGAGTAAAGCGAATCTAATATAATTCTTTCACTTTCTAATCCAACATACTGAGGACAAAAAGCTATAAAACTGATATCATTATCGCAAATCAACAAATTAGCTTCTTTTGTTTCAAGATCCAACCATTCATCAATAGTAATGTTTATCATAAATAGCTCCCATTCAGTAAACGAATCCTAATGCTGGTATTTTTGCTAATGCTTTAACATTTTTTACATGAAAAGTAGATATATTCTTTCCCGCATTTTTAAGACCTACAAAAGCATAATTAGCACGTCCCCCAGTTCCTAAAAAACGAATGTATCCGTTAAGTTCCGGAACAAATTGTCCATTGTTTATTACATAATTTGCACCGCTCAAATACTCATCAGCAGATGAAAATAATCCTCCAAACTGAGATTTGTGCTTTTCAAAATGCTTTAATAAGATTTCCGTGCTATCAAAGTTTAGCGTTTTTGCTGTAGTTTTTGCAATATCCTGTGATGTATCTGCAATATTAGCAGTATTTTTTGCAGCTTTTACCGCACCTCCAATTTCAGCAGCTGTATCTACTGCTTTTGCAACTTCTCCTAGTCCTCCAACAAACGGAACTACTACATCTACAAGATCGAATGCTAATCCTATCCATGCACCTGCATCGTTAGGATTACTAATGACATCCACTACACTAAAAGCTAATGAAATAATATCTACGACAAGATCAGGAAAAGCACCAATACCATCTTTTAATGTGATTGGATTATTATTACAGTATATGAATACATTATTCCCAATTAAACCCTGACCGGTAGATATGAGAATATCCGCATTGATAAACCTACCCATTTCAGGATCATAATATCTGCTCATCAGATAATACAACCCTGTCTCGGTCGGACTTTCGTACATACCCAGAGAGCTTGTTCCCTCCGGGTATGTGTTTTTCGGGAGGATACCGGCTGAAAATAATGCTATGTACCGGCAAGCATCGCCTTTTGGTGTCAAAAGGCAGATTGTTGAGATAATCCCAAGCCCTTGAAACGCACATTATAATATCGGTGCTTTCAACATATGGACTTTCTCAATAAATTGAAGTTTCTTCACTACCGATACTCAATTTTCACCCCTGCCCAATTATATTTAGTTTTTGTTTCGTATGCCTAATTACATTTTACTAAATAATATTCACAATAGAAACGTCCTCAACACCTTCGATTGATAGAAATATTTGTTTGTTTGGGAATCCACCATCGAATAAAATACTATTATTAAAATCACTATAATAATTCATTGCTATATTAAATGGATTTTTTACTAAATATTTTTGAAATTGTGATAGTTCAATATATTCCATCTTTCTTCCATACTCTCTTATTTCGAAAGAATTTAATGAAGAATCAAAACTGGAGTTAATTTTTAGAATTAGTTCTACAGGATTAGATAAGTTTGCTTCTTTTCCATTTTCATCCAAAAAATAGATTCCATCATCAAATTTTATTTTTACTTCTAAATCCGAACAACTAATCGACGTGATTTTTGTGTCATGAAAACCATAATTACTCAATTTAATAAATATATTTTCCATAGTACCATTTCCTAACTAATAAAGGATTCCAAAACCAATTTCCATAATTTTTTTAGTGCCTTTTTTGCTCCTGGAGGAAGTTTATTTTGACCAGGTAATGGCTTTCCATCTAAACCAATTCTAATCCCATGAGCTTTATCCGAGATATCATCTCCGTAAATGTGAACATGCTCTGGATCATGATCGTTTGGAAATTTCTTAACAGTATAGCCACCACTCTTTCCAATGATAGAAGCCATTATGCCTAAACCAACTGCTGCAGTACCAGCAACAATTTCTGCTCCAGCAACAGTAACAGTTGTTGTACCAGCAACAAGCACTGTGCTTCCCGCTGTAGTCATTGCAGCTTGTATCGTAGGTATTGTCAGTGAAAATGTTGAACTTCCAACTCCTCCGGTGAATCCACCAACAATTCCGCCAACAAGTGTATTGGCGACATAGCTCTTTGCGTCTACACTCCCATTGAATACTTGGCCGTCATCTTTGTAATCAACATATGCAGTTGCAGCAAATCCTATGGCAGCACCAACTATTGCACCAACTATAAGTGTTGACAGCAGGAATTCTCCTGTCGGATCAGAGAAATTTACAGGATTGTTTGCACAATATGCATATGCATTATACGCCAGCAAGCCAGAACCACTGTCAAACGCACCTGCATAAACATTCGGTTCGGGGCTTATCCACCTACCAACCTCAGAATCATAATACCTGCTGGATACATAATAAAGTCCTGTCTCGGTATCGTAATAATATCCTCTGTACCTTATCGGGTTAAGTTGTCCAATTTCATTATCAGTCGTTGTTACAGGATTGCCCCATGCATCATAGCTGTATTCCGTTACAACAGTGCCTGTGCTGTTTGCAATACCGATAACATCGCCCTGTGCATTCTTCAGGTAATAATATGCATCACCGTTATACAGGAAACCCGTTACTCCCGTTGCATCGTAATGGAAGTACAGATAGTTAGTTCCATCTGTCATGTATACAAGGTTGCTTCCGTTGTATACATACTGCCATGTCGTATTGCCGACGGTCTTCGAGACTCTCTTTCCTTCTTCATCGTAGCTGAAAGAAAGATTCGTTGTCCCGTTCGTCATCGCTTTAAGCTGTCGGCCCTGTTCCCATGTGTATGTCCATGTGCCGTCAGACAGCATATTGCCGATCGCGTCAGACTGAATCGTCTGTCCATCATACGATGTTAAAAGATCGCCCCAATCGGTATCAGCATAACCATATGCGATCGTGTCAAGTGCGGTGCCTAATGTGCCGGTTGTATAGGCATATTCCTTCTTTTCTACGATATTGCCGCCGGCATCATAGCTGTATGTCCATGTTTTTCCTGCAGCTTCGTTGTTTTCCCTTATGAGCTGTGAAAGCCCATCATAGACATAGCTTGTCGTTTTGCCGCCAAAGGATATGCTTGTGATATTGCCTTTTGCATCATAGGTATAGGCCGCAGTCTTATCATAGCTTCCTGCCTGTATGCGCCAGCTTGCTACCTGTGTGCTTGTGTGCGTACTGTCCTTCGCCGTATAAGCAGGCGTCTGCGTAACGACGGCTGTGCTTCCGTTCCTGTATTCAATTTTCGTAACACGGCTCAGTGTATCGTAGGTGTAGGCTGTCTTGACATCGCCGTTTGCGATCAGTGTCGGTCGGTTATCCCTGTCATAGGTATAGCTGACGGTATAATCGTGCCCGTTGATCGTTTCTTTCTGTGTGCTGAGGTTGTTGTTATCATCATAACCCCATGTGATCTTATGGTCAAGTCCTTGGCCTGTTTCCTCGATCTGCATCAAGCGCTCGGAATGATCGTACAAATACCTTGTTGTTCTGTTCGCAAGTCCATCCCTGACGATGCCAAGATTGCCGTTGTTGTCATACAGATACTCGATAACAGAATCGCTGTCGCTATAGCCTTTTTCAAGGAGTCTGCCTTTATTGTCATAGGAATAGGTTACATAGTCGTCGTTTCCATAGGACATTTTATCAAGCAGATAGCTCCTGTCGTCCGTCTTATACTGATATGACACAAGCGTTCTCTCTGCGCCAACCTTGATGTAATCCGTTAGTGCAAAATTGCCATAGCCAAAAGTATAGGTTGTGCTTCTGTCGCTTGTGTTGCTGTGCGTTAAGGTTTTCAGCAGATCATCTTCATAGGTATAACTGTTTGAAACCGTACCGATACCCTCAACATTTTTGCTGACGGAAGTCGGCCGCATCAGCGTATCGTAGGTATACGTTGTCCGATTGCTTGCTGTTTCACCCGGCAGCTGTACCCAGGAAAGTTGACTGGTATTGGTGTCATACCCATATGTGGTCGTATTACCAAGTGCATCTGTTACACTCGACACCTGGTTGCCATCCGAAGTATAGACAGAAGAGGAGTCGATTCCAAGTGTACTCGTTCCAAGCGTTACTTCTGTATTGTTTCCATAGGTATCGTATGTAAAGCTGCTCTTAACGCCGGTATCACTTGTCGATGTTTTGACATTATGATAGTTGTCATAAGTATATGTCTGCTTTGCTCCCGAGGGAAGCGTCATCTTTGTCAGGTCATTATCCGTATATTCATACTTGGTGTTATTCGCCTGCAGGTCTGTGACGCTTGTTACATTACCGTTCGCATCATATACATAGCTATGTCCGAACTCTTCCTTAAACAACTGAATGCCGTCAAAATAGGCAGTATTGACATTCTTCTCATAGATCAGAAGCACCCTGACAAAGGTATAGTCCATATCAGCGACGATCTTCTTGGAAGCATACTGCCAACTGATATCTGAATCTGCATCTGTATTAAAAGGTACTTTAGCCGCCCACATCGAACCGTCTTCGCCATAGAAACGAAGCATGATCGCAATAAATCTGTCGGTTCCGCTGTTGGGAGCTGCATCCATTTTTCCCCAGCCAGAAAGCGTAAAAACATCTCCTCTGCTGCCGGAAACCTGAATATCCTGATAGATCCTCTTTTTGGCATTTGCATCGCCGACAACTTTAAATACTCTGTTGTCGAGCTGCGGCGCAGCTCCTTCTGTGATCGTGGTAAAGACATCTTCTGTGGTAAGCTCCGTCCCAGATGACCATGCATAGGCTGTATCTGCCGTGTCGCCCACAATGCTGAAGTCGCTGTTTTCAAGCAGATTGTAGCGACTTGCCGTAGGTGCTTCTTCAAACTGAATACAATCGAAATATGCGGTGCCGATTGATCTGTTTTCAACGTGCCACTTGATCCTATTTCCTGCTGCGTTTTCTGGATGCGTATAGTTCGTTTCCACTCTTACCCAATCCGTATTTACTGATATAGGGTCGCTAATCGCAACCTGTCCGCCAGAACCATCAAGTTCCAAGACAATAGCTGCACCGTTGCCTGTACCATTCATGCCGGTCGTTTTAATATATCCTGAAAGAGTATATGTCTTATTAGGTTCGACTGTTACAAATCCTTCCTCTGACACCTGGACCAGATGTCTTCCGTTATTATTATTTCGGGTAATAGCAACAGAGTTTTGTCCAAGGTACTTTTCTGCACTTGAGTAACTGACAGAACCATCAGAATTATTGATGTAGAAGGTTCGCCAAAAATCAGAAGTTTCAAAACTATGATTTTTTACATGGTTTTTAACCGTATTCTGCAGCTTCGAAGACAATACCATCTGGTTTGCCTTTGCCGAACTATCACTATCCTGTGCATAGAGAGCGTACTGCGCTTTACCCTCATCATCCTGTATCGAGATGAGATTTCCGTAGTCATTGAACTGTTCTATTTGGACATTTCCCAGATAGTCTGTATATGTTGTCTGATTATGGGCGTATTCGATACTGATACTACCAGCTTCGGTATTTCCATCATATTCTGCTATATGAACGACACGGTTTGGCACACCCGCTGCAGCCTTGCTGTAGGTATACCTAACATTATATCCATCGACATCAGTTACCCTCGCAAGGAGGTTATCGCCTGTATATGCGAAGCTGACAGACTCGCCGTCGGGATAGCCAACGCTTGTCAAGTCACCATTCGTATGAGAATATGTCAGTGTTTTGATCGCCGTTGTTCCCGTCCCTTTGTATACGATGCTGTCTAAAAGTCCGTTCGTGTAATTGTACGCATAGACTCTCCCTGCGCCATCAGTTACAGAAGCGATTTGTTTGCCTGCTGCAGAAGTATAAGTGATATTAATGCTGCTCTTCGTCACCTGATTATTCTCAATTTTTGTCAGGCGTCCGTTTGTATCGAAATAGCTGGCATTGCCATTTTTATCCGTTATGGAATACTTGCTATCACCGCTGCCATTTGTCTTGAGGGTCAGTTCAATACCGCTCTCATCCTTGTACGTGCTGCTTGAACTGTATTTGAAATAGTGGAGCGTGCCGTCTTCATCTTCCCAGATGTAGTAATCGTCATCTGCCTCAAAGACATAGATCAACTGGTTGTAGTTTGTTCTCCATCCATTGCCAATACCGAAGTTATTTTCTCTGTCGTTCGCGTTGTACACAGCATTGATGGCAACAGGCATTCTGTTCCCACTGAAAGCATGACCACTATGTACCCAGACGAGATTTCCCGTATAGTCGTTCACATAACCTACGCCTGCTCTGCCTGCACTTTGACTATGGTAATCCCAATATCCCTCGAGACCGCTTCCGCTCACATAGCTGATATACAGGATCGGGCGATAGGAATTTCCTGCATCTGAAGAATAGAAAGTCTTATTATGATTAACACCGGCATTTTCAATTTCATCTGTCAGCTTGAACATCATGCCCGTGTTTTCGCCTTCATACCATTCACGGGCAATATCCGTAATATCCCATGTATACCAACCCTTACCCGAGATCATGGCATAATCTTCGATCAAGGGATCATATTCCGGCTTATTCGACCATTGCAGTGTTGTGGAATCCCATGTACTCTTCACCTTATGCACATTCATTTGGGAAGTTGTGCTGGATGTATAGGGTCTGTAGATCTGTATCGATGCGCTCGTTAATACATCTGCACTCGTGATTTCCGGAAGGTCACGATACATCAGGAAGATACGCTCGATACCATTTGAAGTATGATAACCTGCTTCGATGTAATTAGAGGTGTAGCTTACATTATCATTGAGACGATCTACCTGCTTATCACGAATATTCCCTGTTGTGAGAGCGGGTTTTACTACAGGGTCTATCGTGACAGGATAAGCAGCTTCATTCAGCCATGTATGCGGAAGGCTGTAAGCAATTTCATAGCCAGATGCTGTCTCTTTAAGAGAAACCGTTATGTCATATGTATATTCTCCATCGGCATCGAAAAGGAACGGTGCAGGGAGATAATATTCGGGTTCTGTTTTCCCGTCGGAAAGTGCATAGATGCTCCCATCAGGCTGTAAGGAGAGTGTAACACCATCTACTGCGACATCAAAGCATACCTTGATGCCTTCCTGCGGTTTCTTATTTAATATGATGTATTCTTTTAATGTATCAGAGATCAGTTCATATCGGATGTCAATATCTTGATAGACATTGGTATACAGCAAACCCGCATCCAACTTGGACGGGATCGTTTGCTGCTGCAGCTCCGTCATGTCACTTCTAACCATCGACATGGAAAGTACGGATGCATCAATAGTATTTTTAGCGAACTCATAGGCAAGAGTTCCTATCGCATCTTCTGTGATATCTGTTTCGGGCACAGGAATTTCTTCCTCATTTTCCTGTGCTTCATCATCTTCTTCAATTTGGACTAACTCTTCGTTTTCTTCTATTGTTATTTCAGTTTCAGCATCCTCTTCCTGTGCTGTTGTTTCGGGAAGAGCTTCTTCCTGTACTGTTTCTTCAGTAACAACAGTCTCTGCATTCTCATCTGCTTCGTTTGCTGTTTCTTCACCTTCAATGGGAATCGCTGTTTCCCCGGGCGATGTTATGTCAGCATTATTATTTTCTGCTGTATTTTCAGGGGATTCGCCGGTTCCGATTGGCGTGTCGATTTCCGATGTAATATTCTCTTCGGTATCCTCCGGTTGGACTATTTCTTCCTGTAAATCCTCTTCTTCAGATGGATCTGCCATGATAACATGATCGCTTCCAATACCGATTCTTGTATCAAAAGAGATCGAGCTGCCATCTTTCATGATTGCAACAGGGCTTTCTCCTGCTGTATAGGAAGACGGAAGAACAACATTCCAGGATCCTGCCGCATTCATGTACATACTGTTATCGCGGCTGAGTTTCAGACTGTTGTCGATTTCTACCCAATGATCATTCTTTTCATAGTGAACAGCTTCCGGATACAGCACAAGCATGAAGGAATCATATCGAAGCATCTGAACCCATATCTTGAGAACATTAAGTTGAAGGATCTCAAACCACTTCATCTGCAGAAAATAATAAATATGCTCAGTGAGTCGGGATTTGCAACCGGAACTATGAAGCAGATAAAAATGACTGCATCACAGATTTTGGAAACGGCAATAGACAACAATCTTCTTTTAAGGAATGTATTCAAAAAGATTGCAATTCCTAATAAGCCGCAAAAAGAAAGACGTGCACTTACCGAGAAAGAAGTGAAGATGATTACAGAAAACTGGAACGGACATAGAATGAGCCTCGGTGCCATGATTATGCTCTATTGTGGGTTGCGGCGCGGAGAGTTAATTGCGCTCGAGTGGAAAGATATAGATTTAGAAAATAGAATTATAACAGTATCTAAATCTGCACAAATCAATCCGAATCAACCAAAGATTAAGCTGCCAAAGACAGAAGCCGGTATTCGCAAAGTACCTATCCCTGAGGTTCTAATGGTTGCTTTAAGACATAATCAAAAGCAAGATGGGCTGGTCTGTACAATGACAGATGGTGTTAAGATGATGACAGGAAGCGGTTGGACAAGAGCGTGGGATAGTTATTTATATTATCTCAATATGCAATACGGCGGTAAGCCTGTGACCGGAGGAAAAGGTGTGACATGGGTAATTGATAATAAGATTACTCCGCATATGCTGAGACACTCATATGCAACCTTATTATTTGATGCAGGCGTTGATGTAAAATCTGCGCAGAAGTATTTAGGACACTCGTGTCTTGAGGTAACATTAGAAATCTATACGCATCTTTCCAAGTTCAAGGAGGAACAATCCGTAAAGGCTCTCGACAGCCATTTGCGGGATCAAGGAATGGAGAAAGCATCAAAAGCACGAGCTGTGTAACACAAACGAGCACCCATTTATATTCATAGAGTGGGCGCTTTTGATTTTCAGAATATACAGGATTGTAGAACAAATAGACTTAAAAGACCATATAGAATAACACCGTTTTACTCAATTTACCGTCAAAATACCGTCAAACAAGGATTTCAATGAATATTATTCCTGATTATACATTTTTAAGTTGTTAAGCTGCTATAAAAACTATACCGTCAAATACCGTCAAAACACAAATCAGGTGCGATATGCAGAGTTAAAAGCAAACCCCGAAAATGCTTTGTTTTCGGGGTTTTTGTGGCGTACCCGGGAGGATTCGAACCTCTGACCTTTGGAGTCGGAGTCCAACGCTCTATCCGGCTGAGCTACGGGTACTAGTGTATATTTTGTGTATATTTAATTGGGTAGACCTCAGTCGTCGGAGTCCAACGCTCTATCCAGCTGAGCTACGGGCACAGATTTCTCTGCATTCCCATTATAGTGGCAGAAAAGGTTAAAGTCAAACCGCAGCGGAATAATTTACAGATAAAAAAGAGCCTGCCCGGGAAAGGCAGACTCTGTATTTTTACTTAAATGGCCAAACCATCGGAACGATGAGCACCGCAACGATATAAGCGAGGAAGAACAGGGGTAAACCGGATTTGACATAGTCCGTAAACTTGAGGTTACCCGGGCCATAAACGAGCGTGTTCGGCGGTGTCGAAACGGGCGTGAGGTATGCAGCCGAAGCGGCAAAACCGATCGAAAGAACGATAGCAATCGGGGAAACCTCGAGAACAGCCGCAATTTCAAGACCGATCGGGCAAAGCAATGCAGCCGAAGCGGTGTTGGACATGAACTCCGTTAAAATATCCGTGACGAAGAACAGAACCGTGAGCACGAGATACGGGCTCGGGTCACCGCCCATGAGGTCAACGCAAAGGCGTGCGATCATGGAGCCTGCGCCTGTTGTTGCCATGGCGTTTGCCAGGGAAAGTGCACCGGCAAAGAGGAAGATCGTAGACCAATCGATAGACTGATAGGCCTGTTTTTCGTTCAAACAACCCGTAACAACGCAGAGAAGTGCGCCTGCAGCGGCGATAATCGCAAGGTCAACAACGCCCCAGACGAGCATGATGATAACGACGATCAAAGTGCCGCCGGCAATGAGCTGCTTTTTGGGATCATGGTGATCTGTATTGGCATTGGAAGCTGCCGTTTGGGCAGGACCTCTGTCGGGGATGAGTTTTTTGCCAAGCGTGGAAAGATAGAGGATCGTGACGATCGTCATCGGGATGCCATACCAGGCGAATTCAAAGAAATTGACCGTTTCAAAGCCGTATGTCGAAAGAACGGCATTGACTGTCAGGTTAGGCGGTGTACCGACCATAGTGCAGGTTCCTGCTGCGGAGGATACATATGCCATGGGTAAAAGGAGCTTACCGCGGCTCCAACCCTGAGAATCGGCAATTTCCATAACGATGGGAAGAAGTACAGCGACTGTTCCCGTGTTGGAAAGGAAAGCGGACATACAAGCTGTCAGGCAAAGGATACCGACAAGAAGCTTTGTTTCCGAGCCGGAGAAAAGCTTGACAACAAACATACCGATCTTTCTTGCGAGACCTGTCTGGAAAAGCGCTGCGCCCAAAACAAACATTGCCGCAAAAAGAATGACCGTAGAATCGGCAAACCCTGCGAAGGCTTCCTTAAAGCTGAGGATGCCCGTTATGCCAAAAAAGACAGGCAGGAACATTGCCGTAACGGCAACGGGAACGGCTTCCAGTGCAAAGCTGACCGCTGCAACGAGAAGAACACCGATCGTAATTTTTGCGTGCGTCGGCTGAATGATTTCCTCATGCTCTGCCAAAGCCTCTTCATATGCGGCTGCATCTGCGAAGTCTGTTTCAACAGGTGCTTTGGGGAGTTGAGAAAGAGAGATAATGCTGTAAACGAGAATAGCAATTAAGAGAACGAGAACGGTGATTGATTTCATATTCTTCTTCATGGATAAGAACCTTCAATCGTTAGATTAACCCACAGGGTTCCTTACATCCTGTGAACCGTTTTCAATACTAACACAGCGAACGGGATATGTAAACAAAAAATTTGAGGTTTTTTAAATACTTTCTACATATTTAATATATGCTATGACAAAACTGCTGCATAGACGGAAAGGATCAAAATTGTTAAAAGCCCCGAAACCACGATCGCAAGACTCGAAGCTGCACCTTCCTGTGAACCCATTTCCATTGCACGCGAAGTGCCGATCGCATGGGAAGCTGCGCCGATGCCAAGCCCTTTGGCAAGTGGTTCGGTGATCTTAAACAAACGCAGGATGCATTTTGCGGAAACATTGCCGACGACACCGGTTAAGATAATGACGGCTGCAGCGATCGAAGGGAAACCACCGAGCTCTTCGGCAATGCCCATACCGATCGCCGTTGTGATCGATTTCGGGAGAAGCGTTGCCGTTTCTGCCTGCGAAACATCAAACAGCCATGCCATGAGAAAAACGCAGCCGATGCTCGTTAAAACGCCGACAAGCAGCGAGATCAGAATGACACGCTTGTTGTTTTTCAAAAGCTCGATTTCCCGGTAAAGCGGCAGTGCAAGGCAGACCGTTGCCGGTGTTAAGAGCCAGCTTAAATATTTTGCGCTCGCATTATAGACTTCATAGGATGTTCCCGTGAGCAAAAGGAAGCTGATGATAAGAATTGCCGCAACGACCAAAGGATTTAAAAAACGGAGGCGGCATTTTTCCTTGATGAAAAGCCCTGCGGCATAGGCAAGGATGCTGATGATCAGCCCGAAATAAGAGGAATCGCTCAAAAACTCGTTCATTTGTCTTCCTCCTTTTTTCTGCCGTTTTTAATGATGATCTCTGCGGTTTTCCCCGTTACGCCCATGACGATAAAGGTCGTCAGTGTGATCGTCAGAATTGCCGGCAGCAGCATATTTTTAAGGTCTGCCCATGCCGGAATAAGACCAACGACAGCGGGCAAAAATAAGATCGTCATAATGCCGAGAAGAAAATCGGCGGCTTTTTCGATCTGTGCAGGTTTGATGATGCGGAAGATCAGGCACAAAAAGAGCAGGTTCAGCCCATAGATCGATGCCGGTATCGGCAAGGGGATGAGTTTGTGCAAAATTTCGCCCAAAAAACAGATAAAAGCGATGATGCCGAACTGAAAAAGATACTTCATAAGCGTTCCTTTTGGAGATAAAACTGGTTGATTAGTTATATTTGGTGATAAGATCAGATGATGTTAATGCCGAAAAGCTTTTCTGCGTTCTGTGTCGTTATGTCGATGACCTCTTCCACGGAAATATTTTTCAATTCAGCGATTTTTTCCGCCGTCAGCATGGTAAAATCCGGTCTGTTGCGCTTGTTGCGGAAAGGCACGGGCGTCATATAGGGGCAATCCGTTTCGATAAGCAGCCTTTCCAAAGGCACGACCTTTACGGCTTCACGCAGTTCATCCCTTGTTTTGTGTGTGATCGCACCGCCGAAAGCGATGTAAAGCCCGAGCGAAAGAATATCCTCTGCATGAGCGGCGTTTTCGGAAAAGCAATGCAGAACGCCGCCATTGACGTTTTCATTTTTCAAAGTTTCAAACATCTCCGCTGCAGCTTCGCGGCTGTGGATGATGACGGGTTTGTTCAGGCTTTTTGCGATGCGGAGCTGACGGATAAACACTTCGCGCTGAATATCTCTGGGCGAAAAGTCGTAGTGAAAATCGAGCCCGATCTCACCCAAAGCGACGGCTTTTTCGTGCTTTAAGAGGCTGCGGATATGCGCTTCGGTTTCGTCTGTAAATTCGGATGCGGAATGTGGGTGAACACCCGGTGCAAACCAGACCTTTTCGTATTGTTCGGCAAGATCTTTAACGGCTTCAAGATCACCGGGTTCCGTGCCGATCTCGATCAGACCGCTGATGAGCTCATTCCCGAAAAGTTCGGCTAAAAGTGCCTCTCTGTCTTCGTCAAATCGTTCGCTCATGATGTGTGTATGTGTATCAAAAGGCTTCATTCTGTGACCTCGCTTTCTTCCTGATACTTTATTATAACATTTCTTCGGCAGATTGTGGGGAAACTTTTTGCAGACACAAAATATGGTGTTCAAAACATAAAAAATATAAATAATGAATGAAAAACGAAAACAAACTTTCATTGAAAATGTAAAAATCTTCTAATATTAGCAAATTAAAAGCAAAATGTTTGCATATTGGTTTGAAAAATGAAATTCCATTCAAAAAAATTTGCAAAAAAGAAAATGATCGTTATTGACATATAATGTTTCATTTGTTATATTGATAATAGCCCAATCTTCGTTGGGATTGCAGATTTTTAAACAAGGTTGATTACCAAAAAGGAGAAATATATGAGCAAGATCACAATTCTCGGTGCAGGAAACGTCGGCGCAGCCGTTGCCTATGCACTCATCGTCGGCAAAACAGCAACACGTATCGTCCTGATCGACGTCAATAAGGAAAAGGCTGTTGGCGAAGCTATGGATATGCAGCAGGGCATTCCCTTCTTCGGTTCGGCAAATATCATCTCCGGCGATTATGAAGATGTTGCAGGTTCCGAAATTGTTGTCGTGGCTTGCGGTCTCGGCAGAAAGCCCGGTCAGAGCAGACTCGACCTTGCACAGACAAACGTCAATATCGTTAAGGAAGTTCTTCCGAAAGCATACAAATATGCACCCGATGCCGTTTACGTCTGCGTAACAAACCCCGTTGACATCATTACCTATACGGCGATCAAGGCTTGCGGTATTCCGGAAAAACAGGTTATCGGCACAGGCACGATGCTCGACAGCGGCAGACTCCGTGCAAAGCTTGGCGACAGGCTCCACATGAGCTACAGTAACATCCATGCATACGTTTTCGGTGAACATGGCGATTCCTCTGTTGTTGCATGGTCGCTTTCCAACGCAATGGGCACAAACATCGCAGAACACTATGATCTCCTCGGTGACCTCGATTTCGATTTCCCGGCAGAAAAAGAAGAGATCGAAAAATATGTCCGCAGCTCTGGTGCAGAGATCATCAAGCGCAAGGGCAATACACAGTATGCGATCGCACTTTCCGTTCGTGAGATCTGTGAAAGCATCTTCAACAACCTCAACATCTGCATTCCCGTATCCGGCATGATCAACAACCGTTACGGCGTCAACGATGTCTGCCTGAGCCTGCCTTTCGTTGTTGGCAGAAAGGGCATCAGACGCGAAGTCAACCCGCCGATGACAGAAGAAGAGATCAAAGGCCTCCAGCACAGTGCCGATGTCTTAAAGGGCGTTATCAGCAGCCTCGAAATCTAAATAAAAACAGCAAAAACAGTACGGAAAATCTCCGTACTGTTTTTTTATAAAAATCTGGTTAATGGAAAACAATTTGTTGTTTTTTATGCAAAAGAATGATAAAGTAAATGTGACAGAATACGGATTGCATAATATTTAAAAAATTGGATTTGGAAGGTAAATGATGGATAAGAAAGAATCTGTTTTGCAGAAGATACTGCATGCTTTATTTGGAACAAAAACAAAGAAAATATTTGGTTTGGTGATCGCTGCGGTTCTGCTTATCAGCAGCGGCGTATTGGTATATCTTTCTTCTATGGCGAAAGATGATGCTCCCGTTGATAATAAGGATATCTTAGCATTGAAAGAAGAATCAACGGCAGTTGATGAGCAAGTCGTTGAGGAATTACAGGAAGAAGAGATCCTTGAAGGTGAAAACCTGTTCAATGAAATCTGGTCAGAAGAAACAGATGGTGAAGTAATGCCCGAAGAAAGTGATGCCCCTTTGGCAACAAAGGACAATGAAACGGGAAACAACGGCAGCTCCGATGACGATGATTCTGCCCCTGCAGCAACACCGACGGCTTCCCCCGAAAAGACAAAAGATACATATCAGATTTATGTTTCCAAGAATTCCTATACCATTGCCATTCTTGGGTTGGATGAAAATGGGGAATACACAAAAGTTGTCCGTAAATTCTCGACAGGTATTGGCAGAAGTTCTTCGCAGACCAGAACAGGTACTTTCGAGATCACCGGTAAACAGCGTTGGCATGCATGGAGCTCGACAAGTTATTCGCCTTATGCAACAAAGTATTCCGGCGGCGTTTATATCCATGGGCCGCTTTATTCCGAAAAGGATTCTAATTCCATGAAACCGGGTTCCTATAATGCGATCGGTACCAGTTGTTCTTCGGGCTGCCTCAGAACGACCTGTTCCGCAGCAGCATGGGTATATTATAATTGCCCCGTAGGAACAAAAGTCATCGTTGCCAATGACTCCAAATATACATCGAGCAGACCTGCACAGATCCCGGATTCGCAGACATATGATCCCACTGACCCGGGTGCGACACCGGAAATTCCGATCACAGCTATAGCGCTTTCCGATAAAGAAAAAACGCTTACCGTAGGCGAAAGCTTTACTCTTAGCGTAACGAGCTTTACGCCTTCTAATACGAGCACAAAGGGTTTCCTTTACAGCTCCTCGGATAATGCGATCGCGACAGTCGATGCTTCGGGAAATGTTATTGCTATTGGCGTGGGAACGGCGACGATTACCGTTACCGCAGATGACCCGTATGGTAAATCTGCAAGCTGCAAGGTAATAGTCAACGAACTGGCAACTCCGCCGCCGACAGATACAGAAGACCCGTCGACACCGCCGACAGATACGGAAACACCGTCAGTACCGCCGACAGACACGGAAACACCGTCAGTACCGCCGACAGACACAGAAACACCGTCAGTACCGCCGACAGACACGGAAACACCGTCAGCACCGCCGACAGATACGGAAACACCGTCAGTACCGCCGACAGACACAGAAACACCGTCGACACAGCCAACGGATACGGAAAGTACGACACCGGTAAATGATCCGGAAGAAAACACCTGATAAACAATGAAGATTCGAATTTTTGTGATAAGCTTTTTATGCTTGCTTCTTGGCATATGCGGCTGCGCGGATTTGGATCAAGAGATAGTATTTGAAGAACTGACACCTTCGCCGATCCAGGAACCGGCGGAGGTCAGTTCATTTCCGACGGAAGTACCGACAAAAACGCCGCTTTTACCAAGCCCTGTTCCCACAATACCGGCACCGACACCGGTCAAAACGCAGGTTTCCCTGACGCAGCTGGAAATATTTTTGGCATTACCGCGTGATGAGGAAAATGTGATCATCGGATCTTATGAATTCAGCGAAGATATCGAGCTGATCGTTTCCAAAAACGGGGTCAATATGCGCGATATTCCATCGACAGAAGGAAAACGTATTTCTGCATTTTCCAAAGGACAAAGGGTTATTGCACACGGAGTGGAAAACGGCTGGGTAAAAGTAACAGTACTCCCCGGTATGTTTGAGGGCTATATTCGCAGCGATTTCATCGGGCTGTATAACCCGGAGGATATCTATTATGCAAACCCGATCCGCTTTACGGTCGAGGTAAAAGAGATCGTCAACGGAGTTGAAGTCATAAAAAAGATGACGAGCAATTTTGTGGATGTTCGCGAATATATTCCGTCGATCCAAACCTATATTGTGTTTGCAACACCGGATAATTACACGGGAAAAACACTGTATGCGCGTGATATTTGTCTTCTTGAACAAGGGACTGCGAAAAAGCTGAAAAAAGCGCAGGAGCTTTTTATGAAAGACGGCTATTCGATCAAGGTGTATGATGCATACAGACCGAGCACGGTTTCCGGCATTATTCATGATTTTGTCGGCGATAGTGCATATGCTGCGGATTATGGAAAATCTACACATAATCGTGGTGCAGCGGTAGATATCACATTGGTCGATATGGATGGAAATGAGCTGGAAATGCCTTCCGGAGTGATGGAACTCAACGAAAAGGCACACCGCAACAATAAAAATATGTCTGAAGAAGCAAAAAAGAACATGGATTACCTGACGGAGATCATGACAAGCTGCGGCTTTCGGACTTACAGCAAAGAGTGGTGGCACTTTACGGATACACAGGTCAATCAATACCCGGCAAGCGACCTCGATTTTACAAAAATATATTATGAATTGCCGGAAGACAGAAATGGAGAATAAATGATGAAAAAACGTTTGGTAAGATGGCTTGCTTTTCTGGCGGCAGCAATGTTCCTTTTTACAGGCTGCGGAGCAAAGGATTTCTCGATGAAAGAGGATATGGGCATAAAAGTGGATGGAAAATGGTATCCGATCTTTCAGGATGCTGCACCGCTTCTTTCTGCTTTGGGTTCCGATTATGAGCTGTTTGCAGCACCTTCCTGCCTCTATGACGGCGAAGATAAAGAATTTGCCTATGCAGGCTGTTCCGTATTTACAAATCCGGGCAATGGCGGCATCGATGTCTGGTATATCATCCGCCTTACAGATGACAGCCTTGAGACCGCGAGAGGCATCAAAGTTGGCGATACAAAAGATGCTGTCGTTAAAGCCTATGGAGATAAATACTATATGGAAAGTGACTATCAGATGGTCTATTCCATTTCGGGCAAACAGGGAGATCTTGCAAGCCCTTGTATGATCATTGACTTTGAAAATGATAAGGTAAGCTGTATCGAGATCTATTATCCGACGAACGTGTAATCATAAGAGGGAATTATGCTGGGACTTTTGGAATATCCGCTTAATGGGGAAGCGATCCTTGCAAAAAAGAGAGCCTTAAAAAAACAGCTTCTCGCACAAGAGGGCTTAGTGGAAAAGAAGATCGCGATCCTTTCCGGTTCGACGATCGGTGAATTTAAAAACATCCTGGAAATCTTCCTGCTCTATCGTGGTATCAAGCCTGTATTCTTTGAAGGGCAGTATGGGATGTTTTTTGAAGATGCTGTATTTTCAGAGGAACTGCGTGCATTTGCGCCGGATATCGTCTATTTTCATACTTCCAACAAAAATATCAATGCTTTTCCGGAGCCCGGTTTTTCGGATGAGGAAAGAGAAGCGCTTCTGCAGAGCGAATATTCCCGCTTTGAAAAGGCTTGGCAGAGTTTATCCTGTGTTATCATTCAGAATAATTTTGAAGCCTTGGATTACCGCCTGATGGGCAATATGGACAGCATCCATAAAAATGGCAGAAACCGTTTTATTGCACGCCTAAATGCGCTTTTTGGGGAATACCAGGAAAAGCACGAAGGTTTTTATATTAACGATATCAACTATCTTGCGGCAAGCTTCGGACTGGATAAATGGCATGACAGGACAGCATGGTATCTGTATAAGTATCTTTGTACATTGCCGGCTATCCCGCATATTTGCGACAGTTTATCCAAGATCATCAAGGCGATCTATGGTAAAAACAAAAAGTCTATGGCGATCGACCTGGATAATACTCTTTGGGGCGGTGTTATCGGCGATGATGGTGTTTCGGGGATTGCCCTTGGAAAAGAAAGCCCGCAGGGAATGGTATATGCCGATCTGCAGGATTACATCAAAACTTTGGGGCAGATGGGCATCAGCCTGAATATCTGTTCGAAAAATGAAGAAGCGGCGGCGTTATCCGGTTTTACACATCCCTCCAGCATTTTAAAAAAAGAAGATTTCATTCTGATAAAGGCAAATTGGGAACCCAAATCTGAAAATATTGCGTCCATCGCCAAAGAACTGAATATCGGGTTAGACAGTGTCGTATTTTTTGATGATAACCCGGCCGAAAGACAGATCGTTCGCGGTTTTATCCCCGAAGTGGAAGCACCGGAACTTACGGAAGCAGAGGATTTCCTCCGAATTCTTGATAGAAAAGGATATTTTGAAACGATCCGCCTGATGAAGGATGATCTCATTAGAAATGAAACTTACCGCGGCAATATCAAAAGACAGGCACAGCAGGCAGCATTTACAGATTATGGCGAATATTTGCGTTCGCTTGCAATGCGCTGCCGTATTGAAGATTTCGGCGGCGGTAATATTGCGCGTGTTACGCAGCTCATCAACAAGACAAATCAGTTTAATTTCACAACATGGAGACTTTCCGAAGCGGAAGTTTTGGATCTGGCAGAAGATCCCAACAGGATCAGCTTTTCCGCAGCGTTGGAAGATCGTTTTGGGGATAACGGCATTGTCGGCATTCTTTCGGCAGAAATCATGGAAGATACGGCGGATATCAGCCTTTTCCTCATGAGCTGCCGTGTGTTTAAGCGTGACCTGGAAAACGTCATGTTGCAGGAACTGATCCTTCGCCTGAGGGAAAAGGGAGTAAAGAAGCTGATCGGCCGTTATATTCCGACGGCAAAGAATGTTATCATAAAAGATTTTTACCCGAAATTTGGATTTGAAACAACAGAAGAGGAAGGACGTTATGTCCTGGATATCGCCGGTTATGAGGCGAAAAACTATGCAATGGAGATCATAAGAAAATGACAAAATCGGAAGTTTTGGAAAAAGTACAGGGAATTATTCGCGACCATTTCGATGATGAATCGCTCGATATTACGCCGGAAACCGTAGCTGCAGATGTCGATGATTGGGATTCGCTTGAACATATCAACCTGATCACGCGCATGGAAAAGGAATTTTCTATTCGTTTTACGATGAAAGAAGCTGCCGGCTTTAAAAATGTCGGCGATATGATCGATACGATCCTGAGGAAACTCTGAGGAAGTTATTTTGGAATTTACATCACTTTTATTTTTGATTTTCGTAAGCCTGACAGTAATTGTCCGGGCTTTTTTACCCAAAAAGGCAGCAGCCGGTTTTCTTCTCTTGGTCAATCTGGTGTTCTATTGTGCATACAGCGTATATGCGGCGGTATTCATGCTGTTGTTTTCGCTTGTGTGTTATCTGATCGGCGGTTTTCTGGAAAAGAAAAAAGCTTTTCCGATATTGGCGGCTGCGATCGCAGGCATTACCGGATTATACTTTATTCTGCGTTATTCACCGCTTTTGAGCCAGCTTCTGACTTCGCTCACGGGGCTGCGGCTTGAGTTGGTTTTTCCGCTGGGTTTTTCCTATTGTATGTTCAAATGTATTGGGTATCTTGCCGATATTTATCTTGAACAGGGAAAACAGGCAAAGAATTTTGTTCATTTTGCGGCATATACGCTCTATTTTGCAGAAATATCCATGGGTCCGCTGACTCGTGCAGGGGAATTCCTTCCGCAGCTTGAAAACGGCGGTGAAAAACTGACCAAAGAAAGATTCAGTTATGGTTTTTCTATGCTGCTTTTTGGTCTTTTTAAAAAGCTTGTTTTTGCGGACAGGCTGGCGATCCTCATTGCGCCTTATTATCAGAATGTCAGCAGTATGGATTCCGGTTTCGGCTGGTTCCTGATCCTGATCGGCTATTGCATGCAGTTATATCTTGATTTTTCGGGGTATACGGATATGGCTGTTGGTATTTCGAAGATGCTGGGATTTGAAACCAGACATAATTTCAATGCGCCGATGATCTCACAGACGATGTCTGAATATTGGCGCAGATGGCATATCAGTTTGTCTTCCTGGCTTTCGGATTATGTTTTTACACCGCTGCAGTTTAAGCTTCGCGGACTCGGTAAATATACATCGGCTGTGGCTGCGGTTTTGACCTTGACTTTAAGCGGGCTTTGGCATGATCTGAGCGGCAATTACCTCATTTGGGGCATCATAACAGGTCTTTTCGTTGCGATCGATTCGCTTTTGGCAAAAAAACGCAAGAAACTGAGTAAAAAGATGCCGAAACAGCTCTTTAAATGGGGAAGTATTGCCATTACTTTCGTGATCAATCTGTTTGTTCTCGTATTTCCCCGTGCCTATACGGTCGGAGATGCATTTTCGATCATAGCATCGGTATTTGCGAAGCCATGGTCTTTATCTGTTGTTAATACAGAGCTTCTTGTTGTACTGCTTCTCTCCATTATCGTGAGTATTCTTTCGCAGAAGATCGAGCTTTCGCGCGATCGCTATGCAGCAAAGTTTGCCGCAGCACCGGCTGTGCTTCGCTGCCTTTGCTATTATGTGCTGATTTTTGCCGTGATCCTTTTTGCCGCTGCAAATTCAGATCTGATCGGAGGGTTTATTTATGCGCAATTCTAAAGCAAAGGCTGTTGTTGGTGCAGTTGTTTTTATCTTTATATTTGTTCTGATTGCTTCCGCTTTATCCTATGCGCTTGCCCCGGCATCTTCGCTCACAAGGCTTTCACTGCATGAATTCTATGAGCAGGAAGATATCGATATTCTGATCCTCGGTGCATCGCATCCGCTGCACGGTATCGACAGCACAATGCTGGATGACTTAACCGAAAAGAATACGTATAATCTTGCATCTGCTTCGCAAAAGGCCCTGGATTCCTATTACCTTCTGCGCGAAGCATATGAAGAATCTGAGATCGAAACCGTCATTATTGAGCTGACCTATGGGATGTATACAAAGTTTTCGGGCTATGATAATCCGCTGAGCAGCATGATCCTTTTTGATTATATGAAAGCTTCGGCAAATAAAGCGGCATATTTTTGGGATGCTTTTGCGCCCGAGGACTGGCTCGAAGCAATTTTGCCGGCATATCGTTACCGGGAAGAGCTTCCGGAAATGTTTGTCAACCTGAAAACAAAACTTTCGCCTGAGTATATGGCGTTTGATGAAGCTGCCGGTTCATATGCAGATGAAGTCTACCGCGGAAAAGGCTTTGCTGCTGGTCTTGACGCATTTGAAGATGGAAATATGGGGCGGGTTTCCCCCTATAAATGGGATAAAACGATCATCAATGAAGAAGAACTGGGCTATCTTGAAAAAATGATCTCCCTTTGCAGAGAAAAAGGCAGCCGAGTGATTCTTCTCAGTATGCCGATGCCTTATGCAACGCTTCTGCAGATCGGCAATTATGATGAGGTTCATACATTCTTTGCAGATTTTGCTGCGGAAAAAGGACTGCCCTATTTTGATTTGAATCTGCTGCCGGAAAGTGCATTTGCAAGAACGGATGATCTTTATTATGACTCTACGCATCTCAATGAAACCGGTGCAAAAGCAATCACGCCGATCATTGCCAAGATCATTGCCGGAAATATGCCGTCTCTTGCTGTTCATTTTTCTGAAATGGAAGCGCAGCTTGGGCTCGAAAGCGTCTATCTGCAGGTGACAAAAATCGGAGACAGAGCGGATGTTTCTGCAAAAGTGATTTGCGGTACTGCTGCTGAAGCGGAGTATCGCATTGCCGTCAAAAGAGCAGATGGAACGGAAGAGGTCCTCACAGATTTTGCCGAAGCGGCAAAGACGAGCTTTAAGTTTAAACCCGGCGATGAGCTTATCTGCTATGCAAGGGAAACAGGAAAAGAAACGATAAGCCATTGGGATAGCTATATTTTTTAAATCATAAAAACAGTACGGAAAAGCTCTGTACTGTTTTTTATTGCCAAAAATACTTGAATAATATCTGTTCAAGTATTCCGTTTAACGAAGAATTGTGCTATAATCAATATCAACACAAACTTGCAAATGAATATGGGAATAACGACGAACTATATTTTATTTTGTGAAAGGAATTTTGGCTATGACAAAACGTACCCGCAGTGCAGATTTAGGTAACGGAACCTATCTGAACCCGGTTTTGTTCGGGCATTATGCAGACCCGAGTATCCTCCGCGATGGTGAAGATTATTATATGATGTCCTGCGAAAGCATGATCTACCATTCCCGTGATCTTATCCATTGGGAACCGCTCTATACGCTTTACCTGCAGACGCGTGCGCATAATGTTCATCACACCTGTGCGCCGGATATTTCCAAACATGGGGATACCTATTATTATTTCTCCGTCGGCAATGCACAGCAGATATTTGTCATGACGACGAAAGACATCAAAAATGGTCCATGGACAGATCCCGTTATTCTGGGTAAAGCCGGCATGACCGAAGAAGGTGACGAGCTGATCGATCCGGCGCTTGTTTTTGATTTAGCGGGCAAACCCTGGCTTGCGATGAGCAAAAACTGCTTCTATCCGCTGACGGATGACTGCATGGCATTGGCAGGCGATTTCGTACAAGTTGCCGGTGATCCGCCGATTCCCGATGAATTCGATGTCGAAGGTGTTTACACAGAAGGACCGAAATTTGCTTACCGCAACGGCTATTATTATATGATGGTTGCTGCCGGCGGAACGCTTGGACCGGCAACGGCACACGGAACCTATGCATACCGCGCAAAAGACCTGATGGGTCCGTGGGAACTTTCCCCGTATAATCCGATTTCACATACGGGCAGCTTCAAGGAAACCTGGTGGACAAAAGGTCACGCATCCTTTATCGATACACCGGATGATGAATGGTATATTGTTCAGCATGCCATTAAAAAAGATTACCTCGAGCAAGGCCGTATGTATATCATGGAGCCGATCGAATGGACAGACGATGGCTGGTTCCGCATTCCCGAATGGGCAAAGACAGATGAACCGCTGCCGATGCCCAAACACGGCGAAAAAGTCACGCATGGCTATCCCTTGAAAGCCGATGTCAATAATAATAAGCTGGATTATGCTTGGGAAATGCAGAGAGATATTCTGCCGAATGAAAACTTCCGCTTTACACCCGATGGTTTATACATAAGGGCAAAAGGCGAAGACTTAAATACATCCGATCCACTGCTGTATTCCGCTGCATTCCCGGCATATGAAGTCATTGCAGAGTTTGAAATTGATGAAGGTGTCGGTGCAGGTCTGACTGCTTTTACCGTTCCGCATGCCTGCTGCGGTATTGCCTTAAAAGATGGTTTCATCCGTATTTTCGATCAGGATAAACCGCTTTTATCCAAGCGTTTCAACCTCCGCGAATGGAACAGCAACAAGATCTTCTTTAAACTCCGCTATGTTGACCATGTTGTTTCGCATTGGTATTCCGCAGACGGTAAAAACTGGACAAAGCTCAATATCTGTGCCTTTGTCGGTGTTTATTGCTCCCATGCAGGGCTTGAATGCTTTGGTAAAGCATGGATGAGACCGGGTGTCTTTGCCTATGGCGGCGAAGGCGAAGCCCTGGTAAAATCCTTTGAAGTCCGTGAAATTGAAACAGAATAAGAAACTCTCATGATATCTGAAAGGAAGTTGATTATGACAAAACGTACCCGCAGTGCAGATTTAGGCAACGGAACCTATCTGAACCCGATCATGTTCGGGCATTATTCCGATCCGAGCGTCCTCCGCGATGGCGAAGATTATTACATGATGACAGGCGAAAGCATGCTCTATCATTCTCAGGACCTTGTCAACTGGGAACCGATGTATACGCTTTATCCGCAGACATCGAAATATGACGTGCATCATCCCTGGGCACCCGATATTTCCAAACATGGCGATACCTATTATTACTATGCTTTTGCCAATACGGAAAAACACCTCCTTTTCGTTATGACGACGAAAGACATCAAAAACGGCCCGTGGACAGATCCGATCATTATGGGTTCTGCAGGCTTTACCGAAGACGGCGATGAGCTCATCGACCCGGCGCTTGTCTTTGACCTCGCCGGAAAACCGCACCTGATGATGAGCAAAAACTGTATGTATCCGCTGACAGATGATGGTCTGGCTTTGGCAGGCGATTTTGTTCAGGTCGCAGATGATCCGCCGATCCCCGATGAATTTGATGTTGAAGGCGTTTATACAGAAGGTCCGAAATTCTGCTATCATGGCGGCTATTATTATATGATGGTTGCTGCCGGCGGAACAATGGGCCCTGCAACGGCACACGGAACCTATGCTTACAGAGCAAAAGATATCCACGGTCCGTGGGAACTTTCCCCGTATAACCCGATCTCCCATACCGCAAGCTATAAAGAAACATGGTGGTCCAAAGGTCACGCATCCTTTATCGATACACCCGATGGCGAATGGTATATCATGCAGCATGGACCCTTGAAGGATTACCTCGAACAGGGCAGAATGCTCCTCCTTGAACCCATCGAATGGACAGATGACGGCTGGTTCCGCATCCCCGAATGGGCAAAGACAGATGAACCGCTGCCGATGCCGAAGAACGGCAAGAAAGTCACACACGGCTATGCCTTAAAGGCAGACGTCCACAACAAAAAGCTCGATCTCGCTTGGGAAATGCAGCAGAATATCGTTCCGAACGAACGATTCCGCTTCACCGAAGACGGCATTTATATGAAGGCAGAAGGCGAAGATTTAAATACATCCGAACCGCTGCTCTATTCCGTTGGTTTCCCGGCATATGAAGCGATTGCAGAATTTGAGATCGGTGAAGGCGTCGGTGCAGGTCTGACGGCATTTACCGTTCCGCACGCTTGCTGCGGTATTGCCTTAAAAGACGGCTTTATCCGCATTTTTGACCAGGATAAACCGCTTCTTTCCAAGCGTTTCAACCTCCGCGAATGGAACAGCAATAAGATCTTCTTCAAGATCCGCTATGTCGATCACGTTGTTTCGCATTGGTATTCCGCTGATGGCGAAAACTGGACGAAACTCAATATCTGTGCGTATGTCGGCGTATATTGCCCGCAGTCCGGCTTCAACGTCAACGGCAAAACATGGCTGAGACCCGGTATTTTCGCATACGGCGGCGAAGGCGAAGCTTTGGTCAAATCCTTCGAAGTCCGTGAAATCGAAGTAAAAGACTGATCCTGATAAACAGCTGCACGAAAGTGCAGTTGTTTTTATAAAACCGTGTAAAAATCGCAAGCTTGCTATTTTCAGCTTAAAAAAGCTATGATATAATAATTTTGTACCCGAAGATTTTTTGAATACGTTGAAGCAAACGAGTATTATTGACCAATGAAAGGAATTTTGGCTATGACAAAACGTACCCGCAGCGCAGATTTAGGCAATGGAACCTATCTGAACCCGATCATGTTCGGCAACTATTCCGACCCGAGCATCTTCCGTGATGGAGAAGATTATTACATGCTGCTCATTGACGGTCTTGTATTGCATTCTCAGGACCTTGTCAACTGGGAACCGCTCTATACGCTCCATGAACAGATGGCAAAATTTGAAGTCAACCATCCCTGGGCGCCTGACCTTGTCAAACATGGCGATACCTATTATTACTATGCTTTTGCCAATACGGAAAAACATCTCCTTTTCGTTATGACAACGAAAGACATCAAAAATGGTCCCTGGACAGACCCGATCATCATGGGTGTTGCCGATGATACACCGGAAGGCGACGAACTCATCGACCCGGCACTCGTTTTCGACCTTGCGGGCAAACCCTGGCTCTTCATGAGCAAAAACTGTATGTATCCGCTTTCCGATGACTGCACAGAGATCATCGGACCCTTCAAGCAGGTTGCAGATGATCCGCCGATCCCGGATGAATATGACATCGAAGGCGTTTATACAGAAGGCCCGAAATTCTGCTATCATAATGGCTACTATTACCTCATGGTTGCAGCCGGCGGTACACTTGGCCCGGCAACGGCTCACGGCGTATTTGCATACAGAGCAAAAGATATTCACGGTCCGTGGGAACTTTCCCCGTATAACCCGATCTCCCATACAGACAGCAGCAGAGAAACATGGTGGACAAAAGGTCACGCATCCTTTATCGATACACCCGATGGCGAATGGTATATCCTCTATCACGGCATTCTGAAAGGTTACCTCGAACAGGGCAGAATGCTCCTGATGGAACCCATCGAATGGACAGATGACGGCTGGTTCCGCATTCCCGAAGGTGTCAGACCTGATATGCCGCTGCCGATGCCGAAGAACGGCAAGAAAGTCACACACGGTTATCCGCTTTCCGTTGACCTGACGAACCCCGGTCTGCCGCTTGCATGGCAGGACAGCAACGTCATCGAACAGAACGAACGCCTGAGCTTCACACCCGAAGGCATGAAACTCCGCGCTGAAGGTGAAGATCTCAACACAACAGACCCGATCCTCTATTCCGCAGGTTTTGAAAACTTCGAAGTTGTTGCGGAAATGAAAGTCGGCGCAGGTGCAGGCGGTGGTCTTACGATGTACACAACGAAAGATGCTTGCTGCGGTATTGCGTTGAAAGATGGCTCGATCCGCGTATTTGACCAGCATAAACCGCTGCTCAAGAAGAAATTCAACACACGCGATTGGCCGAGCGACAGCATCTTCTTTAAGCTCCGCTACTATGATCACTCCGTTTCCCACTGGTATTCCGCTGATGGCGAAAACTGGACAAAGCTGAACATCTGCGCTTATGTTGCGGTATATTGCGCCCATGCAAATTACCACACATGGCTCAGACCCGGTGTCTTTGCTTATGGCGATGGAGAAATCATCGTCAAATCTTTCGAGATCAAAGAAATCGAAGGCCCTAAATTTTAATTTTCAATTTGAGAGATTGATTGTTGGGAAGGTATAACCTGAATTCAGACAGTTTATCTTGAGAGATAGTTCTTTCAGGCTATCTGAATAGGAAGAGTCTGAAGTCGTTAGTTTGTTTTAAGAGATAGTTTTTAGGCTATCTGAATAGGAAGGAACTGAAATCGACAGTTTATCTTGAGAGATAATTCTTTTAGGTTATCTGAATAGGAAATAATAATCAAGAGGCTCTCCTGAGTATTGCTTCGCAAAACTCGGGGGAGCTGTCATTTTTGTTTGCGAAAATGACTGAGGGGTTGTTTAGTGCAGCAATGCAAATGCCGATCATACACAGTTGGCTGATATATTGCATAAAAACAAGCTTCCATTTTTTATAAAGAATATGCTATACTGAAATTACAAAAAACAAAAAATTAAATCATTCGAAAGGATATTTTTATGACTGGACGTACCCGCAGTGCAGACCAGGGGAACGGCACATATATCAACCCGATCCTTTTTGGTCATTATTCCGATCCGAGCGTTCTCCGCGACGGCGATGATTATTACCTCGTTACGGGCGAAAGCGTTTTCTTCCATTCCCGTGACCTTATCCATTGGGAACCGATGTATTCCCTCTGGAAACAGACAACAAAATATGAACTCCAGAATCCCTGGGCACCTGACCTGGCAAAACATGGCGATACCTATTATTACTATGCCTTTGCCAACGCAAAAAAGCATCTCCTTTTCGTTATGACGACAAAGGACATCAAAAACGGCCCGTGGACAGATCCGATCATCATGGGCAGAGCCGATGAAACACCGGATGGTGATGAACTCATTGACCCGGCACTTGTTTTTGACCTTGCCGGCAAACCCTATCTTTTCATGAGCAAAAACTGCATGTATCCGCTTTCGGATGACTGCACGGCGATCATCGGACCTTATAAACAGGTCGCAGGCGATCCGCCGGTTCCGGATGAACACGAAATCGAAGGTATTTATACAGAAGGCCCGAAGTTTACCTATAAAAACGGCTATTATTACCTCATGGTAGCTGCCGGCGGTACACTTGGACCGGCAACGGCTCACGGTGTTTATGCTTACCGTGCAAAAGACATTCACGGCCCGTGGGAACTTTCGCCCTATAACCCGATCGTGCATACCGATTCGCCAAAGGAAACATGGTGGACAAAAGGCCACGCATCCTTCATCGATACACCGGATGGTGAATGGTACATCATGTATCATGCTGCACTCAAGGATTACCTCGAACAGGGCAGAATGCTCATTATGGAACCGATCGAATGGACAGATGACGGCTGGTTCCGCGTGCCCGAAGGCTTGACGACAGATGCACCGATGCCGATGCCCAAAAACGGCGAAAAGGTTACGCATGGCTATCCCTTAAAGCCCGATATGACCAAGCCCGATACGAGCTTTGCATGGGAAGCGCCGAAATCGATCATTATTCCCGATCGTTTCCAATTCAAAGAAGATGGACTCCACATCGAAGCCGAAGGCGAAGACCTCAACACTTCCGAACCGCTTCTTTATTCTGTCGGCTATAAGGCTTTTGAAGCAGTTGCAGAGATCAAGGTATCGCCCGGTGCAGGTGGTGGTCTGACAATGTTTGCCGCACCGCACGGCTGCTGTGGTATTGCCTTAAAAGATGGTTTCATCCGTGTCTTTGATCAGGATAAGCCGCTTCTTGCCAAACGTTTCAACTGGCGCGAATGGCCGAGCGACAGCGTTTTCTTCAAAGTTGTTTATAAAGACAACGTTGTTTCGCACTGGTATTCTGCCGATGGCCAAAACTGGAAAAAGCTGAATATCTGTGCCTATGTTGCGCATTATTCTCCGCATGCCGGCGCTTTCCATTTCTACAACGAAGTCATCAAGATCTGGCTCAGACCGGGTGTCTTTGCTTATGGCGATGGCGAAGTCGTTGTCAAATCCTTCGAGATCAGAAACGTCGACGAGAATATCTAATATTCAATGGAAACTGGCGGATGAGAGACAGGATATAGCCTGAAATCTATAATTCCGTTTTGAGAGATAATTCTTTTAGTTCTATCTGAATAGAAAGGAACTGAATTCAGACGGTTTTCTCTTGTGAGATAGTTTTTTTAGGCTATCTGAATAGGAAGAACCTGAATGCAGACGGTTTATCTTGGGAGATAGTTTTTTTAGGCTATCTGAATAGAAAGGACCTGAATTCATACGGTTTATTTTGAGAGATGATTCTTTCAGGCTATCTGAACAGGAAGAACCTGAAATCGGCAGTTTATCTTGAGAGATAATTCTTTCGGTCAATCTGACACAACAACGGTGATCGTTGAAGAGCGGAAATGTCAAAACAGAAAACAAATAACGTAAGGGTGACCATTGGTCGCCCTTATTTGCTGTAAATTTATTTTTTATTGGCAAAATCACAGATTGTTTACAATAAAGTTTTTTGCCAAAACGCATGCTTTGTTATATACTGAAACTATGATAGTAGCAGAAGGAATTTGTAAGAGTTACAACGGCATACAGGCACTTTCAGGGGTCAGCTTCCACATTGGCGAAGGTGAGATCGTGGGCATCCTCGGGCGAAGCGATTCGGGGAAAACAACGCTCATGAGCATCCTTTCGGGCTGTATTCATGCGGACAGCGGTTACGCAAAGATCGGCGGCTTTGACCTTGCCAAAAAAACGATCGAAGCAAAACGCAGCTTCGGTTATGTGCCTTCGCGTTCGCTTTTATATCCGGATATGACGGTGCATGGCTTCCTCAATTTTGCGGGAAGGCTTCGGGGTATTCCGGAAAAGAAGCTCGGTGAGGCTGTTTTTGAGTGCCTTCGTGTGGTTTCGGGTGAATATCTTTTGAACAGGAAGATCAGCGGGCTTACCCGTTTTGAGGAAAGGCTCATCAATTTTGCACAGGCTGTTATTGCAAAACCGCCGGTTCTGCTGATCGATGCACTGGCGGCAGGTCTCGAACCTTCGGAAACACAGCGGATAAGAAATCTCATCGGGCAGCTTTCCCTTTCGCATACGATCCTGCTTTCGACTTCGCTTCTCTATGAAGCGGCAGAGCTTTGCTCTCGCGTCATCATTTTAAACGGCGGAAAAGTTGCGGCAGACAGAAAAATGGAAGAGCTTTCCGGCAGAACAAACGGTTTGCAGCTCCGTATGCGCATCGAAGGCGATGAAGAAATCATTCGCCGTGCCCTTATGCCGCTTGAAGATGAAGATTATGCGCTCTGTTATATCGAGCGAACGGAAGAGAAAAATGTTTTCCGCATTTCCGTGGAATGTGACCGGGATATCCGCAGGAAGATCTCCGGCATTTGTGCGGAAAATAAACTCGCCATTCTGGAAATGAGGCAAACCTCTGTTTCCCTCGAAGATATTTATTTCCAGCTGACGAGCGACAGTACGTGATTTTCGTGCAATTTTCGCTGTTTTTAGGCAAAAATCATTTTATTTTTTGAAAGGAGAAGAAGATGAAAGCCGTTTTGCTGCGCGATTTAAAAGGGCATATCGTATCACCTGCCGGGATATTCTATTCCGTCTGTTTTTTGCTCGTATCGGGGATCCTGTTTACCAACATCTGCATGAACAGCGAAAGCCTTGACTTTGCTGCGGTTCTTGCCGGCATGACAAAGGCACAGATCCTTCTTGTTCCTTTCCTGACGATGGGCTATTTTTCCGAAGAAAACAGACAAGGTTCGAGCCTTCTTCTCTTTTCTGCGCCGATCTCCATGACGGCGATCATTCTCGGGAAATTCTTTGCCGCCTTTATCTATATGCAAGCGGTGACCCTTGTTACGCTGGTCTACCTGCCGCTTGCAGGAAGCAGCCTTGCTTTTTCGGAAATTTTCCTTTTATATGCGGCCTTTGCGCTGATGAGTGCGGTTTTTGCGGCAATTTGCTGTTTTATTTCCTCCGTCAGCTCCAATGCAATGACGAGCTACATTGCGGCAGTCGTCAGTCTTTTTGTCTTTTACCTGATCGATGGTGCGATCACCATTGTTTCGGATCGTGGTCTTGCCGCTGCTTTGGAGATCTGCTCCGTATTTTCGGCATATCGGGACCTCACGAGCGGTATTTTCAGCCTGAGCGCAGTCATCCGTATGTTCTCTATGGTCGGCATCTTTTTGTTCTTCACAAGGCTTATTTTAGAGCTTCGCTACCGAACGGGAAGGAATGAATGGCATGATTAGAAGATCGTCTTTTGCAAAAGTTCTGGCGATAGCCTTGGGGATACTGCTCCTGGTTGTCCTTGGCAATATCGTCGCCTTTAACCTTGAACATCATTTCGCCTTTTTTCTCGATCTTTCGCAGAATAAGCTCTATTCCGTTTCGAAAGAAACCAAAGAGATCTGCAGCGAGCTTCGGGATGAGGTCGTCATTTATGTCTATAATTCCCCGGGAAATGAAGACCCTGGAACAAAAGCTTTGCTCGAAAGCTATAACGCCAAATGCGATAACATCAGCGTTGTCAATTTAGGCGCAGATACGGCGGAAAGCTTCCTCTCACGCTTCGATACGGATGGAACGGGCATTGCAGACGGCAGCATCATCGTCACAAACAGTGATTTTTCAAGGGCAAGAGTCATGCAGATCGCTTCTTTCTATACGACGGATGCAGACGGCAGATCACTTTACAGCGCAGAACAGCGTATTTCCTCGGCAATAAAATACGTCGATACCGGTGCGGCAAGAACGGCACGTTTCCTCACAGGTCACAGGGAAACGGACTTATCCAAACTTTCCCGCTTTACGGCAATGCTCAGCGCCTATGATTACCAGTATTCCGCTTATGATGCCATGATCGAAGGCAGCGGTCTTGACGCAAAAAAGGATTTTCTCATCATCGTTTCGCCAAAAACGGACCTGCTCGAAACGGAATATCTGCAGATCGCAAACTTCCTTGAAGCCGGCGGCAGTGCGGTTTTCTTCATGGATAATTTTATTTATGAACACGAAACGGAGACGATGAACATCCGTGTACAGGAACTCCCGCTTTTTGACCGTTTGTTTGCCGAAAGGGGCATGACGATCAAGAGAAGCCTGATCTTCGGCATGGATTCCGCCTATACGAGCCTGCGGGCGACTTCGCTTGTCACGGAACCGCAAACGGGAAGTTTTGCCGCTGCTGTCGGCATGGAAAGCATCCTCATCAGTGAGCTTTCCCCGATCATCACGGAAGGTGAAGCTATCCCGATCCTGAACACAACGGCAAGCTGCCGTGAAAAGAGCCTTGCCCATTGGACAGCGGAGGATTTTGTACCCGGCGAAGAACAAATGTATTGTGCCGCCGCTTTAAGCGAAATTGGTGATTCCAAAATGCTGCTTTTAGGCTCTTCCTCGATCGTTTCCAATGAAGAGATCGGCATTTCGGGAAACGAAAAATTCCTTGCCGCAGCGCTTTCCTCCATTTCCGAAACGGAGCTGAACATCGAAAGCAAAGAGACCCATGGCGATTTGCCCATGCGGATAACGTCCTATTCCACAAAGATGTTTATCGGGATCGTCCTCATCGCGCTTATCCCGATGTGTGCGCTGATCCTCGGCGTCGTGATGCGCAGAATGATGAGTTAAAACACTAAATACGGGATGTTTTGTCGAATAAAATGAAAAAGGTGCCCAAAATCTTGTGGCATCTTTTTTTCGTTGCTATAATCGTAAACGTCACAGCCGGTACACGAAAAGCGGATAATAACCGATCTTTTCGGGTGATAAAAACATTTTTTGGAGGAAAAACATGAACGAAAAGATCAGATTGCTTATTTGTGAAGATAACCCGGGAACCCTTGCGGAACTTGCCGATTTTATGGGAAGACAGCAGCATACAGAGGTCATCGGCACTGCACGGGATGGCATGGAAGCGCTTGAAATGCTCCGCAGCTTAAAACCCGATGCCGTCATCACGGGGCTCATTATGCCGCAGGCTGATGGCTTTACACTCCTTGAACGCATGGCAGAAATGGAAGAACCGCCGAAAACCATCGTTTTATCCTCTCTCAGCAGCGAAAGCATCGTCACACGCGCGCTGGAGCTTGGCGCAAAATACTATATGATCAAGCCTTTTGACAGGGAGCTTCTTTATAAACGCGTACTCGATCTTTTCGGGATGCGCGAGCTTATCCGCAAAAACACAGCGGGAGGTATTCGCAGCCGCAGCCTTGATGAACAGATCACGGCGATCTTCCTTTCGATCGGGATCCCTGCGCACATCAAGGGGTATCAGTATCTGCGTGAGGCGATCAAGCTTGTTGTGCATTCGCCGGAGCTGATCAACCAGATCACGAAGCGGCTTTACCCCGGTATTGCGGAAATTTTTGAAACGAGCCCGAGCAAAGTCGAGCGAGCCATCCGCCATGCGATCGAAGTGGCATGGACACGCGGCCGCATTGAAAACATCAACGGGATTTTTGGCTACAACATCTACACCAAAAACGACAAGCCGACCAATGGGGAATTTATTGCCTTAATTGCAGATAGGCTGCTGTTAAGACAGACGGCGTAAAAGGCCCGATATATGGGGATTTCCCCTGCGGTCAAGCCAATGAATGCTTGGGGAAAGCCTTTTTTAAAGCTGCGTTAAGCCAATGAATATTTTTCGCTGAGCCTACCAATCTTACTGATTTATTGGGTAAGAAAGGTGGGCTTTTATGTTGGGGAAGATGGATAGAAGATGGTCTTTCTCATGCAATCCCATTTCCCTCATCCTTCACGGGAAATTTATATATACAGCGTTTTCCGCACCAAAATTCGACAATTTTCAACATTCCTTGTGGATAAGTTTTCGGTTTATACCCTGCTTATCCACATTTTGTTGTGCGTAAAGAGCGCAAAATGTGCACAACTTGTGGATAATGTGGATAAATTCACTGCACAGTCCGCATTTTATCCACAATCGCAAGGAGTGCATAAAAAGTTGCCTGCGCTGAAAGCCTGTCCTGCATTTCCTTTCAGCTTTTGTTATTTTCAAGTTTAACTTGACAAAATTTGTCATTTCGCCGATACTGAAAGGGAAGTCCATTTGTGAAAGAGGAAAATTATGTTTAATATCGAAAAATATATCGCCGCTGCGGAGGAAAAACAGCTCGGCACCTATGCCATCATCGTCAAACAAGGCGGCGAAACCATCGCATCGCATTTCTGGCGCAGTGACCTGCGAACAAACGTCCATTCGCTTTCCAAATCGATCCTTTCCTGCGGCATCGGCATCGCCATCGAGGAAGGTCTGCTTTCGCTTTCGGATAAGGTCGCAGACTTTTTCCCGGAAAAATATGACAGCGAACCCACGGAATGGCAGAAACAGCTGACCATCGAAAACCTGCTCACGATGTGCAGCGGTCACGTAAAGGCTTACCTGATGGGCAATCAGCGCGACGAACTCGAAGACCTCGACTGGGTGCATTATTATCTGAACCTGCCCATGAGCTGCGAACCCGGAACCAAATTCCAGTATGACACCGCCTGCAGCTTCATCGTTTCGGCGATCATGCAGAAGATCACGGGAATGACACTCCGCGATTACCTCATGCCGCGTATTTTCCTGCCTTTGGGGATCAAAAATCCGCAGTGGTTTATGTCGCCCGATGGGATTTCGCTTGGCGGAGGCGGTCTTTTCCTCACTTGCGAAGAAATTTCCCGTTTTGCGGAGCTGCTTTTGAACAAGGGCAAGGTTAACGGCGTACAGCTCGTTCCCGAAAAATATCTCGAATACGCAACCTCAAAGGTCGTTTCCAACGGCAACGGCGGTCATAACAATCGCTGCGGTTACGGTCTGCAGTTCTGGCGCTGCAAAAAGGAAGGCGTTTACCGTGCAGACGGCGCTTACGGGCAGCTTGCGATCATCTTCCCCGAGGAAAACATGACCGTTTCGATCACTTCCCACAACGAAAAGAACACAGAAGCGATCATCAACACCGTTCTTGAGTGTGCAAATAATTGAACGATATAACCTGAAATCTATTGGATTACTTCACGATCAAAAATGCCCCTAATATCATAGGGGCTGTTTTTTCACGAATAATTCAAACTCTGCGGTTGAAAGCAAAGCTAAAATCGGATAGAGTATAGGTAACAAAATAAAAAGGATTTTTCATGCAAACGATCAGAAAATTGATAAAAAAACAGGATAAGACGCTGCTTCTGACTTTGGGCGTGCTTTTCTTTATGTATATTTTAATCCATGACCTTATCGGCAGCGATCTTTTCGGGAAAAGCTGGTGGGATAGCTATTCCCTGCAGGCAATGGCATGGCGAAACGGCAGCATGGGCCTCGGGCAGAATTACGAACACCTCGAGCTTGCTTATTTCAATGGTGACTGGTATGTCTCATTTCCTCCTTTTCCTTCGGTCGTACTTTTTCCGCTGACCTTTATTTTCGGCAGCGATATGCCGAGCAATTTTATCGTTTTTGCCTTGGCGATGCTTTCGGTTGTTTATCTGGATAAGCTCATGCGGCATTTTGACATTGCGGAAGTTCCCGCAGCGCTTTTTTCAGCGTTTGCGGTCGTTGGCAGCAACGTCCTTTGGATGAGCACAAACGGCGGCGTATGGTTTATGGCGCAGACAATGTGTTTTGCGCTCTGCTCGATGGCGCTGTATTATGCCGTTTTGGGAAAGCGGATTTTGGCCAATACGCTGATCGCCTTTTCCGTTGGATGCAGACCTTTTTCGCTTTTGTGGTATTTCTTCTTCATTCTGTATTACCTGATCGAAGACCTGCAAAACGAAAAGCCCGATTGCAAAAAGATCGTCAGATTGCTTCTCTCGCAGTGGAAATATTTCGTCATTCCTGCGATCGTGGGCTTATGTTACATGGGTTATAATTACGCACGCTTCGGCAGTCCGCTCGAATTCGGGCATAATTACCTGCCGGAGTTTCAGCAGGATGCGCAGTTTTCCGCTTCCTATATTCTGGGCAACCTCTGCAATATCCTGCTCAAGCCTGTTCTTATCGATGCGGATCTGCACCTGCATTACACCAACTTCAACGGTTTTATGATGTACATTGCCAACCCGATCTACCTCATTTTTATGGCCTATTTCTTCCGTGACCTGAAAAAGCTTTGTCCGCTCCGGAAAGCGATCGCCATTCTGCTCGGGGTAAGCCTTGTCCTTCTCTGTTCGCACAGAACTATGGGCGGTTGGCAATTCGGTACGCGTTATACGACGGATTTCATTCCTTTTGTTTTCTTCTATCTTTTGCTGACAAAAACAAAAGATGGCTTGCCCGTTCTGCAGAAGCCTGCGCATTGGGTTTGGGCAGTTGCGGCTTGTGCGGTCTTGTTTAACCTCTATGGGACTTTCGCCATGGAATTTTTGGAATCTGTGACATGAAAAAAAGATTTTTGTTGCTCTGCCTTGTCTGCGTGATTGTTTTATCGTCATGCACTTCCGCTTTAAGGGAAATGGAGGATGAAGATATCCTCTATGCGGTCGATGGGGATGCGGTCCTTTTGGCAAAAGAGCTGAAACATTATTATGCGAACGCCGTTTACGAAGCGGAACAAAACAGCAGGAAAGCACCATCGGAAAAAGAAGCCTTCCTTGACCTTGTGCAGATGAAAACGCTGTCCTATTTGGCGGAAAAATACGGCTTTACAGCCGACAGAGCGCTTTTGGAAGAGGAATATCGGCTCTATCTGGAAGAGCTCGCAGATCCGCTTTACGCTGCGGAAAAAGCCTATGCTGATGGCCTAAAGGAATACCTCGGCATGGACGAAAAGGCCTTTATGGAGTACAATATATGGGTGAGCCTGATGCATAAACAGGCAGATGCATTGATCTCCGGCTTTGCGGAAAATTACAGGCACATCACAGATCCGCAGCTTCTGGCGGAGGAGATCGATAAAAACCTTACCGAATACTTAAAAACTTCGGAGATTTCCTGCCATTATCCCGGGCTTAAAGACTATATACCGAAATTCAGCTATCTCTACGGTACGGAGGACTTATAATATGATGAAGATCGAAAATTTACGCGATATCGAATGTTTTGTTTTTGATATGGACGGCACGCTTTACCTTGGCAACAATGTCATCGAAGGTGCGCATGAGCTGATCGCTCTGCTCGAAGAAAAGGGCATCAAGTATTTCTATTTCACAAACAATTCTTCCCGTTCGCCGATGGAATATGTCGCCCGCTTAAACAGGCTCGGTTTTGCCGGTGTTACGCTGGATAAGATCCTCACTTCCGGTCATGTCATGATCCATTACTTAAAAACACATTTTGATGCGCCGAAGGTTTTCCTTTGCGGAACGCCTGCTCTCGAAAGTCAGTTCAAAGAAGCCGGTATCACGCTTCTGCCCGTGGAAACGGAAAGCTGCGATGCGGTCGTCATCGGTTTTGACACGACGATGGATTATAAAAAGATGGATAACGCCTGCAGACTGATCGCAAAGGGCGCACCTTTTCTGGCAACGAATATCGACCGCGTCTGTCCGCTTGAAGGCGGTGCTTTCATGATCGACTGCGGATCGATGTGCCGCGCGATCGAACACGCAACGGGCAAGGAAGCCAAATTTACGGGCAAACCTTTCCCCGAAACCGTTGACTATATTTTGGCAGCAGCAGGAACGGAAAAGAGAAAAACGGCAATGGTCGGCGACAGGTTCTATACCGATGTTATGACGGCGATCAACGGCGGAATCGTCAGCATTGCGGTGCTTTCGGGCGAGGCTACTTTGGAAGAACTCGAAGCTGCGGAGGAACCCATCGACTATATTTTAACGAGCGTAGACGAAATTTATCAGACACTGAAATAATGGCACATGAAAAACCGGGAATTCGACCCGGTTTTTTTATTGACGCAAAACATGGCGGATGCTATAATCATAAATGTTAGAAGTTGTTGTAAATTTACAAAAACTCTGATCGACCCATCAATTTTTCACCACAGAAAAAAGAATACTACGGGAGAGAAAAATGGCAAAAATCTGTAAAGTGGAAGCTGTCAGGTTTGACAGCAGCAAACAGCAGAGCAGCGGTTTTGTCGGCGCAAAGGCAGCCAAAGAAGGCGAACTTGTCCGCACAAGTACAGCAAACCCGATGCTCGTGCATGGAGATGTAAAAACAGGCCCTGCAGGTCCCGGTGAAGTTGCGGTAAAAGTAACCTGTGATAACGGCGTTTATGGCTGGGGTGCTACAGGCGGTTACCGTATCGTTACGGCAAGCCTTATCGAAGAAGCTTTAGCTCCGCTGATCATCGGCCTTGAAGCAACGGATATTGAAAAAGTCTGGGATATCATGTTCCGTGCAACGATCCCCGTCGGCAGAAAAGGCGCTATGATCGAAGCAATCTCCGGCATCGACGTCGCTTTATGGGATATTCTGGGCAAAGAAACAGGTCTTCCGGTTTATCAGCTTTTGGGCGGTAAAGTCCGCGATAAGATCCAGGTCTACCCGACAGGTTTTGAAGTGGATGAATATGTCAAGCTCGGCTATAAGGGAATCAAGATCCCGATGCCCTATAGCTTTATGCACGGCGAATACGGCATGAAGAAAAACGAAGAGCTCGTTGCACACGCAAGGGAGGTTCTTGGCAAAGAAGGCTTCATCGCACTCGAATGCTATATGGGCTGGAACGAAGAATATACGATCAATATGGCGCGCCGTTTAAAGCAGTATGACATCCGCTGGATCGAAGAACCCGTTATGCCCGATTCCTATGATACATACAGAAGGCTCCGCGAAAGACTCCATGATTACAACATCATGATCTCCGGCGGTGAACATGAATTTACCCGTTACGGTGCAAAGGCGCTGATCGATGGCGGCTGTGTTGATATTCTGCAGATGGATATCGGCCGTGCAGGCGGTGTTACCGAAATGCGCAAGATCATTGCACACGCTTCCGCACACGATGTCATGGTCATTCCGCACGATCACGGTGCATACAGAACGGCAAATTATCACGTTACCTTAAACAGTATTATTTCCCCGATGGCAGAAAATCTTGTCGTCCGCGGTCTCGATTCCGCAAGGATGTTTACAAACGAGCCGATGGTCGATGATGGCTATGTCACCGTATCCGATGCTCCGGGCTTTGGCTATGATTTGAACCCGGATTATCAGCCGTAAAGGAGATAAGAAAATGGCTAAAATTGTAAGTGTTGATGTGGTCGTTTTCAGACCGGATAAAAACAGAAAAAAAGGCTTTGTCGGCGCAAATGACGAAGCAAAGAGAGATAAGCGCATCCGTACGAGTACGGCAAATCCGCTGCTGATTTACCCCGAAGCGGATGAAGCGGATTATATCAACAGAGCCGAAGGCGGCGAAGTTGCGGTAAAAGTAACCTGTGACAATGGTGTTTATGGCTGGGGCGGCATTGGCGGATATCGTTCTGTGCCGGCATGGATGATCATCGAGCTTTTAGGACCCGTTATCATCGGCATGGAAGCAAGAGAGATCGAAAAAATCTGGGACGTCATGTTCAAAGCGGCTCTTCCGATCGGCAGAAAAGGCGCTGCGATCGAAGCGATCTCCGGTATTGACGTTGCACTGTGGGATATTTTCGGCAAAGAAACCGGTCAGCCTGTCTATAAGCTCCTCGGCGGCAAAGTCCGCGATAAGATCAAGGTTTACCCGACGAGCTTCCAGGCAGACGAATGCAAAGCTGCAGGTTATACGGATATCAAGATCCCGATGCCCTATAGCTTTATGCACGGCGAATTTGGTATGCAGGAAAACGAAAAGCTCGTTGCACACGCAAGAGATGTTTTCGGACCCGATGGCTTTATTGCGCTTGAATGCTACATGGGCTGGAACGAAGAATACACCATGAAAATGGCGGAAAGGCTCCAGCAGTACAACATCCGCTGGATCGAAGAACCCGTTGTTCCGGATTCCTATGAAACCTATGCAAGGCTCAGGAAACGCCTGCACAAAATGGGCATCATGATCTCCGGCGGTGAGCATGAATTTACCCGTTGGGGTGCAAAAGACCTCATCGAAAACGGCTGCGTAGATATTCTGCAGCTCGATATCGGCAGAGCAGGCGGCATTACCGAAATGAAAAAGGTTCTTGGTCTTGCAGCTGCGCATGATATTATGGTCATTCCTCACGATCACGGCGCATATCGTACCGTCAACTATCACCTGACGATCAACAGCATCATTTCGCCGATCGCAGAAAACCTCGTCGTCCGCGGTATCGATTCCGAGAGGATGTTCCTGCCCGAACCGATGATCCAGCCCGATGGTCATGTTTACCTGACGGATGCACCCGGTTTCGGCTACGATATCAACTGGGATTTCCGCGAAAAGAAAGATATCTTTACGATCAAATAAGATTGAACGAAAAAATAAGCCATTGGAGTTTTCCGATGGCTTTTTTGCTTGTATTTTGCGGTTTCTTTTAGTATATTTGAATATGGATTTTTATAGCGTGTCTGTTTATAAAAGTTATTTTAATATTGTAACACTTTACTTGACTAAAGCGCTAAAACGCATTATAATAAACAGGCAGTAAGATTGACGGAGTTAGCTATGCAGAAAACAAAACAGAGCATTTCCGAAGCAGCACAGAAGCTCGAAGCAGCCTATCGTGCTTTCGGTTACAGCCGATATACTATGAGTAAATTTGAAGAGTATGATCTCTACCTCGCCAACAAAAATTTCCTTGTCAGCGATGCGGTCATTACTTTTACCGATTTTAACGGAAAACTGATGGCATTAAAGCCGGACGTAACGCTTTCCATCGTAAAAAATTACAGCGCAGAAGACGGCACGCAGAAACTTTTCTATGATGAAAATGTCTACCGCGCGGCAAAAGGCGCAAGAGAAGTCAAGGAAATGCGTCAGCTTGGGCTTGAGTGCATCGGCAAAGTCGGCAGTTATCAGGCGGCAGAGGTCGTTTCCCTTGCGGCAAAGAGCCTTTCCGCACTCGGCGAAAACTGGGTGCTCGATCTTTCGCATATGGGCTTCGTTTCGGGGCTTTTATCTGCACTTTCGGTTGGCGCTTCCGCTGAAAAAGAGATCCTTCGCTGTATCGGCGAAAAGAATCCGCACGATATGCTGCGCATCTGCAAAGAAAACGGCGTGGAAAGCACTCTTGCGGAAAAATTAGCTGCTCTCGCAGAGCTTAACGGCAGCCTTGAAGCGGAACTTCCGAATATAGCGGCACTCAGCATCAACGCCGCAACGGATAAGGCGATGCAGGAACTTTCCGAAATTGCGGAAATGCTGAAGATTCTGGGCTGCAGCGAAAATATCCGCCTCGATTTCTCCGTCGTCAATGATATGAGTTATTATGACGGGATCGTTTTTCAGGGCTATTTGGAAGGGATTCCGATGACGGTGCTTTCCGGCGGCAGCTATGATCCGCTGTTGAAAAAACTCGGCAAAGATGCCGGTGCGATCGGTTTTGCAGTCTATCTCGGGCTTCTTGAGCGCTATTTTACGCATAAAGCGGAATACGATACGGATGTTCTTCTTATTGCGGAGGAATCCGACAGCCCCATCGATATTGCCAAAGCAGCGGCAAGCCTCGCAGGTAAAGGTTTCACGATCCGCGTGGATAATACCGTCAACATCCGCAGTAAGTTTGTGATGAAAGTCTCGGATGCTCTGCAGCAGAGCGGTTTATAAGGAGGTTTCGGCATGATCAATATTGCACTCCCAAAAGGAAGACTTGGCGAAAAAGTATATGCGATCCTCGAAGCGGTCGGCTATGGCTGCCCTGCGATCAGGGAAACGAACCGCCGCCTGATATTTGAAAATGAAGAAAACGGTGTCCGCTATTTCTGGGTAAAACCTTCCGATGTTGCGATCTATGTTGAGCGCGGTGCAGCGGATATGGGCATTGCCGGAAAAGATATTCTGTTGGAAAATGATCCCGAAGTGTATGAACTTTTAGATCTCGACATCGGGAAATGCCGCATGGCGGTTGCCGCAAAAAAAGAATTCAAGGACGACAGAGAAGGTGTCCTGCGCGTAGCGACGAAATTCCCGAATATTGCACGCAGCTATTACCTCGAAAACAGCAGAGAGATCGATATCATCAAGCTCAACGGCTCGATCGAGTTAGCGCCGATCCTTGGCCTTTCGGATGTCATCGTCGATATCGTTGAAACGGGCGCAACACTCCGTGAAAACGGCCTCGAACCCAAAGAAGATATTGTGGACATCAGCGCAAGGCTCATCGCAAACAAAGCGAGCTACAAATTCAAAAATACAGAACTGAAAACCGTGACTGAGCGCATCCGCGCGCACATCGGAGAGGATAAAAAATGATCAGAACGATTTATGGCGCAAACATCAGAAGAGGAGAAGTTTTCCCCGAAACGGAAGAAACGACGGATGTTTCGGGCATCGTTTCCGAAATTATTGAAAATGTTCGGAAAAACGGCGATGCAGCGCTTAAAGAATACACAAAAAAATTTGATAAGGCGGAGCTTGAAAGCCTTATCGTGACGCAGGAAGAGATCGAAGAAGCCTTCCATGAAGTTGAAGAAAACTACATCCGCATCCTGAAAACAGCGCGCGACAACATCGAAAATTATCATAAAAGACAGATTCGCAGCAGCTATATCATCAGCGAAGAAAAGGGCATCGTTTTAGGGCAGAAAGTCATACCGATGGAAAGAGTCGGGCTTTATGTACCCGGCGGTACGGCTGCATACCCTTCGACGGTTCTTATGAACAGCGTTCCGGCAAAACTCGCAGGGGTTTCCGAACTCGTTATGGTAACGCCACCCATGAAAAACGGTAAAGTCAACCCGATCATTCTGGCTGCGGCAAAAATCGGCGGCGTCGATACCGTTATCAAAACAGGCGGTGCGCAGGCAGTTGCGGCTCTCGCATACGGAACGGAATCTGTCCCCAGAGTGGATAAGATCGTCGGACCCGGCAACGTCTTCGTACAGGAAGCCAAAAAACAGGTGTTTGGTAAAGTTGCCATCGATATGATCGCAGGCCCTTCGGAGATTTTGATCGTTGCAGACGGAACCTGTGATGCAAGGATCGTTGCAGCGGATATGCTCTCGCAGGCTGAACACGACAGGAACTCGAGCGCCGTGCTTATTACAACAAGCGAAGATTTGGCAAAAGGCGTTACAGCAGAATTGGAAAGACAAATTCCGCTTTTGCCCCGTGCAGAAATTGCCCGTGAATCCATCGATAAAAACGGACGAATCCTGATTGCAAGGGGTATTGAAGAAGCGATCGATGCAGCAAACGAGATTGCACCGGAGCATCTTGAGCTTTGCCTCGACAATCCCTTTGATTTTCTTGACAGTATCAAAAATGCAGGCTCGGTCTTCCTCGGGAAAAATTGCCCCGAACCGCTGGGCGATTATTACGCAGGAACAAACCATGTTTTGCCGACACTCGGAACGGCAAGATTCTCCAGTCCGCTTTCGGTCGATGATTTTGTCAAGAAAACATCGTTTACCTATTACACAGCGGAAGCACTCGATGCCGTAGCGGAAGATATCGCCTACTTTGCCGAACAGGAAGGTCTTTCCGCACACGCAAGATCGGCAATGGCAAGAAAGACATACAGAGATTGAGGTTTTTATGAGAACAGCGAAGATTGAAAGAAATACAGCGGAAACGCAAATATCCCTTGCGCTGACGATCGAAGGCAGCGGCAAAAGCGAGATCAGGACAGGCTGCGGTTTCCTTGACCATATGCTCATCCTTTTCGCAAAACACGGCAGATTTGACCTTATGGTAAAATGCAATGGTGATACAGAAGTAGATTATCACCATACGGTTGAAGATATCGGTATCGCTCTTGGTAAAGCTATGGCAGAAGCTGCGGGAGATCTCCGTGGGATCAAGCGCTATGCGGATATTATCCTGCCGATGGATGAAGCGCTCATCATGGCAGCGGTCGATATTTCCGGAAGAAATTACCTTGCCTGTGAGCTTGAACTCCCGACACAGAAAGTCGGCGATTTCGATACAGAACTTGCAGAGGAATTTTTACTCGGCTTTACGCGGAATTTCCCCATTACACTGCACATCCGTCAGCTTGCAGGGAAGAATTCCCACCACATTATCGAAGGCATTTTCAAGGCTTTGGGCAGAATTTTATCGGCAGCACTTGCGATCGATGAACGCACAAAGGATGAAATTCCTTCGACAAAGGGAGTTCTTGTATGATCGCGATCGTAGATTACGGTGTCGGCAATCTTTTTTCGCTCGCATCTTCCTTTGCCTATATCGGGCAGGAACCTGTTGTCACTTCGGATGCTGCGGTTCTCGGCAAAGCGGACAAGATCATCCTTCCCGGTGTCGGTGCATTTTCCGATGCGGCAAAAAAGCTTCGTGAAACGGGTCTTGGCGAAGCGGTGATCACCGAAGCAAAAAAAGGTAAGCCTCTTCTTGGGATTTGCCTCGGGATGCAGCTTTTGTTTGAGGAAAGCTTTGAATATGGCCAGCATAAAGGCTTGGGTCTCATTCCCGGTCAGGTAAGACCGCTGACAGATATCGTTCCCGCGGAATATAAGATCCCGCAGATCGGATGGAATGCGCTGATTTTCCCGAAAGACAGGAAAAAAAGCAAGCTTTACAGCGGTATTGCCGAAGGGGAACACGTATATTTTGTTCATTCTTATTATGCGGCAAATTGCCATGACTATGTTTCGGCAAATTGTGAATACGGTGCTTTGGTAACGGCTTCGGTCGAACGTGAAAATATCTATGGCGCGCAGTTTCACCCGGAAAAAAGCGGCAAAACAGGCCTCAGATTACTGCAGAATTTTGCGGAACTGTAAGAATGGGATGGTAATTTAAGATGATCATACTACCGGCAACGGATATTATAGACGGAAAAGCGGTGCGTCTTTTGCGCGGCGATTATCATGCGGTAACGGTCTATCACGATTCTCCGCTTGAAGTCGCAAAAGGTTTTCGTATGGCAGGTGCGGAGTATCTCCACGCAGTAGACCTTGACGGCGCAAAAAGCGGCAAAACGGATAACATCGGCGTCGTTCGTCAGCTTGCACAGGAAAGCGGTTTAAAGGTTGAGATCGGCGGAGGCATCCGCAATATGGAAACGATCAGAACCTATATCGATGCAGGCGTTTTCCGCGTTATTCTGGGAACGGCTGCGATCACAGACCCGGAGTTTTTAAAGGCAGCAGTCGGCGAATACGGCGAAAAGATCGCTGTCGGCGCAGACATCAAAGACGGCAAAGTGGCGATCAAAGGCTGGACGGAGCTTTCCCAATGGTCTCTTGACGATTTTGCGGAAAATATGCAGAATATCGGCGTTAAAACGCTGATCTGCACGGATGTTTCCAAAGACGGCGCTATGCAGGGTACAAACAGAGAAATGTACCGTGATCTTTCGGGGAAATATAATATGGATATCGTGGCTTCCGGCGGAATTTCCAGCATCGAAGATGTTGCGGCGCTTGCGGAAATGCAGCTTTACGGCGCAATTTTGGGCAAAGCGCTCTATACCGGTGCGATCGACCTTGCGGAAGCGATAAGGATTAGCAAATGATAACAAAAAGGATCATTCCCTGTCTCGATGTGCGCAATGGGCGCGTCGTCAAGGGCGTAAATTTTGAAGGTTTAAGAGATGTCAATTCTCCCGTTGAGCTGGCTTCATATTACAGCGAAAACGGCGCAGATGAGCTTGTTTTTTATGATATTACGGCTTCTTTCGAGGGAAGGGCACTCTTTACGGATATTCTCCGCGAAGTCGCAAGGACGATCTTTATTCCTTTGACCGTCGGCGGAGGCATCAACACAACAGAAGATTTTGACCGAGTCTTAAAATGCGGTGCAGATAAAGTCAGCGTCAATTCCGGCGCGATCCGTGACCCGAAGCTGATCGAAAGGGCTGCGAAGCTCTATGGCGATCAATGCGTCGTTCTTTCCGCAGATATCAAGCGTGTAGACGGCGTTTTCCGCGTTTTTGCCAAAGGCGGCAGGGAAAATACGGGCATCGAAGCGATTGATTGGATCAGAAGAGGTGTTGATAACGGTGCAGGTGAGATCGTCGTCAACAGCATGGATACAGACGGCGTCAAGGGCGGTTTTGACCTTGAGCTGCTGGAAAAAGTCTGTGATGCGGTAAACGTCCCCGTCATTGCATCGGGCGGTGCTGGTTCCAAGCAGGATTTTGTGGAACTTTTCAAAAAACTCCCCAAAGTCGATGCAGGGCTTGCCGCTTCGATCTTCCATTTCGGCGAAGTTGCCATTGCGGATCTGAAACAGGAATTAAAAAATAACGGAATCAATGTGAGGTACTGATTATGCTCGATATTAATACAGTAAAATTTGACGAAAAAGGGCTCATTCCGGCGATCGTGACGGATGCAAAGAGCGGAAAAGTTCTGACGCTTGCCTATATGAACAGGGAAAGCCTCGAGATCAGCATGCGTGAAGGAAGAACCTGCTTCTATTCCCGTTCGAGACAGGAGCTTTGGAGAAAAGGCGAAACCTCCGGCAATGTACAGCATATCGTCAGCATTACGGCGGATTGCGACAGAGATGCGCTGCTCATTAAGGTTGAAAAAGAAGGTCCGGCCTGCCACACAGGTGCGGAATCCTGCTTCAACGATGTTCTTTTTGAAAGCGAAACATTGCAGGAATTTTCTCTTGAAGGTCTGATGCAGATGCTCATCGGCCGCAAGGTCGAGAAAAAAGAAGGCTCCTACACGACCTATCTTTTTGAAAAGGGCATTGACAAGATTTTGAAAAAAGTCGGCGAAGAATGCACGGAAGTTATCATTGCGGGCAAAGCGGACGACAAGCGTGAGACGATCTATGAGATCGCCGATTTGGCATATCATGTCATGGTTCTGATGATCCAGATGGGCATTTCGCTTGAGGATATTCACGATGAATTGGCTTCCCGTCATGTCATCGATAAGAAAGTCAAACAGGAAAAGATGACCTGAAGTTTGCACTTCGTACGCAAACTTCCCGAAATATTGCTTTTGCGCGTACCGTTTGCGCAAAAATCCGCCTGATGGCGAATTTACAGCAATATTTCCCTAGTTTTGTCTATAACAGAAAGTTCACACTTACGCAGGTGAACTTCCCGAAATATTGCTTTTGCGCGTACCGTTTGCGCAAAAATCCGCCTGATGGCGAATTTACAGCAATATTTCCCAGCTTAATTTACAGCAGAAAGTTCACGCTTACGCATGTGAACTTCCCGAAATATTGCTTTTGCGCGTACCGATCGTACAAAAATCCGCCTGCGGCGAATTTACAGCAATATTTCCCTAGTTTTGTCTATAGCAGAAAGTTCACGCTTACGCATGTGAACTTCCCGAAATATTGCTTTTGCGCGTACCGCTTGCGCAAAAATCTGCCTGACGGCAAATTTACAGCAATATTTCCCTAGTTTTGTCTATAGCAGAAAGTTCACGCTTACGCATGTGAACTTCCCGAAATATTGCTTTTGCGCGTATCGCTTGCGCAAAAATCCGCCTGCGGCGAATTTACAGCAATATTTCCCTAGTTTTGTCTATAGCAGAAAGTTCACGCTTACGCATGTGAACTTCCCGAAATATTGCTTTTACGAAAAAATACGGATAAAGAAAACAGCCCCGATGCTTTTTTGCATGAGGCTGTTTTAATTTTTCAGATAATCTCTGTAATTGAAAATTTAGTGCAAGTGAGTTTTGCTTCGTAAAAACTCGGTTATGCTGCATCGGGGTGAGCTTCGTCATATTCACGGCAAGCTTTGTCATTGAGCAGACCGATAATGCCCGAAGCAATGAGCAGACCGGCTGTTACGAGCAGACCGAAACGGAAACCGTGAACATCTGCGATCGCAGCGATCATAAGAGGCCAGATCCAGCTGACGCAGTTGCCGATAAGCGAGCTGATCGTTGTACCCATAGCGGTACGACCGGGTGTGTTTCTGCCGGCGCGTGCGGTAAGCGAAGGAATACCGTGACCGCAGATGATGCCGAAGATAACCGTCATTGCGCAAAGTGCCCAGTAGTTAGCGGAAATAATACCGATAACGAGGACAGGAACGGAAATGAAGCAGCCATATGCAAGCGTCTTGACCGGGTTCCAGCCGACTTTTGCCATGATGAGTCTGCCGATCGTAATGCCGACCCAAAGCAGGGAAAGCGGGAATACATCGATCGCAAGAGTATCGAGGAGTGCGAAGCCTGTCGGGTTCGGTGTGCCGACTTCCATATTGATATAGGTAACGATCCAGCTGGCAATACCCATCTGTGCGCTCGAATACAGTGTGCTCTGCAGTGCTGTTAAAACGATACGCTTGTCCTTAACAAGCTCTTTAACAACTTCTTTGGAAAGGGTTGCGCCTTTTGCCTGACGCATCGCCGGGACATCCATGCCTTTTCTTGCCTGGAAGACGAAGTGCAGATAGGCAAGTACGAGGAAGAATGCGATGATGTAATAAACTGCCTGCCAGGAACCGGAGATATTCGCGATCCACTTAACGATATAGGGGTTGATCAGTGCACCAACGCTGAAGAATGTATGAAGCAGGTTCATATAGCGCGGAGCATCCTTGCCGTTAAGGTCGATGACGAGGGAGTTTAAGAATGTGTCATGGTAGCTGGAACCGAGGCTCATGAAAGCGATCGCCGCCAAAAGGACATAGAAGCTTGTGCTGATGCCGATGAGTACCATATCGACAACCATGAGGACAAGGCCGATCGTCATACAGGTCATTCTCTTAACGCGGCTCTGTACAAACGGGATCGAGAAAAGGGATGCGAACATACCGATGCTCGATGCTGTGCTCAGGAAACCTGCTTCCGCAATGGAAAGACCATAGTCCCTGATGATGTCATTCTGCACGACGCTCATAATGGAGCTTTGAATGGCACTGACCATGTAGAGGACGAAAAGGGAAATGTTGATAATTTTTGTTCTGTTCTTCATTCTTTCACCTTATAAAAAATTATTAAGTTTCAAATCCAACATAATCAATCATATCACGCATATTGCCTGTGTGTCAAGAAAATGGCAGTCTTATTTGATTGAGACCAAATATTTGCATTATGGCAGATTTGTTAAATTGTTTACGCGTAAAATATTGACAATCATTTTTTCATATTATATTGTTATTTTGGGGATGATAAAAAAGAATTACGCCCTTATGATGAAAAATACGCTAAAGGAGAAAGCATGTATCAGATATTAAAAAAGAAGGCGCTCAACCCGACGGTTACCATGATGGTTGTAAAAGCGCCCATGGTTGCAAGAAAAGCAGAACCCGGTCAGTTTATTATCCTGCGCGTTGATGAAGATGGCGAGCGCATGCCGCTTACTATCGCAGATTATGACCGCGAAAACGGAACGATCACGATCATTTTCCAGATCGTCGGCGCAACAACGGAAGCGCTGAACCATAAAGAAGAAGGCGAATTCATTCAGGATTTCGTCGGTCCTCTTGGCAAAGCAACGGAAACGGAAGGCTTGAAAAAAGTCGCCGTTGTCGGCGGCGGTGTTGGCTGTGCAATTGCATACCCCGTTGCGAAAAAGCTGCACGAACAGGGCTGCGAAGTTCATTCGATCGTCGGCTTCAGAAACAAAGACCTCGTTATCCTCGAAGATGAATTCAAAAATGCTTCCGCAAAGATGCTCCTCATGACAGATGACGGCAGCTATGGCGAAAAAGGTCTCGTTACCGATGCGTTAAGAAAGCTCATCGAAAGCGGCGAGCAGTATGATGAAGTTATCGCGATCGGTCCGCTTATCATGATGAAATTCGTCTGCGCGCTGACAAAGCAGTTCGGCATCAAAACAATGGTCAGCATGAACCCGATCATGGTCGACGGTACAGGCATGTGCGGCGGCTGCAGATTGACTGTTGGCGGCAAGACAAAGTTTGCCTGCGTAGATGGTCCCGATTTTGACGGACATGAAGTCGATTTCGACGAAGCTATGGCAAGAGGTGCAAGCTATAAGCCCTTTGAACGCAAAGCACACGAAGAAATCTGCAATCTCTATAAAATGGCAGATCAGGCCTGAGAAAGGAGAATACCATGCCCAATATGTCCTTAAAAAAGAACGTCATGCCCGAACAGCCGGCTGACGTACGCAATAAAAACTTCCTTGAAGTCGCTCTTGGCTATACACCCGAACAGGCGATCGACGAAGCAAAGCGCTGCCTGCAATGCAAACATAAACCCTGCGTCGGCGGATGCCCTGTCAGGATCAACATCCCCGCTTTTATCGCAGAAGTTGCCAAAGGTGAATTTGAAGCAGCTTATCAGATCATCGCACAGTCGAGCTCTCTGCCGGCTGTATGCGGAAGAGTCTGCCCGCAGGAATCGCAGTGCGAACAGAAATGCGTCCGCGGCATCAAAGGCGAACCCGTTGCGATCGGCCGTCTTGAACGCTTCGTTGCGGATTACCACAACCAGAACAACACAGAACTGCCGGAAAAACCCGTTTCCAACGGCAGAAAAGTTGCTGTCATCGGTTCCGGTCCTTCGGGTCTTACCTGTGCGGGCGACCTTGCGAAAAAAGGCTATGATGTCACGATCTTTGAAGCGCTGCACACAGCAGGCGGTGTTCTCGTTTACGGTATTCCCGAATTCAGACTCCCGAAAGCGATCGTACAGAAAGAAATCGACGGCTTAAAGGCGCTTGGCGTTAAGCTCGAAACCAATATGGTCATCGGCAAGACCGTTTCTATCGATGAGCTTATGGATGAATTTGGCTATGAAGCGGTATTCATCGGTTCCGGTGCAGGCTTACCGCGCTTCATGAATATCCCCGGCGAAAACCTCAATGGTGTATATTCCGCAAACGAATTCCTGACCCGTATCAACCTGATGAAGGCATACAGAGACCGCAGCAAAACACCGATCCAGCACGGCAGCAAGGTCGTTGTTGTCGGCGGAGGAAACGTTGCGATGGATGCTGCACGCTGTGCAAAGAGACTTGGCGCTGATGTAACGATCGTTTACCGTCGTGCGGAAAAGGAACTCCCGGCTCGTGCGGAAGAAGTTGAACACGCAAAAGAAGAAGGCATCCATTTCAACCTGCTTACAAACCCGATCGAGATCAAGGGCAAAGACGGCTGGGTTGATAAGATCACCTGCATTCGTATGGAACTCAGCGAACCCGATGAATCCGGCAGAGCAAGACCTGTTGCGGTTCCCGGCAGCGAATTTGAGATCGATGCAGACTGCGTCATCATGTCCATCGGTACATCCCCGAACCCGCTCATCAAATCGACAACAGAAGGCCTTGAAACACAGCGTTGGGGCGGTATTATTGCCGATGAAGAGACAGGCAAGACCTCTCGTGAAGGCGTTTATGCCGGCGGTGATGCGGTAACAGGTGCTGCTACGGTTATTCTGGCTATGGGCGCCGGAAAGAATGCCGCGGCTGCTATTGATGAGTATCTGCAGAATAAGTAAGTTTGTTTGCTGAAAGATAAAAATTATTTATCGCAAGACGGCATTATTTCCTGAAAGAATGCTGCGGCTGCTATTGATGAATATTTACAGAGCAAATAATTTGTCTGCTGAAAGATAGTCAGTTGCATAGATAAAGACCGCGTTGTTGCCTGAAAAAATGCCGCGGCTGCTATCGATGAGTATCTGCAGAATAAATAAGAAGAAATTAACAAAGAGAGCATCTTCAACAGATGCTCTTTTTATTCTTGAAAACGATTCAATGAATTCAAATATACGGATAATAAATTTAATGCAGTTGTTCGTTCTTTGTCATTGCAGACTTGCAATTTTTGAATGATATTTTCTTCTGTGGGAAGAAATGAATGATTGTTTTCTGTAAATAAGTCATTAGGTGTAATATGAAGAACTTGGCAGATCTTTAATATAGTTTCAACCCTCATATTAACGGTTCCGCGTTCAATATCGGCGTATGTCCTGTCAGATAATCCTGCGGCTTCTGCCACTTCGGCTTGAGTCATACCTTCGCTTTTTCGAATATGATAAAGTTTATTTCCGATTGTCCGCAAATCAAAAATAAGCATTAAATCTCCTCCAAATTACCCTATATAGGAATTATACTTCCTAATACGATTGACAAACAGGCAGTAAGCTTCTACAATAAAGGAAGAATAATTCCTGTTTAGAAGAATTTTTTTGCTATCAAAAGGGGGATAAAAATGAACTGGAAGCGATTTATCATTTGTTTGTTATTTGGCTGGCTTGGTGTCCATAAGTTTATGGAAAAGAAAACGGGGATGGGCTTGCTTTATCTCTTTACTTTTGGTTTATTTGGGATCGGTTGGATTGTAGACTGTATTCTATATTTTCCAAGCAAAACATCAAAATCTAATAATAAAAAAATATTACCTTGGATACTATCTGTTTTAGCAATTCTTTTTGCGCTTGTGTTTTTACCAAGTTTCAGTTCGTTGTTGTTTTTGGTGGCAGCAGCTCTCATTATTCCGATTGATCCGTGGCAAGATAAAATCAGAGGATTGTTAAAGGGAAAAATCAGACCGATTGCGGCCGGTGTTATGGCGGCCATCGCATTGTTTACCGTTCCTACAGCAAAAACGCCTGAAAATCCGGAAATCCCCATTGAATCGCCGTCGGTTGTTACAATGACCGAAACTGCGACAGAAATGCCGACGAATATGCCCGAAGAAACATCTGCTGCGACGGTATTGCCCAGTGAAACAACAGCGGTTGAACCGACTGTCAAATCGACAACAAAGCCGACGGAGAGCATGGGAACAGAAGAAGCAACACCGAGCGCAAGTGCTGCACTATCTGAAAAACCAAAAGAGACTGAAACAGTACAAAAGACAGAGGAGCCAGTCATTTCTGAGGAGGCTCAAAAAACAGAAACTCCTGAAGAAAAGGGCAGAGAATATATTCTTAATACAAATACTGGAAAGTTTCATTATCCATCTTGTTCTAGTGTAAAAGATATTAAGGAATCCAATAAAAAAGTTTTCAATGGAACAAGAGATGAAGTAATTGATGAAGGGTATGAACCTTGCGGGAAATGTCATCCATAAAGAGTAAAGAGCATCTTCAATAGATGCTCTTTTTCTTAAAGAAAATCCCGCATATCAATCCCGAGCTTTTCTTCCATTTTGATGAGCTTTTTCGCAATGTCTTTGGCAGCTTCATCGGCGGCTTTGTATTCGTTCAGATATTTGCTGAGTGATTTTACGCCCATGTTGCAGCCGTCTGTGATGAGATCTGCGATCGTGTCATCGGGTTCATCCATATCCATCGCCATTTTCAGGTTCGTCTTTATAAAGGACATCCCTTTGGCAATGGGGTTGGGCTCTTTGCCGTCGTCACCGAAGCGTTCAAGCACCGCTTCAAGCTCTGCTTTGAGTTCTTCGTGCTGGATTTTGCACTCCAGAAGCGCTTTTTTCAGCTTTTCGTCGCTCGCTTTATCATAGACATCCGTAATAGCGGAAATGCCCATGGCGATCCCTGCGTCACATTCGCGGAGCAGCTTTATCGTATCCTGTTCGATCATGATTAGACCTCCGTTTTTTCTTAGGATGAGCAGATGCGGCGATTTTTATTCAGATTGCATTTTTTATAGTGCCGTGCTATCATATTTTTATCAAATCAAAACCGAAAAGAGGCTTTATCCATGAAATTAGATAAGGATCTGTTTATCAAACATTTGCAGGGAATGGTAAAAATTCCTACCGTTTCGAGCGCAGACCCCGAAAAAACACGCGTTGAGGATTTTTTTGCGCTGCACAAATATTTAGAAGAAGCTTATCCGCTTTTGCATAAGACCCTGAAAAAAGAAGTCGTCGGCAAATGCGCGCTCATTTATAAATGGGAAGGCAAAGGCGATTCGCAGGAATTGCCGCTGCTCATGACGGCACATCAGGATGTCGTTCCCGAGGGCGATCTTTCCATGTGGAAATACCCGCCGTACGAAGCGCATCTCGATGAAGAGGGCATCCTTTGGGGAAGAGGTACAACGGATTCCAAATGCAATATTCAGGCATATTTTGATGCTGTGGAGCTGCTGATCGCAGATGGTTTCGTTCCTGCGACGGATATTTACTTCGCTTTCGGCTATAATGAAGAGATCATGGGCGGTCCCGGTGCTGCCGGTCCGATCATCAATGCCGCTTTTGCTGAAAAAGGAATCAAGTTCGGCATGGCGATTGACGAATGCGGCGGTATTCAGGAAATCGATGGCAAACTTATTGCGAATATCGTTGTCAGTGAAAAAGGTTATGCCGATCACGAATTTTACGTGGAAGATCCGGGCGGTCACTCGGCATATCCGCCGGTACATACGGCTCTCGGCAAAGTCGGTCATGCGATCTGGGAACTCGAAAACAACCGCATGGAACCGATGCTCATTGAGCCTGTGACCAATGAAATGAAAGCCCGTGTGCCCTTTGTCAAAGATGAATTAAAGGAAATTTATCAGGACCCCGAAGCGCATTGGGAAACATTGAAAGAAATGGCGGAAAACAGCCGTGACATCAACCAGATGCTCAGAACGACGACTGCCGCAACAATGGCACAGGGTTCGATGCAGGCAAATATTCTGCCCGAACGCGCTAGCATCATCACAAACAGCCGTATGCTTCCCGGGCAGACGATCGAAGATCTGGAAGCGCATTTCGCTTCCGTGATGCCCGAAGGCGTGAAGTTCCGCCTCATAAAAGGGCATAACCCGCCGCCGGTTTCGACAACGGAAAGCTATGGCTATGGTCTTTTGAAAGAGATCGTTTCGGAAATGTACCCGGGGATCACCTTTATTCCTTCGGTCATGGCAGGCGGAACGGATTCGAGATATTATTGCGATATTACGCCGACAAAGAGCGTTTACCGCTTCACGGGCATCATGTCCAGCAAACGCAGCGACGGTGCTCATCAGGTCAACGAACACATCGACACAGAGATCATCGAAAACAACGTCAAATTCTATATTGAGCTTTTCAGCCGATATGGAAAGTAATTTTTACTTATAAGAAAAGGCAACGCAAAGCTGCCTTTTTTGTATGCGGATATGAAGAAAAATAAGTTGAATTTCTTATGGATCCATTAGGATGAGAGACTCATTATCAAGTATGGACTCGGAAGGATCGGTTCTTATAACATATCCTGTACAGGAACGGAATCGGAAATTCAGGAGTTCCTCTGCGGTGAAATAGCCAAAATATTCATCGTGTTCTGCGTCATATTCGAGGCCGTAAAGCGCATCGATCCGCTTGTATTCATGCGCTATCATATCCTCACGCCATTCACGCAAGGGTTTTTCTTTTTCCAGTTCTTCTTCCCATTTCTTCTTTTCACGCATCCATTCTTCAATAAAGCGCAGGTCTTGGAGCAGTTCTTCCCCTTGTGTTTCGGCAACCCATGCATAATAATCGGGGTATTCTTCGCTGAGTTCTTTTTCCCAATTATGGTAGAAACTATAGTTTGTCCGATAGCCGTATGCAGGAAGAATATTGATATCTTCAAAGGTGAGTCCTTTATAGCTGAAGATCGGGTCAGAATACCATACATTAATATAAATTTTCTTCCTCTCTGTGCTGCCTTCTTTCAAAAAATGCATAACTGTCGGTGAAATTTCGATTTCTCCCGAATAACTCCTATCGAAAGGATGTCCCCAATCATCCCAGTCTGTACTTGAATAGTCGATACTTGCTTCCGGCGTCGGCGCAGGCGTTTCAAGGATTGGCGTAATGCTCGGCTGTTCTTCCGCTTCTTTTACCGCACAGGAAAAAGAGCTGATAAGAAGAAACGCAAGAATCAAAATAAAAGTCCGTTTTAACATAGAATTTTCCTCTTTTTTCGTTCTGTTTATTAATTCGCCGTTTAATGCTGAAAATCCTTTTTTTATGAAGAAAAACAGGAAATTTACTGATTGCTTATCAGATTATACTATTGATTTCAGGTTATGTATTCTCAACGATAAATCTTTACCATTGAAAAATCGCACAGCATTTGGCTGCTTAGGTTTCAAAAAGGGCTTGCTATGCAAGCCCATATTAAGACAGAATTATCGATTTCAGGTTATGTATTTTCAGCGATCAATCTCTGCCACTGAAAATTCGCCGAGCATTTGGCTGTTTAGGTTTCAAAAAGGGCTTGCCATGCAAGCCCGTATTAAGACGGAATTATCGATTTCAGGTTACCAAATTCTCAACGATCAATCTCTATCATTGAAAATTCGCCGAGCATTTGGCTCGTTAGGCGAAGATCTTCATCCATTCATCATTGTAGTAGGAAAGTGCATCGCCAAGATCGACAAAGTATTTGCAGCGTGCGACCATATCATCGGTGACATAAAGCGCCGGGTTGCTCTGGAGTTCTTCGCTGACGAGTTCCATTGCCTTCGGGTCCGGGCTGGAATAGCCGATGTATTCAACGTTGCGGGCGGAAATTTCCGTATCCATGAGGTAGTTGATAAAGGTCATGGCTGCTTCTTTGACGTCGGAGTTTTCAAGGATAACAAGGTTATCTACCCAAACGTTGCTGCCTTCTTCCGGAACGACATAGGAGAGATCGGGGTTTTCCATGATAGCTGCCGCAGCACCGCCGGAATAATCCATTGCGAGTGCAACTGCGCCGCCGACCATACTGGTTTTAATATCATCGGTGCCGTATGCCAGAACGAGAGGACGCTGTTCCATGAGTGTAGCGCCGGCTTCCTTGATTTCTTCGGGGTTTGTGGAATTAATATCGTATCCAAGTCTGGAAAGAGCAACTGCCATCGTATCGCGGATGGAAGAATACATCATGATCTTGCCGGAATATTTTTCATCCCAAAGGATATCCCAGCTCTTTACTTCATCGTCAACAAGCTTTGTGTTGTATACGATGCCCAAGGTTCCGCACATGAAGGGAACGGAATATTCGCTGTTCGGGTCAAAGGTGCGGCTTTCGGAATAAGCCTTGATGTTTTCGTAGTTTTCCATGCCTTTGTAATCCATTTTGGCAAGAAGACCTTCTTTGATCATTCTTTCGACCATGTAGTCGGAAGGAACGATGATGTCGATCTCGCTGCCTTCTGTGGAGCAAAGTGCGTACATTTCTTCGTTGGAGGTCGTGTATTTGCATACGATCTCAATTTCATCCTGCATAGCGTTAAATTCATTAACGACATCCGGGTCCATATATTCGCCCCAGTTGAGGAAGTTGACGACGATCTTTTTTTCCTTACCGCTGCAGCCGGTAAGGCAAAGAACAATGGTCAGAATCACCACCAATACGAGTGAAAGTGCTTTTTTCATGTTGATTTCTCCTTAAAATAGATGATATTTTTTATGAGGTTGTTTCCCTCTTTAAGCTGAATTTGTGTCTTGTTTCGCTGCGGTTAGCGAGTTGACGGTTCTTTTTTGCCTGTTTATCTGCGCGCATGCTGCGGAGGTTTGTGATGACGAGCAGCGTCATGACGCAGAGGAACATGATGACGGAAAGTGCGTTGATCTTCGGGTTGATGCCGACTTTTGCCATCGAGTAGATGTAGATCGGCAGGTTGTTGACCATGCCCTGCGTCGAGAAGAAGCTGATGACGAAATCGTCAAAAGACATGGTAAAGGCGAGGATTGCACCCGTGATGATGCTGGGCATCAGCTGCGGAATGGTGACTTTCCAGATCGCATAGACCGGCGTTGCACCCATATCGAGTGCCGCTTCATACAGATGCGGGTCAAGCTGCCTGAGTCTCGGCAAAATGCTGAAGATAACATAGGGCGTGTTGAAGGCGATATGGGAGATGAGCAGCGTTCCGTATCCTCTGGGAATGCGGAGGAAAATGAACAGCAGCAGCATCGAAACGCCTGTAACGATATCGGCATTGACCATCGGCACATAGGTGAAGTTCAGAATAAGGTTTTGCGTGCTCTTTTTGCATTCGTTGATGCCGATCGCTGCTAAAGTACCGATAATGGTTGAGATAATCGCGGAAAGGAATGCGATCGAAAGGGTATTGGTAAGTGCATCGGCGATGTTTGGGTCGTTAAAGAGCTGCACATACCATTTGAGGGAAAATCCTGTCCATTTGGACATCGTCTTGCCTTCGTTGAAGGAAAAGACCATGAGCATAAGGATCGGGATATAGAGGAAGAGGAGCAGAAGCGAAATATAGGAATTCTTGATGAACTTTTTCATAATGCTGCGTCTCCGTCTTTATCGTATTTGCGAAGGATCGCCATGCTGATGATAAGAAGGACCATCATGACAACGGCAAGCGCCGAACCGAAGTTCCAGTCTCTGAGGAGCATGAACTGATTTTCGATCAGGTCGCCGTACATCATAAACTGTCCGCCGCCGAGGAGTCTTGAAATGATGAAGGTCGTGACTGTCGGCATGAAGACCATCGTGATGCCGGTGATGATGCCGGGCTTTGTTAAGGGAAGCGTTACGCGAAGGAGCGTCTGGAGCTTGTTTGCACCGAGGTCTTCGGCAGCTTCGGTATAGCTGTAGGGGATTTTTTCGCAGATGTTCTGGATCGGCATCAGCATAAAGGGAAAGAAGTTATACACAAGACCCAATATGACGGCAGATTCCGTAAAGAGGAACTGCTGCGGTTCGATCCCGAAAAGTCCCAAAAACATATTGATCGGACCTGTCGTTTCGAGGAGTGCCCTCCAGGCATAGGTTCGCAGGAGGAAGTTCATCCACATCGGCAGGATGAAAAGCATGCTGATAAAAGATGCGCTGCCTTTCTTTTTGGCAAGGATCAATGCCGCCGGGTATGCGAGGATGAGGCAGATGATCGTTGTGATTGCCGCATAGAGAAGCGAACGGCCAAGAACTTTCAGGTTTTCTGCGGAAAATACCTTGATGATATTATCCATCGTCAGGAGCATATCGCCCGATGCGTTCGTCGTCGTGAAGCCATAGAGGAAGACGAGCAGAAGCGGTACGATCGTAAACAGGCACATCCAGACGACATAGGGAAGCGTAAGATGTTTTTTCTGCATGGCTGAACCTCTTTATGCGATAACGGGAGCATCGTAGATGCTGCGTTCCATGATGTGGATATCGTCCGGACCCATCGAAATACCGATGCGTGAACCGGGTGTTGTTTTCTGCGTGGTGTGGATGATGAGCTCTGTGCCGTCGTCTGTTAAAACGCGCGTATCATAGTGAACGCCCATGAAGATAACGGAATGAACGGTTCCCCTGAGCATGCCTTCCGTTTCGGGAACGATATCGACGTCTTCCGGTCGGATAACGACCTTGATGGATTCATTATCGCCGAAACCTCTGTCGAGACATTCAAATTCGCGTCCGCAGAAGTATGCACGGTAGTCGCCTTTCATTCTGCCGTCGAGGATGTTGCTTTCGCCGATGAAGTCCGCAACGAAGCTGTTTTTCGGTTCGTTGTAGATGTCTTCGGGTGTGCCGATCTGCTGGATCATACCCTTATCGATAACGGCGATCGTATCGGACATGGTCATGGCTTCTTCCTGATCGTGCGTGACGTAGACAAAGGTAATGCCGAGCTGCTGCTGCATTCTCTTGAGCTCGAGCTGCATGTCTTTTCTGAATTTGAGGTCAAGTGCGCCAAGGGGTTCATCTAAAAGAAGGACTTCGGGTTCGTTGACGAGTGCCCTTGCAATGGCGATTCGCTGCATCTGACCGCCGGAAAGCGTATCGATGGAGCGTTTTTCATAGCCGGAAAGACCGACAAGGGAAAGCATATCGCCGACTTTCTTTTTGATCGTCTTTTTATCGACTTTGCGGATGTTGAGGCCGAAAGCGATGTTTTCCTCAACATTCAGATGCGGGAAAAGTGCATAGCGCTGAAAAACCGTGTTGAGTCTGCGCTTATAAGGCGGAAGGCTGACGATGGATTTGCCTTCAAAAAGGATATCGCCGCTCGAAGGCGTTTCAAAACCGCCAAGAAGACGGAGAAGCGTCGTTTTCCCGCAGCCGGAAGGCCCTAAAAGTGTTAAAAATTCGTTTTTCTTGATATAAAAGTTGATATTGTTGAGGACTTCAACACCATCGAAGTCTTTGAAAATATTTTTGAATAAGATAAGAGGTTCCTTTTTTTCCATGATGAACGTTCTCCTGATATTTTAAAAGTTGGGCGGCGTTGAGATCCAGATCACTTTGAGTGCTGTTTTGCCTTTGTTTTCGATGTAGTGCGGCACTTTTGCATAATAATAGAAAGAATTGCCTTTTTTCAATTTATAGCTTCTGTCGCCCAAAACGAGATTGCCGCTGCCGGAAAGGATATAGCCGAATTCTTCACCTTCATGCGGGGTGTCTTTTTTGGAAGTACAGCCCGGTTCGATCGTCACGATGATCGGTTCGATCGCATTTTTCTGTGCATTGGGAACAAGCCAGAGGATCTCGCTGCCGTCTTCTTCCTTGATGAACATATCTTCATCGGAAAAAACGACCTTTTCATCGGCAGTTTCCATGAAAAATTCAGAGAGAGTCGTCCCCAGACATTCGAGGATATCCGCCAGAGTTGCGATCGAAGGTGAGGTCAGGTCACGCTCGAGCTGCGATATGAAGCCCTTGGAAAGCTCGCAGCGGTCTGCAAGCTCCTGTTGTGTAAGGCCGCGCTGGAGGCGAAGCCTGTGTATTTTTTTACCGATTTGCATAATAAGAAACTCCTTCCGGGCAAAACCCGGTCTTCCTGTCCTTGCTGCTGGTATATTTTAAACTAAAAGTTTACTTTGTCTAAACCGTTCTGCAGATATATTTAAACAAAAAGTTTAGTCATTGTCAATAACTTTTTAAATTTTTTGTTTAGTAATGCTTACCAAAAAAACAAACGACCCTTTTATGCACATTGTACATAGTGGATGTTTGATATGGCTTTTTACATGCTTTGCGGGATAGAAAAAAACTCCGCTGCAATTTTCAGCGGAGCTTTCAGATGTCATGTTCACGAAATGCTTTTTATTTTTTATGCGGCAAGTTTGTCGTTTTTCTTTAAGATCTTGCCAAGGTCGATGGAGAAGATCTTCTTCCGCAGCCAGCGCAGACCGCCGACAAATGCGATCGGCAAAATAACGCCTGCGGGGATATAGTAATACCAGAAACGGTCGCCTGCCATTGTCGGGAAGCTCTGCAGGTCAACTTTGAGGAAAGCTGTTGCGCCTTTCAGCGTATCATAGAGCCAGATAACGACTTTGAAGGCTGTGAAGTGGAGCGCCATGATCTCAAAGCTGTATTCGCCCATTTTGGCAAAGCACCAGCGGCTGACTTTCCATTTGTTGATGAGCTGGGATAAGCCCATGCACATATAGGTTCCCGAAAGGGAAAGAACATAGAACCAAATGGGAGAGATAATCATGTTTTTGGAAAGGTCAATGTTTGTGCCTGTCCACTTCAGCGCAAAGTAGTTTAAGAGCGCAAAGGGAAGGATCGCCCACCATTTGACGAATTTGCCCAAAACATGCTGATATTCGCGGTATTTGAAGCCGAGCCATACGAGCGGAACCATCATAAGGACGCACTGTGTTCGCTCTGTGAACTGCAGATCCTGCATTTCGATATAGGTGCCGATATAGGCGATCGCCAGATATACGATGACGGAGATGATGTTGTTTGCGATCTTATTTTTGATCTTTCCAAGATAGTGCTGAACGAAGCAGAAGATGCACATTGCCATCAGCAGCGTGATGACGAACCAGAGTGCTTCAAGAAGGGTTTCGTTTGTGCCGAAGAGCAGCGCATTATAAAGGTTTGTCAGCAGGTCGTTTATTGTATAGGGCTGCATTCCCCACTGACCGCCGGAGGAATAGAGTCCCCAGCCGATAAAGGTATTATGCAGGAAGATATAGATGAAGGAATACATGACATATTTGCCGTACATATTTTTAAAACGGCTGCCAAGGTATTTCCACGGATCTTTTGCGTGTTCGGGTTTAAAAAGTGCACCGCCGATGAAGAAGAAAATTGCCAGATGGAAGGTATAGACATAGGTACCGACGAGGTTCCATGCCGCATGCCCTGCAACGATGCAAAGTGCACCGATGCCCTTCATAATATCCCAAAATGGATCACGGGCTTTTTTTGCGGGTGTTTCAACTTTTTCCATAAAAAACTCCTTATGTTTTGTCTTGATGAGTTTATATGGTTTTAAGTATAAAACCATGCAAATAATATGTCAATGATAATCCGTGCTTAAACTGTTGAAATGAAGCAACAAAAATATAGGGTAAAATATTTCTGTTTTTTGGTATAAAAAAAGCCCGATTTTGCTAAAATATGATTGACAAAACAGGCTCGTTTGTGGATAATATTAGCATACTTTCTATGATTTCTGTTTAAGATGTTTTTGAAGCAGTGCTTCTTTTTGTTACTCTATTGGGGCAGGAATCACCTTTTTTAGCGGAAAACGGCAGCCCTTGCCATCCCTTTTTTCCGCATTTCCCGTTTTTGTTGATCATGCGCCAAATGGCGCTTTAATAAACATATCAAACAGTTTGCGGCTGCATTTTTTAAAATTTGGCAGCCCGGAGAATTTTTATTGGAGGAAAACATGGATTTCGACCTTTTGCAGAAGAAAAGCCTTGCAGACCTGCGCGTCATTGCCAAAGCCGCAGGGATAAAATCCGTAACGACTTTCAAAAAAGGGGAGCTTTTGGATAAGCTTCGTGAGCTTTCTGCGCAGGCTGAACCACAAACACCGGAAGAACCGGAAGGCTTCAGCGAAAGCTACGAAACGTCAGAGATCTTTGATACGGAAACGATCGAGGAAGCTTTCAGCGATGCTTCGGGTTCTTTTGAACATGACCCTGCTTTTTATGCCAGCGAAGAGGAAATGGCGATCACTATGGGCAGTGAAGAGGAATTTGACGGCGAGATCTGGACGCAGGAAGGTGAAGAGCAGACCATTATTCAGGAACCCGAAGAAGAGGAAGAAGAAGACCCGAACGAGATCACCGATGCTCTTCGGGAACTCCTTGCCAGCGGCGATTGCCAGGATGCTGTCGGTATCCTCGAAGTGCATCAGGATGGCTACGGATTTTTGCGTTCCGAAAATTACCTGCCCGGAGAAAAAGATGTCTATATCTCCATGGCGCAGATCCGCAAATTCAAGCTCCGCACAGGCGATAAGGTCATGGGCAAGACAAGACCTTCCAAAGACGGCGAACGCCTTGTCGCGATGCTCTATATCGAATCGATCAACGATGAACCCGTTGAAAACTGCATGAACAGAAAACCTTTCGAGACACTCGTCCCGATTTACCCGACGGAACACATCCGCCTCGAAAGCCCCAATACCACACGCGATCTTTCCATCAGACTGATCGACCTCGTTTCGCCGATCGGCAAAGGCCAGAGAGGTCTTGTCGTTGCTCCGCCGAAAGCCGGTAAAACGATCATGCTCAAAAAGATTGCAAACAGCATCACGCGCAATTACCCCGAAGTTGCCTTGATGGTTCTGCTTATCGATGAACGCCCCGAAGAAGTTACCGATATGCAGCGCACAACGCACGCAGAGGTCGTCTATTCGACATTCGATGAAAAGCCCGAAAATCACGTTCGTGTTTCGGAAATGGTCATTGAACGCGCAAAGAGACTCGTTGAACACGGCAAAGACGTTGTCATCCTTCTCGACTCTCTCACAAGACTTGCCAGAGCCTATAACCTGACGGTTCCGCCATCGGGCAGAACGCTTTCCGGCGGTCTTGACCCGAGCTCGCTCTATAAACCGAAGCGTTTCCTCGGTGCTGCGAGAAATATCGAAGGCGGTGGAAGCCTTACCATCATCGCAACGGCACTTGTTGAAACGGGCAGCCGTATGGATGAGATCATTTATGAAGAATTCAAGGGTACGGGCAATATGGAACTGCATCTCGACCGCAGACTTTCCGAAAAGCGCATCTTCCCGGCGATCGACCTCGCACGCTCCGGAACGAGAAGAGAAGAACTGCTTCTTACCAAAATGGAGCTTGAAGGTGTCTTTGCGATCAGGCGCGTATTATCCAGCGGCAACACGACCGAAGTTACCGAACAGCTTATCAGCATGATCGTCCGCACACGCACAAACGAAGAATTCCTGCGGAGGCTCAAGGAATGGCTTGCGATCTGGGAAAAGGAAGGCTACAAGCTGCAGTCTTCCGGTCGTTATGGCGGCGGTATGACCTCACCCTTATAAAAACAAAAAGGCTGTATGCGAAAAACATACAGTCTTTTTTATGCGTTTTTCAGCGATGTACCCAGTTTTCAACGGCAGATTCGTAGTGCATGCTTGGCAGTCCGTTGGCAAAAGTCCATGCAGCCCTGAAAAAGAGATAAGGTCTGCTGCGGTCAAGGAGATTTAAGACAAAGCCGTCATCGGTATCGTTCTGTTCAACGAAAACACCGTGAAGACGCGAAAAATCAAAGCTGAATGGCTGTGCATAGATCGCTTTTACCGGGTCATGGATCATATGGCGGTATGCTGAAAGCTGCCTGTTCTTTTCTTCCTTATCCGGGTCAAAGACGGATAAGCCCAAAAAACAGCCTTCTGCCGAAAAAACGAGCGGTCTGTCGCCTGTCTCGTCCTTTGGGCGTTCATCGGCGCATCCCGAAAATCGCAGTTCATACCATTCGCCGAAAGCCAGATCCTTCGTTTCGATTTTGATGAGGAAAGCATCGACAGGGTTAATTGGCATCTGCCGCGTCATTCCGTGGAAAGAAAGCAGGTGCCATTCGGTTTCCGGCTGATAGCGCAGCGCATAAAAGGGGATGCTTTTCCCGTTTAATGAAAGAAAAATGCTGCCGATCGGTGTTTCGAGCTGCGGCATCACGGTGAACTTTTTCAAGAGTATTTTTCCCTTCGCTTTCCCAAAAATGAATAATTGATTTTGTTATTATGCAAAATCTATTGAATGAAAAACGGCATCGCGTGATATTTGCAATGCCGTTATGGTTTCGTGGTTTTTGCGGCAAAAGCAAGCTTTCGCCGGATGAAAATTTAATTAGTCACCCTTTACAAGGAATTTGAGGAGTTTGTACATGTCTTCCGGTTCGGAAACAACGAGTTCAACTTCGTCGATCGTTGCATCTTTGAACATCTGTGTAAGAGCAATGTACTGGCAGAGCGTAGATTTCATGTTCAGTCTGTCGCCTTCGGATGTAACCAGCTCAACTCTACCCTTGCATTCGTTTAAAACCTCGAAAAATTTCTGGGGTTCGGTAATGTTTTTAATTTTCATTAATATCTACCTCCTGCAATTTTGTTCTGTGTGTTCCTTCACACACCTGTCATATTCTACCATAGATAAGGTATCCCGTCAATGAAATATTATGTACAAATTGTTCTAAATTTGTTTCCGGGATGTGAACAAAGTTACGGTATGCGGTAACCTGTCTTGAAATCGATGACGCTTTCGAGCGGTTTTTTTGCCATATATGCCGAAAGATTGCGCAGGAAAAGCGCATAGATCAGCTCAAGCGTCTGCGGCAGGTGGTATTGACCGGAAATATGCGGTGTGATGAAGCAATTTTTTGTGTGGTAAAGCCTGTGCCCCTGCGGAAGCGGCTCAGGATCTGTGACATCAAGTCCTGCTGCGCCGAGTTCGCCGTTTTCAAGGGCATCTGCCAATGCTTCCGTTTCGATGAGGATACCTCTGCCGATATTGATGATGACGGCATCCTTTTTCATCAGGGAAAGACGGCGCTTATCGATGAAGCCCTTTGTTGCGGGTGTTCCGGGCATGGCCAGAACGATATAATCTGCCCACGGGAGAAGACGATCCGTTTCCTCTGTGGTGACGAGCTCTTCCAGAAAATCGGGCTTTTCGGCAGCAGTTCTGCGGACACCGCGGACGTTTGCACCGAATGCGTGCAGTAATCTTGCCGTTTTTTCGCCAATATCGCCAAAGCCTAAGATCAGGACATTTGCGCCGTAAATCGAGCGGACATGCCCTTCATCCTGCCAAAGTCCTTCTTTCTGGTTGTCGTTGTAAAGATAGAGCTTTTTGATGATCGCAAGCAGCATACCGACGACGTGTTCGCTGATGGCAAGCCCATAGGTTCCCGTCGCGTTGGTCAAGATGCAGCCTTCGGGTAAAATGCCGTCGCAGAAACCGTCTGTACCGGCGTTGTTGAGCTGCAGCCATTCGAGCTTCTTTGCAAAAGGGACAAGCTCGAGCGGAATATTGCCCAAAATGATCTCTTTATCCGCAACCATTTCTTCGGTAATATTGGCAGCGGTCGTAAATTCAAAGCTGCAATCGGGTGCGGCTTTTTTTAAAGCTTCTTTCTGTTCATCCCTGAGCGGAATTGTCACTAAAATTTGTTTCATATTATATATAGTAAAATTACAATAAGTTTTTTAAATGCTGATAATGCCGACAACATCATCTACCGGAACGGAAAAGGCAATACCGGGAGGTTTTGCCGATCAAAAATCCGATAAAAGTTTCTTTTAAATGCTGATAATGCCGACAACATCGTGGGCGGGTACAGAAAAGGCAATACCGGGAGGTTTTGCCGATCAAAAATCCGATAAAAGTTTCTTTTAAATGCTGATAATGCCGACAACATCGTGGGCGGGTACAGAAAAGGCAATACCGGGAGGTTTTGCCGATCAAAAATCCGATAAAAGTTTCTTTTAAATGCTGATGATGCCGACAACATCGTCAACGGGTACAGAAAAGGCAATACCTCTACCGTCACTGTTCAGGTCTGCACCGAAGCTGATCGCCTGCAGGATGCCCTGTCTTTTTGCGTTGCTCGTAAGGATGAGTACGATGTCTTTTTTGGAATTGGGAGAGCCTGTTCCTCTTGCGGAAATGATCGTTCCGCCGCTGGCACCGGCTTCCTTTGCTGCCTGCATAACAAGCTCTGCCTCGCCATCTCCGACGACGGCAACAAGCATATCAAAACCTCTGTCATCTGCCATGATGTTATCCTCCTTACAATAATCCCGCTGCAGCGCTTAAAAATGCAGCGTTATCGGGCGAGATCGTAAAGGCGATCCCGTTGCCCGGTGTATAAAAACCAAACTCTTCATTCAAGAGAAGAAGCATTTCCTGTGCGCGTGAAGCCTCCACTGCGCAGATCGCAATATCTCTTTCGATGCGCTCGATGCCGAGCATCTGCAGGATCTGTTTATTGGCTGTTCCGCGTCCATCGAGGATGATGCCCTGTGTATATCCTTCCCCACGGCATATTTCAAGGACTCTTTCGCCGACGTCTTTATCCACAATGGCGAAGACCAATGCTGTGCTGTTATTTTGCGTGCTCATAAGGCCGGATGCTCCGTTCATTTTAATGGGATGGGAAAATTTCCACAGGTCTATTATACGCCAAGAAACTTGCCCGTGTCAAAGAGTGAGCGCATAAGTTCACGGTGTGTACATAATTTTTCTCATCCATTGCAAAAAAAGCGGCTTTGCGGTATATTAAAATAGAAGGAAACCCAAGGAGTATATATCATGAATGAAAATCTGATGATCATTGCGAACAGGATCCGCGAACTGCGCGAAGTTCTGGGCTTCACTGCGGAGGAAGTTGCCGAAAAAGTCAATGTTCCCACTGAGACATATATGAAATATGAAACGGCAGAATCCGATATCCCGATCGGTGTTCTTTATGGTTTATCCGCAGTCTTCCAGGTAGACCCGACGGAACTCCTCACAGGCGAAGCGCCCAAGATGCGCAATTTTACCATTACAAGAAAAGGCGAAGGCGTCAACGTCACAAGAACGCCCGAATATTCCTTTACATCGCTCGCACATAAATTTGTCGGCAGAGATATGGAGCCGATGCTCGTCCGCGTTTTGCCGACAAGAGTCGAACCTGCACTTCTGCACCACGCAGGCAATGAGTTCAACTACGTCGTCAAAGGCAAGCTCCGCCTCAAGATCAACGACAACGAATTTATTCTGGAAGAAGGCGATTCCGCCTATTTCGATTCCATGCTTCCGCACAGCCAGAGCGCTGTTGGCGGTGAAACTGTCTTTTTGACCGTTATCAATGACTTCACCGTTTGGGGAGCAAGAAGCTTCTGATGGAGGAAAAGCGGCCGGGAATGAAAAATTTTTCGGCTGCTTTTTTATTTATTTGCACAAAATATGGGGGATTTTTTGCTTTTTTTAAAAATATTTTGCGGAAATGGGCAAAATAACCGTTTGGGAATAGCCCGTCCGGGAAAGAAAAGAGGAATTTTTTCCGCCGGGAATTTTTGCGGGAAACTTAAAAATTTCGCATTAAATCGGGATTTTTTCTTGACAAGCATATTGCGGATATGGTACATTGTAATGGCGGCTTAAGAAGCCTATTTTTGATTGCAAAAAAACGCAAGTATCCTTAAGGAGGTCTAAACATGCGCACGAAGATCATGCTCGCCTGCACAGAATGCAGACAGAGAAACTACAATACACGTAAGGACAAACAGAAGCATCCCGAAAGACTCGAGATGAGCAAATACTGCAAGTTCTGCAGAAAGCACACCACACACAGAGAAACCAGATAAACTTTTTCTGTCGGTAATGCTGGGATCACCAGTAAAAAAGATCGTAAATCAACAAAAAAGGATGGTCAACAATGGCTAAAAAGGTATCGCTTGGCAAGGATAGAGAAGCCGAATTAAAAGAACAGAAGAAAAAGGCGAAGCTTGCCAACCGTAAAAAGAGAAGAACGCCTGTTCGTTTCTTCAAAGATATTATCAGCGAGCTGAAGAGAGTTACCTGGCCGACAGGCGAAGAGCTCTTGAACGCTTCCCTCGTCGTGACCGCTTTTATTGCAGTATTCTCGATCGTTGTCGGGCTGTTCGATTTCGGTTTCGGTGCCCTCGTTGATTTTCTTCTGAACCTCGGTGCATGAAGAAAGATTTAAGAGGATCGATGACCGCCGTTTCTTATTGAAAGGGGAGGTATTCTTTAACTATGGCTGAAAATGAAGAAAGATTGAATGCGGAAGTGACTGAAGCCGAAGTAAAGGCCGAAGAAAAGCCCGCTCAGGAGAGAAACCTCTATATTAAGCAGGAAAAGACGGATAAGCCCTATTGGTATGTCGTATATACTTATTCCGGCTATGAGAATAAGGTAAAGGCAAACCTGATGAAAACGGTCGAAAACCAGGGGCTTCAGGATACCATCTTCGATGTCAAAGTTCCGATGGAAGAAAGCATCGAGGTCGTAAACGGAAAGAAGAAACATGTCCAGAGGAAGCTTTTCCCCGGCTACGTCATGGTAAAGATGTTCCTCACGGATGATTCCTGGTATGTTGTCCGCAATACGAGCGGTGTCACGGGCTTTGTAGGTCCGGGCAGCAAGCCGATCCCGCTTTCGGATGTGGAAGTCCGCGCAATGGGTGTAGAGGATGTCCCGATCAAGCTTGATATTGAGCTTGGCGACAACGTCATCATCACGAGCGGTCCTTTCGAGAGCTTCGTCGGCATCGTCAGCGACATCAACACAGAAAAGCAGAAGATCAAGGTCATAATATCCATGTTCGGCAGAGATACGAACGTCGAACTGGATTTCGTACAGGTAAAAAGAATTTAAATTTTGAAGCCGTAAAAGGTGTAAAAAATTTGATTCGAAAAGTGGGAGAGTTCCTTCCCTATGCGAAAAACGCATGAGAGGGAAAAATTAACTCGTTTCACCACAGTATTTGGAAAGGAGTGTACGGACATGGCAAAGAAAGTAACAGGATATATTAAGCTGCAGCTTCCCGCTGGAAAAGCAACACCTGCACCGCCGGTAGGCCCTGCTCTTGGTCAGCACGGCGTCAACATCATGCAGTTTGTTAAGCAGTTCAACGAGAGAACATCTGCACAGGCAGGGCTCATCATTCCTGCGGTAATCACAGTTTATGCGGACAAATCGTTCACATTCGAACTCAAGACACCGCCGGCAGCCGTTCTTATTAAGAAGGCCCTGAATATCCCGTCCGGTTCCAAAGTTCCCAACAGAGATAAAGTTGGCAAGCTGACAAAGGAACAGGTAAAAGAAATCGCTTCCACAAAGCTCAAGGACCTCAACACAACAAGTCTTGAATCCGCTATGAGCATGGTAGCAGGCACAGCCAGAAGCATGGGTGTTACCGTAGAAGAGTAACACTAGGACACGGTGGGAGGTCACTTTCGGTGGCCGTTAAAACCACATGGAGGTAAGAATGAAAAGAAGTAAGAATTACGTTGAGAGCTTAAAAACTTTCGATAAGCAGACAGCTTATGAACCCGGTGCTGCCATTGATATCGTTGTTGGCACAGCAAAGGCAAAGTTTGACGAAACAATCGAGCTCTCTGTAAAACTGGGCGTTGACCCGAAGTATGCTGACCAGCAGGTCAGAGGCGCAGTTGTCCTTCCCCACGGAACAGGCAAAACACGCAAGGTCCTCGTTTTCGCAAGAGGCGACAGAGCTAAGGAAGCTGAAGAAGCCGGTGCAGATTATGTCGGCGCTGAAGAGCTCGTCTCCAAGATCCGCGATGAAAACTGGTTCGATTTCGACGTTTGCGTTGCAACACCGGACATGATGGGTATCGTTGGCCGTATCGGTCGTATCCTTGGTCCTAAGGGCCTCATGCCGAACCCGAAGAGCGGTACCGTTACCATGAACGTAACAGACGCTGTTCGCGATATCAAAGCTGGTAAAGTCGAATACAGAGTCGACAGAACATCCATCGTTCATGTACCGATCGGCAAGAAGAGCTTCCCGAAAGAAAAGCTCATGGAAAACCTCGATACCATTATGGATGCACTCATCAAAGCAAAACCGTCCGCAGCAAAGGGCACATACCTTCGCTCCGTAGCACTTTCCGCAACGATGGGTCCCGGCGTCAAAGTTATCCCGACAAGCTTCATCAAATAAAATTATTTGGAAAAACTGTAGGATAAGATTGACAAACGCAATATAACCGTTTATAATATTATATGTCCTAAGAAAGCAGGCGCGTTTCCGCAAAGGAAGGCTTAATCTCCTGCCGAGGAAACAAGCTTTAAAGGCATATCACGCCCGTTTGCTTCCTTAGATTGGGACAGACGGGCTTTTATTTTCGCCCGGTTATATCGGTAAGTTAAACCTTAAATTTTTTGGGAGGTGGATCGTTTGAAAGAACAGGTCTTAAAAGCAAAAGAAGCAGAAGTTGCTTCGATTCAGGAAAAAATTTCCGGCTCCCAGGGTGTAGTATTCTATGATTACAGAGGTCTCACAGTTGCAGAAGTTACAGCACTTCGCAACAAGATGAGAGCAGCAGGCGCTGAATACAAAGTTCTCAAGAACACAATGGTAAAGCGCGCAGCTGATAACCTTGGTATCGAAGGTCTCGACAATGTACTCGAAGGCCCGACAGCCGTTATCTTTGGTGTAGATGACCCCGTAGCGCCGGCAAAGATTCTCGTTGATTTCATCGCCGAGAAGAAGAAAACAGAGATCAAGGGCGGTATCCTCGAAGGCAAAGAAGCCATCGATCCGAAAACCGTTGCTAATCTCGCAAAGCTCCCCAGCAAGGAACAGCTCATTGCGAACCTTATGTCCGTTATCAATGGTGTTACATCCAAGTTCGTTCGCACGCTGGAAGCTATCCGCGTACAGAAGGAAGAACAGGAACAGGCATAAAGCCGTGGTCAATAAGACCGAAACAACAACTCTTTAAAACAATTTTTATTGGAGGATTTTATAATGGATCACGCTCAGATCATCGAAGCAGTTGCTAATATGAACGTTATGGAGCTCGCAGAGCTCGTTAAAGCTATGGAAGAAAAATTCGGCGTAAGCGCTGCAGCTGCAGTTGTCGCTGCTGGCCCCGCTGATGCTCCCGCAGCAGCAGTTGAAGAAAAAACAGAATTCGACGTTATCCTTAAGAGCTTCGGCGCAGAAAAGATTAAGGTTATCAAAGTCGTTCGCGAACTCACAGGTCTTGGCCTCAAAGAAGCTAAGGAAGCTGTTGAAGGCGTTCCCACAAAGCTTAAGGAAGCTCTCCCGAAGGACGAAGCTGAAAAAGTTGTTGCTAAGCTCAAAGAAGTTGGCGCAGACGCTGTTATCGAATAATTTCGGAAAAGCATTTGAAAAGATCCGTACAGAAATGTATGGATCTTTTTTTGCGTTAAAAATTTGTAAACGACTAAGATATTTCTTGACGCTCACAGGTATTTCTTTTATGATAAAGAAAAAACGGAGTTTTCCCATGAAAAAAAGATTTTTTATACTGATCGTGCTGGCAATGGTTTTCCTTTCTGCCTGCGCAAAAACACAGCCGGAAAGTGAAGAAATACCGACGATTTCCGTGCTTTCAGAGGATGCGTCCGTCATCAATCTTTACGGAAAAGAAGAAATCAGTTTTTCCGATCTCACGCCTTACGAGTCTATAGATTTTGACAAGGACCATCGATATGAGATCCATAAAATGGAGCCAAAGCCGATCTTTATGGAAAAGACACTTGAAGATGCTCTGCACGATCCGGATCATGCAGATAAAATTTTCAATGTCACGATTTCTCTGACACACAGCATGGAAAGCTATTATATTGCGGATTCGCGAAATGTGAAGGGAAGCTATGCTTCACGAATGGAAGAGTATTATGAAAACGGTTTTCATCAGGTCGATTTCTTTTATGATTTGATTTATAAAAACGGATTCATCTTATTTCCGCAGACACAAACTTCGTATGAACCGCCGAATAAAGAAACCTGGGCAAGAAAAAATTTCCCCGACGTGAATGCGAAAGAATACGGCGAATTTCAAGAGAGATTAAGCATTTACACGATGGAGGAATATGAATATGATCTGGTCAGGCAGGCATACAATGATGAACAAGCAAGATTGAAAGAACTCGGTATTGAAACACTTATTTATGAGCCAAGGTATTGCGGCATTGTTCTGCGCGCTTTTATGAGCAAAGCGCAGCTTCTGGCTTATCCCTATGACGATCGTTTCGGCTATGTTTTCATGTGGGATGCCTATAATGAGGATTTCCCGTTCCCTATGCCGGAATTGCCCGAACTCCCGGATTGGCGCATAGTTAAAAGCGAGGAAATTGAAACCACTACCGGAGATTACATTATTGATGAAGACTCGGAGATTGGTTACACAAGAAATACGGAGCCGCTTAAACGCTATCCTGATGGCGAATTCCTGTTTTCACTTAAAGTCGGAATAGGCAAAGAGCCGAAAGAATATATTCCTTACCGTGGGAAGACCTATCAGGAGCGTTATGCATCAGAGGACTATGTTACACTGATGAAGCTCGAGGAATGGTGGTATGAGTTTTTCCCGGAAGATCAGGATATGAACGAATGGGTAAAGCAGAACCTTGGGGAAGATTATTATTTCAGATGCCAAAAACTGAAATATGATATGAATAAGACGAAAAGATTGATCGAAGAGCTGCAATGGATGGATTATCCGCTGCTTCGCCGCATTGAATATGAAATGGTAAAATGGGAGGTCAAAACACTTCGTGAAATGGGAATTTATGCGGAATTGCCGGCACTGTTTATAACGATTCATGAGCTGGAGATCGACGGGCCTTTCACAAAGCAGCAGCTTCTGTATTTATATAATCAAGGTTATAATGTCTATTAACAAAAAAGCGTACCGTATGGGTACGCTTCTTTTATCTTTCGTATCGTTTGTGTTCGCTGATGAATCCATCGATCACTTCTTTGTAAGCGCCGTTTTCGACGGCTTTCTGTACATATTCCTCATAGCCGGCATCGTTTCCGGTGATCTTATAGCAAGCGGCAAGCCCCGATAAAGCCGGCTGGAAAGATTCGTCTGCATTTTCTGCGGCAAGGAAGAAGGGAATTGCTTTTTCATATTCGCCTGCCCGCATATAAAACTGCCCTAAATTGTTCTGTGCAAGCGCATTTTCGGGGCCGATCTCTGCGGCTTCATCAAGGCAGGCAAGCGCATTGTCATAATCATGCAGCGTTTCAAAAAGTCTGCCGATCTCCGACAGAATGCCGGCATCTTCCTTGATTTTGAAGGCTCGGCGATAGGCAAGGATCGCTTCGGGAATATCGTGCATTTCTTTTTGTGCCATGCCAAAGAAAACTTCGCGGACAAATTGTTCTTCGTCTGTTTCGGCTTTTAGCTTCAGAAGCTGTTTTGCGGCATTCTTTGTGCGTTTATAATTGCCCGAATGGATATCGTCGATGGCGAGGTAAAGAGCCTTTTCCTGTGCTCTTTTGCCGTCAAAGGCATTGCCGATATATTCCGCATAGCGCTGGCGATAATGGAGTTTCAGGCGTGAAAAGTTCGGGCGATGTGCCCTGTGGTTAAAGACCTGTACGGCGATGATCGCACCGAAGATCGAAGGGATGCTTTTGCCGAAATCGATACCGATCGATGGCAGCCAGATCCCGAAGATGCCCAAGAGGGCGAAATAGATGAGAAGTAAAATGAAGTATGTCATGGTTATTCCTTAAGTCCTTCTTTTGCGGTTTTGCAGGAAGCGATGAGCATTGTCCGATGTGCATTTTGTTAAAAGAGATTTGAAAGTATGTTCATCAATGTATTTTGTTCGATATAAAAGTTCAAGCCAATAACCGGTTTCGCTCGCTTCCTTTCGGGCGATCTAAGTTTTGATTCGGACATAACCTCTTTTATTATATTATGTCATAATTCATATTTGTTTGCAAACGAGTGAGAAGTGATGCGAAGAGTATATCATCTGCGAAGCAGATATTTCACGATGGAATCATTTCACTTGCCCATCAGGGCAAATTTCGTTGAAAAAAACCTCATTTGTCATCTGACAAATGAGGTTTTTTCTGGAGCTGGTGACGAGAGTCGAACTCGTGAGCCTCTTCATTACCAATGAAGTGCTCTACCAACTGAGCTACACCAGCATCACGCAAAGTCTATTATAGTACAAAGACAGGCAGATTTCAAGACCTAATCGTGAAAGAATTGAACAAATTTGGAATGATGGGTCTTTTCTATCGGCGGCTTTTCGGCTATAATAGAGGGCATAAAGAAACATCGGAGGAAGATATGCGCGCAGTAATCGCAGTAATCGGAAAAGACAGGCCGGGCATCATTGCAAAAGTCAGCAATATCTGCTTTCTGGCTAATTCAAATATACTTGATATCACACAGACCGTCATGCAGGGCGACGTTTTTACCATGGTCATGCTCGTAGATGTTGAAAATTTACAGATCAGCTTCGGCGAATTCAAAGAGAAGCTGCAGGCTTTGGCAGGCGAACTCGGCGGCATCGAGATCCACGTTCAGCGTGAAGAGATCTTCAGCTCTATGCACAGGATCTGAGAGGTGAAAAATCTTGATCAATACCAATGAAATCATCAGTACCATCAATATGGTCAAATATCAGAAGCTCGATGTCCGCACCGTTACGATGGGCATTTCGCTTCTCGATTGTATAGACAGCAATAAGGACAAAGTGATCTCCAACATCAAAAAGAAGATCACGACCTATGCAAAGGACCTCGTCCGCACAGGCGAAGATATTTCCAACGAATTCGGCATCCCGATCGTCAATAAGCGAATTTCGGTCACGCCGCTTTCGATGATCACGGAAGCCTGCGGTGCGGTTGATTGCGTGCCTTTTGCCATTGCGCTTGACGAAGCGGCAAAAGAAGTCGGCGTCAACTTCATCGGCGGTTTTTCTGCACTCGTGCATAAGGGGATCAGACCCGGTGAAGCCAATTTCATCGATTCGATTCCCGAGGCTTTGGCGGCAACGGATATCGTCTGCAGCAGCGTCAACGTTGCCAATACAAGGGCAGGCATCAATATGGATGCTGTCAAAAAAATGGGCGAGATCGTTAAAAAATCCGCTGAATTAACGGCAGATAAAGGCGGCATCGGCGCGGCAAAGCTCGTTGTTTTTGCCAATGCTGTTGAAGATAACCCCTTTATGGCAGGCGCTTTCCATGGCGTCGGCGAAGGCGAATGCGTTATCAATGTCGGCGTTTCCGGTCCCGGTGTTGTCAGTGCAGCACTTGCGGAAATGGATGGCGCACCTTTTGACGAAGTTGCCGAAAAAATCAAAAAGACGGCTTTCCATGTCACAAGAATGGGCGAACTTGTAGCCCGTGAAGCTTCCAAACGCCTTGGCGTACGCTTCGGCATCGTAGACCTTTCTTTGGCACCGACACCGGCAATGGGTGACTCCGTTGCACATATCTTAGAGGCAATGGGCCTTGAAAGCTGCGGCGCACACGGCACAACGGCTGCATTGGCACTTTTAAACGATGCGGTCAAAAAAGGCGGTATCATGGCTTCTTCCCATGTCGGCGGTCTTTCGGGTGCGTTCATTCCCGTCAGCGAAGATGCCGGCATGATCGATGCGGTAAGAAAAGATGCGCTTACCTTAAACAAACTCGAAGCGATGACATCCGTTTGCTCCGTCGGTCTCGATATGATCGCACTCCCGGGGCATACACCGGCAAGCGTTATTTCCGCGATCATTGCGGATGAAATGGCGATCGGCATGGTCAACAACAAAACAACGGCATGCAGGCTTATCCCCGTTCCGGGCAAAGACGTCGGCGAAGAAGTCAGCTTCGGCGGCCTTTTGGGAACAGCACCCATCATGCCCTATAACCCCTATTCACCAGAAAAATTTATTGCACGCGGCGGAAGGATTCCTGCACCGCTGCATTCCCAGAGAAACTAAGGAGAAAAGATAATGAGCGGAAATAAGAAAAGATGTGAACTCCCCGAAGAAACAAAATGGAGACTCAGCGATATTTTTGAATCTCAGGAAGCCTGGGAAAAAGAATTTGCGGAACTCGAAGCAATGCTCCCGCAGCTTGCAGCCTTAAAAGACGGCCTGATCGAAAGTGCAAAGTCGCTTCTTGCCGGTCTTAAGCTGATCGATGAAGCAAGCCTGCACCTGGAAAGACTCTTTGTCTATGCAAAAATGGGCAGAGATCAGGATAACTCCGAAGCTGCATTCCAGTCTCTGGTCGAACGCATTTCGGGCATGATGACAAAATTCTCCGAAGCAGTATCCTGGTATGAACCGCTGATCCTTTCCGCAGAGGAAGGCAAGATCGAAGCATTCATCGAAGAAGAAAAAGAACTTGAAGTTTATGCTTTCGGCCTCAAGGATATTCTCCGCAGCAAAGAGCATATTTTATCCGAAAAAGAAGAAAAACTGCTCTCCATGGTCGGCGATTTCTCCGACGGTGCGCAGACGATCTTCACCATGCTCAATAATGCCGATATGCGCTTCCCTTCGATCCATTTAAGCGACGGCAGAGAAGAAGCGCTTTCCCACGCACGCTATATCAACCTGCTCCGCACAGGCGACAGAGAAACACGCGAAAAAGCCTATGACGCATTCTATGGCGAATTCAAAAAATTCACCAACACGATCACAGCGGCATATTCCACCAACGTCAAAAAAGACGTTTTCTATGCAAAGGCAAGAGGTTTTGACAGCGCACGCGAAAGAGCCCTTTTTGCGGATAACATCCCCGTTTCTGTTTACGATAACCTGATCGAAAGCATCCACAGAAACCTGCCCGCTATGCACAAATATGTTGCTTTGAGAAAGAAACTTCTCGGCGTTGATAAGCTCCATATGTATGACATCTATACTTCCCTTGTTGCGGATGTACAGGATGAAGTTCCCTATGAAAAAGCCTGCGAAATGGTTTTGGAAGGTCTTTCCGTTCTTGGCGAAGATTATATCGAGGTCGTTAAGAAAGCTTTCAACGAAGGCTGGATCGATGTTTACGAAAACGAAGGCAAGACATCCGGTGCATATTCCTGGGGTGTTTACGGTGTACACCCCTATATGCTTTTAAACTACAGCAACGACCTTGACAATATGTTCACCCTTGCGCACGAAATGGGTCATTCCATGCACACCTATTACGCAAACAAGACGCAGCCCTATGCAACTTCGAACTATGTCATCTTTGTTGCAGAGATCGCTTCGACTGTCAATGAGATCCTCATGACAAAGCACCTCCTCAAAAACACAGAAGACAAGAAGATGCGTGCATACCTCCTCAACAACTACATTGAAGGCATGAGAGGAACCGTACTCCGCCAGACGATGTTTGCCGAATTTGAAAAGATTTCCCACGAAATGGCAGAAAAAGGCGAACCGCTTACCTCGCAGGCACTCTGCAAGGTCTATGGCGACCTCAACGCACTCTATCATGGTCCGGATATGGAAAGAGACGATACGATCTGCTATGAATGGTCCAGAATTCCGCATTTCTATAAATCCTTCTATGTTTATAAATATGCGACAGGCTATTCCTGTGCAGCGGCGATCGTCCGCGGTCTTGAAAAGGAAGGCAACCTCGAAAAATACAAGGCATTCCTTTCCGCAGGCGGCAGCGACCATCCGCTTGAACTCCTCAAGATCGCAGGCATTGACTTCACAACGGTTGTGGATGAATGCATGGCAGAATTTGCAAGAGCCGTTGACGAATTTGAAGAACTCGTTTTAAGCTTATAAAAATAGCGCCGCAGGGAAAGAGGTGCTGTCACAGAGAACTACGCTGTGGCACAAAAAAGAGCAGAGAGTTATGCACTCTCTGCCCTTTTTGTTTCTGTCGGGAGTTGGATCCTCCCAATGAAGTTGTAATAAATCTGTATCTTTTGGATACGTTTCTTTCCAACATAGGTTGGTTCATAGACAAGAATCTTCTCTATGAGTTCTCTCAGGATCGTCGGAGTGAGTTCCGTCAGATTTTCATACTTTTCAGCGATCTTCAGGAATCGCTCCGTGTTGGATTTCTTTTCCTCTGCAAGGGTAACTTCTTTCGTGAGCATAATGAGTTTCTCCTTTAATTCGGATTGCTCCTGCTCATAACCTTTCGACAAAGTGTCAAACCTCTCATCGGAGATTCTTCCTGCAGCGTTGCTTTCAAACAGTTTCTGGATAATGGTATCCAGTTCTGAAATACGTTTTGTCGCTTTCTCCATCTCCCGTTTTTGTTCTTTGAGAGCGATCTGTTGTTCCTGCAAACCGCACTCCAGTGCATATTCACGGAACCAATCTCGGTCCCCGTTCGCAGCCTTTAGCACTTCTTTTACAGATGAGAGAACCAATTCTTCCAGAACTACTGTGCGAATAAAGTGTGCGGTGCAGTCTTTTGTTTTTCTTCTGTAGCTTCCGCATACATAGGATTCCTGCATGCTGGTCAATGACTTCGCTCTGCAGTTATACATCTTCTTTCCGCAGTCCGCACAGACTACCAGTCCTGCAAATTTGTCTTTTTCTCCCGTGGAGCAGTTCCTGCGTTTGGTTTCTTCCCGCAGATTCTGGACAATTTCCCATTTCTCCCTGTCAATGATCGGTTCATGGGTATTTTCAAAGATGTGCCACTCTTCTTTTGGAACAGCTATTCTTTTTTTGTCTTTATAAGACTTGTTCTTCCATCTGCCAAGCACAGTATCTCCGGTATACTCACGGTTATATAAAATTCGAGTAACCGTTTCGGTGTCCCAAAGCGTCGGTGCATCAATAGCACTTCTGTGCTTCATTTTTCCTGTACGTTTATAATGCGCTGCAACAGGAATAAGGATTTTTCGCTCTGTCAGCATTCGAGCAATCTGCGTGGGACCATATCCTTCCATGCACCAATCATAAATTTTCTGCACAATCGGTGCGGTATCAGGATCAATGACGAGTTTTTTGGTTTCTTTATCCAAAAGATATCCATAGGGAGCGCTTCCATTAAATCGCTCACCCTTGGAATACTTGCTCTGAACCACCGCCCGAATCTTCTTAGACGTATCTCTCGCATACCATTCGTTGAATACATTTCTGAATGGCATAAGATCATTGGATTCGCTGTTCGCAGTGTCCACCTGATCATTCACGGCGATATACCGTACCCCGCATTCAGGGAAGATCATTTCGATGTATCTGCCTGCTTCCAGGTAGTTACGCCCTAATCTCGAAAGATCTTTTGTGATGACTGTTGCAATCTTTCCTGCCTCAATATCGGAGAGCATCCGCTGAAAGTCAGGCCGATTGAATGTTACCCCGGAATAGCCATCGTCCACATAGAATACGAGGTTTCGGAATCCGTGATCCAAAGCATACTTGAAGAAAGCATCGAGGTCGTTATCGCAGGCTATCAGAAGAAAAATGCCATCCTTACGGATCGGGAAAAAATGATCGTAGCATATCACGAGATCGGTCATGCACTCGTAGCAGCAAAGCAGAATAATTCCGCTCCCGTGCAGAAGATCACCATCGTTCCCCGTACATCCGGTGCGCTCGGGTATACCATGCAGGTGGAAGAAAACAATCATTATCTCATGAGCAAAGAAGAGATCGAAAACAAGATCGCCACCTACACAGGCGGCCGCGCCGCAGAAGAGATCGCCGTCGGCTCTGTGACAACAGGTGCATCCAACGACATCGAGCAGGCAACTAAGCTCGCCCGTGCAATGGTCACTCGCTTTGGCATGAGCGAAGAATTCGGCATGGTAGCATTGGAAACTGTAACCAATCAGTATCTCGGTGGAGATGCTTCCCTTGCTTGTTCGGCTGAAACACAGACAGAGATCGATCGGGAAGTCGTTGCGCTTGTAAAAAAGCAATATGAAAAAGCAAAGCAGATCATTCTGGAAAACAAACCAAAGCTGGATCAACTTGCACAACATCTCTACCTCAACGAAACAATAACAGGCGAGGAATTCATGAACATCCTCCATTCATAAGAAAAATATGGAAAATTCGTTATCAAAAACAGATAAAATACTGCGTATCACGGGCACGGTAATTTGCGAAGCGTTTACTGTATGTACCATAATAATGCTTTTGCAGAACAGAGAATCAGACAGATTATTCCTCTCATGTCTGACGATTCTGCTGATCCTGCTTCCTTCAGCCGCAGAACGATTGTTTCGCTGCAGGATCAGCACGCCCTTTTTCCTCTTTTGCAATTTTTATGCCATTGGCTCTATGTTGGGTCACTGCTGGAAGTTCTATTATGTGATTTCATGGTGGGATAAGATGCTGCATATCTTCGGCGGTGTGGTATTTGCAATTTTCGGCTTGTTCCTCTTTGATATTCTGGTCGAAAAATGCAGAAAAAAGACACTC
>SVGZ01000042.1 GCA_015056045.1 Clostridiales bacterium | reverse complement strand
GTAGACGGCGACGGCGCAGCTGCCATGAGATACACCGAGGCAAGAATGGGCCGCATCACGCTCGAAATGCTCCGCGACCTCGATAAGGATACCGTCGATTTCTATCCGAACTTCGACGAAACCATGATGCAGCCGGTCACGCTTCCTTCGAGATTCCCGAACATCCTCGTCAACGGCACAGGCGGTATTGCTGTCGGTATGGCAACGAATATCCCGCCGCATAATCTTGGCGAAGTTATCGATGCCACGGTTGCCCTGATGGATGACCCGGATATCGATATCGATGGCCTGATGGAACACGTCAAAGGCCCCGATTTCCCGACAGGCGGTGTGATTGCCGGTCTTTCGGGCATCAGACAGGCTTACCGCACAGGCAGAGGCAAAGTCCGCATCCGTGCAAAGCATGAGATCGAAGTGGAAAAAGACGGATCTGAAAAGATCATCGTTACGGAGATCCCCTATCAGGTCAATAAGGAAGCCCTTGTAGCCTCCATCAATGACTATATCAACGACAAAAAGATCGAAGGCGTCACACACGCAAGCGACCATTCCGATAAGAGCGGTATGCGCGTTGAGATCGGCGTTAAGCGCGGTTTCAGCAGCTCCGTCGTATTAAATCAGCTTTACAAGCATACACAGCTGCAGGAAACTTTCGGCGTTATCATGCTGGCGCTTGTTGACGGCGAACCGAGAGTCCTTAACTTAAAAGAAGTCCTCGAAGAGTATGTCAAATATCAGTGCGAAGTTATCGAACGCCGTACGCGTTACGACCTCGAAAAAGCACAGAGACGCGCGCATATCCTTGAAGGTCTCTTAAAAGCGCTCGACATCATCGACGAAGTCGTTCATACCATCCGTGCATCGAAGGATGCTCCGACGGCAAGATTCGCCCTGATGGATAATTTCGGCTTTACGGAAGTACAGGCACAGACCATCCTCGAAATGCGTCTCCAGAGGCTCACAGGCCTCGAAAGAGACCGACTCGAGAACGAGTATAAGGCTCTTCTTGAACAGATCGATTATTATAAGCGGGTCCTTGCAGACAGACAGATGGTTTTAGGCATCATCAAAGAAGACCTCCTGCAGATCAAGGCAAAATATGACGATGGCAGAAGAACGGAAATTCAGGCAGACGAATCCGATATCGACCTCGAAGAACTCATTCAGGAAGAAACCATGGTCGTCACGCTGACGAATGCCGGCTATATCAAGCGCATGAGCACAGACAACTACCGCCAGCAGAAAAGAGGCGGCAGAGGCGTCACAGGGCTCACAACGAGAGACGAAGACTTTGTCAAAGACGTATTCGTTTCCTCGACGCATGATGATATCATCTACTTTACAAACCGCGGCCGCTGCTTCCGCCAGAAGTGCTATCGTATCCCCGAAGCGGGCAGAGCGGCAAAAGGTACGGCGATCGTCAACCTGCTGAATCTCGGTGAAGGTGAAGTCGTCACAACGCTTTTCCCGATCTCCGATATGGAAGAAGATTCCAACCTCGTTATGGTCACAAAGCAGGGCTTCATCAAGAAAACACATCTCTCGCAGTTCTCCAATATCCGCCAGAGCGGTATCATTGCGATCGGTCTCAGAGAAGAAGATTTTTTAATTTCGGTCTTGAAAACTACGGGAAAAGATGTTATAATCGTAGGGACGAAGGATGGCATGTCCATTACCTTCGACGAGGAAGATGTCCGTCCGATGGGAAGAACGGCAACAGGCGTCCGTGCGATCACGCTGCGTGATGAAGACGAGGTTGTCGGTGTATGCAAGATAAGAGAAAACGCATACGTTCTTACCGTCAGCGAAAACGGATATGGCAAGCTCACTGCAACAGATGAATTCCGCCAGCAGACAAGAGGCGGCATCGGCATCAAGGCGATGCAGGTCACGGAAAAGACAGGCCTTATGTGTGGTCTTGTCGTCGTGGACGGCATGGAAGACTTGCTCCTCATCAACGATGCGAACGTCATCATCAGAATGAACGTGCAGGATATCTCGATAGTCGGCAGAGCAGCACAGGGTGTGCGGCTTATGAAGGTCGAAGACGACGCAAAGGTCGTCGGCATTGCGATTCTGGCTGAAGGCGATGAGCAGGAAGGCGAAACGGAAGAATAAATACTTTCGCCGGATAACTAAGGTTACTAGCCTGATTTGGCAGTTTCAATTTTTTCACACCATTTTTCTTTTTAGCGCCGGGACGGCTTTTTGGAGCCCGGCGTCTTTTTTTGCCCTTTAACCACAAAATATGGTGTAGATGCTCAATGCTTTAATACAATATTTTGTAAAAATCCTCTTTCTTTTTGTAAAAAAAGAGGGGATTTGCAAGAGAATTTGAAGGGTAAAAATGCCGAAAAATCCCGATCTGACGGCAAAAAACGGGCTTTTCCCTGTGTTTTGATAAGGTCTGAAATTGTGTTGACAAGGATTTGCGGCTCGTATATAATACGATACGCAAGCTGTTGTGGTGGCTTGCGGCATAAAAACAAGATATTGTGCATATATAGTCGATGGAAAAGATTAAAAATACAGGAGAACAGCAGATGATCACAAAAGTCAGAAAAAGAAATAACGAGATCGTTCCTTTTGAACAGGAAAAAATCGCATGGGCACTCTATAAAGCGGCAGAATCTGTCGGCGGAAGCGATTTTGATCTTGCCTATAAATTAAGCGGAGAAGTTGTCGATATCTTAAACGAAAAAGGCGAAGAGATCGCGTTTGTCGAAGATATTCAGGATACGGCTGAAAAAGTCCTCATTGAAAACGGACACGCAAAAACCGCAAAGGCATTCATTTTATACCGCGAAAAGAGACGCGGCGCAAGAGAAAACAATGCTCTTATCGGCGCAACGATCCAGATGTTCTCCGATTACCTTGATGATAAGGATTGGCAGATCAAAGAAAACGCCAATACAACAAAATCCATCAACGGTATGAATAATTATGTGCGCGAAGCTTTCACAAAGCAGTACTGGCTGCACGAAATTTATCCGCAGGAAGTCCGCGATGCACACACAAAGGGCGATCTGCACCTGCATGACCTTGGCTTCTTTGGCCCGTATTGCGCAGGCTGGGATCTTTACCAGCTTCTTTGCGACGGTTTCGGCGGCGTTGGCGGCAAGGTAGAAAGTTCCCCGGCAAAACATCTGCGTTCTTTCCTCGGCCAGATCGTCAACTCGACCTTTACAACACAGGGCGAAACTGCAGGCGCACAGGCTTGGAGTTCCATCGATACCTATTGCGCACCTTTCATCCGCTATGACAATATGACTTTCAAACAGGTCAAACAGGCGCTGCAGGAATTCATTTTCAATATCAACGTTCCCACAAGAGTCGGCTTCCAGTGCCCGTTCTCTAACCTGACATTCGATATCGTTCCGCCGAACACCTTAAAAGACAGACCTGTCGTCATCGGCGGCGTTCAGATGGATGAAACCTATGGCGAATTCCAGGAAGAAATGGATATGTTCAACCTGGCTTTCTGTGAAGTCATGCTCGAAGGCGATTCGAAGGGCAGAGTATTTACATTCCCCGTTCCGACGATCAACGTCACGAACGAATTCGCATGGGATAGCCCGGTTGTTGATGCATTCATGGAGATCACCTGCAAATACGGTATTCCCTATTTCAGCAACTACATCAACAGCGACCTTTCGCCTGAAGATGCACTCTCGATGTGCTGCAGATTAAGGCTCGATACCAAAGAACTCCGCAAACGCGGCGGCGGTCTTTTCGGTTCGAACCCGATGACAGGCTCGATCGGCGTTGTTACGCTGAACCTCCCGAGGCTCGCATACCTCTCCAAGAGTGTTGTCGAATTCCGCGCAAGACTCTGGCAGATGGTCAACGTTGCCAAAACAAGCCTCGAGATTAAGCGCAAAGTCATTGAAACACAGACCGCAAGAGGTTTATACCCCTATGCAGCGCATTACCTCCGCGATGTAAAGGCGCGCACAGGCCGTTATTGGTATAATCATTTCAATACGATCGGCATCGTCGGCATGAATGAAGCCTGCCTCAACTTCTTCCGCGATGGAACAGACCTGACAACACAAAAAGGCCAGCAGTTTGCGATCGAAACGATGAATTATCTCCGTGACCTCATGACAAAGATACAGGAAGAAACAGGCAACTTCTATAACCTCGAAGCGACACCGGCAGAAGGCACGACCTACCGCTTAGCACAGCTCGACAGGAAGTATTACCCCGAGATCATCACAGCAGGCACAAAGGAAGTTCCCTATTATACAAACTCCTCGCAGCTGCCCGTTGGCTATACAGACGATATTTTCGAAACACTCGATCTGCAGGATGAATTACAGAGCCTCTATACCGGCGGCACAGTTCTCCATTTCTATATGGGCGAAAGAGTACCGGATAAAGAGATCGCAAAGAACCTCATCAGGAAGATCTTTACGCAGTATAAGCTGCCCTATATCTCGCTGACACCGACATTCTCCGTATGTCAGGAGCATGGCTATATTTCGGGCGAACACTTCAGCTGCCCCGAATGCGGCAAGGAAACAGAGGTCTGGAGCCGTGTTGTAGGCTATCTGCGTCCGGTTCAGGCATTCAACAAGGGCAAGCGTCAGGAATACGCAGACCGCAAGAAATACGTCATCAGCGGAGACTGAGATGCATTTTGCAGGCTTACAGAAAAATTCAACGCTGGATTTTCCCGGTAACTTCGCTTGCGTGATCTTCTTTGCGGGATGCAATTACGATTGCTACTATTGCCATAACCGCCACCTTTTGGGCAAAAATGCGCCGACAGTCGATGAAGCGGAAGTCATGGCTTTCCTGAATAAGCGAAAAGGCCTGATCGATGGAGTTGTCCTTTCCGGCGGTGAGCCGACTTTGCAGAAAGAGCTCATTCCCTTTGCGGGAAAACTGCGTGAAATGGGCTATAAGATCAAAATCGATTCCAACGGAAGTAAACCCGATGTCCTCTTCAAAATGGCGGAAAAAGGGCTTATCGACTACGCTGCGATCGATTATAAAGCGCCCTTCGGGATGTATGAAGAGATCTGCAAACACAGTGCGGAAAACGTCCGCGAAAGCATTGCCCTGCTCGAAAATTTCGGCATCGATTACGAAATGCGCACGACGATGATCCCGGAAATCCGCGAAGAACAGCTGATACAGATGGCAAGTGAAATGCCGGTTTTGCTGCATTATTATCTGCAGCTGTACAGACCGCCTGTGCCGGAGCTCGTCCGCGATGGTTTCCCCTTATATACGCCGGGCGACATCCGCAGCCTTGCGGAAAAAATCCGCTATCTGCAGCCGAATACATCGGCAAGAGTATAAAAAGAAAGAGTATGCGAAAAAAGCATACTCTTTTTGTTTTTAGTATTGTCAATACTTGTGGAAAAGTGGAAGCTCACTGCCGCAGAGTAATTCCTTGTATTCTACTGTCACTGTTCGCTTTCCATCTGATAATAAAGCATATCCGCGTGCCACAGAGAATCGTAGCGCATATGATCTCGATCAGGGTATACATACATACGGTAAAGCATGATATCGCCATTCGATGCTTCTTTGATGAACTCCATATCATAGATTGAAAATATTTCGCTTGGCGA
>SVGZ01000041.1 GCA_015056045.1 Clostridiales bacterium | reverse complement strand
GATCATTTCTTTCGGTGCAGCGGGAAGGCAGCTCTATATCTCAACGTGGAATGCCTATTTCAAAGATGTTACGCCGGAAAGTGACAGAAATGCCGTTATGGCTGTCCGCACAAGGCTGACGCTTGTTTTGGGCATGATCGTTCCTTTGGCAACGGGTTACATCCTTTCCATGGCAAAGGAAGATTCTGTCAAGATCCTGATCCATCAGAGCTATATCGTTCTTGCGATCTTTGCAGCCTTGCTTCTGATGTTTGTCCTCAGGAAAATCCGCGGCGGCGATAAGATCACCGAAGAAAAGACCGTAAAAGAAGAAAAACACCGTATCGATCTGAAAGATGCTTTTATCACGATCACGAAAAACAAAAATTATATGTTCTTTATGTTCTGCCTGTTTTTCTATTACAGTTCCTGGCAGCTCGACTGGACGCTCTGGTATTACGGGCGTGTGCATTACCTCGGTCTTGATGAATTCATGCTTTCCGTTTCCGATGTTGCCGGTACTTTTGCGCAGTTCATTGCGGTCGGTTTCTGGAAAAAGATCAATGATAAAATGGGTGCAAGTTTTGGCACGCCTTACGGCATATGGGGTCTTGCGCTTTCGTGTTTCTGCATTATTTTTTCAACGCAGCTCTATGAGCAGGGCAATGCGCTGCTCTCGACCGCTGTTTTCATGGTGATCTGGTTTATCGCAAGCCTTCCGCAGCCGGTCATTACGCTGAACCTGCCGCTTTGCCTGATGGAAGTTGCAGACCCGAAATACAGTGCGCTCTGCATTTCGCTTTTCACGATCCTCACGACTTTTACCAATGCGATCATGCCTGCGGTCGGTGTTGCGATCCATAATGCACTTGGCGGCGATGTATCGGCTTTCCGCGAAACTTATCTTATTATCTGCTTCCTGCGCATCATTGCCGGCGGTCTGTTCTTCATCCGTTGGCGCAAAATGAGGAAAACAGCCTGATTTTCTGAAATTCCTGCTTTTCTGTATGGAGATTGACAGGGAAAATTAAATATGATATAAATGAAGTAAGTTTCCAAAAGGAGAATTTTTATGGCTAATAATACCCCTGTAATGGATGTTCTTTACCGCTTTTCTGCACCCGAAGTTCCTGCTTTCGGTCCTGCGGAGGAAGCGATTATCGAAAAACGCTGGGATACCAACGTTGAAGTAGCGGGCGATATGAATCGCTATCCCTTTATGTATGTCGGCGAAGGCCACAACCGTATCTATATCGTCGCAGACGGAAAAGTTGTCTGGACATATGACACCGGTCTTGGCGGTGAGCTTGATGATGCCTGGGTTTTATCCAACGGCAACGTGCTCTTCTCCCGTATGTTCTGGTGCGGTGAAGTCACACCCGAAAAAGAAGTTGCATGGCGCTATGATCTGCCGGAAGGCGAAGAATGCCATTCCCTGCAGCCGATCGGCCTTGATGAAGTTCTGATGGTCATCAACGCAGCAACCCCGAGGGCTGTTATCATCAACAAAAAGACGGGCGAGATCACCTATCAGCACGATATTCCCTATGAACCGAACAGCGATATTCACCCGATGTTCCGCCGTATCCGCATGACAGGCGAAGGCACATTCCTCTGCGCATATCTCGTCAAAGGCAAAGTTGTTGAATATGACCGTGATTTCAATGAGATCTGGCGCTATGAAACGGCAAAACCCTGGTCCGCACAGAGGCTCATCAACGGCAATACACTCGTTGTTGATGAAGATGAATGCGTAGCAAAAGAAGTTGACAAAGAAGGCAACATCGTCTGGCAATTTGCTTCGACGGATGTCCCCGCAGATCTTGGCCCGACAGGTAATTTTGAAAGACCAGGCGGAGCACCCGGCAGCGATAAGAATACAGAACCGATCGGCTGGCAGACCTGTACAAGATTGGCAAACGGCAATACAGTCCTTTGCTCTCAGGGCAGCTTCGGTCTTGCACCGCAGTTTATTGAAGTCGATCCGAAGGGTGAGATCGTCTGGTATCTGAAGAATTGGCGCGATCTTGGTCCTGCTACACAGATCCAGGTATTATCCGATCCCGGTTACCCGGAAAACCCTGCAGATGTTCAGAGATAAAAACGAAACCGCATGGCAAAATGTCATGCGGTCTTTCTTTTAATCATTGCAGCAAAGGTCTGCTGTACCGGGTGCTGCTTCCGCGGTATAGGCCATCGTCACGGATAGGGTAATGGGCTGGTCGATGATCAGCTCATAGGATGCACGGTTTCTGCAATTTGTATTCCTGCGGCAGCAGTTGACCACAGGCGAACCTGCACAGCTGACCACAACGCCGCAGACAGATGCGCTCGGGCGAATATGGAGCGGTATGCGGACGTTTGCCGTATGCTCCGCGTTTGTTGCGCAGCCGATATTGCACTCTGCGCCATATGTTTGCTGTTCCTGACATCTCTCCATAGGATCATACTCCAAAAACGGTTTTGTTATATCATATGCAGAAGAGAAAAAATGGTGTCAGATGAGGATCTGCTTTGTATAATCGAGGAATGAAGGCAGCTTTGCAGCGCAGGCATAGATGTTGGAGGCTTCTGCCATTTTGCTGACAGCAGGATCTTCGCAGTTTTTGAGGTTTGTGATGAGCCTCGTCCTGCCGGCAATATGCGATAAAAGCTCTCTTTTTTCTTTATTTACGGCAAGAACACGCGCAAAAGGCATGGCGGCATCCGTTTCTTCGCGCAGTTCTTTTGTAATGGAAAGCAGTGCATTCATGAGGATGCGCTTGATGCGTGCCATCGGGTAGCGTTTGGATTTGATCAGGGAAAGCAGCTCTGTATAAGAAACTGCCCTGTCTGCTGCTTCTTTGATCTTATATTCAAGCCCTTCGCCGACTTCTGCAAAATTTGCCAATTCGGAAACGGACATAGTGCGGAGACGATAGAGAAGGAGCATTTCCATATCTTCCGGGAAAACGGGCTTCATGCCGCTGAAATTTTCAGATAAAGAAACCGTTTCGCCTTTTTTGATGCTTTCACGGATGGAAAGTGCGCTTCCGCCGGCAGCATCATGCCCTGCGCCGATGCGCCTGATGGGTAAGGGCTTGATGGCAGAGCCGTTTTTTTTGATGGCACGGATGTATTCCACACCTAAAATATCGTTCGGCGGCAATTCTTCGCCTTCGGAAATGGCTTTTGCAGCGGCATAGGGAAGTCCTTTTTTGATGTTTTCACGCAGTTTTTCTTCTTCTTTATTTTCCGCAAAGGAAAGAAGCTTTTGCAAATCTGCGCTTTCCGAACCGAAAGAAAGGAATTTTGCACCGATCGCATCGGCAATGCGCACACCGCCGAAAGCAAATCTTTCCGCAGAGGCAAGCGAATACTGTGGTGGAAGCTCGATAACGATATCCACGCCGCCTTTTATCGCTTCGGCTGCACGGGCAAATTTGGAAAAGATCGCCGGTTCACCGCGCTGAACAAAGTCTCCGCTCATGATCGCGGCAATATATTTGGCACCGCTTTTTTCCCTTGCCTGACTGATCTGATAGCGATGTCCTGCGTGCATCGGATTATATTCTGCAATAATTGCACAAATATCGGGCATTTACTTGTAAATTCTCCTTTTCAATTCGGAATTTTTGGAGTATAATATTATGCGGCGGTGATATACCGCAAAAAACGATTACAATAAAGGTGCGTTTATACCTCCAATATAACGGGAAATCGCATTTCGCGCAAGCCTGTCTTTTGGAAAAGCGCATACTATGAAAGAGATTTTGGAAGGAGCAGACATGGTAAACGTATTAGTCATTAACGCGGGAAGTTCTTCCGTAAAGTATCAGCTCATCAATATGGAAGATGAGAGCGTCATCGCAAAAGGTCTTGTTGAAAGAATCGGTATGGAAGGTTCCGCTCTTACGCATACCCCTGCAAACGGCGAAAAATTCAAACTCGAAAAGCCGATGAACAACCACGGCGAAGCTATCGAAGAAGTTATCAAAGCGCTTGTTGATAAAGATCACGGCGTTATCGAAGATCTCTCCGGCATTAAAGCAATCGGCCACAGAGTCCTCCACGGCGGCGAAAGATTCACACAGCCCACGATCGTTGACGACGAAGTTTTAGACGGTATCCGCGATTATATCGAGCTCGGACCGCTCCATAACCCGGCAAACATCAAAGGCATCGAAACCTGCATGGAACTTATGCCCGGTATCCCGAACGTTGCTGTATTCGATACCGCTTTCCACCAGACAATGCCCGATTATGCTTACCTCTATGCGATCCCCTATCATGTATATGAAGATCACAAGGTTCGTAAATACGGCTTCCACGGAACATCCCACAGATATATCTCCCAGACCGTTATCGAAACACTGGGTGCAGAAAATGCAAAGAGAATCATCACCTGCCACCTTGGCAACGGTTCTTCCATCGCAGCAGTTGAAAACGGCAAGTGCGTAGACACAACAATGGGTCTTTCCCCGCTCGAAGGTCTCGTCATGGGCACAAGATCCGGCGATATCGACGCAGCAGCTGTTCCTTACCTCATGAAGAAGCTCGGTATGGATGCAGATGAAACACTCAACTACCTCAACAAGAAATCCGGCGTTCTCGGTATTTCCGGCGTTTCCAGCGACTTCCGCGACCTCGAAGCAGCTGCAGCTGAAGGCAACAAGATGGCACAGACAGCTCTCAATATGTTCAACTATCGCATCCGCAAGTATATCGGCGCATACGCAGCAGCTATGGGCGGTGTTGACGTAATCGCATTCGCAGGCGGCATCGGCGAAAACGATATGCAGGTCCGCAAGGCTTGCATGGAAGGTCTCGAATTCTTAGGCGTAGAGATCGACGACGAAAAGAACGCTGTCCGCGGCAAGAACGCTGTCATCTCCACAGATAATTCCAAGGTCAAGGTCATGGTCGTTCCCACAAACGAAGAAGTCATGATCGCAAGAGAAACAGCAGGTCTCTGCCTTTAAGCGCTAAACCTGAATTTTCCTGTTGACAATAGGGCGGAATAAAAATATAATTATTTGGTAGGCTTTTAAGCGGAGGTATTCTTATGGCAATAGAGCTGACAAAAAACGGAGCATTTATGCTTAATATACTGCCTGCTCTCGATGAAGAAGGAACAAGCTTTTCCTATGAATGCGAAGCAGAACCTTTTTCCGCAGAGGAATACGACATCGCTTTTGCAGCACCTGTTCAGCTGAAGTTTGATTATATCTATTCAAAGGGAAGGCTGATCTTAAACGGGCGCATCAAGGCAAAACTCAGCGCTGTCTGTGACCGCTGCTTAAAAGATATCAGCGAAAATATCAATATCCGCTTGTCGGAAGTGCTCTATAAATCCGCACCCGATGAAGACGACGAAGCTTATCTCTATGATGGCGATAAGATCTGCCTCGATAAGATCGTCCTGGATAATATTTCGCTCAATATGCCGCAGAAAAACTTATGTAAAGAAGACTGCAAAGGGTTATGCCCCGTTTGCGGTGTTGATTTAAATGAAAAAACGTGCAGCTGTCAAGCTGCGATAGACTGCGAAGAAGCAGAAGAGGAACCGGCAAACAATCCCTTCGCCAAACTCGCAGGACTATTTACCGATGATGAGGAGGTGTAAATAGATGGCAGTACCGAGAAGGAGACATTCCAAGATGCGCGCTCGTACAAGAAAGGCAAATTGGAAGCTTTCCGCTATCAATCTGACAGAGTGCCCGCAGTGCCACGAGCTCAAGTTATCTCACAGAGTATGCAAGAACTGTGGTTACTATGACGGAAAAGAGGCTGTAAAGGCTGACT
>SVGZ01000017.1 GCA_015056045.1 Clostridiales bacterium | reverse complement strand
CGCCGTCGAGGCGGATTTCACCCAACGAAGTTGGATTTCATCGTCGAAGACGATTTCACCCACCCGCAAGGGTGGATTTAGTTGAAAAAGACTCTGATTGTATCACAATCAGAGTCTTTTTCTGGCGGAGTGGGTGGGATTCGAACCCACGTGTCCGTTAAGACAAACGCATTTCGAGTGCGCCCCGTTATGACCACTTCGATACCACTCCATATTCTTTTCGGCAAACGCCATAAGTTATTATAACAGAACCACCGCCGAAAATCAACTACCGCATGCAAATCCTCCCAATTTTTCCCATGAAATATTAACTTCTCATCATATTGACATAACTGCGCAAAAACGGGTATTATATTGTTATAAAATGAGAAGTTAAGAAGCAGCAACTTCCCATTAAAGGAGGCAGCCATGGGCGAGAGATGTATTTTTCACAGCGACCTGAACGGTTTTTATGCCTCTGTCGAAATGATGCTTGACCCGAAACTTGCCGGGAAAGCCGTCGCCGTCTGCGGCAGTACAGAAGATCGCCACGGGATCGTCCTTGCCAAAAGCGAGCTTGCCAAAAAAGCCGGCGTCAAAACGGGAATGGTCAACCATGAAGCAAAACAGCGCTGCCCCGAGCTTATCCTCGTGCAGCCGCATTACGAGGAATACCTCAAATATTCCGAGCTTGCGCGCGATATTTACGGCCGCTATACGGATCAGATCGAACCTTTTGGCATGGATGAATGCTGGCTCGATGTCACGGGAAGTCTTTCGCTTTTTGGGAACGGAAAAAGCATTGCCGACGAGATCCGCGAAACGATGAAAAGGGAACTCGGTCTGAGCGTCAGCATCGGCGTTTCCTTTAATAAAATTTTTGCCAAACTTGGCTCCGACCTGAAAAAACCGGATGCTACAACGCTGATCTCAAGGGAAAATTTCCGCGAAAAAATCTGGTCGCTGCCGGCTTCGGAAATGATCTATATCGGGCGTTCGACGATGTCGAAACTTGCGGGCTGTGGTGTCAGAACGATCGGGCAGCTTGCGGCAATGGACAGAAACGTCCTGCGTTCGATTTTCGGGATCGTCGGGGAAGAAATGTGGAAATATGCCAACGGGTTCGACGATTCGCGCGTCAAGCATAAGGATTTTGAGATTCCGGCAAAATCCGTCGGGCATGGCATCACCTGTAACGCAGACCTCAAAAATGATGAAGAAGTCTGGAAAGTTTTGCTCGAACTTTCGCAGGATGTCGGGCATAGGCTCAGGCTGCATCGGCTTCGGGCAAAAGGCGTGCAGCTTTCTGTGCGCGATAATGCGCTCTTTTGGCGGCAAGCACAGTCGCAGCTCGAATTTGCGAGCATCAGCCCAAGGGAAATTGCAGAGGAAGCTTTCCGACTTTTTAGGAAAAATTATGATTGGCGAAGGGAAGTCCGCAGTCTGAGCGTGCGTGCGATTGGCCTTATCCCAATCAGCGATCCCTATCAGGGCGACTTTTTTACCGATGCGGAAAAGCACGAAAAAATCGAGCGATTCGATAATGCAGTGGAAGATATCCGCAATCGTTTCGGGAAAAATGCGATCTTTTCGGCATCGCTGATGGGTGATCTCAAGATGCCGGGCAAGGCAGGAAACGAGATGAAACTGCCGGGCATGATGTATAAATAATAACTTCTCACTCTCCCAAAATGCGCATAAGTTCACTTGACTTGAGAAGTTATGCAGCTTATAATATAAGTAACTTCTCATATTGAAAGGAGTTTTTGATGAAAAGCTTTGCGGAAAAGGTGCGCCGTGCAAGAGAAGAAGCAGGGCTCAGCCAGGAAGAATTCGGAAAATTGATCGGCGTTTCGAGAAGAGCCGTTGTCGCATATGAAACCACAAGCACAAAGCCGAGGAGCGGTGTTTTAAACCTGATGCCTCGTGCGCTCGGCGTTTCTAAGGAATATTTGACTAATCCCGAGATCGAAGACCCGAGCTATGGGCAGGATCGTTCCCCGTATATCGAGGATGTCCGCGAAAAATACGGCGATCACGCTGCATCCGAAGTGGAAAATCTTTTGGGTCAGGCTTCTGCGCTTTTTGCAGGCGGTTCGATCGATGAAGCCGGTAAGGATGCTTTCTTTCAGGCGCTTGTCGAAGTCTATGCACAGAGCAAGGTCGATGCCAAAGAAAAATTCGGAAGGAAAAGAAAGAGCGACCGATGAAAGACCGAATAGCTGCGGAGGTCCTTCGTTTAAAAAAGAAATATCCGGGTTTTTCGCCGGAAGAACTGGCCTCTGCTTTGGGAATTCATGTTTTGAAAAAGGCGATGGGTGCTTTTTCGGGTGCGTGTAAGGGCTTTTTTATCTGCCTGAACCGCATTCCCTATATTACCGTCAACAGTGAGCTTTCCCATGAGCTGCAGCAGATCATCATCTGCCATGAACTTGGGCATGCCGTCCTGCATCGCGATTATCCGGAAATGATGGCATTGCACGATGTCGCACTTTTTGATGATACCTCCAGATTTGAATATGAAGCGAACCTCTTTGCAGCGGAATATCTGCTTGCAGACAGCGATGTTCTGGAAACCATGATGGCGGGAATACCGCTTTCATCCGCTGCGGCAAGTCTTGGTGTGCCGATGGAACTGCTCGATTTTAAGTGGCGTGCCATGGAAAAAAGAGGGATCGCACCCGCTGCACCGATGATGGCACGAGGCGATTTTTTAAGGAAATTCTGATAGTAAGGAGGCGGTCTTTTTGCCGAATGAAAAGCTTTATGTAGAGGTCATCGTCCGTTTTGATACGGGCGGAAACGTCATTCCGAAAGAGATCGTCTGGCATGATGGCAGACATTTTTCAATCGACCGCATACTGGATGTCAGGCAGGCTGCTTCATTAAAAGCCGGCGGTCAGGGCGATCGCTATACTATCCGCATCGGCGGACAGCTGCGCTATCTCTTTTTTGAGCGAAGTGCAGAGAGAACAGGAAGAACGCTCGGTAAATGGTTCATTACCGCAGCATAAAATACACGAAAAAGCGCATGGATAGCCTCACACCCATGCGCACTTTTTATTATTTCAGATGTTTATCGAGGAAGGCAAGAACGAGATTTTTGATCTCGGTCTGATAGAATTCTTCTGCACCGTGCCCTGCGCCTTCAACCGTGTAATATTCGACTTCGTTTCCCGCAGCAGTCATCTGTTCATAGAAAAGATCGTTCTGTTCGATCGGAACCATCCTGTCGCCTGTTCCGTGCAGGAGGAGGAAAGGCGGCATATCCGACCGGATATAATGCGAAGCGGAAGCCTTTTCGTAAACTTCGGGAATACCATCGGGTTTACCGCCCAAAAGAAGCTCTGTGCCGTTGCGGATCCTTCCCTGATTATTTTTTTCATACCAGCCGCGGATCATATCGCTTCTGCCGTAAATATTGACGACAGCCTGCAGCTCGCTCGATTGATCAAGGTTTTCGCCGACATCAAATTCGCGCGTATTGCCCGTAACGCCTGCCATTGTCGTGAGGTATCCGCCTGCAGATTCGCCTGCCATTGCAATTCTTTCAGGATCGATGAGGAAATCTTCGGCGTGTGCACGAAGGAAGCGGACAGCCGCTTTGGCATCTTCCAAAAGCCCGGGGAAAGTCGCCAGATTATGCGTTCTGTATTCGATCGAAGCGACGATATAGCCGGCTCTTGCATAAAAAACGAGTTCAGGCAGCCAGACATCTTTATCCATGCTTTCAAAACCGCCGCCGCAAACCCAGATGAGCAGTGGTCTGGGGCTTAAACCTTTGCGTTCTTTGGGCAAAAGCAGGCTCATTTTCAGCGGATGAAACCCGTTCCAATAGGGGATGTATTTATAGGTGATCTCTGTCAATGCCATGATGGTCGGCTGTGCAATATCGATATGAAGAGACTTTTTCATGATTTCTCCTTGTGAAATTTGTTTGGATACAAACATTTTACAGGTTTTTATGGGGATTGTAAAGAAAAAACGCCGTGATAGGCGTTCTTTTTAGTCGTAAGCAACAATATGCACAGGCGTTTCTTCGGGATGTTCCAGTTTTTCGGCAAGCCAGCGTGGATATACCGTGATATTCTTCAATTCCTTGATCGGTAGATAGGAAAGGGAAATCCGTTCATTATCAAGCTGCGTGCGTTTGCCCGAAAAATAGCCGTCTTTTACCGAAAGCAGGTAGTAAAAACAGATCGTATGCGTTTTTCTGCCGTTCCATTCCCAAAAACTTTCTTCGGTAAAAAGAAGTCGTTCAGTTTTGACGGTAACGCCGAGTTCTTCCGAAAATTCGCGCTGAACGGCTTCTTCCGCTGTTTCGAAAAACTTGACATGACCGCCCGGAAGAGCATATTCACCGCCATCTTCCTGCAGAAGAATTTGATCTTTATAGAGCAGGATCCCTGCTGCGCGAATATTGCATATCTGATTGTCATTTTTGAATAACAGGTCCATGTTTGCTCCTTTGATAAAAAAGATGACAGGATATGACCTATCATCTTTTAATACAAGCTGCGTAAATTCTGCAACTCTCAAAAGCAGAATAGCTATTGCAGGCTATACCTTATCTCGCAGCAATCTTTAGCATTGAGAATGCAAGTGTTTCCTTCGGAAAACTTGGCGAATTTACCTGCGGTAAATGTCGCGCGTTATTGCTTTCTACGGCAAATTATATATCGGCTGCTTAGATTTCGTAGCTGTTGATCTCGTCTTTGAGCTGCTGAACAAGTGCCAGAACTTCTGCCTTTGCATCGGCAAGAGCAACCTTCTTCTGGATCTTCTTGTCTCTTGTCGCAATTTCAACAATGCCTTCTTTGAGGTTGCGGGGGCTGACAACAACGCGAACCGGAACGCCTAAAAGGTCTGCATCGGAGAACATTGCGCCTGCACGGACGTTGCGGTCGTCATAAATGACTTCTGTGCCTGTGCGGAGGAGGCTTTCATAAAGTTCATCGGCAGCTGCCTTTGTTTCTGCATCGTCGGAACGAACACAGCAGAGGTGAACTTCCCAAGGTGCGATCGTGATCGGCCAGATCGGACCATAATCATCATGTCTTGCTTCGCAGACGGAAGCGGCAAGTCTGCCAACGCCAATGCCGTAGCAGCCCATGATCGGATACTGCGAATTGCCTTCGCTGTCATAATAGGTCATGCCCATTGCCTTGGAATACTTCGTGCCAAGCTGGAAGATGTTGCCGACTTCGATGCCGCGGGAGATCGTGATGCTCTTTTTGCCGCAAACGGGGCAGATACCGCCTTCGGGGATCTTTGCCAGATCGATGAAGGAAACTTTGCCGAAATCACGGGCAATGTTGAAGCCTGTCATATGGTAATTCTCTTCATTTGCGCCGCAGATGAGGTTTTCTGCTGTTTCGAGCGAGCGGTCGAAAAGAACGGTAACGTTTTCGGGTAAGCCTTTGGGACCGATGAAACCGGCAACGATGCCGCAGTCTTCGGTAACTTCACCGGGGTGAATATCTTCACCGAGGGCGTTTGTGAGCTTTGTTTCGTTGACTTCGAGGTCGCCGCGGATGAAGACGATAACATATTCATCTGTCATGTTCTTCTGGTAAACGACTGCCTTGCAAGCCTTTTCGATCGGCATGTTAAGGAAGCTGCAGACTTCTTCGATGGTCTTCTGATCGGGTGTTAAAACCTTTGTGAGGTCTGCTAAAACGCCTGTCTGCTCGTTTTCGACGATCGTATCGGCTGCTTCCATATTGGCGCGGAAATCGCATTCTGTGCAGATCGCGATGGAGTCTTCGCCGATGGGTGTGAGGAGCATATATTCATGAGAAACATTGCCGCCCATCATGCCGGAGTCGCTCTTGACTGTGATGACTTCGGGAACGCCTGCACGTGCGAAAATGCGCTGATATGCCTTATAGCATTTATCATAGTACTGTTCCAGATCTTCCTGAGAAGTATGGAAAGAATAAGCATCCTTCATGGTAAATTCGCGTACACGGATAAGGCCGCCTCTGGGTCTTGCTTCGTCGCGGAATTTTGTCTGGATCTGATAGATCATGAAAGGATATTTCTGGTAGCTCTGTCCATATTCGCGGACGAGGTGAACCGCTGCTTCTTCATGCGTCATGCCAAGAACGAGCGGGCTGCCGTTTCTGTCGGAGAAGCGCATAAGCTCTTTGCCGACGCTTTCATAACGGCCGGATTCTTCCCAAAGCGCTGCGGACATAACAACGGGGAAGAGGACTTCCTGCCCGTCGATGGCGTCCATTTCCTGGCGGATAATATCTTCGATCTTTTTGCTGATGCGTTTCAGCGGCGGATACTGAGAGAAAATGCCGTTGGTCACATATTTCATATAGCCGCCGCGCAGCATAAGCGCATGGCTGTCAATGACTGCATCCGAGGGACGTTCTTTAAATCTGTCTCCGACGAGTTTACTGAGTTTCATAATCGTTTCCTTTCAGGATTTTTTGATAAATAAAAAGCCCTTTCAAGCGAATTTTGCTTAAAGGGCGAACTTGCAATTTGTCCGCGGTACCACCTTTTTTCAGGGAAACCTGCACTTTTGGCGCTGTAAAACGCCTTGCCCGGTAACGGTGGGCTTCCGAATACGCTTTTTTCTTATAAAAGAATTTTTGGCGCATGGCTCAAAGACGGGTTCAGGTAAATCTTTTTTAAGGCTCGCAGCAACCGCCTTATCTCTTGGAAAAAGAAAATACCTTACTGATTCTTTTCACAGCCTCTTATTCATATACAAATAAGGTATCATCAAACGGGAAAATTGTCAAGAAAAAGGCGCAAATGTTGCAAATGTGTTTGACCAATTTATATTTTTGGTGTTATAGTAAATTTGCAAATGTGTTGTTTGGAGGTTCCCATGATCAAAATCGAGATGCTGCGTTTTGATGAAAAAGCGCAAATGCCCAAAAGGGGCTCAAAAATGGCGGCAGGTTATGACCTTTATGCCAATCTTGAGGAAGCGCTGATCATTCCGCCGCATACGGCGATCAAGGTCGGTACAGGCATCGGGATGGCGATCCCCGAAGGGTATTTCGGCGCTGTTTTTGCAAGAAGCGGCTTGGCTTCCAAAATGAGCCTTCGCCCGGCCAATTGTGTCGGCGTGATCGATGCGGATTATCGCGGGGAAATCTTTATTCCCATGCACAACGATTCCGCAGAACCGCGAAAGATCGAAGTGGGCGAACGCATTGCACAGCTTGTGATCATGCCCTTTCTTGAAGTTGAATTTGTCGAAGCCGATTCACTTTCTGAAACGGAAAGAGGACTTTCGGGCTTTGGTTCAACGGGCAAATTATAAATCTGAAAATCGGAGGCTATTATGACCTTAAAAAAAGAGATCATCGAAATATTAAAACAGGATGCAAGACTCAGCTATAAAACCATCGCCGGCATGACCGGTGCATCGGAAGCGGAAGTTGAAAAAGCGATCAAAGAGCTTGAAGATGGCGGTGTCATCATCAAATATCTGGCTGCGATCAACGATGAAAAAGTCGATAATGCCTATGCGCAGGCAATGATCGAGCTGAAAGTACATCCGCAGAGAGATTTTGGCTATAATGATATTGCACGCCGTGTCAGCAAATTCCCGCAGGTCAAATCCGTCTACCTCGTATCCGGCGCATACGACCTGAACGTCATGGTCGAAGCACCGACGATGAAAGATATTTCCACATTCGTCTGGGAAAAACTCGCCGTCATGGATGGCATTTCTTCCACCGTTACGCTTTTCATTATGCGTAAATATAAAGACAACGGCGTCATTCTGACCGATATTGAAAAAGAAGAAAGAATGGTGATCATGCCGTGATGGAGAGCAGAGTCAGTAAAAATGTCCGCGAGATACCGCCTTCGGGTATCCGCAAGCTTTTTGATGTCGCAAACGAGATGAAGGGTGTTATTTCCCTTGGCGTCGGCGAACCCGATTTTATCACACCCTGGAACATCCGCGAAGCGGCAATTTCTTCGATCGAACGCGGCAGAACGCATTACACTTCCAACAAAGGTCTGCCTGAACTCAGAGAGCTGATCTCCGTTTACTTAAAAGAGCGTTTCGGCGTGAACTATTCCGCAGATGATACGCTGATCACCGTTGGCGCAAGCGAAGGTTTGGACCTTGTTTTCCGCGCTGTATTGGAACCCGGCGACGAGGTTTTGGTACCTGCACCGTCTTATGTTTCCTATATGCCGGGTGTTCGCCTTGCCTATGGTGTGCCTGTTCCTGTCGTGACCTGTGCGGAGGATAATTTCGTTCTGCAGCCCAAAGCGATCGAAGCTGCCGTCACGAAAAAGACAAAGGCGATCGTTTTGCCTTATCCGAATAATCCGACAGGCGCGATCATGACCCGCGAACAGCTTGACCGCATTATTCCCGTTATCGAAAAACACGATCTTCTCATCATTGCAGACGAGATCTATGCAGAGCTGACCTATGGAACGGTTCGCCATGCTTCCGTGGCAAAAGGCCTTGAAGAGCGAACAATTCTTATCAGCGGTTTTTCCAAATCGCTCGCTATGACCGGCTGGAGGCTCGGTTATGCCTGTGCGCCGAAGGAAATTCTCGATGCTATGGTAAAGATCCACCAGTACACGATGCTTTGTGCGCCGATCATGGCACAGTATGCCGGCCTTGAAGCCCTGAAAACAGAAATGGAAAGCGGCTATATGCAGATCCGTGAAATGCGCCATAGTTATAACCGCAGGCGAATCCTTATTTATGAAGGTTTCAACGAAATGGGATTATCCTGCTTCGAGCCGAAAGGTGCGTTCTATGTCTTCCCGAGCATTCAGTCGACGGGCATGACTTCCGATGAATTCTGCACTAAGCTGCTCATGTCGAAAAAGGTTGCCTGCGTAGACGGCAGCGCATTCGGCAGTGTAGGCGAGGGCTTCATCCGCTGTTCCTATGCGGCTTCCGTTGAAAACATTACCGAAGCTTTGAAGAGAATAAGAGAGTTCTTGGAAGAAATCAAATAAGTATTATTTTGGAAATTCATCTTATTAAGCAAAGTTAATAAGCGTATCAGAGAATTCCTCAAAGAAATTAAGTGAATTTTATTTCGGGAATTCGTTTTTCTAAGTGAGGTTTATCGGCGTATCAGAGAATTTTCAGAGGAAATTAGATAAGAAAGGCAGTATATGAAGGCATTACAGATACTCGTTATCGATGGTCAAGGCGGCGGCATGGGCAGTGCGATCGTCAAAACCATCAAACAAAATTTTCCGGCGGCAGAGATCACCGCTGTTGGAACCAATTCAGCGGCAACATCCGCCATGCTCAGAGCCGGTGCAGATCAGGCGGCAACAGGTGAAAATTCCGTCATCGTCTGTTCGCGCAGTGCAGAGATCATCATCGGGCCGGTCGGTATCGTTATTGCCGATTCGCTTCTCGGGGAAATTACGCCGAAAATGGCAGCGGCTGTCGGCAGCAGAGATTGCTTAAAGATCCTTTTGCCGGTCAATCATTGCAACAATATCATCATCGGTGTACCGGATTCTTCCATCGGACGTTTGCTTGGCGGTGTTACGGCTGAAATCAGCAAATACATTGCCGAAAGAGAATAATTGGAAAAGAGTGTTTCCGTATCGGAAATGCTCTTTTTTGCGTTTTTAGTGAATATTGACAGGATGGCAATTCATTTAGTATAATCATTTTATCGCGATGCAGAAGCACGCTTTTTTGACAGAAGTCACAATTTTTTCAAACAACACAAATGAATAACAGCCCCTCAGAAGAGGAACAATCTATCTTTTTTTGGAGGACAAACATGAAACAGGCTTTTTATGTCAGAAAATTGACTTTTGCCGCTCTCTTTCTTGCGCTCTGTATGGTGCTTCCCTTTTTAACAGGGCAGATCCCACAGATCGGCAGCGCACTTTCTCCGATGCATATTCCGGTATTGCTCTGCGGATTCGTCTGCGGCTGGCAGTATGGTCTGATCGTCGGTTTTATTTCGCCCTTACTGCGATTTGTGCTTTTCGGTATGCCGCCGATTTTCCCGACAGGTGTGGCGATGGCATTTGAACTCGCTGCATACGGCGTATTATCCGGCGTTTTATACCGTATGTTTGATAAAAAAGTCATCAATATCTATATCTCGCTCGTTCTTGCCATGCTTGGCGGAAGAATCGTCTGGGGTGTCGTTCAGTTCATCCTTTCGCTCTTCGTCGGTTTCGAATTTACCTTTGCGACATTCCTCGCAGGCGCATTCGTTTCCGCTGTTCCGGGCATCATCTGTCACATCGCGATCATCCCTGTGATCGTTATTGCACTCCGCAAGACAAAACTCATGCAGGATCTTTAATTTGGAAACTATCATTCGTAAACACGCAAAAATCTATCCGCAGATGCAGCCGACCGATGCTGTCAAACTCTTATATCAGAGCGAATTCGGCCCGGGGCACATCGTCAAAGACAAGGAAAGCGCAAAAGCTTTCCTTTTTGCCGAAGCGGAAAAAACACCCGAAGAGGCATCAATGCCGCTCTTTACCGAAATCGGCGGCGGTTTTGCAAGGCTGAATCTGGCATCTCCCGATATCAAAAAACTTCCTCTTTCGCTTTTTGCTGCAATCTTTGTCGCTTCCGCAAAGGAAAAGACGGGTTCGGTGGCATCTTTTGAGGAAAAACTTGAACTTTTGAAAAAGCTCACTGCGGAAGGTATTTTCGCTTTTTCAACGGAAGAACTCGAAAACTACATTGCTGATTATAAGAAAAAAGGCTATCCGCCCGTTTCGCACAGCAAGGAATACCACGATGCCTATCTGCCGGCATATCGTGTTGTAAATGAACGCTTCATCCGTCTTATTCCGCTGATGGAAAAGATCAATGAAACCTTGGCAGAGAAGGGCAAAATGACCCTTGCGATCGATGGCAGATGCGGTTCGGGTAAATCCACTGCTGCGGAAATGCTTGCGGAAATCTACGATGCAAATCTTGTCCGTATGGATGATTTCTTCCTTCCTCCGTCGCTCAGGTCAAATGAACGCTATGCCGAAGCCGGCGGAAACATCCATTATGAGCGCTTTATGGAAGAAGCAGCGCCTTTCCTGAAGGAGAAAAAGCCTTTCCGCTATCGTGTGTTCGATTGCAGCGTCATGGACTATGGCGGTGAAGCCGTTGCTGCGGATAAACCGCTCACGATCGTTGAAGGTGTCTATTCCCTGCATACGCTTTGGCGGGATATTTTCGACCTGAAGGTCTTTTTTGATATTGAAAAAGAGACGCAGAAGGAAAGGCTCATCAGACGAAACGGTGATTATTACCGTGTTTTTGAAGAAAAATGGATCCCCTTGGAAGAAGCGTATTTTGCGGGAATGGCCGTGCGCGAAGCCTGCGAAATGATCATAAAATAAGCTTAAAAGAGTGCGATTTGGTCGTGCTCTTTTTTTATTAGATAAGCTTTTTTTGAAAGCAAAACTGTTGAAAAACAGGAAATGTGAAAATTTTATCAAAATACTTGACTTTGCCACTTCGGACTCATATAATCATACTTGTATGACGAAATAGTCATAATAATATGATGAAAAGGGGATAACTCTTATGAACAGATTACAGGACAAAATCGCCATCGTTACAGGTTCGACAAGCGGTATCGGCATCGGCATCGCGCGTCTTTATGCTGCAGAAGGTGCAACCGTAATTATTTGCGGACGCAGAGCTGAAAAAGGTCAGGCTGTCGTCGATAAGATCACTGCAGAAGGCGGCAAAGCTTCCTATCATTTCATGGATATCAACGATCTTTCCAGCATGGATAAACTGGTCGAAGATACCGTCAATACCTATGGCAAAATCGATATTCTCGTCAACAACGCTGCAAATGTCGGTCTTCCCGATGGCAGAGTAGATGAACTCACCGTTGAAATGTGGGATGCTATTTTCAACAGCGACCTTCGCGGTACATTCTACATGATCAAGTGCGTACTGCCCCATATGCAGAAAAACGGCGGCGGTTCCATCATCAATATCGGTTCCATGGCATCCTGCGGCGGTGACCTTGGTGCAACAGCCTATGCAAGCGCAAAAGCTGGCGTCGATATGCTGACAAAATCCGTTGCACTCCAGTATGGTAAAGATAACGTTCGCTGCAACTGCATCCGTCCGGGTCTTATCGTTACACCTGAAAATGATGCCTATGTTGCACAGGCAGTTAAAGATATTTTCATCAGCAACATCTGCGTAAACCGCTATGGCTGCCCCGAAGATATCGGCCACGCATGCGTTTACTTCGGTTCCGATGAAAGCTACTTCAGATCCTTACGGTTGACGGCGGCATGAATTCCCATGTACCGACAGTTGTTCAGTTCCGCGAACTTGGCAGCCGTACCTGGTAAATCGATCTGGAGGAAAGGCAAAATGTGCTTTTCCTCTTTTTCTTGCAATCAAATTTTCCCTATGGCATAATATTATCGGTGAATATAATGACAGATATCAGAGCAGCGTACAGATTGCACAAATTGTTTGAGCAAAAGATCACATCGGAATATTATGCTTCCTTTAAGGGAAAGTATGGGCGTGTACAGGTCGAAGCGCTGAATTATCTGTACGCTAATCATGAGGTGCGTGTATGCGATCTCAGCGAAATACTCGATATTTCCAAGCAGCATGCTTCCAAGATGATACAGAAATTTGAAGATGACGGGCTAGTGCTCAAAAAAGCGGATCCTGCGGATGGTCGTTCGGTCGTCTGTCTGCTCAGCGATAAAGGACGCGCCTATATCGAAGAATACCTTGCCAACAGTGATAAGCGTTTTCTTGCCAAACTGGAATCCCTTTCGGAAAATGATCGGATGAGCTTGCTCGAAAGCATGGGAACGATCTCGGAATTGCTCGAAAAGTTATAAATGATAAAAAAAGCTGACCTTTCCAAAAGAGAAAGGCCGGCTTTTTTGTTGCGATTGGATCGGATTTTTATATAAAGCGATCGATTGGGAAAAACTGGAAGCAGACACGATCCCCGAAGAATAAGTTATATCAGAGCGTTTTCATTTTTTGGAAATCGCTCTTTTTTATTGTAAAAAAACAAGCCGCCTTCGGTGAAAATCGCCTGTTTCTATGGCAATACTCCTGCTTTTGTATCAATAAAGGTCTGTTTTTCCTTGGAATTTGTAAAAAAGCTGTGCTGAAACTGTAAAAAGTTGCTATATGCAAAAATCTTACACAATTCGGTTTATTTTTTCGTTTCTTTGTTGTATAATTAAAAATAACTATTTGTACCTTTTTAGGTCTGAAACTAATTTTACAGCTTGGAGCAATCAATGAAACAAATCATGCTCGGGAACCAGGCGTTTGCACAGGGTGCATATGAAGCCGGCGTTGGCTTTATCTCTTCTTACCCCGGAACTCCCAGTACAGAAATAAGTGAATACGCTGCCAATTACAGCGAGATCGATGTCCAGTGGGCACCGAATGAAAAAGTCGCTCTCGAATCCGCAGTAGGCGCTTCCATGGGTGGTATGCGTGCAATGAGCTGCATGAAGCATGTCGGCTTAAACGTTGCTGCAGATCCTCTGTTTACTTCTGCTTATATCGGCGTCAATGCCGGCCTTGTCGTCATCGTTGCGGATGACCCGGGCTGCCATTCCAGCCAGAACGAACAGGATTCCCGTTACTATGCTATGGCTGCAGGTCTTCCGATGGTAGAACCTTCCGACAGCACAGAAGCAAGGGATTTCGTCAAAGCAGCATACGCACTTTCCGAAAAGTACAATACACCTGTCCTCATCCGTTCCAATACAAGGCTCGGCCATTCGAGAGGTATTGTCGATGCAATGGACAGAACAGAAGCACCGCTTCGCGAATATGTCAAAAATACACAGGCACATGTCATGATGCCGGCAATGGCTGTCCGTGCACATGTCGTCCTCGAAAACCGCATCAACCAGATCAAAGCTGACGGCTGCGATCTGAACCGCATCGAAATGAGAAGCGAAAAAGTCGGCGTCATTACTTCCGGCGTTGCCTATCAGTATGTCCGCGAAGCTATGCCCGAAGCCAGCATCTTAAAGCTCGGCCTCGTTTTCCCGCTTGATGAAAAAATTATCCGCGAATTTGCAGAAAAAGTTGAAACACTCTACGTGATCGAAGAGCTTGAACCGATTTTTGAAATGCAGATCCGTGCCATGGGCATCGAACTGAAAGGCAAAGAACTTTTCACCATTCAGGGCGAATATTCCGCCAATATGCTGAAGGAAGCCCTTACAGGCGAAAAGACAGAATTCACCACACCCGGTGCAATTCCTGCACGTCCGCCGATCATGTGCCCTGGTTGCCCGCACAGAGGTGTTTATTACCTCCTTTCCAAACATAAATATACGGTTTGCGGCGATATCGGCTGCTATACGCTTGGCGCATTGGCACCGCTTGCGGCAATGGATACCTGTCTTTGCATGGGTGCATCTATCCCGATGGCAGGCGGCATGGAAAAGGCAAGAGGCAGCGAATTTGCGAAAAAACTCGTCGCCGTTATCGGTGACTCGACCTTCCTGCATTCCGGCATGACAGGTCTCTTAAACCTCATTTATAACGGTTCGACCTGCACCGTCATGATCCTCGATAACTCGACAACAGGCATGACAGGCCATCAGGACAACCCTGCAACAGGCAAAAACGCAAAAGGCAATGAAGCGCCTGCTGTTGATCTTGAAGCGCTCGTTCGTGCGATCGGCGTCAAGAGAGTCCGTACGGTTGATCCTTTCGATCTCCCGGGAATGGAAGCAGCTTTAAAAGAAGAAAGCGCTTGCGGCGAACTTTCCGTCATCATTTCCAAACGTGCCTGCGCTCTTATCGATAAGACAAAGAAACCGCTCTATGAATCCACAGATAAGTGCAGAAACTGCGGTATGTGCATGCGCCTTGGCTGTCCGGCGATCTTAAAGCTCGAAAAAGGTGTCAAGATCGTCCCGAATATGTGTGCAGGCTGCGGTCTTTGCGCAAGTGTCTGCCCCTTTGATGCGATTGCGGAGGTCATGAAAAAATGAAAACAGATATTTTGATCGTTGGCGTCGGCGGACAGGGTACACTTCTTGCAAGTGTCCTCCTTGGCAATATCGCTCTTAAGGAAAACCTCCATGTCAAACTTTCCGAAGTTCACGGCATGGCGCAGAGAGGCGGCAGTGTTGTAACGCATGTCCGCATTTCCGATGAAGAAATCGCATCGCCCGTCCTTGACCGCGGCTGTGCCGATATTATTCTTTCTTTCGAAATGCTCGAAGCTGTTCGTGCGCTTCCTTACCTCAAAAAAGGCGGCAAGATCTATGTCAATACACAGAAGATCATGCCGATGCCCGTTATCACAGGCGCAGCAAGCTACCCTGAAGATATCGAGGAAACTCTTGCGGCAAGCGGTGCAGAAGTGCATTACGTACAGGCAGACGCTCTGGCAGAAGAAGCCGGCAATATGAAAACGGTCAATACCGTTATGCTTGGCGCACTTTCCTCTGCGATGGATCTGGATGCTTCGCTTTGGGAAAAAGCCATCGAAGAATGTGTTCGCCCGCAGTTTATCGAAGTCAATAAAAAGGCTCTCGCTTTGGGCAGACAGATCGGCTGATTTTTGGTATATCGCGGCAATTCGCCGCATACAGATGATCGGAGTTTAAGAAATGCTGAAACAACTTTCCGTGCTTTTGGAAAATAAAGACGGCGCTCTGGCAAAAGTAGCCGCTGTTCTTTCGGAAAACAATTTCAAAATGCTCGGTTTTTCGCTCGTGGATACGACGGAATACGGTATTTTGCGCATCGTGACCGATAAAACACAGGAAGCGATCGCTGCTTTCCGTGCAGCAGGCTTTACCGCCAATAAGACGAGTGTTGTCGCCGTAATCTGCAAGGAAAACGGCGATATGGAAAAGGCTTTTCTTACGCTTTCGGAAAATCATATAAGCATTGAGTATGTCTATAATCTTGCGGCAGATCCGCAGGTCATCGTCATCAAAGTGAACGATGTCGCAGCAGCGGAGGAAATACTCAGTGGGAAGGGAATACGCCTTTTGGGCGAAGAAGCGCTTCTGGCGTAATAAAGAATGTTAAGACACACTTTTCAAGAGATAGATCTTGAAGGACTCAAACATAATGTCCGCGAACTTGGCCGTTTTGCCAAGGGAAAGCTCAGGATGGCGATCGTCAAGGCAGATGCCTATGGCCATGGTGCAAAGGAATGTGCAACCGCGGCGATCGAAGCCGGTGCAGATTGGCTCGGTGTTGCCACACCCGAAGAAGCCGAAGACCTCGTTTTCTTGGGTAAACCGATCCTGATCTTATCGCCCGTCGGCAAAGAAGCAACGAAAGATTCCGTGCGATTGGGGATCAGCCTTTGTGCCTTTACAAAGGATCACATCAAAACCGCATCGGAAATGGCGAAAAAAGCGGGCAAAAAGGCAAAGCTTCATATTAAATGCGACACAGGCATGGGAAGGATCGGCATTCGCAGCGAGCAGGAACTCATGGAAGTCCTTGCCTGCGCAGATGAAAATGTCGAGATCGAAGGCATCTTTACGCACTTTTCAACAGCTGATGAAGCAGACTTGCGCTATACGGAAAAGCAGCTCGAAGCTTTCCGTCGATATATAGCAATTGTAAATAGGATGGGATTTCACCCGATCGTTCACGCAGCAAACTCTGCGGCAATTCTCGGTTTGCCGGATGCGCATTTCGATATGGTCCGCATGGGCGTGGCGATGTATGGCTATTTTCCTGCGGCCGATTTTGATAAAAAAGATGCAGATCTTCGCCCGGTAATGAGCGTTAAAAGCTGTATCTCGCATATCAAAGAGGTTGACATCGGGGAAAGCATCAGCTATGGGCGGCATTTTATCGCAAAGAGGAAGAGCCTCATTGCGACTGTGCCGATCGGCTATGCAGATGGCTATATGCGGGCAAATTCCAACAAGGCTTTTGTTTTGGCAAAGGGAAAGCGTGTACCCGTTTGCGGCAATGTCTGCATGGACCAGATCATGCTCGATATTACGGATGTTCCCGATCTTTCGATCGGCGATGAAGTCGTTTTAATGGGCAGACAGGGCAGTGAATGCATCACCGCGGATGAACTCGCAGCCTATGCCGGGACGATCAGCTATGAAATACTGACCTCATTTAAAGGAAGGATGCCCAGAATCTATGAACATGGACGATAAGCGAAAAATTCGCAAGAAGATGCTGTCATTGCGCGGAAATCTGAAAAAGAAGGAAGTTTCCTCCGGATCAGATGCTGTTTGTGCGCGCATTATGGAGCTGGAAGAGTATAAAAAAGCCGATAGCATTTTCTGCTATATTGCTTTCCGCAATGAAATTTCGCTTTCACGGCTGATCACAGATGCCATTATTCAGGGCAAAAAGGTATATGTTCCCGTCGTTTCGGGCGAAGATATGCTCGTTGCGGAATATTCCGATATTCTGATGGACGGTGAACTTGGAACCGTTGAACCGAAGGACAAGGTCTATTATGATGGAGAGATCGACCTCGCGATCATTCCCGCAACAGCCTGCGACAGGCTTGGCGGAAGGCTTGGCTTCGGCGGTGGTTATTATGATAAATTCCTTGCGAAACACAAGGTCACAAAGCTTGCAGCGATTTATGATTTCCAGCTTGTGGACGAGCTTCCGCTCATGCCGCATGATATTTTAATGGATATCGTCGTCTGCCCCGGTGATGTGCTTCGTTTCTAAGGTTTTGGAGGCAGAATTTGAGGATCGTTGCAGGCTCTTGTAAGGGCAGAATGATCAAAACCCTCGAAGGGCAAAATACGCGCCCGACAACAGAAAAAGTCCGTGAAGCGATTTTCGGGAAGCTTCAGTTTGAAATTCCCGGAAGCACAGTCCTTGACTTTTTCGCAGGAAGCGGTGCGATCGGCATAGAAGCCTTATCCCGTGGGGCAAAAAAATGTTTTTTTGTTGACAAAAGCCGGGATGCTATGCGTATAATAAAAATGAACGCAGAAAGCTGCGGTTTTACGGCGGATTCTGTCTTTATTCAGGCGGATTTCGAAAAAGCGGCAGCAGGCATAACGGAGAAATTCGATTTTATTTTTATCGATCCGCCATATCAAAGCGGTTTTTACACAAGAGCTTTTACGCTTGCTTTGGGGCTTTTGGCAGAAGATGGGCTGATCGTTGCCGAACATGAAGCCCCGATCGAAGTTCCCGAAGGCTTGCATATCGTGCAGGAAAAGCGTTATTCCCGAATTTTTGTCAGTTATATTGCGAGGGATCAAGAGTGAGATTTATTTATCCGGGCAGTTTTGACCCGGTTACGCGCGGGCATATGGACCTGATCAAAAGAGCAGCGGCGATCTGCGATGAGCTTGTCGTTGCGGCAATGTACAATCCCGCGAAAACAGGGCTTTTTCCGCCGGAGATGCGGTATGAATTTTTAAAAAAGTCCTGTAAAAATTTAAAAAATGTAAAAATATGTATATCTTCCGGGCTGCTTTCGGATATAATAAAGGAAGAAGGATGCGATGCCATCGTTCGTGGTGTGCGCAATCTTTCCGATTATGAAACCGAAAGAGATCGGGCTGTGATGAATAAACAGCTTTCGGGTGTAGATACGATCCTGCTTTATGCAGGCGCGGAGTATCTCCATGTCAGTTCGAGTGTTGTGAGGGAACTGATGCATTTCGACGGTGATATTTCCGGTCTTATCCCGGCGGAAATTTTGGAAGATGTACAAACTTATAAAAAGAACAGTAAAGCATAAGCGATAGTATTAAGGGGGAGCACAATGGAAAAGGTTGATTTATTTGCATTTATAGACGAGATTCAGGAAGCTTTGGAAGATATTCCGAAAAAATTCGGAAAAAGAATTCTCTCCACAGAAGATTATGAAGAGCTCCAGGAGATCGTAGACGATATCCGGAAAGCGGCAACAAACGAATTTGCAAATTCCAGAAATATCGTTAAGGAAAGAGATACCATCATTGCAAGCGCAAACGCACAGGCAGAAGCGATCATCCGCAGTGCAAACGAAAGAGCAGCCGAGATCGTTTCCGAAAACAGCGTTGCCAAAGCAGCTTATGAAAAGGCTGTCAAAATGGTTGAACAGAGCCGCAGCAAATCCATGCAGATCCGTCAGAACGCAATGGAATATGCAACAGACGTTTTAGAAGAACTCGAAAGCTACTTCACCGAATATCTTGGCTACGTCCGCGAAAACAAGGAAAGACTGACCGGTAAGCCTGCACAAGCACCTGAAGCAGCCGCAGAGCAGACAGAAGAAAACTAAAAAAGAGTATCCCTGCCGTTAAGGAAAGCCCGATCCCGATGCCGCTTGGTATGTAGAGGCATTCGCTTGCGGAGGAGTATTTTAAGAATAGGTGTGTTAAAAACGCCTGCAAAATCGCCTGTAAACCCTTATATGGGAGCAGGCATTTTGTTTTTATTGGAAAAGCGGCGTTTTTCGTCTGCAAAATGATGGAAAGCCCCGAAAAACCGCAGAAAAAAGATGCAGTCACGGCTTTTGTATGAAGGGAAAGCGTGCTGTTGGCAATCGCTTCGCAGCCTGTTGTCATTTCCAGCATACCTAAGAAAACAAGCCCGACAGGACTATGGAGAAAATGCGGAAAGATTTCCCCTAAAACGGCGGCAAAGCTTTTTAACACAAGCATCGAACCGCCGATCTGCAGCATAGACATCGCAGAAGAAGAAATGGCTTCCGAAAGCAGCTTGGAAAAGGGTATTTCTGCCGAAAAAGTTTTCTTAATTATTGCAGAAGCTTTATCTTTTTTGTGAAATAAGCCCGATATAACAGCAAAAATCAGCGGAGGAAGCGTATTGCCGAAGATCAGTGCAGGCGCAAGGGAAGCATCCGATAGGAAGCCTATTGCGACTGTTCCCGAAAGGAAACCCGTTCCGCAAAGGCTTGAAAAAAGCAGTATTCTTTCTGCATCCTTTTCCGAAAGCTCTCCAATTTGGTGCAAAGCAGCGGTCATTTTTGCACCTGTTGGGTAGCTTGAAAACAATGCACAGAGAAAGATCCCGATGAAGCTTCCCGGTAAAGCAAATAGAAATTTCGCAGGTTTTTCAAAAATCTTTCCCAAAATGCGGAAAACGCCTGTTTGCAAGAGTAAATATGACGCCACTGAAAAAGGAAAAAGCGACGGAATGATCCCCGAAAACCATACCTGAAGGGCATTTTTTGCGGCATTGATGCTTGTTTTTGGGTATAGAATGAGCAGTATGACATAGGAAAACAGGAGTAAAGAGAGCAGAATAGGCTTAACTTTTTGCGTCTGAGTGGAATGTAAATTTTTCATAGGACAGTATATGCTGTCTTTTCCGCAAATATTTTCTGTGTTACAATTTGAATAATGAAATGAAAGGCAAGGTTTGCCATGGAATATAAATTTATCAAAAAAGCATTTTCAAGGCTTGGGTTCGCCTTGATTGTGAGCGACGTTTCCGCAACGATCACCGCATATTTTATCTTATGGGTATTTGAAACCTTTTTCCCAAACAGCATGGATGGATTTTTATATCAGGCTTTATCGCAGCTTGTTCCGCTGTATTGCGTGGGTATTCCCGCGGCATATGCAGTCGCTTCAGGTATGCCGGCAATGAAACCCGATTCGCAAAAGATGAGCGTGAAAGAGATCATCATGCTTGCGGCAGTTTCTATGGTCGGTTTGAACATCGGCAGTCTCCTGAGCAACGTTTTAACAGAGACGATCTATACCATTACAGGCGTTGAAGCACCGGATATTTTGACCGAAACGATGCACGATGGCTACCTCGGGCTCAATATTTTCCTGACGTTTATCGCTGCACCGGTCATGGAGGAATTGTTCTACCGCAAGATGATCCTCGATCGCATCGGCTTTTTCGGCGAAAGACAGGCGATCATGGTCTCGGCATTCGTCTTTGCCTTGGCACACGGCAATTTCCATCAGTTCTGTTATGCCTATCTTCTGGGTGCGCTTTTTGCCTATATTTACCTCAAAACCGGGCAAATCCGCTATACGATCTGTCTGCATATGATCGTGAATTTTATCGGCGGTGTTGTCGTAACGGTCGTAACGGGTATTGGCCTTGCCGAAGAATTACAGAATACAATTCTTGATATCCATAGCTCGCTGACGATGCTGATTTACCTTTACGGTATCGTGGTTCTGATCGCCAAGCTTGTGCAGATCATCAACGGAAACGGCTTCATGCTTTCGAGCGGAATGTTCCCTCTGCCGAAAAAAGGCTGGCGAAAGATTGCCTATCTGAATTTCGGGATGCTTGGGTTCATCCTGTTGTGCAGCATCACTTTCTATCGCCTGACATTTTTATGGTAACAAAAAAGACGCTTCAAATCTGAGGCGTCTTCTTTTTGTGTTCAAATTGTGGATAATTTAAAAATAAATCTCCCGATGTTTTAGTTATGGAAAACCTCAAGAAGCCTGTCCATGACCTTTTCAAGTCTTGCCATGGGGCAAGCTAAATTGAAACGAACGAAACCTTTGCCGTTTTCGCCGAACCAGCCGCCGTCATTGGCGATAATGCCGTTTTCACGGAGGATCTTTGCCGGATCATCGGAGAATTTTCTGCAGTCGATCCAGAGCAGGTAAGTTCCTTCGATCGGGTAAGCAGACATGCCGCTGCCTTCGAGTCTGCTGATCGCATAATCGCGGTTCTTGCGGATGTATTCGTTAAATTCATCGACCCAGTAATCACATTTGTTGTAAGCGGCGATCGTTGCTGCCATGCTGATCGGGTTCATACCGCCGATGTGGTTCTTGCGGTAAGCAGCCTGCAGGATCTCGCGGTATTCTGCATCGGGAACGATGATATTGGAGTTGGAGAAGCCTGCCATATTGAAGGTCTTCGAAGGCGCTGTGCAAACGCAGAGCTTGCGGTAACCTTTTGCGATGTTCAGCATGGAGTGATGTTTGCCGTCCATAACGAAGTCGCAATGGATTTCGTCGGAAGCGATGAAAACATCATATTTTTTGCAGATCTCGAAAAGCTTTGTCAGTTCTTCTTCGGTGAAGACACGTCCTGTCGGGTTCTGCGGGCTGCAGAGAAGGAAGAGCTTTGCCTGTTTTGCCTTTTCCTCGAAATCTTCAAAGTCGATCTCATAGCCGTTTTCGGTTTCTTTCAGATAGTTCAGGAGTAGCTTGCGGTTATTCTGTTCGGTAACCATAAAGAAAGGTCCGTAAACCGGCGGCTGCATGATGACGCCATCGCCTTCTTCGGTGAAAGCGGAAACGCACATCGCCAGTGCTGCAACGATACCGGGCGAAATGATGAACTGTTCCTTCGACATTTCAACACCGTGTCTGCGCTTAAACCAGCCGCAAACCGCATCGTAATATTCGTCCGTATAATTCTGGTAGCCAAAAATACCTGTCTTTGCGCGTTCGATGATGGCTTCGCAAACTTCCTTCGGGGAATCAAAATCCATATCAGCAACGTGCATCGGCATCATGCCTTCTTCAATATTCCATTTGGAATTGCCCGAACCTTTTCGGTCGGTAAAGCTGTCAAAAATACTCATAAAACACCTCAATAAGCGGCGATCGCTTCGATCTCAACCATAGCGCCTTTGGGAAGTGCGCCAACCTGAATAGCGGAACGTGCAGGGCAGTCTTCTGTGAAGAATTCGCTGTAAACGGCGTTCATATCGGTAAATTTTGTCAAATCGGTCATAAAAACGGTTGTTTTGACGACATTTTTCATCGTAAGGCCTGCGTTTTCGAGGATCGCCTGCATATTTTTAAGAGCCTGTCTTGTCTGTGCGGGGATGTCCTGTGCATCGATATTGCCTGTTGCGGGGTCGATCGGGATCTGACCGGAGATGAAGAGGAAACCACCTGTGCGGATAGACTGCGAATAAGGGCCGATCGCTGCAGGTGCATTTGCCGTGTTTAAAACTTCTTTCATATTAAGGACCTCATTTTTATTCGTTATGTGATTATTATACTACATGAATAGAGGAATTCAAAGACTATGGTCAAAAATAAACCAAAAACTTGACATGGTGGGGTAACTATTTATAATTTAAGTATAGAGTTGTTTTGCATAGTGTTTATTGTCCGCTGATCAAGACAGGAGGTTGCCCATGGAAAAACGCATCGGTTGTTTCAAAGGCTGTTTGTGGCTGCTGATCGATATCGTCGTTTTTTGTTTCCTTTTATATTTCGTTTTGGCCATTTGTTTTGGTGATAAATCCGTTGCGATTCCTTTTGGCTTGCGGAGGTATCCCGCGGCATATGATAAGGCTGAGCTGGAAACCCTCAATGAAATTATCGGACAGGATATTGATGGGATTACGTTTTCGGTATCCGAAGCGGAACTCAAAGAGGAGATTTTGATCTATATCAATAAGAACGAAAATGCGGATTATTCCGAAACGGATATCGATGCGTTCTATGATTGGGAATACGATAAATGGTGTTTCAAAACAAAGGATGGGGAAGCGTATCTTATCGCGGATGCAGAGACAGGTGAACTTTTGCTTTATGTGAAAGGGGATAGACTCGTATGAAAAGATTTCTGAAATTCAGCGCCGTTGTTTTTGCGGTATTGATCACTTTGATAGGTATCTTTGTGTTGTCGCATCTGAAGGATTATGAGTATATACACAAAAAAGAGCAGAAAATTCCATTTTGGATAAATCTTGATATTCTGAATTATACAGAAGAAGAGATTGCAGCACTATATAAAATTTATGATTTTTACAGTTCTCAAACATATATAACCGATTTTTCCGAAATAAAAGATGAAGAAACGGCAAGAATAGCGGCCGGGAAAATTTTTGATGAGATACTCAGGCACAGATCACCGGAAGATGTGGAAGATATCGAAATTATTTACAGTGAAAAACAAAATGCTTGGTTTGCTGAGTATAGCAACAATATTGTCATTATAAAAGCGGAAAATGCAGAAGTTCTGGCGATTTTTTAATTCACAGGCAATGCAGATCCGTCATGCTTAAAACTAACGATATAAAAGAAAGGCTGCTTTTTTGCAGTCTTTTTGTTTCCTGTAAAAATAATGTAAAAAAGACTTGATTTATCGTGCTAATATGGTATTATAATACAGGAACAGGGCGATGGTTCGCCCGTAATTTTTGGAGGATTTATGAAAAAGTTTTTGGTATTGCTTGTAGCAATGGTTATGATGTTCTCTCTCGTCGGCTGCAAAAAAGAAGCCGATGACCTCAAATATATCGAGAAAAACGGCAAGCTCGTTATCGGTATCACGATCTATTCCCCGATGAACTATTACGATGAAAACGGCAATCTCACCGGTTTCGATACCGAATTTGCAGAAGCTGTCTGCGCAAAGCTCGGCGTTAAGCCCGAATTTATCGAGATTAACTGGGATACCAAAGAAGTCGAACTCGAAGCAAAGAATATCGACTGCATCTGGAACGGCCTTACCGTAACCGAAGAAAGAAAAGAGAATATGGATTTCTCCGCTTCTTACCTCAACAACAAACAGGTCGTCGTCATCCGCAAGGAAGATGCTGAAAAGTACACAGACGTTGCAAGCCTTGCTGAAGCTGCATTCGTTGCAGAAATCAGCTCCGCAGGTGAAACTGCTATCAAAGATAACGAAACACTGGCAAACGCTCCTTACACAGCCATGAACAAGCAGACAGACGCTCTCCTCGAAGTCAATGCAAAGACAGCTGATGCTGCTGTTCTCGACTACACGCTCGCGATGTCCATGGTCGGTGAAGGCACAGACTATGCAGACCTCATGGTTATCGACGGTCTTGAACTGATCAACGAAGAATATGCGATCGGTTTCCGTCTTGGCAGCTCCATCACCGCAAAGGTCAACGACATCATCGCTGAACTCATCGAAGACGGTACACTCGAAGCAATCGCTGAAAAGTATGGTCTTGCAGGTCAGCTCGTAAAATAAGTATTCAAAATAAGCACATGGCAGGGGTAGCGTAAAACCTATCCCTGCCGTACTTTTTCAGAAGGATTTTATGGATTTATTTACTGTTACATCACGCCTTCTCATAGGCTTTGGCGAAAACTGCATAATTTTTCTCTTAACTCTGCTTTTTGCCTTGCCGCTTGGTCTTGTTATCGCCTTCGGCTCCATGAGCAAGTTCAAACCCTTGGCTTGGCTGACGAAGATTTTTGTCTGGATCATCCGTGGGTCACCGCTGATGCTTCAGGTCATTATCGTCTATTATGGGCCCGGTCTTATGTGGGGTTGGAAAGCAATGGGCAGAACGGAAGCCGTTATCGTTGCTTTCATCATCAACTATGCCGCCTATTTCTCTGAAATTTACCGCGGCGGTATCGAGGGCATCCCGAAAGGGCAGTACGAAGCTGCACAGGTTTTGGGCATGACGAAATCACAGATCTTCTTCAAGGTCATCCTGATGCAGGTTATCAAGCGCATTTTAGCGCCGATGAGCAACGAAGTCATCACGCTCGTCAAAGATACCTCGCTTGCCCGTACGATCGCCGTCAAAGAGATCATCATGTATGCGCAGGAGTATATCGCAGCCAATGCGATCATTTGGCCGCTGTTCTATTCCGGCGTATTCTTCCTCGCATTCAACGGCATTCTGACGATACTTTTCGGCTGGCTCGAAAAGAAGCTTTCCTATTTTAAGGTGTAAAACATGGCAGTTTTAGAAGTAAAAAACATAAAAAAGAGTTTTGGCAATCTGAAAGTTCTTGAAGATATCAGCTTCAGCCTTGAAAAAGGTGAAGTTTTGGTCATCATCGGTTCTTCCGGAAGCGGTAAAACGACGCTTTTACGCTGCCTGAACTTCCTTGAAACACCGGATAGCGGGCAGATCTTCGTCAATGATGAAAAGCTGCTCGATGCCGGCGATAAACTAGAACAAAACGAGGGGGAAAAGCGCAGGAAGAGACTTCATTTCGGCTTGGTTTTCCAGTCCTTCAACCTTTTCCCTCAATATACCGTTCTCCGCAACGTCATGCTCGCACAGGAGCTCATTGCACAGGAACGAGATGATTTCAAGGCGAATAAAAAAGAGATTCTGGCAGAGATCAAAGCGCGTTCACAGCAGCTTTTGGCAGAAGTCGGTCTGACGGAAAAAGAAGATTTTTATCCGCATATGCTTTCCGGCGGACAACAGCAGCGTGCAGCGATTGCCCGTGCTTTGGCATTAAACCCTGATATTCTTTGCTTTGACGAACCGACTTCGGCGCTTGACCCGGAGCTGACAGGCGAAGTTCTGAAGGTTATTCGCGAACTTGCCAAGGAAAAGCGCACAATGGTCATCGTCACGCACGAAATGGCTTTTGCCCGTGCCGTTGCCGATAAGGTCATCTTTATGGATAAGGGCGTCATCGCCGAAGAAGGCACTGCCGAAGAAGTCTTTGACAACCCGAAGGAAGAGCGAACAAAACACTTCCTTTATGGCGCAGAAAACAAATAAAATCATGGCATTTTCCCGTTTGCGGAAAGTGCCGTTTTCTTTTTTGGGTCTGCGTGTTATACTGAAAAAAAGGAGTGATGTTATGGGACTTTTTAAGAAATTTATAGAGAGTTTTACCGCTGCGAAACGTGCAAAAGCAGCTATGAACGAATATATGCAGAATGTAAAGAAATATCAGGCGATGCCTGCAGCGGAGCTTGCAGAGCTTTCCGATGAAGAGCTCTACGAAGCGGTTATCGCAAGGGCAGATGCTGCCATGAGAATAAACGGTCTGAACGCATTGACGGAAGCGCAGCTTACCATATTAACTGCAGATCAGCTTTTTATCGAGGTCAATAACGGTGGTCTTTGCCAGTTTTTTGTCAATTCGAGCAGAGCTTTTGCACCTTATGTTGCGGAAAGCATGGAAAAGCTCGGCAAACTCGAAATTGCCGCATTGTATCGCAATTTTATCGAAGAAAACAAGATCAATGTGCATGATCTTTCGGAATTTGATATAGAAAAAGCAGATGACTTTGCCGATAAAGAAGATCATTATCCCTTTGATGATTTTGATAATGAATTTTATACTTTTTCCGATATCAGGGATGAAGCTGCACCGTATCTGCGTGAACATATCGGCGAATTATAAAAAGAACGAAGGCTGAACAATTCTCAGTCTTCGTTTTTTATTTGTTTATTGAGTTTGATGATGACGTCGCGGTAATAATCGGGCAGTTTGGCATAAAAACGCATTCTTTCGCCTGTACGCGGGTGTGTGAGCCCTAAACTGAATGCGTGGAGCAGCTGACCATTCAAATGGAAAGGCTCGTTTGCGCGTCCATAGAGCTTATCGCCGACAACGCTATGCCCAAGGCTTGCCATGTGCACACGGATCTGATGCGTTCTGCCTGTCCGCAGGCTGACTTTCACAAGCGTATATTGTCCGTATCGTTTTAGAACCGTGTAATGCGAAACAGCCTCTCTGCCATCAGGTGTAACGGCCATTTTTTTGCGGTCGGTTTTGTGCCTGCCGATGGGTTTATTCACAATGCCGCTGTCGTTTTTCACGTTCCCATGAACAAGCGCAAGGTAAACCCTTGAAGCTTCTTTTTTTTGGATCTGATCGGCAAGGGATAAATGCGCCATATCGTTTTTGGCGATCACGAGTAAACCCGATGTGTCTTTATCGATCCTGTGGACGATGCCGGGTCGTAATTCGCCGTTGATCCCCGAAAGGTCTTTGATGTGAAACATGATCGCATTGACCAAAGTACCGTTTGGGTTTCCCGCTGCCGGGTGAACGACCATGCCCTGTGCCTTGTTGATGACAGCAATATCGCTGTCTTCATAGACGATGTCGATCGGAATATCCTGCGGAATGAGGTCGATCTCCTCGGGTTCGGGGATCTCCAGTTCGATCAATGCGCCTTCTTTTGGCTTGACGCTCGGCTGTGTGACCTGTTTTCCGTCGATCGTGACCTGACCTTGCTCAATGAGCCTTTGTACAGCAGAACGGGTCAGTTCGGGAAAAGCTTCCGAAAGGAATTTATCGATCCTTCCTGCTTTAGCTGTTGCTCTGATCTGCATTTTCTTTTTCCTGTTTTTCGTCTTTCAGCCAGCTGCGGTCAAAAACGAGCATATAGAGTATGAGCAAGCCTGCGCCGACACAGATGAAAGAATCCGCAATATTGAAGATCGCAAAATCGATGAAGATCGGATTGATGAAATCGACGACATAACCGCGGAAGATGCGGTCGATCGCATTGCCGATGGCACCGCCTGCGATCATGGCAAGCGAAACAGCATAGAGCTTGCCGCTTGTTTTGCGGTAGCGGATGATCATGTAAAAGAGCAGGGCAGTCATCACGACGGATGTGATCGAAAGCAGTACGGTCGATTCGGAAAGCATGCCAAAAGCCATGCCCGTGTTTTCGCTGTATTCAAGCTGTAAAACGCCCGGAATGATCGTAATGATTTTTCCGCTTGCTTCGAGTCCGCTTTTGACCAGAGTTTTGCTTATCTGATCGAGAAGGATCGAGACGATGATAATAATTGTTTCAAGCATAAATATTTCCCAACATGTTTTGTCAAAAAAAGAGCGTGGTGTCAAAAACATCACGCCGCTTTTATTAAAGTTCGTTTATCAGTTTGCGGAGGTCTTCTTCGGTCTGCGGCAGGTCATTATAGATCGCATCAAGGTCGATCTTGCCGGTTTCTTCCGCAAGGGCAGCAGCTTCTTTGCCAGCTTCGGAGTTTTCCCAAAGCTCGTCCGTCGGGAACCTCTCTTCAAATCGCTTTTTTTCTTCAAGGATCAGCGAGCGGACATTTTCACGGTAAGAAAGCTCAAAATCCCGCAGGATATACAGGCGGTTCAAGGCGCTGTTGACATCCTGTTCGGATTTTTCACGATACTGTTCTGCATCCTGCTTTGCCCGTGCGATGGTCATCTCTGCTTCGCTCTGTGCGTTTGCGATGATCTCTTTTGCGTCAGCTTCCGCTTTGCCGGTAATGCGCAGTGCATTTTCCTGTGCGGCGATGAGCGATTTGGCTAAAACATTTTCTCTTTCACGATAAGTGGAAAGCTCTGCCTGCAGAGTTTCGTTATCGCTTTTTAATGTAGAGAGCAGGGTATATGCTTCTTCAAGATAACGGCGTACCTCGGATTCATCAATGCCATTTCTGCGAACCTTTGCAAAAGTTTTATTTATAAATCCGTTTCTGCTCATATCAAGAGCCATGTTTCATTACCCCCAAGTCTGATTTTACTGAATATAGCTTTCTCTGCTTTCGGTATATTCGTTCTGTTCGTCTTCAAGATCTGTGGAAAGAACGACGTTCGAAGGAGCAACAGCATAGATATTTCTTGCAACCTTCTGAATATCCCCACCAAGAGCATAAACTGCGCCGGAAACGAAGTCAAGGATGCGCTGCGCTAATTTGATGTCGATCTCGTCGATGTTCATAACGACGGGTTTTCTGGATTTCAGATGATCGATGACAGCGCGTGTTTCTTCGTATGTGTTCGGCTGAATGATCTTCATCGTCATGCGATTCGTGCCTTCGCTGCGGTTCATATCGGGCATGTTGATGACGTTGCTGCGTCTGCGGGATGTGAAAGCTGTCGGCTGTTCTTCTTCTTTTTCGCGGACTCTTTCTGTTCTTTCCCTGCGGCTCTGTCTTTCTGTGCGTTCTTCTCTATGCGAAATGGGTTCCTGAACTTCTTCTTCCTCTTCTTCTACTGTATCTTCGAGGTAATTCTGTTCGTCTTCGATCGATTCCAGACCGATCGCGGACATAAATTTTTTGAAGTATCCACCGGATTTTGCCATGATAAGTTCCCCCTACTTAATATCTCTTTTTCCAAAAATGGCGGTTCCGATCCTCACAATATCGGAGCCTTCCTTTATTGCTGCCATATAATCACCCGACATGCCCATCGATAAAATGGGCTTTCCCGGGAAATAGCCCGATAAACGTTCGGAAAGCTTGCGAAGCTCCGCAAAATACGGTCTTGCTTCTTCCGAACTTGTTCCATACGGTGCGATCGTCATAAGCCCCAAAGGCTCGACCATCGTCGTATTCCTGATCTTTTCCAAAAAGGCTTCGGCTTCTTCTGCGGGAACACCTGCTTTTGATTCTTCACCCGAAGTATTGACTTCGAGCAAACAACGGCTTTTGATGCCCTGCAATCTGCCAAGTCTCTCAAGCTCAGACAGAGCGGAATCTGTCGAAAGCGAATGGATAAGATTAGTCCTTTTAATTATATACTTTACCTTGTTTTTTTGCAACTGCCCAATGAGGTGAAAATGAATATTTTCATCAGAAATTTCGTCAAATTTCCGCATTAATTCCTGCGGTCTGCTTTCGGCGAAATCTTTCATGCCAAGCGCCATTGCTGCCGCGATGTCACTAGTCGGCATTGTTTTTGAAACTGCTAAAAGAAGAATATCCGAAGCTTTTCTTCCGGCATTTGCCGCTGCTATATCAAGCCCTTCTTTTACTTCTTCGATGTTTTGTTTGAGTTCGTGCAGCCTTTCCTTGCTGTACGATAAGATCTCATCATTCATAGACTATGCTCGATGTCGAAAGCCCGCTCTTTAAATCGATGGGCTCAATGATCGCCTTTCCTTCTCTGATAATGAGGACGTTGACAGGAACAAATTCCTTGCCGTTCTCCGTTTTCATATAGACGCCTTTTTGACCGCCGGATTCGACGACAGCGTCTTCACTGACCATAATACCTGTGTAATCATAGCTGATCTGCATATCGACAGCTCTTGCCAGAAGCAGATTTTTGATGCTGTCCTGGAACTTGAGGTAGTAAATATAGGTTCCGTGTGCTTCGGTAAAACCGTCGATCGTTGCCGTGTAGACGGTATCCGTTTCGCCGTTCATCGTTACGCGGAAAATATTGCTGTTGTCAAATTCCGGGATCTTCTTATCCGAAAGCATGACGACATACCATTCATTTTCATCAACAAGGCGGTAAAGCGGACGCGATGCCGTTGTATCGGTGATCGTATAGAAAGTTTTGCCGTTTAAAATATCGGTGATCTGTTTTTCTTCGAGCTTCTTCATGTTATCAGGCGTGAGGAGTGTTTCGCAGCCGTCAAAATAGAAGCTGATAAGACCGTCGCTTGCCGCAGTGATCGTCTTTTTCCACTGATCGATGCGTGCCTTGATGGTCGCTTCCTGTTCAATATAGCCCGAAAGCGTATCATCGACCTGAACGGATTCATAGAGCAGGGAAGTGCGTGCATCCATGAGCGCGCGAAGCTCTTTTTCCAATGTGGAAATATGACCTTCGCCTGTGCCTTCGAGGACGCGGACGATATGATCGCTCTTCTGTTCGATCTGTTTGTTCAGTTCGGCCATTTCTTCGGAAACGCTGCCGCCTAAAAGGCTCTGCTGCTGGTAATCCATGATCTTGTCCTGCAGGGTCTTGAGCTGAGAAACGACGCTGTCGCTGTAATCCCATGTATACACATCGGCAACGATCGTGCCTGTACCGACTCGCTGACCTTCGCTTGCCAAAAAGACGGATTTGCCGTAATTTTCTGTCTGATAAAGGTTTTCGCTGCGGATGATGATGCCCGAGGCGGATGTTTCAAAACGAATCGCTCCGTTTTCCGCAGGAACGGCTTTTTTGATGCCGCTGATAAGGAGGATCAGCAGAATGACGATCGCCGCAAAACCGCCGACAACGGCATAAAACTTGCCTGTGGGACGGAATCTGACTTTTCTTTTTCTTGTTTTTGCGCTGCTTCGCTGTCTTCTTCTTTCAGACACGGCTTGCCTCCTTTTTTCATAAAGCATATTGTAATACGATATTTCCTTATAATCAATTAATTATACCATGCCGCGGCGTAAATTAACAGAGATTTTGCAGAAATTCCACAGTTTCGGGGTATTTTTATTGACCATTGGGGAAGCGGGAAACTATAATATGGTTATGGAAATGGAAAAGAAAGCAATAACTGAAAAACTGATTTGTGCTTGTCCTGCGTTAAAAGAAGACATAGATGCTCATTGCAAGGAATTTCCGGAAATATATTTGCACTTGCTGTTTGGAGATATCCTTAATCCGTATTTGTTGGATTTGTTGAACAATGCAAATCGAAATAAGGTGCAATTAACGAAGATCGCTCAATTGCTGGAACTAATGTCAGGATCCGATGAAATGCTTCAGGAGGTTGTCATGACAACTGTCCTGGAACGATTATCGGATGAACCTGTAAAGATAGAGCGATTTAAAGAATTCGCCGGACAAATCACCTTGAACTTCATTAAAGGATTACAGTGTTAGAGGAATAAGAGAAAGCTTATCGGGAGATATCGATATGAAAACACAACTACTGGCCTTCTTGTTGGTCATATTGCTTATTTTAGGGAATTCAGCTTGCCAAAGGGCTGACAATACAGAAAGAATAAGGTTTGAAAATATTGCATACAGCGGTTCTATGTTCTCGTACGACAGCGCATTATCAGATGGAGCAATCTATCACAATTGGGATAATGCATGGATGCTTTCTCCCTTTTTCGTGTTGAAAAAAACTGAAGAGCAAAAGACAATACCATACAGTATCATTCCAAGGCAATCCGTTCAGTATATACGAAAAGGTGGAGATAAATTATTTGTTGTGGCATCAAGCTCGCTTTTTTCGTCGTATATTTATAGCATTGATCGTGATAAGAAAATCGACATCTTATATCGGTCAGATGAGTATATTTCATATGCGCAAGCAGAAGGTGAATATATCTGGTTTAAGACGGAAGATGCTGAAAATAATACTGTTTATCGGATCAATGCCAATTCAAAGGAAGTGAACAAAGTTTTTGCACCTCAAGGTCATATACGGTTTTGGCTGAACCATGAAATCATATGGATCAGCAGTGGAAATGGTTATTTGGAAGCATACCAATCATCTGATATGGAAAAGATCGGGTCTGTTCAAATCCCCGGGGAAATATGGGATCAACCGGAATGTGAGGTCTTTTCGGATCATGATACTTGTATCGTCTATGCCGGCACGGGAAGATGGTACATCTATCATGCAAAGACAAACGAAGTTAAAACAGTACAAACCGAAGTGTTGCCAGATGATAGTTGCTTGAATTATTTTGATGGAAGCACAGCAGTTTTTAATTCCAAGGAGAAGGTTTATGCTTTTCATATGGAGGACATGACAATAAGGTTGCTTGATGTAATAGGAGAGCAAAAAGCACTATTTGAGAAATTGAACAATGACAAGAATAGAAGTCATTTCAAATACTTTGCTAAAAAAGATGAAACGACAGGTCAAATATATTTGGTTGTCGAGGATGATAAAAATAAGGTCTATTTGTTTAACTTAAATAAAGAATGAAACTGCCTTTTTGGCAGTTTTTTTGTAAACAAATAAAAAATTGCATTCAATTTATACTCTGTTCATTTTTGGTGTTGTATAATTGTTACTTGTAAGCAAAGTTTGGAGGCAGAATTTATTATGAAAAAAAGATGGTGGATCATATTGCTCATTCTTGCGGCAGCTGCAGCGCTGTTTTTCTATTTTGGCAGCAAAGAAACCGCTGACCCGAATGCCGGTATGATCAGCTATACCGTAGATAAGGGCGACATCGAAATGACCGTCACAGGCAGCGGCAGCCTTATGGCAGAGGATGAATGGAATAAAACGCTGCAGGCAGGTCTTCTGATCGATACCGTTGAAAAAGAGATGGGCGATTTTGTAAAGACAGGTGAAGTGATCGCTATGATCGATCCGGAATCCCTTGAGGAAAGAAAAACTTCCCTGATCACACAGATCGCAGCGCTTGATATGGAGCTTCTCCAGCAGCAGCGCAATAAAATGACGGAGAATATCCTTTCCTATACACAGGGCCGTGTCAAGGCGATTTTTGCAGAAGCAGGCGACAGCGTTTCCGATGTCATGCGTGAAAACGAAGCGCTTATGCTCATTTCCGTCGATGGTGAAATGCAGATGACCTTAAACGGTAAGGCAGATGTTGGCGAAAGACTCCGTGTTGTCTATGACGGCGGTGAGGAAAAAGCGCTCGTTACCGAAAGTGATGGCGAAAGCTTTACACTGCGTCTTTCCGATGAAAAAGCACCCTATCAGGTTGCGGCAAAAGTTTACAGAGAAGAAACTCTCATCGGCGAAGGCACGCTTGAAATCGGCAGTCCTGTTGCTGTTGTTGCGGGCGATGGCGTTGTAAAAAAAGTCAATGTCAAGCTGAATGATAAAATCAGTATGGGTAAAAAGCTCATGACGCTCGAAGAAGAGGTCATGACGGAAGAATATAAGAGCAAACTGAAACAGAGGGAAGCATTGGCAGAAGATCTTGCTGAAATTTCCCGTTATATCGCAGATCCTGTGATCCGTGCGGAAAAAGACGGCATTATTTCTTCGCTTGCGCTTGCGGAGGATGCTTATACCAACGATGCGCCTGCGTATGCGCTTTATACAGGCGGCGCTTGCCGTATGACGATCATGGCGGATGAACTCGATATCGCAAAGCTTCGCGTCGGTCAGGATGCACAGATCCGCATCGATGCATATGAAGGCGAAGTTTTTGCGGCAAAAGTCAGCCGTATTTCGCAGATCGGTACAGCTTCCATGAGCATTACGGAATATGCCGTTGAGCTTGAACTTGCAGCGGATGAAAGACTGATGATCGGCATGAACGGCAATGCAGGCATTCTGGCAGGCGGTGCAAAGGATGTCCTTCTTGTTCCGCTTGAAGCGATCGGTGAAGATGCAGAAGGTGAATATGTCATGATCGGCGAAGAAAAACGCTATATTGAAACTGGTCTTTCCGACGGCAGTTTTGCGGAAGTCGTAAACGGCCTTTTGCAGGGTGAAGTGATCAGCTATAAGAAAACCGGCTCGTTCTTCTCGCAGATGATGGAACAGAGCCAGCAGATGATGAGTGGTGGAATGAATTCATGAACGAAGTCATCAGAATGAAAGAGATCACGCGCGTTTATGAGATCGGCGGTGAAAAGGTCTATGCCTTAAATAAAGCCTCCCTTGTCATTCGCGAAGGTGAATTTGTCAGTATCATCGGGCCTTCGGGCAGCGGTAAATCGACCCTGATGAATATTATCGGCTGCCTTGATGCTGCGGATAGCGGTGAGTATTACCTCGATGGGCAGAACATCCGCGATTATTCCGAAAATGAGCTTGCGCATATCCGCAACAAAAAGATCGGTTTTGTTTTTCAGAATTTTAATCTTCTGTCTAAAATGACGGCGGAAGAAAATGTCGAATTGCCGCTGATCTATCAGGGAATTTCCGCTTCCGAGCGCAAACTCCGTGCAAAAGAGGCTTTGGAAAGAGTAGGCTTGACGCAGAGAAGTAAACACAAACCGCTCGAGCTTTCCGGCGGTCAACAGCAGCGTGTTGCTGTTGCCCGTGCGCTTGCGACAAAGCCGGCACTCCTTTTGGCAGATGAACCGACAGGCAACCTCGACAGCAAAACAGGCGCAGAGATCATGGAGCTTTTCCACGAACTGCACCGTGCAGGCAATACGATCGTCCTCATCACGCATAATGATGAGATCGCTGCACAGGCTGAACGACGCATCCGCATCATGGATGGCCAAGTAACGGAGGAATAACATGCTCATTCAATCCTTAAAAATGGCATGGAATGCCGTTGTCAGCAATAAAATGCGTGCATTTTTAACGATGCTCGGGATCATCATCGGCGTTGTTGCGCTTGTCGTTATGGTTTCCCTCGTCAATGGAGCAACGGGTGCGGTCACGAGCGAAATTTCTGCGCTCGGCAACGATATGATCATTGCTAATGTCATCGACGACAAAGGCAACCCGATCTATCTGGAAGATCTTTCCGTTCTCGAAAAAGATGCTGCGATCGGCGCTGTTTCTGCGCTTTCACAGGTGAATGCACAGGGCAAACACGGCTATCAGGAAAAGAATATCACCGTCTATGCGACGGAGGCTTCTTACTTCGATATTCAGGGGCTTTCCCTTGATTCCGGGCGATATATCAGGTCAAGCGATGTTGAAAACCGCAGCTTTGTCTGTGTGCTTTCCGATACTGCTGCGGAGGATTTCTATGGGAAAATGGATGCGACAGGGGAAACTTTGCTCATTGATGGGGTTCCCTATACGGTTGTCGGTGTGCTCGCGGAAAACGATTCGATCATGTCTTCGATGATCAGTGGAACAGCCGTCTATGTGCCTTTTTCCGTCGGTTCACGCATGGCAGGGCAGCCTTATGTCACGGGCTTTTATACCGCAGCTTCGGATCCAAATGGGCTTAACGAAGCGGAATCTGCCGTCAAAAGCTGGCTCATGGCTCGTTTCGATCGGGATGAAGATGCTTTTATGCTCATGAATATGTCCAACGTCATGGACGCAATGGCGATGGTTACGGATACGCTTTCGCTGCTACTTGGCGGAATTGCGGCAATTTCACTTCTTGTCGGCGGTATCGGCATTATGAATATTATGCTCGTTTCCGTCACAGAGCGAACAAAAGAGATCGGCATCAGAAAGGCGATCGGTGCAACGCGCGGCAATATCATGTCGCAGTTTTTGATCGAAGCGCTGATGATCAGTCTCATTGGCTGTCTTTTCGGTCTCGGGCTTTCGTGGCTGATCTTAAGGGTAGTTTCTGTGATCGCAGGCAGCATTACGTTTGCGATGTCTGCAGATGTTGTGACTTTGGCGGTCAGCTTTGCTTCGGCAATCGGCCTGATCTTCGGTCTTTACCCGGCAAACAAGGCTGCGAAAAAGCATCCTATTGAAGCGCTTAGATACGAAGGTTGAACTTTGCACTTCGTACGCAAACTATGAACTTCTGCGAAGTATGGACTTCACAAGTGAAGTATGGACTTCACAAGTGAAGTATGGACTTCATAAATGAAGTCCTGCAAGTTTAACGCAAGTGTTGAAACATCGCGCAGTATATGACAATAATAAACCTTCTTACACAAACAAAAACTCCTCCATCATATTCCGGTGGAGGAGTTCGTTTTTTATTCGTTTCCGGTAACGCTCGGCGGTGCTTTGATCTTAAAGACTTTGATCCCAAGGAAAAGCGTCAGCGTAAAGAGTATTGTGAGGATACCCTGCAGGGCTGCATGGATCAGCGTATAGTTGGCAATGCCGATCCCTTTGATCAGGTAACCGCCGACTGCGCTGCCGATGATGGAAAAGAGCATGACCGCTGTTCCCGAAAGTGTCTGTGCCGTTGCGCTGTATTCTTTGGGAACAAGGCTGTGGATATATCCGGGAAGAACGCTGACGTTGATCGCCATCATAAAGCCCCAAAGCGTTCCTGCAATGAGCATCATCGTCATATTCTCTGCGAGGTTATACATGATATTTTCCGCAACGCCGAAAAGTCCGCCTGCAATGAGGATATACGGTGCAGGGATCTTTTTGCAGAATTTTGTGACGATCAGCATACAGCCGATCTGTACAAAAGCACCCCAGCCGCTGATAATACCGAATTTTTCCGCAGCAAGGCCGGCATCTTCCAGAATATAGGCATAAAATGCGCTTGTCAGCGAGCTGTAAATGGAAAGCGCAATGACCATGATGAAAGCCGTTGCAAAATAATAGTTTTTGAAAAGCTTCAGCGGATTGATCTTAACGGTTTCTTTTTTTACCTCATCTTTCTTTTCCGAAGCGGCAGGTTCTTTGAACAGCCAAACGGCAATGCAAAGGAGAACAGCAAAAAACGGTGTGATATAGAAGATCGCTTCCGTTCCCAATGTATCGACGACGATGCTGCCGAAAATAATGGACATGACCGCAAAACCAAAGCTGCCCCATTTGCGGATGGTCGCATACTGAATCCCGAAAGGATTGATAACGCTGATAGACCATGCATCCTGCAGGGAATGCGTCGGCTGCTTGACGATGCTGTATAAAATGATCAGCAGGTAAAGCGGAATGGGCGTTTTCAGTCCGCCGAAAAGTGGGAAAAGCGCATAGCAAAGCCCGAAAACCAGCATGGAGATGATCCATGTCAGCTTTGTTGAACGAGTTTTATCGCTGATGACGCCCCAAAGCGGAAGCGTTACCATGCTGATAATGCTCGAAACGGAGCCCCAAAGACCGATCTGCGTACTGTCAAAGCCGATCGCCTTCAAATAGACGTTGTAATAGTTCATCCCTGCAAACGAAGCGAAGGCAAGGATCTGGAAAAGCGTAAAACTTGTGTTCAGCTTTTTTCTTGTTTCCTGCATCTGGTGATTCTCCTTTGTTGTCCGATAGTTTGATTGTACAAGCAGCATCTTTCCCTGTCAAGCTGTGAAAAGCAGCCGAAATACACATTTTTTATGTTCTTATCCCTGCATATGCTTGCTCATGGGCGTCTGCTTCGCTATAATAAAAATATAGCAAAACGGAAAATTTATCTGATAAAAAACGCTAAAGGAAGATACGTTTATGAAAATGGTATTCAGATGGTTCCCCTTTGGGGAAGACAGCGTCACGCTTGCACAGATCCGTCAGATCCCGGGAATGACGGGTGTTGTTTCCTGTATTCCGCAGATCCCCGTTGGCGAAGTCTGGGATGAAGATATCATCAGAAAGTTAAACAGCGAGATCGCCGCATACGGCCTTGAAAACGAGGTCATTGAAAGCGTCAACATCCACGAAGACATCAAAAAAGGCCTGCCCACAAGAGACCGCTACATCGAAAACTATATCAAAACGATCCGCAACCTCGGCAAAAACGGCGTTCGCTGCCTTTGCTATAACTTTATGCCCGTAATGGACTGGGCAAGAAGCGAGCTTGCAAGACCACAGAAAGACGGCAGCTTTGCGATGTCTTACCGCCATGAAAAAGCACTCGAAATGAACCCGGCGATTTTAGCCGAAAAAATGCTTTCCGACGGTTTCTATATGCCCGGCTGGGAACCTGACCGCATTGCGGCAATGGCTGCAGATATCGAGTTTTACCATAACATGACGCAGGATGAGTATTGGAAAAACATGAAATACTTCCTCGATGCCGTTATTCCCGAAGCGGAGGCAAGCGATGTTAAAATGGCGATCCATCCCGATGATCCGCCGTGGGAACTTTATGGGCTCCCGAAAGTCATTACCAATGCAGAAAACATCCGCAAATTCCTTTCGCTCAATGAAAGCCCCTATAATGGCCTGACTTTCTGTACGGGAAGCCTGGGTTCGAATGTGCATAACGATCTTCCGGCAATGATCCGTGAATTTGCACCGCGTATCCATTTCGCACACGTCCGCAATGTTTTCCATTTTGCGGAACAGGATTTTGATGAAAGCGCACATTTATCTGCCTGCGGTGATCAGGATATGTATGAGATCATGCTCGCGCTTATCGAAAGCGGTTTTGAGGGTTATATCCGCCCTGACCACGGCAGAATGATCTGGGGTGAACAGGCCCGTGCAGGTTACGGACTCTATGACCGTGCGCTTGGTTCGCAGTATCTATTGGGTCTTGAGGAAGCCATCAAAAAATCGAGAGGCATCAAATGAAATTTGATATAAACATCCTTTCCGAAGCGGAATTTCTTAAGAAAAACGAAATAAAAGCGCCTGCTTTTGCCATTGATGTGATGAAAAAGGGAACGGAATCAGCACCCGTTTGGCTGCATATCGGCAGCGGCAATATTTTCCGCGCCTATATCGCAAAGATCGCACAGGAACTTCTTGAAAAAGGACTCGTGAAAAGCGGCGTTTCTGCGCTCAAAACGAGAGGCAGAGATTTATCCTGCGAAATTTATGATAAACATGACGGCTTGACGCTTCTTGTCACACTGCTTCCCGATGGTTCGAGCAAAAAGGAAATTATCGCTTCCGTTGCGGAAAATCTCGTTTTCGGCGAAGATGCGGAAAGAGTAAAAAAGATCATCACAAGCACGAGCCTGCAGATGATCAGCCTGACCATTACGGAAAAAGGTTATGCACTTTTTGATGGGGAAGATTTAAAGCCGGATCTTGCCGAAGATATTGAAAACGGCCCTGTATCTGCGCTCAAAAACACGATGGCGATCGTCACTTCGCTTTTATATGATCGCTATCTTTGCGGAAAACACCCGCTTTCGCTCGTCAGTATGGATAACTGCTCCGGAAACGGCGATGTTTTAAAACGTTCGGTTTTGTATGTTGCGGAAAAATGGATAGAAAAGGGTTTTTTGGAAAACGATTTCCTTGCTTATATCTCTGAAAAAGTCACTTTCCCCTGTACGATGATCGATAAGATCACACCTGCGCCATCAATTTCGTTTGAAAATCTCGAGGATATGGAAATGCAGCGCAGCAAAAACGGAACAGCCTGCGCACCTTATGTCAATGCAGAAGCACCGGGCTACCTCGTTATCGAAGACCTTTTTGCAAACGGCAGACCGCCGATGGAGCAGGTAGGTGTTATTTTCACCAACCGTGAAACAGTCGAAATGACGGAGAAAATGAAAGTTTCCGCTTGCTTGAATCCTTTGCATACGGCGCTTGCAACGCTTGGCTGTGTTTTGGGCTATGACCGCATTTATATGGAAATGCGGGATGATTCCCTTCGCCGTCTGGCTGAAAAAATCGGGCAGGAAGGTATCAGAACCGCACCTGATCCGGGTATTATTTCTGCGGAGGCTTTCCTTGCCGAGGTGTTGCATGAGCGTTTTCCGAATCCTTTCATTCCCGATATGCCGCAGAGGATCGCTTCGGATACGAGCCAAAAAATTCCAATTCGTTATGGCGTGACGATCGGCGAATATGTAAGGCAAGGCATCGAAAACGAACTTTCGGCCATTCCTTTTGCGATCGCAGGCTGGCTGCGCTATCTTACGGGAATGGATGATGCTATGGAAAGCTTTACGCCAAGTCCTGACCCGATGCTGGATATCCTCATGGAAAAAGTTTCCGGCATGACGGCGGAGAATTGTGCGGAAAAAGTGCAGCCCATTTTATCTGACGAAAGAATTTTTAAATGCGACCTCACAAAAACAGCCCTTGCGGAAAAGATCGTTTCTTATCTGAAAGAGATGCTTTCGGGCAAAGGCGCTGTGAGAAAAGCGCTTGATCGCTTTGCAGCGGAATAAAAGGAGGAAAACGATGAGGAAGGCAGCAAAATGGTTGGCAGAAATTTCGGTTTTCGTGTTTATCATCGCATGGGGCGTCATGGGTGTAAAGCTGTTTGACGGTGATTACTTTGTCACAGCGGAAGCCTATGTCGGTATGATTTCGATCATAATCTTTTTCGTGTGCCTGTTCTATCTGAAAATGAGCGACCGATGCCCGCATTGCGGAAAAACAAAAATTCCTTTCGGCAAATATTGCCCGTATTGCGGAAAAGAAATAAGAGAATAATATAAAAAACCCCGACTCAGTTTCTTGAATCGGGGTTTAAATTTTAATGATCAGACATTGAAGCGGAAGACAACGATGTCGCCATCCTGCATGACATATTCCTTGCCTTCGAGGCGGAGGACACCTTTTTCCTTGGCTTTTGCCATATCGCCGCCAAGTTCTTTGAAAGTATCGAAGCCGATGATTTCCGCACGGATGAAGCCGCGTTCAAAGTCGGTGTGGATCTTGCCTGCAGCCTGCGGAGCTTTTGTGCCTTTGGTGATCGTCCATGCACGGACTTCTTTCGGGCCTGCCGTCAGATAGCTGATGAGCCCAAGGAGAGAATAGGATGCGGTAATGAGCTTGTTTAAGCCGCTGTCGCCCATGTTGTATTCTTCGATGAACATTTCCTTTTCTTCGGGATCCAGAGTTGAGAGTTCTTCTTCAACTTTTGCGCTGATGCCGATGATCTCTGCACCCTGTTTTTTCGCATATTCAACGACGGGTTTTGCCATTTCGATCTCGGAAAGCTCTGTCGAAATGTCGTCTTCGGAAATATTGGCAACGTAGATGACGGGCTTATCTGTGAGGAGGAACATTTCCTTTTTCAGAGCGATCTCGTCTTCCGTGAGTTCGAGCGTTCTTGCGGGGTTGCCTGCTTCGAGCCATGCACGGATCTTTTCATAGGTATCCGCTTCCATGGCATAGCGCTTTTCGCCGCTCTTTTTCATTTTGCCTGCACGCATCGCGCGTTTTTCAACGGTTTCCATATCGGCAAAAAGAAGCTCGTATTCGATGGTTTCGATGTCGCGCATCGGGTCTAAAACGCCGTCAACATGCACAACATTTTCATCGGGGAAGCAGCGGACAACTTCAACGATCGCATCAACTTCGCGGATGTGGGAAAGGAATTTATTGCCTAAACCTTCGCCTTTGCTTGCACCGCGGACGAGACCTGCAATATCAACAAACTCGATGCTTGCCGGTGTGAATTTTTCGGGGTCATAGATCCCTGCAAGATAATCGAGACGTTCATCGGGAACGGATACCATGCCGACGTTCGGTTCGATCGTGCAGAAGGGATAGTTTTCGCTCTGTGCGCCTGCCTGTGTGAGTGCGTTGAAAAGTGTGCTTTTCCCGACGTTGGGAAGACCGACAACACCTAATTTCATATTATCTGATACTCCTTATTCTTCCTTTGAGTTATTTTCATCCTGAAGCCCTTATCCGTTGGAAAAGAGCATAAAACTACTTATAAATAATACCACATAATCCGCATTCCCTCAAGATGCAATCGTGCTTTCAAAAAAGGAAAATCCCTCTGTCGTGCAGAGGGATTTGTTTTTAAGTTTTGCTTATTCCTGTTCCAGAGCGAGCGTCTTTGTTGTGATGTCACAAACTTCGGAAGGTCCGTAGTACTGGATTGCACCGGGGTAGGTGTAGCAGGTGTTGACTGCCCATTCTTCTCTATGTGCTTCGAAGAACTTGAAGGGTTTGCCTTCGAGGTCAACGAGTGCTTTGCGGATAACGGGCTTGTCTTCGCCGTTTCTTCTTTCGATGTTCATCATCTTTGTGATGGGCATACCGCCTGCAACCCATTCTTCAGCCGGTTTGGAAAGGTTGGAAACCTTGGAGAGGTAACCTGTGTAACCGTACTGGATGAGCATGAATGCGTTGTAGCCAAGGGAATAGCAATAGTCAGCGTCGAAGTTGGACGGGAATGCGCATCTGCCTTCATAACCAAGATGATGAACA
>SVGZ01000040.1 GCA_015056045.1 Clostridiales bacterium | reverse complement strand
CGCATTGTCCATGGGACAAGCTATGAAAAATCCGGCTCTTTACCTGCAAAAACGGTCGTCGATGTTTACGAAATAAAAGGCGAATGGTATCGCATTTTATATAACGGTGCGTTTCATTGGGCAAACGGCGATTACCTCCGTTATATGCCTGCCGATATGGAAGCCATCGGTACCGCTGTCTGCACGGCAAAAGTCCGCATGAACCTCCGCAAAGGCCCCGGAACAAGCTATGACAAAGCCGGTACACTTCCTGCAAAAGCCGTTGTTCCCGTTTATGAAATTCAGGGGATATGGCACAGGATCTATTATAACGATCAGTATTGTTGGGCAAGCGGCGATTATCTTGCGGTAACACTTTACGAAGAAGAACCCGTCACAACACCAACGCCGATCACGACACCAACTCCGACACCGGTTATAACGCCTACTCCTACACCGACACCGACTCCGGTTATAACACCTACTCCGACAATTACACCTGAGCCGACGATCACACCCGAACCGACGATCACGCCTGAGCCAACAATTACGCCTGAACCGACACCGAGCGAAGAAGAACCCATCGGCGAAGCGATCTGCACAGCCAAATCCGCTATGAATCTTCGTAAAGGTCCAGGTACGAGCTATGAAAAAACAGGTTCTTTACCCGGAAGCACATTTGTCTATCTCTATGAGATCAGCGGAAACTGGTACCGCATCAAATACGACGGCAGCTTCCATTGGGCAAGCGGCGATTACCTGAACGTCACGCTGTATAAAAATATAGAAAACAACCCGAATATCGGCGATGTCATCGCTCTAGGGCTCACGACGACGTCACTCAACATCCGCAGCGGCCCGGGAACAAGTTATGAAAGCCTTGGCACTGTCATTGAAGGTTCACTCATCGAGATTTATCAGGAAAACGCTGCAGGCTATTGGCATTTGATCAATTTTGACGGAACAGCCGCCTATATTTCCGGCAGATATGTCGAAACGATCAAAAAACCCGTCATTATGGCCAACGCCAAGACAAACGCGTTGACTTCCATGTATCGTGGAAAGGGAACAAACTTTGATCTGATCGGAACGATCAAAAAAGGTGCCGAAGTCGCCATTATCGATCTCGATGCTTCCAACGGTTGGTATCTTGCGCTTTGCAGCGGCAGATATGGCTATGTTTCGGCAAGTGCGCTTTCGATCGAGAGCTATACGGATAATGTCACGATCCACTTGAACAGAAGCGCAGCTACGATCACCGTTAAAGACAGCATCCAGCTCATTGCCAACTGTAAAGATGGTGAAAGCGTCACATGGACAACGAGCAAGAGTTCCGTTGCAACGGTAAGCAGCAGCGGAAAAGTCACCGCAAAGGCTGCAGGAACGGCCGTTATTACCGCAAAAACGAGCAGCGGCTATACCGATACCTGCACGATCACGGTCAATTCCGGCACATTGAGGCCTTATGACAGCATCACCGTCAAAGGCAACGTCTACGATCTCTATGAACCATTAGGCGAAGCGGAAGAAGCAGCTATCGAAGCCTATATCCAAACGCTGAACGAAAACAATCTCCGAGACAGGCTTGTTCTTACCGCATTGCGCTTTGCAGGCTATCCCTATGGTTCAGCCGATTGTTCACAGGTCAGCCGCTATGTTTACGCAACGGAAAATGTCTCCCTGCCGAGAGTTTCGGATGATCAGGCAGAAGCACTCGCTTCCTATGAGATCGACATCAGCAAGATCAGACCGGGCGATCTCGTCTTCTTCAAAAACTATGAAGATGCAAAATGCTCCTGCGGTTCCAAATGCTCGCGTTACCGCAGTATTCACCACGTTGCTGTATATATCGGCGAAATCGACGGCAAAGGCTATTTCCTCGAGGCAAGCAGCGTCGTCGGTAAATCCGTCATCCGCCAATGGGATGGTACAAATGATCATTCCGAAATGCTGATCGAAATGGCGATCAGCCGATTCTAAACAAAAAAGAGCTTCTTTGATGAAACCCTCATCCGAAAGAAGCTCTTTCTTATTCTTCTGTATTTTCGCTTTTACGCAAAAGGCTTTCCGCATAGTCTCTCTCCTTTTTGGTAAGAGAGGCTTTTTTGATCAGATCCGGGCGAACACGAACCGTTTTTTCGATCGCGCGCTCGCGCTGCCACGCCAATATCTTTGCATGATGCCCCGATAAAAGCACTTCCGGGACTTTCAATCCACGGAAATCCGCCGGTCTTGTATACTGCGGATATTCGAGCAAACCGCCTTCACCATGCGATTCGGAAACAACACTTTCGCCATTGCCGAGAACGCCATCAACATAGCGCATGACGCTGTCCATCAGCACCATGGCAGGGAGTTCGCCGCCGGTCAGAACATAATCGCCGATGGAAACTTCCTCATCGATCAGCTCATCGATAATGCGCTGGTCAACGCCTTCATAATGGCCGCAAAGAATATTTACCGCATCATACGAAGCTAGCCTGCGGACCATTGCCGAATCAAGCGTCTTTCCCGAGGGCGACATATAGATCGTGCGGACTTTTTTGCCTGCAGTTTTTTCTTTGACCGCTTCCATACAGTCAAAAACGCTCTGCGGACCGATCAGCATACCTGCTCCGCCACCAAAGGGATAATCATCGACACGCCTGTGTTTATCCGTCGTGTATTCCCTGAAATCGATCAGCGAAATTTCGACATGACCTGCTTCGATCGCACGCTTGCAGATGCTCGTTCCCGTAAACGAAGAAAACATTTCCGGAAATAAGGTCAGGCAATTAAACTCAATCATAGATCGCAACCTCACCAAGCGCTTTTTTCGCAACCGTCATCTTCCCCGCTTCGAGGTCAATGCCAAGGATGACACGCTCGATCGCCGGGAACATAAAGGATTTTTTGCCTTTTACGCAATAAATATCCGCTGCACCTGTCTGCATGATGCGTTCGATCTCTCCAAGTTCTTCGCCTTCTTCCGTAATGACGAGAAGCCCTTCGATATCGGCAATATAATGCTCATCTTCTTCGAGCTTCGATGCGTGTTCGCGCGCTGCATAGATAAACTCACCGCGGAGCTTTTCGGCAGCTTCGGGCGAATCGACACCTTTGAGCTTCAGATAGCCGAAGTTCTTATAGGTTCTGCCGCTTTCGACTTCATATTTGATATAATCTTTTCCGCGCTTCAAAAAAACAAACGGAAGCTCCCGGAATATTTCGATATCCCGGGCTTCCGATTTGATCTTGACCTCTCCTTTGAGAGCCTGCGGTTTTAAAACGCGGCCTATCATCAGAGGTTTCGTATTCATTCGACGATTTCCACCATGTATTTTTTCTTATCCTTGGCGGATGCCGCACGGACGACTGTACGAATGGCTTTCGCAATGCGGCCCTGTTTGCCGATGACTTTGCCCATATCTTCCTGTGCAACAGAAAGTTCGATCGTAACACTGTCTTCGTCTTCTGCGGTCTGTTTAACGACGACTGCCTCCGGGTGATCGACGAGCGCTTTTACCATGTATTCAACAAGTTCAAGCATCGTTTTCACCATTAGTCGATGATGCTGTTCTTCTTTAAGAGAGCGCGAACGGTATCTGTGGGCTGTGCGCCTTTGCCGATCCATTCTTTAGCTGCTTCAGCTTTGATGTTGAATTCTTTTGTAGCGGGGTTGTAGTTGCCGAGTTCTTCGATGAATCTGCCATCTCTGGGTGCTCTGGAATCTGCAACAACGATTCTGTAGAAGGGATTTTTCTTGGAACCCATTCTCTTAAATCTCATTTTTACTGCCATGATAAATTTCCTCCAAAAAATTTTTTATCAATATCTTTAAGGGCTGTTAATTAAAACGGAAGCCCCATAAATCCGCGTTTGCCGCGCTTGCCCATTCCCTTCATGCCTTTTCCGGTGAACTGGCGGAGCAGCTTTTTCATCTGTGTAAACTGGTTTAAGAGCCTGTTTACTTCCTGAACGGATGTACCGCTGCCTGCTGCGATCCTCTTTCTTCTGCTTGCGTTCAGGATCGTCGGGTCCTGTCGCTCTGCCTTTGTCATGGAAAGGATGATCGCTTCGGTATGCGCAAGTGCTTTTTCATCGATCTCTGCACCGGCAAGTTTATTGCCTCCGGGGAGCATCCCCAGAATATCCTGCATCGAGCCCATGTTTTTGATCTGCTGCATCTGATCCAAATAATCCTCAAGGTCGAATTTATCTTTCTTGAGTTTTTCCTGCAGCTCGATCGCTTTCTTTTCCTCAAAAGCAGCTTCTGCCTTTTCGATAAGGGAAAGAACATCGCCCATGCCGAGGATCCTGCTTGCCATTCGCTCGGGGTAGAACGGCTCGAGATCTTCTAATTTTTCGCCGACACCGAGGAATTTGATCGGTTTGCCGGTAACTTCCTTAACGGAAAGTGCAGCACCACCTCTGGTATCGCCATCTGCCTTTGTTAAGACAACGCCCGTAAGCTCAACTTCTTCGTTGAAGGCTTTTGCCGCATTGACCGCATCCTGGCCTGTCATCGCATCGATCACAAGGAGCGTTTCATGCGGTTTGGCAAAATCTTTGATCGCAGCGAGTTCTTCCATCATATCGCCGTCGATATGAAGTCTGCCGGCGGTATCGATGATGACGACATCGTTGCCCATGTTTTCCGCCTGTGCGAGCGCATTTTTAACGATCGTCAGCGGTTTGCCCTGACCCATTTCATAAACGGGAACGCCTGCCTGTCCACCGACAACGATGAGCTGTTTGACAGCCGCAGGTCTATAGACATCGCAAGCGACGAGAAGCGGTTTTTTGCCCTGCTTTTTATAGTGCATGGCGAGCTTACCGCACATTGTCGTTTTACCGGCACCTTGCAGACCTGCCATCAGGATGATCGTCGGCGGTTTCGGTGCAACGACCATATTGGTTCGCTGACCGCCAAGAAGCTCTACCATTTCATCACGGACGATCTTGATGATCTGCTGACCGGGCGTTAAGCTGTTTAAAACTTCCTGCCCGACTGCCTTTTCCGAAACACGCTTGACAAAGGATTTGACGACAGTATAGTTGACATCTGCCTCCAGAAGCGCAAGGCGGACTTCTCTCATCGCCGCTTTGATATCCGCTTCGGAAAGCTTACCTCTTCCTGTCAGCTTTTTAAATACATTTTGAAGTTTTTCGGATAAACCTTCGAATGCCATCTGTACTCCTTAATCTTCCCATGCCTTTTTTAAGTCTTCTACCAGTGCTGCCGTTTCCTTGCCTGCTTCAAAAGCATCGATGAGTGCCTGCGAAGCCTCGTATCTTTCGCGCAGACGGAGCTTTTCTTCAAAGCTCAGCAGCTTCTTTTCGGCTTTCTTCAGCGCAAACTGCACAGCCTGCCTCGATACGCCTGTATCCTCCGCAAGCTCTGAAAGCGAAAGGTCAAGGTCATAATAGTTGCGGAGAAGCTCACTTTGCTTTTCCGTCATCAGCGGCTCATAAAAATCGAGCAGCAGACCCATTCGCATATCTTTGCCTTCGCGCACGACAACCTCCAAAAGGCGGGCTTTTGCCCAGCTTTGTTATTATAACAAAAAGCTTCCCGCATGTCAAGTATTTTACCTTGACATAATATAGTGCATTAATCGGCTGATTACTTTTTTCATATTTTATGCGCTTATTTATGGTCTTTTTCTTGTTTTAGCCTTGTTTTTAGATAAATGTGTATATTATTGCAATTTGTATAATATTAATTCATTTTTCTTGGAGTAAAAAATCAAAAATCTCAACATAGAAAATTATCCGGTATTTATTTCATTTTTTAAACCTGATGCTCATGCACTTTATTGAGTTTTTAATAAAACCGAACGCAACAATTTTTGAGTTACGCCATTATTTCACTAAATTTCCTCATAAGTTTTTTTGAATAAATATAGATTTTTTATGAAGTGAAGTTATAAATGTTTTTTATCTTTGAAACGATAAATTGCAAAACCATAATCTTTCTGCTATACTGTGAGCAGACAGATAAACTTGAATTTGAAGGTGAAACAATTGACGATTGAAAAAACAGAATCAAATGGTTTATTAGAGACCTTTATTGAGACTGAACAGGAGAAGTATGAAGCAAAAAACGGAATTGCATGTAACTA
>SVGZ01000039.1 GCA_015056045.1 Clostridiales bacterium | reverse complement strand
TTCCTGAACAGCGGGAATACGGGAAGAACCGCCAACGAGGACGACCTTATCGATCTGGCCTGCGCTCATGCCGGCATCACGGAGAGCCTGCTGTGTCGGGCCTTCTGTTGCTTTTACAAGGTCAGCTGTGAGGGATTCGAATTTTGCTCTTGTCAGGTTGATATCGAGGTGTTTCGGGCCTGTTGCATCCATTGTGATGAAGGGCAGGTTGATATTTGTCTGCATAACGCCGGAAAGGTCAATCTTTGCTTTTTCTGCAGCGTCACGGAGTCTCTGTACTGCCGATCTGTCTTTGCTCAGGTCAACGCCTTCTGTTCTCTTGAATTCCTGTACGAGGTAATCTACGATACGCTGGTCAAAGTCATCGCCGCCGAGACGGTTGTTGCCTGCTGTTGCTAAAACTTCGATAACGCCATCGCCGATCTCAAGGAGAGATACGTCGAATGTGCCGCCGCCAAGGTCATAAACGAGGATCTTCTGGGACTGTTCTTTATCAAGACCATAGGAAAGAGCTGCAGCTGTGGGTTCGTTGATGATACGGAGGACTTCAAGACCTGCGATCTTGCCTGCGTCTTTGGTAGCCTGTCTCTGTGCGTCTGTGAAGTATGCAGGGCATGTGATAACGGCCTGTGTTACGGTTTCGCCAAGATAGCTTTCAGCATCAGCTTTGAGCTTCTGGAGGATCATTGCGGAGATCTCCTGCGGGCTGTAGTTTTTGCCGTCGATAGAAACTCTTCTGTCTGTACCCATATCTCTCTTGATGGAGCTGATGGTTCTGTCGTGGTTTGTTACCATCTGACGCTTTGCGACCTGACCGACGAGTCTTTCGCCGTCTTTTGTGAATGCTACGACGGATGCTGTTGTTCTTGCGCCTTCCGCATTAGGGATGACAACGGGTTCGCCGCCTTCCATAACGGCTACACAAGAGTTTGTTGTACCAAGGTCAATACCGATAATCTTTGCCATAAAAATTTATTCCTCCAAATTCTCTCTGAAATTTACTCTCTTACGATGACCATGCTGTGACGGATGACTCTGTCTGTGGTCTTATAGCCCTTCAAAAGGACTGTCTTAACGGTTCCGGGCTCTTCGCCTTCTTCCGCGGGCTGCTGCATAACGGCATTATGGAAGTTCGGATCAAAGGGTTTGTTTTCCGCTTCGATTTCTTCTACGCCGAGGTCTGCCAAAGCTTTTTCAAACTGCTTTTTGATAAGTTCAATGCCTGTGCGGATCGCTTCGTTATCTTTTGCCGCATCAAGCGCTCTGTCAAAATTATCGCCAATGGGTAAAATCTTTTCGATCGCGTCTATCTTGCCATCCTGATAAGATTTTGCCGCAAGCGTTGCATTTCTCTTTTTGTTGTTTTCAAAATCTGCTCTTGCGCGAAGGTAGAGGTCTTTATATTCCTCGACCTGTGCCGTCAGTTCCGCAATTTTCGGATCTTCAGCCGCTGTTTCTTCTTCCGGATTTACCGCTTCAGCCGTAACATCCTCGAGAACTTCATTATACAGCGTTTTTTCGTCCTTTTTGGTCATGTTAACTCCTAAACCTATTTATTGATATCTTCATCGAGCATATATTCCAGTATCCGGCTCATACTCGTTCCGACGCAGGAAAGTACGCTGATGACCTTTGCGTAATTCATCCTCGTCGGTCCGATGACGCCAAAGGAGCCGATTTTCTGTTTGCCGACTCTGTACGTCGCCGTTACAACGCTCATATCTTTCAACTGATCGATCTCGTTTTCCGAGCCGATTTTAATGGTGAACTCCATATCCGTTGCCTGACGCAGCATATTATAGAGTCCGTCGCGCTTTTCCAAAAGCTGCAGGAAGCCTTTTGCCTTTTCGACATTCTGGTATTCCGGATGATTGAAAATGTTTTCCGTTCCGCCGAATACAACCTTTGTACTGCCGGGTTTATGTTCGTTTTTGCCGACTGCACCGATAATCGCATTGAGGAAGCTTTTATGCTGCTGCATATTATCATTCAGGGCACTTCTGATCTCTGCGATCGCTTCGATCGGTGTTCTGTCTTCGACGCAGCGGGAAAGTGTTGCCGATAAAACTTCAAAATATTCCGGCGTTAAGCCCGGAGGTGTTTCAATCGGAACATCACGGACAAGACCTGTATCCATAACAAAAATTGCCAGGGCCAATGTATCCGTCAGTTTGACGATCTGCACACGCTTCATCCGCATCTGTGAAAACTGCGGTGCCATGACGACGCTTGTCAGCATGGTCGTTTCGGAAAGTGCCGTTGCCGTAACATCGATGAGCTGCTCAAGCTCTGCCATTTTCACATCAAAATAGCTCTTGATGACGTTTCTTTCGCCTTCATCGAGCGCTGTGACGCGCATCAGCATATTGACATAAAGTCTGTATGCCTTATCCGAAGGGATTCTGCCTGCGGAAGTATGCGGCTGAACAAGGTAGCCTTCTTCCTCGAGATCTGCCATTTCGTTGCGGATCGTTGCCGGGGAAATATGCATATCTTCACGCTTGGAGATCGTTCTGGAGCCGATGGGCATACCCGTCATGATATATTCATCGACGATCGCCTGCAGGATCGCCAGCTTTCTCGGTGTCAATTCCATATCTTTGGCTCCTTTCCTTATCTCTTGTCTGTTAGCACTCATTTAGGTCGAGTGCTAACATAACTATAAAATACCACTACTTGGGGTTTTCGTCAAGGGTTTTCCGGTTTATTTTGTAACAAGATTATGAACGCTGCGTTAGGAATTTTAAAACGAAAAAAACAGAATACTCATATATTATTCTTCGGGAAAATATCTCGTTTTCTTAAATTTTATGCTAATACATTAAAGCATCGTTCGGATTTTTGGCAGTTTTTATGAAAAATATTGCAGTAATTTTTATGAATATTTGGTTTTCTGCTTGCAAGAAGCATTTTTCTGTGTTATTATCTATTTGTAAATAAAACCAATGCTTTTGCAACTGGCGGAAAAGTGGGCTTAACCACGGGGAAGCAGAAGCATGATAACGCCGACCGCCTGGGCAGCTCTGTTTTTAACCAAATAGGTCTGCTTTTTTTGTATGCAAAATCGCTTTGTATACAAAGGCTCGGTTCGCCCCTTGTCATGCCTAAACCCCGGCGAAGGTCTTTTTTACAACGGATGCATGGCGCATACAAAAAAAGCAAAAACAAAGTGAGGAACAACATGAACGTATACGAAAACAAAAACTTTTTTGAAATCCTCGCCGGCAACACCTACCCCGGAAGAGGCATCATGATCGGCAAATCCGAAGACGGCAAGAAGGCTGTATTTGCTTATTTCATCATGGGAAGAAGCGCCAACAGCCGCAACCGTATCTTTAACATCGAAGGTGACGACGTTGTTATCTATCCCTTCGACGCTTCCAAGGTAGAAGATCCTTCCCTTATCATCTACTCCCCTATCCGTGTTTTCGGCAAAAAAACGATCGTTACAAACGGCAACCAGACCGATACGATCTATGATTTCTTAAATGACGGCAAGAGCTTTGAAGAAGCACTCGAAACACGCTGCTTCGAACCCGATGCACCGAACTACACACCCCGCATCAGCGGTATCATCGATATCGAAAACGGTCTTTCCTATAAACTGAGCATTCTCAAGAGCGCTGACAGCGAAGGCTCCGCATGTGACCGCTATACATTCAGCTATTCCGGCATCAACGGCGTTGCACACTTCATCAGCACATACAATCAGGATGGCAACCCGATCCCGACATTCACAGGCGAACCCAGAAGAGTCGAATTAAAAGGCGACATCGACGAACTCGCAAACAATATCTGGGAAAGCTTAAACGAAGCAAACAAGATCTCCCTCTACGTCCGCACGATCGACATCGAAACCGGCGAATATGAGGCAAGACTTTTCAACAAAAACAACTAAGCAAATCAATTTTCGGAGAATTAATATAATGAAAGAATTTGAACTCAAGTACGGATGCAACCCGAACCAGAAGCCCGCAAAGATCTTCATGCATGACGGCAGCGACCTCCCGATCGAGATCCTTTCCGGCAGACCCGGCTTCATCAACTTCCTCGATGCTTTCAACAGCTGGCAGCTCGTTAAGGAACTCAAAGAAGCAACAGGCATGGTATGCGCAACATCTTTCAAGCATGTCAGCCCCACTTCTGCAGCAGTTGGTCTTCCCATGAGCGATGCTCTTAAAAAAGCTTGCTTCGTTGACGACGTTAAAGGTCTTGATGATTCCGAACTCGCCACAGCTTATGCACGCGCAAGAGGTACAGACAGAATGTCCTCTTTCGGCGACTGGATCGCACTTTCCGACGTTTGCGACGTAACAACAGCTCGCCTCATCCGCCGCGAAGTTTCCGACGGTGTTATCGCACCCGGCTTCACACCCGAAGCACTCGAAGTTCTGAAAAAGAAAAAGAACGGCAACTACAACATCGTGCAGATCGACAAGGATTTCGTTCCCGCAGAAGTTGAACACAAACAGGTCTATGGCATCACATTTGAACAGGGCCGCAATAACTTCAAAATCGATGCTGATCTCTTAAAGAACATCGTTACCGAAAATAAGAACATCCCCGAAAGCGCTGTCCGCGATCTTATCATCTCTCTTATCACACTGAAGTACACACAATCTAACTCTGTATGCTATGCTGTTGATGGTCAGGCTATCGGTGTTGGCGCTGGTCAGCAGTCCCGTATCCATTGCACAAGACTCGCAGGCGGCAAGGCAGATTTCTGGCATCTCCGTCAGTGCGAACAGGTTCTCTCTCTGCCTTTCATCGATTCCCTTGGCAGAGCGGAAAGAGACAATGCGATCGACGTATATCTCGGCGATTTCCCGGAAGATGTTTTGGCAGACGGCAACTGGCAGAATTACTTCACAAAGAAGCCCGAAGCTTTCACAAAATCCGAACAGAGAGCTTACCTTTCCAAGATCACAGGCGTATCCCTGGGCAGCGATGCATTCTTCCCCTTTGGCGACAACATCGAACGCGCAAGAAGAAGCGGTGTTTCCTATGTTGCTGAACCGGGCGGTTCCATCCGTGATGATAACGTCATCGAAACCTGCAACAAATACAACATGGCGATGGCTTTCACCGGCATGAGACTTTTCCACCACTAAGAAATACACGAAAAGGCATTTTCCAACAGGAAGATGCCTTTTTTATTATCTCCCGAATTTTCCGCTTACTCCGTCAAAAAACAGCGGCAGTTTCGGCGAAATGATCGTCAAAACAGCAAAAGCGATGATCAACAAGAGAATGATCCCGATCGAAATGCTCTTTTTAATTGCCTTCGTGTGCTTCCAGAAATGAAGACCGACGATCTGCCCCATTGCCGAGCAGAACAGATGCAGCAGAATATTGATGAAATCCAGGCGGACATTCAGCGCATAGCGATAAAAATAAAAAGAAAGCGGCATGAGAAGCAGTGCCGTCACGACAGAAGATAGACAGGCCGTGTACCAGCGGTCTTTTTCTTTAACATTTCTGCCGGCAAACACCCACCAGATCAGCCAAGGCAGCGGAACGAGCTTCAGATGCTCAAAAATACTTTCGTTGACCGGAAAAAACAGACCGATAACAAAATTTTCACCCGTCCATTCATAGAGAAAATGAAAAAGGGCTCCCAGCGCAAACTGCACAGGAATACCCCATAAAATTTTCTTTTTTGCCGTTTTATCTTCCATATGATCCCCCGAAAAACAACTTTTTGTTATATCTATGTTTCCCGGATAGGATAAATTCATGCACGGAAGGTAAAAATTCCGGCACAGAAAGAGATTTTTTCGAATTCCACATCAAATTCGTTTTTGAAATTCTCGAGGACAGGATAAAGCTCATCCGTATCCCAATCTTCGATGTTTGCCTTTTTGCAGGCTTCCAGTTCTTCCATCGTTTCAAAAGCAACATCGCCGATATAGAGTCTGCCGTTTTTGGAAAGCAGCGGCAAAAGCTTCCTCAAGAGGTTTTTCTGCGCCTCATAATCCAGATGATGTATGGCATAAGTGCAAACGATCGCATCAAAACGGTCGTTTTTTATTTCTTCGGGCAGGTTTTCCCCGAAATCACAGAGCAAAAGCCTTGCATCGGGCATTTTTTCCGCAGCAATGGCAAGCATTTTTTTAGAGAAATCAATTCCCGTTATGGCAAGACCGTTATCATAGAGTTTCTTTGCCAAAATCCCTGTGCCGATGCCGATATCAAGATATGTTTTTCCATTTCGGGAAAGAATATCGCCATAAATGCGCGATAATAACTCCGTATAGCCCGCAAAAGGATAAGAATCCGAAAGAAAGCTTTCGCGGACTGATTTTTCATAATTTTCGGACCAAAGGTCAAATCCTGTATTGTTGAGCATTTTTCCTCACAGTAAAGTTTTTTCAAGCGCTTCGACAGCTGCAATGATTTCCGGATCAAAATCCAGATACCATGCACGGGATTCCGCAATATAACGGCGCCTGAAGCTTTCCGAAGCCTCGCCTGCACAGCGCAGATTATGGAGTCTGTCTGCAGCTTTGACAGCATATGCCATCTCGTTTTTGCGGATTCCGTCAATATATTCTGCCATCACATAGCCTTCGGTTTTCGTCAGGCATTTGACTGCTTCCAAAATTTCCGCATTGCCAAGCGAAAGGATCTCCGCTTCCGATGCATCGGTATCTTCGAGCAGATCGTGGAAAAGCCCCGTGATCTGATAATCGATGCCGAAACCCTTTTCCCGAAGGATCTCTGCCACGGCGATCGGATGCGTGATATAGGGATCTCCGCCTTTTCTGCATTGCCCTTCGTGTTTTTCTTTGGCAAAAGCAAGCGCTGCGTGATAATTTTCTATCGGCAACATATCTTCCCTCCGTTTTTCGACTTCTTTCGTTTATTATAACATATTGGCTGAATTATGCACCCCTGTAACGATTTTGCCTATTTTATAACAAAAAAACCACCGAATTCACGGTGGTTTCTTTGTTGGCGTGCCTGGAGGGATTCCAGCAAAGCTCACCTCGTCCGCTCGCTGTTTCGCCCACTGGGCGCGCTCG
>SVGZ01000016.1 GCA_015056045.1 Clostridiales bacterium | reverse complement strand
CGTAAGCGTTCGGGTGAAGGCCATAGGCAAAGCCGGAAAGCAGGTAAACATTCGGTGTGATGCGCATAGAATTTTCTCCTTATCGGTTCTCTTTCCATCATACAAAGAAAAGGGCTTTTTTGTCAATTTTTATATAAATTTAACAAAGTATTCCCCTTAAACCGCTTGATTTTGCTGTACTTTCATAAAATAAAGCGCTATAATGGTTTGAGAAGTTAATTGTTGGAGTATGTCATGATCGGTATCAAAAAGCTTGACCACCTCGTTATCACAACAACGGATGTCAGGAGATGTGTCGCATTTTACGAAGCATTGGGCTTTGAATCTTTCGAGGTTTTCGGCAGATATGAGCTTCATGCGGAAAATATAAAAATCAATGTCCAGACGATGGGGAAGGAACTTCCACCGCACGCAAGAAATGTGCAGCCCGGAAGTGCAGATTTCTGCTTTGAGCTCAGCGAAGATATCCACGACTTTTTAAATCGTGCAAAGGCAAACGGCATCATGCCCGAGCGTGAGCTTGTCACAAGGATCGGCAGGTTCGGCAGTATGATCTCCGTCTATTTTATGGATCCCGACGGCAACATCGTCGAGTTCTGTCAGTATTAAAAAATAAACGCCCGTAAGGGCGTTTTTTATACATAATGAATGTGATCGCGGATGATCCTCTGCCTTTCCTCATGCGGAATGGTGAGGACCTGTTTATCTTTTGCGGGAAAATAAACCTCCGTAAAGCAATGCGCATCGTGATTGCGGAAAAATACCGCCATCGTGTCGTCATCATAGATCTGCAGCAGAGCAGAACGGCAGAAAGAGCCGCGGATGTTTTCCATGCTTGCCACGTCGATCTGCGGAATATCTTCAAAATCAACCCATGCAATACGGCGGTAAGCGTCTTTTCCTCCCCATTCAAAGTCACCGATATGCGAATGCCCGTAAAAATGAATGAGCACATTTTCCGGAAGAGGCGTGAGCTTGCTCATGAGGTAGCTGTCTCTGTTTCCACCGGGCATGCAGTAATGCGAAGCGGTAATAACGCCATGATTTTCGTTTATGATCTCTTGTCTTATCGCATCGGCATCTTTTTGCGTATAAGGGTAGTATTCCTCGCCGTAAACGATGTGGCTGTGCGTGACGAGCCATCGGTTTTCGTTATCGATATGGTCGGAGAAGAAATAAACAGGGTAGTCGCCGAGCTTTACCTTAAAATACAGATCCTGCGGTGTTTTTGTCGTGTGCCAACCTTCTTTTGCGCGAACGGCATCATAAAAAGGCATAACGGGTGTTTTTAACTGCAGTTCTTCCTTTCTGTAGCGCATATAGTCATAATCGTGGTTTCCCGTGACGTAGCAAAGCGGAATATTCAGGCTGCCGAAGCCATCAACCTGCATTTTTGTCATCGCTTCGAGGTGTGAAAGATCCCATCGCTCAACGGAATCGCCAAGATACCAGATCATTTCCGCAGGTTTGCCCAAAAGGTTAAAATCTTCGAGCGTAAGATCAAGGCAGCGCTTTGCGTTTTCGGGCAGGCTTTGCTGCAGATCGGATACGATCCATGCGCTGTTTTTGACGCGTGGTTTCAGGCTTTGGTAAATTTCGTCGTAAACACTTTTCATTTTGTCCCTCAGTCGATGTCGCGGTATGTATAGCCGATGCTTTCGTTCAAGGCTTTCTTTTCGTTTGTCAGCGGTTCGATGGAAACGGTATTCAGCCCGAGCTTGCGGTAAGAAATGCTCTTATTTTCGCGGAAAAAATAGACGGGTTTTGGGCCTTCGAGGTCAAATTCATACATATTGGCGTAAAGATCCTGCAAAAGGGCTTCGGCAGCTGTATCGTCAAGCTCCGGTATCATGGCACGGATGACCGCTTTGACAAATTCGCCGTAAACCGCTTTTTTGTTTTCGCCGATGTTTTCCATATCGCAATGGATGAGGATGTTTCGGATAAGACCGCTTTCTTCTTCCACAGAAATGTTGATCGTAGCCTCTGTGAGCGCGCGGATGTCTTCGCGGAAATAATAGGAAGTGCATAAAACGCCGTTCATATCTTCTTCCTTACTGCTGCGCATCCATTCGGAAATAAGCTCATTGCCGTGCATGTCCTTCCAGACGGCGTTGATCTTTTCCAAAAGTTCGTCCGCAGTCATGGTAAAAACAGCACCGTAGCTGTTTTCGCTTGGGGCAATGGCATCGCTGTCTTTTTCGGTTAAAAGAATAGCTTCTGCCGAAGCGGTATCTTCCGGCAAAGAGGGGATTTCCGTTATTTCTGCGGAAGCTGTCGGTGTATTCTGTGTGCTTTCCTTAACATATTCGGAACGGTCGCGCTTTTTTGCACAGCCGCTCATGAAAATCGCCGCTGCCAGTGCTGCTGCGATCAGTTTTCTGTTCATCGTTCGTTACCTGCCGTAAGTTTATGCTTAAATTATAGCAATACTTGAAAATCATTTCAATATACATATACTTGTTACCGAATTGTCATAAATCTGCTAAATGTTGTGCGGGCTGTTTACAAAAAGGACAAAATCGTATATTATATATGATGTATTTTGGCATGTTATGCTTAACGTAAAGTTTTGTTACCGAAAGGATATGATCCCTATGAAAAAAACACTGCGTCGGATTCTGTGCTTTGTTCTTGCGTTTGCTATGGTCAGCGCACTGACACTTAATGGCGCATATGCAGCGGACAGCTTTTTTAAGGTAAAGGCATCGGAGCTTTGCCTTCGTGCGGAACCTTCGCTGTCTTCCGAAAAAATCGAGATCTTAAAGACAAATGCCGTTCTTCTGCGCCTTGATACAACGGCAACGGATGCCGATGGCTATCTTTGGTATCATGTTCGTGTTGTCGCTTCGGGCAATGAAGGCTATGTTGCCGCAAAATATATCACCGCAACGGAAGCACCCGATGGTTATTATGTTGAAGACGGCACCGAAGAAACCAACCATGGCTACCTGAAAGTCACAGCAAAGCTTCTCAATATGAGAAAGACCGCTTCTTCTTCCGCAGATGTCGTTCTCGTTCTGGAAGAGGGTACGATCCTGATCAAAACAGCAGCCGATACGGTCAAAGCCGAAGAAACAGAGTGGTATGCCGTAAAGGTACAGGCAACAGGCGAAGAAGGCTATATCATGGCGGAATATGCCGAAGAATATGCCTATAACGATGCGGAAACCACAGAGCAGTATTGCACGATCACAGCCAATACGCTGAACGTCCGTGAAAAGCCCACGACTTCTTCTGCAAAAGTGGCAACGCTGAAAAAAGGCGCTGAAGTTATCCGTCTTGATGATTCCGAGACCAAGGCAGATGGCTATACATGGGCACACGTCAGGATCGCTGCAAGCGGCAAAGAGGGCTACCTTGTTGCAAAGTATTTAAAAGAAACAAAAGCACCCGAACAGACACCTGTTGTACCGCCTGAAACAACAACGCCTGTCGAACCTTCCGAACCGACAGAACCCGAAGTTTTTGAGCCGACATATCACAAGCTGAAAGCAACGGAAGCCAATATCCGCGAAGAAGCAGGGACAAGCTCCAAAAAACTCATCCTCATCAAAAAAGGTGAAGTTTTAAAGCGCATCGATAACAGCGAAACCGTCAAGAACGGCTATACTTGGTGGCATATCGAAGTTGTCGAAACAGGTCTTCAGGGGTATATCGTCAAGTCTTTCCTTGAAGCGACAGAAGCACCCGATGAACCCGTTGTCACACCTCCGGAAACTGGCGGCGATAACACAGGCGACGATAATACAACCGGCGGTGATGATACAACCGGCGGTGACAACACAGGCGGTGATGATACAACCGGCGGTGATGATACAACCGGCGGTGACAACACAACCGGCGGTGATGATACAACCGGCGGTGACAATACGACCGGTGGTGATGATACAACCGGCGGTGACAATACGACCGGTGGTGATGATACGACCGGCGGTGACAATACGACCGGCGGTGACAACACAACAGGCGGCGACAACACCACAGACACACCTGCTTATACCGTAACCGCATACTACACCGTTATTTCCAATACGCTGAACATCCGCGAAGAAGCGACAACATCTTCCAACAAGGTCGGTCAGTTTGTCAAAGGCGATAAAGTGGCGAGAATCGATGACAGTGTAACCGAAGCGGATGGCTATACATGGTATCATATCTGGATCGAAGGAACCGATACAACGGGCTATGTTGCCGATAAATACCTCACGCCCTATGTCGAAGGCGAAGAAATGCTCGATTATTATATCGTCACAGCTTCTCAGGCTTGCCTGCGTGAAGGCCCGACAACATCTTCGACCATTATCGAGATCCTCGTAACAGACGATGTTGTCATTCGTCTTGATGATTCCGAAACTTCTGCAGACGGCTACATCTGGTATCACGTCCGCAACAGCGCAAACGGCAACGAAGGCTATATCGTCGGCAAATTCTTAAAGGGCAGCACAGAAATTCCCGATGAGAATTTTGAAAAGCGTACATATTATGCAATTTCCGCGGGTGAGTTGAATTTCCGCACACAGCCGACAGTCAATGCTGAGATCATCGAAGTTTTATATAACGGAACCGTTGTGGAAAAGATCGATGCAACGCTGATCACGGCCGATGGCTATACATGGGCAAACGTCCGCTGCCTCGATTGCGATAAGGAAGGCTATGTCGTTGTCGATCATTTAAAAGAAACGACCTATCTTTCCCCGAATGTCGGCGTTGTCTATACAGATCCCGATACAGGCAGGACCTATACGACCTATAATCAGGGCGATGATGCCTGGGGATTCTCCAGTTCTGTTGAAAAGAATGCCTGCCTTATTTCCGCATACGCAATGGTTCTCACGAATGCCGGTGTCTATGCAACCCCGAAGACGGTCTATAAGGCAAACAACAATTCCACAGGCGGCAACCTCCAGCGCATTGCAGGCAACCTCGGTGTAACGCTTGTTTGTGCACTTGATTCGGATTCCCCGTATCTGTCTTCCTATTCTTCCACAGGCAGAACCTATGTCAAGGATCCCGAAAAGAATACAGAAGCAGCTATTAAGGAAGCTCTCGATAGAAACCCCGAAGGCGTTGTTCTCTATTTCCAGAAGGGTTCTCATGGACATGCCATCGTCGCTGTAAAATATGACAGCAAGGGTATTATCTATTGCGATCCCGGCAGAACAAAGGGCAGCATGATCCGCTGGTCCGATACATGGTGCAGCTATAACCACAAAATGTCTCTCGAGCACATCGACTATATCATGGCGCTTGATGTTGACTAAAATATGATTTTTAGGAAATGAGTCCGAAATTGATCGGGCTCATTTTTCTTCGTAGTTCTTTTTTAGGCTTTTTAAGGCAGAGCGTTCAAGCCTTGAAACCTGTGCCTGCGAAATACCGATCTCACCGGCAACCTGCATCTGTGTCTTTCCTTCAAAATAGCGCAGCCGCAGGATATTTTTTTCTCTTGCGGGAAGCTTTTCGATCGAATCCTTTAAGGCAACATGCGTAAGCCAGCTTTCGTCGCTGTTTTTATCGTCCGAAAGGGCATCCATCAGCAAAAGATTATCGCCGCCTTCCTGAAAAACCGGTTCATACAGCGAAACGGGTTCCTGTACGGCGCTGATGGCATAAGAAAGTGCGGTCGTTTCGATTTTCATATTTTCCGCAAGCTGCTCCAAAGTCGGTTCCTGTCCGTGTGTTTTGATAAATTCCTGTTTTGCCTGAAATGCGCGGTAAGCTGTATCACGGATCGATCTGCTGACACGGATCGGGCTTCCGTCACGCAAATACCGCTTGAGTTCGCCGATGATCATGGGCACGGCATAAGTCGAAAAGCGAAGATCCAAAGAAACGTCAAATCTGTCCACAGCCTTGATCAGCCCAACGCAGCCGACCTGAAAAAGATCATCCATATTTTCGCCTCTTAAGGCAAAGCGCTGCACGATCGATAATACCAACCTTAAATTTCCGCGGATAAATTCTTCCCGTGCCTGTTTATCGCCGGCATTGATTTTTCTGTAATATTCCTTTAAGCGTGAATCGGGGATGACAGGCAGAGCGGAAGTATCCACACCGCATAGTTCAACTTTTGCGATCATAATTCTGAGCCTCCAAAATTCTTCCCGTACATTTTTCAGCTCATGCTTATGTTTGCCCAATTTCATGCGGCAATATGCGGTGCTTCGAAATATTTATGTAAAAACTTCGCGTTTGATTTGAAAAAATGATGCAATTATGCTAAACTTTACGGGAAACATATGATAGGAGTTCTATGCAGATGACAAAGATCCCAATGAACACTCCGCTTGTTGAACTTGACGGCGATGAAATGACGAGAATTATCTGGAAAGAGATCAAAGAACAGCTGATCCTTCCGTTTGTAGACCTTAAAACAGAATACTATGACCTTGGCCTGCCGTATCGTGATGAAACAAACGATCAGGTCACCGTTGACGCGACCAATGCGATCAAAAAGTACGGTGTCGGCGTAAAATGCGCAACAATCACACCCAATGCTTCCCGTGTTAAGGAATACAACTTAAAAGAAATGTGGAAGAGCCCCAACGGTACACTCCGTGCGATGCTCGATGGCACTGTTTTCCGTGCGCCGATCATCGTAAAAGGCATCACACCCTATATCAGAAACTGGGAAAAACCCATCACAATCGCAAGACACGCTTTTGGCGATATCTATAAAGATACCGAAGCAAAGATCGAAGGCAAAGCGACCGCAGAGCTCGTTTATACCGATGAAAACGGCGAAACAAGGCTCCCAATCTATTCCTACAACGAAAACGGCGGCATCCTTCTTGGCATGTATAATACCCGTGATTCGATCTCCAGCTTTGCAAGAAGCTGCTTCAACTTTGCAGTCGATACAAAGCAGGATCTCTGGTTCTCCACAAAAGATACGATCAGCAAAAAATACGATCATACTTTCAAAGATATCTTCCAGGAGATCTATGAAAATGAATATAAGGCAAAGTTCGAAGAGCTCGGCATCGAATACTTCTATACTTTGATCGATGACGCTGTTGCAAGGGTAGTCCGTTCGAACGGCGGCTTTATCTGGGCACTCAAAAACTACGACGGCGATGTCATGAGCGATATGGTCGCAACCGTATTCGGCAGTCTTTCGATGATGACCTCTGTCCTCGTTTCCCCCGATGGCAACTATGAATACGAAGCTGCACACGGCACCGTCACAAGACATTATTATCGCTACCTCAAGGGCGAAGAAACCTCCACAAACCCGATCGCAACCATCTTTGCATGGACAGGCGCATTGAATAAGCGCGGTGAAATGGACGGCAACGAAGAGCTTTCCGCATTTGCAAAGAAGCTCGAAAAAGCAACACTTTCGACCGTTGAAAGCGGAAAAATGACCGGCGACTTAGCCGCAATCTTCGAAGGCGATGCAGAAACCCTCAATACCAAAGAATTTATTGCCGCAATTCGCAGCAATCTTGAAAATTTACTGAAATAAAAGGAAAAGGTGAATAAAATGGCACTTTACGCAAATTGGCAGGACCTTATCAGCTCCAACGCACAGAACCCGCAGTTCGTTTCCGCATACTACGGTGCTGAAGCAGCAAACTATGAAAAACTTCTGGCTAACCATGAGCACGTTTATACAGGCAAGCTTTCCGATCTCGCAAAAGAATTCGAGATGGAAAACGTCATCTTCATGGGTTTCATCGACGGCATCAACGACAGCTTAAAAGCTCCCTATGACCTCGATACGATCGAAGAAGACAGCGATATCGCTCTTGATGTAGACCTTGAAAAGCTCTATTTCAATATGCTCAAGGCAAAGGCAAAGTGGCTCTATGAACTCCCGCAGTGGGATGCGATCTTAACAGAAGAAAAGAGAAAAGAGATCACAAAGGCATACCGTGTTTCCGGCAGAGCAGTCAGCGAGAAAAAAGTCGGCAAAAATGATCCCTGTCCCTGCGGCAGCGGCAAAAAATATAAACATTGCTGCGGAAGACTTGGCAAATAATGAAAAAACTTTTCCTGTTTTTCTGGGATAAAGAGTTTTTCCGTTTTCTCTTCGCTTCGGGTGTCAATACAGTCGTTGGTTATGCGGTAACGCTCCTTTTTGGCGTGCTGATCGGTTTTCCCGATCCTTGGCCGACGATTCTGAACTTTGTGCTTTGCTTTCCCTTTGCCTATACAACGCAGACAAAAATTGCGTTCCGTACGAAATGGGAACTTCGCCGAATGTTCGCCTATGCCTTAACGGCACTCCCGAATCTCTTTATTCAGTGGCTTCTGACGATCATCTTCCCCGAAGGCTCGATGCATGAGCTGATCCGCTATGCTTTGGTGAATATCCTTCCGCTTCCGATCATGTTCTTTGTCATCAGGTTCGTCGTAACGCCGCTAAAAAAGAAAAAAGATCAATGAAAAGTATCAGCATAGAAACAAAAAATGAGATCATGAAACGGCTTGAAGAGGTCTATATTGGCTCAAAGCCGTCTCTTCTTTTCGAAAATCCCTTCGAACTTCTGATCGCAACGATCCTATCGGCGCAATGTACGGATGTCCGCGTCAATAAGGTCACCCGTGTGCTTTTCCCGAAGTACCCGACGCCGAGTGACTTGGCGCAGGCAGAGTTTTCCGATGTGGCAGAAATTATCAAGAGCTGCGGCTGCTATCAGGTCAAGGCAAAAAATATTATCGCAACGGCAAAGCTGCTCGTTTCGGATTACGGCGGGGAAGTTCCGCCCGAAATGGATGAGCTTGTCAAGCTTCCCGGTGTCGGCAGAAAAACGGCAAATGTTGTTTTGTCCAATGCCTTTGGGATTCCGGGTTTTGCGGTCGATACGCATATCATGCGTGTTTCTTACCGCATCGGCCTTTCCGAAAACAAGGGCGATCCCCTAAAGATCGAAAAGGATCTCTGTGCGCTTTTCCCAAAAGATAGATGGGGTGAGGCACATCATTGGCTGATCTACCACGGCAGGCAGGTCTGTTCGGCAAAAAAGCCGGCCTGTGAAAGCTGTTTTTTACACGACATCTGCAGATTTATAAAGGATGATGAGGCATGATCGTAGATAGAGTAAGAATTTATATTTGCGCAGGCAACGGCGGCAACGGCGCTGTTTCTTTCAGGCGCGAAAAATATGTACCCGATGGCGGTCCCGATGGCGGCGATGGCGGCAGAGGCGGAAATATCGTTTTCCGTGCTTCGACGCGTACGCGTACCCTTGCCGAATTCAGACCGAACCAGAAATTTACAGCCGGCAATGGGCAAGGCGGCAGCGGTAAAAATATGAAAGGTGAAAACGGACAGGACAGGATCATCGAAGTTCCCGTCGGCACCGTTATCATCGATGAAGAAACCGGCAGAGTAGCCGTCGATATGCGCGAAGAAGGCGAAAGAGTCGTCTTAAAAGGCGGCATAGGCGGCAAAGGCAACGCCCGTTTTGCAACACCGACGAGAAGAGCTCCACGTTTTTCCACGCCCGGCAAAAAAGCACTCGGCAGATATGTCATTTTAGAGCTGAAATCTATCGCAGACGTTGGTCTTGTCGGTTTCCCGAATGTCGGCAAATCGACCTTCCTCTCGATGGTCAGCAACGCAAAACCGAAGATCGCAAATTATCCCTTCACGACGCTTTCCCCGAACCTTGGCGTTGTTACGCATCGCGGCGTGAGCTTCATTATGGCGGATATCCCCGGTCTTATCGAAGGCGCATCCGAAGGTGTTGGTCTTGGGCATGATTTCCTCCGTCATATCGAACGCACAAGAATGATCGTCCACATCGTCGATGTTTCCGGTGCAGACGGCAGAAACCCCGTAGAAGATTACGACAGTATCCGTGAAGAGCTTTATCAATACAGCGAAGAGCTTGCGGAAAGACCGGAGATCGTCGTTGCCAACAAGATCGATGATCCTGCTTCGGATGAATATTTGGAACAGCTGACCGAAAAACTTGGCAAAAAAGGCATTCCCGTGATCCCCATGTGTGCAGCGGCACGTATCGGTACGGATGAAGTCCTCGATGCCGTGATCAAAGTTTTACCGGAACTTCCGATCCCCGAAGCACTCGAAGAAGAGGGTATCATCGAAGAATGGGAAATGGAAAGCGTCATGCGCGATTACGATATTTCCCGTGGCGAAGATGGTACGCTCGAGGTCAACGGTACGCTTATCGACGAGATCTTCGGCAGAACCATTCCGGACGATCCCGATTCGATGCGTCATTTCCAGAAGCTGCTTGAAGACTTCGGCATCATTAAGGCACTGCGCGATTTCGGCGCACAGGATGGCGATGAAGTCCGCATGAACGGTCTCAGCTTTGACTTTGTAGATTAAAGGATGAAAAATATGGAAGAAAAAAGAGTTGCAAGAGAGCTTACGAGCCAGCAGAGAGCATACCTCCGTTCGCTCGCAAATACACTTCCCGATATTTTATTTATCGGCAAAGAAGGTCTTACCGAATCGGTCATTGCAGAGGCAGACACCGTTATCGAAGCGCATGAACTGATCAAATGCTCCGTTCTGAAAAATTGCGATGAAAATGTCCGCGACCTCGAACACAGACTCGCAGAAGCGATCGGCGCTTCCGAAGTGCAGGTCATCGGCAGAAAATTTGTTCTGTACCGTGCTTCCCTGAAAAAACCGAAAATCGTGATCAAATAAAAAGAGAAATAGCCCGTAGAAAAATCTGCGGGCTTTTTTGTATAAATGGCGCTCTTTTGCGGAAAAATAAGCAAAAAGGAGGCATTTATGCGAAAAGATAAAGAAATTGATGAATCGACCGTTATGATGAACGAAATGACCGGCATGATCCAGCGACCGCCGGATACGGATATTGAGTCCGTCGTCTATAACGAGATCTATCCCGTTCATAAGCAGATCCCAAAAAAGAAGAAAAAATAAGGAAAGCCGCCCAAAAGGCGGCTTTTTATCTGTGCATCCGAATGACAAAGCCATCATTTTCGTCTATAATATGCAGGAGAGGAAATAATGATGGATTTGTTTAAGCTTAAAGATAAAAATATGATTAAAATTCCGCTGATCGCCTTGGGTATCTGGTTTTTGACGATCCTTGCCTTGATGCTTTTGGCAATCGGTTCGGATAATCAGCCGCATACTTTCGGGGATGTCTATATGCGCTTCGTTTCCCGCTGGGATTCCAACAGCTTTGTACAGATAGCCCGTGACGGTTACGTTCTGGAAGGAGATCAGCGCTATCTGATCGCCTTTTTGCCGCTATATCCCTATACGATGCGCTTTCTGCATCTGCTGACGGGAATGGAAGTCTGGCTCTGTGGTGTTGTGATTTCGACGATCTGCGGTCAGGCAGCTGCGCTTGTTCTGTATCGCCTCCTTCTGAAAAATATGGATAGGGAAGATGCTCTTTTTGGCGTTATCCTGTTTTTGCTCTATCCTTTTTCCTTTTTCATGATGACGGGGATGAGCGAAAGTATGTATCTCCTGTTTCTGTTCCTGACGGTGTACTATATCCGCGAAGAAAAATTTATCATCAGCGGTATTTTTGCTTTTCTCACAACGCTGACAAGGCTTCCCGGTCTTTCGGTCGGTATCGTCATGTTCTATGAATTTGCGAAAAACTTCATCCGTTGGTGCAAAAAGAAAGACAGAGTCCTTCTGCAGAAACTTTTGAAGCTTGCACTTGCGATGCTCATGGCGCTTGCCGGTTTTGCGGTCTATATGCAGATCAACCATGCGCTTTTCGGCGATCCGCTGCAGTTTATGAAGTTCCAGCAGGAAAACTGGAGTCAGCATATGACAAGCCCGATCGAAGTCTTCAAAACGGCGATCATGCAGCTGACGAGTGCAGATTCCTATGGCGCATCCTTTACGGTCGGTGTTGGTGCGGCAAATCTTTTCGCGTTTTTCGTCTTTACCGCAGGCCTTGTCTGGTGTCTTGCAAAAAAGAACTGGCGTGATGCCGTCTATCAGGCACTCTATTCCTTCCTCTGTTTATCCGCATCGTGGCTGCTTTCCGGCGCTCGCTATACGCTTGGTGCTTACCCGATCTTTGAAATGCAGGCGGCGCTTTCCCGTAAACATAAAACGACGGCTGCGGTCGTTTATGCAGTTTTCTATCTCGTCATGTGCTGGTTCTACTACCAAAACGCCATTTATTGATGTATAATAGGGAAGTAAAAAGATTTTGGAGACCATTTTGAACAAAGATTTTTTTCATAAAATAAAAGAAAACAAACTCTGCTTCCATATCGAAACCTATGGCTGCCAGATGAACGAACACGATTCTGAAAAAATTGCCGGTATTTTATCCGAAATGGGTATGGAAAAAGCGGCAGATATGGAAACGGCGGATATGATCGTTTTCAATACCTGCTGTGTCCGTGAAAATGCAGAGCTCAAGCTTTTCGGCAATGTCGGTGCATTGAAAAAGGAAAAAAGACGCCGTCCTTCGCTGATCATTGCCGTCTGCGGCTGTATGATGCAGGAAGACGGAATGGCAAGAAAGCTTGCACAGACTTTCCCCTTTATTGATATCATTTTCGGGACAAACAGTATGCAGGAACTCCCGCAGATGGTCTATGCCGCGATCGAACACGGCGAACGCACGATCATCGAAAACAAGCCTTTTGGTGCGATCATAGAGGATATTCCCGTACGCAGAAACAGCGCACCGCTTTCCTATGTCAGCATCATGCAGGGCTGCAATAATTTCTGTTCCTATTGCATCGTTCCCTATGTCCGTGGAAGAGAGCGCTCGAGGAAGCCCGATGATATTATCAAGGAAGTTAAATCACTTGCCTGTGCCGGTTACAGCGAAGTCATGCTTCTTGGGCAGAATGTCAACTCCTATGGTCTTGGAACGGACACAACTTTCCCCGAACTCCTCGAAAGAGTAGCTACGGAAACGGGAATGCAGCGCATCCGCTTTATGACTTCTCATCCGAAGGATATTTCGCCCGAACTGATCGCTGTTATGGCAAAATATGATAATATCTGCAAGCAGCTTCACCTGCCTGTGCAGTCCGGTGCCGATCGTGTTCTCGAAAAAATGAACCGCCGCTATACGATCGCCCGCTATAAAGAGCTGATCCGTCTTGTCCGTGAAGCCATGCCGGATTGTTCGCTTTCGACGGATATCATCGTCGGTTTCCCCGGTGAAACGGATGAAGAATTCGAAGAAACGATGGCTTTGATGGAAGAGATCCGCTATGACGCAGCCTATATGTTTGTCTATTCCAAGAGGAAAGGCACTGTTGCCGCGGAAATGGAAGATCAGATCTCCGATGAAGTAAAAAAAGCGCGCATCACACGCCTCGTCAACCGCCAGAACGACATCATGTATGAAAACAACTTAAAGAAAGTCGGCACGATACAGAAAGTTCTCGTTGAAGGCCGCAGCAAACGCTCTGTTGGTGATCTTTGCGGCCGTACGGATTGCGGAAGAATGGTCAATTTCCCCTGTGAAGAAGACCTGATCGGAAAGATCGTTACCGTCCGCATTACCGAAGGCAAGCGCTCGACGCTGATGGGCGAACTTATTAAATAATGATCTCAAAGCATACGGTTTTCCGTATGTTTTTTGTTTTCCGAAATAATGATTTCAGCCGATAATCATTTCCGGAAGAAAAAATTAGTAAAAAATCAAATTGATACCAAACATAAATTAAACATCTAATATATTGACGGGATTTTGATGCTGTTGTATAATAATCCCATCAAGTAAATCTAATTTGAACGGAGATTCTTATGAGAGAAAAACTTTTAATGAATCGTGACTGGCTGTTCTATTTTGGCGAACCTGCCTATATGAAACGCAAAGCAACCAGCAGCGACCAGACATATCGTGGTTCCCGCGGTGAAAACGCAAGAGGACCTGCAAGAAGAGACTTCGACGACTCCACATGGAGAACCGTTCAGCTTCCGCATGACTTCGTTTATGAAAACGGACAGTCTAAAACAGATCCCTGCGGTGGTCACAGCAACTTCCCGGCAGACAGAGGCTCTGCATGGTACAGAAAATATTTCAAACTCGAAGAAGCTGATAAGGGCAAGCGCATCACGCTCCTTTTCGACGGCGTATCTTCCCGCTGCGAAGTTTATGTCAACTCGATGCTCCTCAAGACAAACCGCACAGCAGGTATCGGTTTTGAAGTAGACATCACCGAAATGGCAAAATTCGGCACCGCTTACAACGAAGTTTCCGTACACGTTGATTGCCATGACTATGAAGCATGGTACTATGAAGGCGGCGGCATTTACCGCAACGTATGGCTCGTCAAGACAGACTGCCTGGCAGTTGACCTTTGGGGCACATTCGTTAAGTCCAAGAGAGTAGAAGGCGATACATGGCAGCTCGATATCGATACAGAAGTCAGAAACGACTACTATGAAGATAAGACCGCAAAGGTTATCTCCACCGTTATCGATACAGAAGGCAAAGAGATCGCCGTTCTTAAAACAGACGACATCCTTTTCGCAGAACAGGATAAAAAGATCGTTACCCAGAGCGTAACGGTCGAAAACCCGACACTCTGGTGGGATAGACAGGAAAACAAACTCTATACCTTAAAGACAGAGATCGAACTTGACGGCGCAGTTGTTGATACCTATTATACCAACTTCGGTATCCGTGAGATCGAATTTGACGCCAATACAGGCATGAAGCTCAACGGCAGACCGACAACAGTCTATGGTTTCGCAAACCATCAGATCAACCTCGGCGTCGGCAATGCAATGAGCGATTCCATGCGTGAATTCCAGATGAGAACCATCGCTGAAATGGGCAGCAACGGCTTCAGAACCGCTCATAGCCCGCACGGTGATGCAACCTATGACTACTGCGATAAATACGGTATGATGGTCATGGATGAAAACAGAATCTTCCATCCTTCTGAATTCGTCATCAGCGAAGTCGAAAGAATGGTCAAGAGAGACAGAAACCATCCTTCCATCATCATGTGGTCGATCTATAACGAAGAAGACACCGTTACACACGAAACGGGCAAAAAGATCTTCCGCAAGCTCAAAGCAGCAGGCAAGAAATATGACAACACAAGACCCTATTCCGGCGCAACCTCTTACGGTATCTTCTCCGAAGGTGCTCATGATGATTATGACTTGATCGGTATCAACCATCAGACATCCAACTTCACGGCACTGCATAAACAGAAGCCCGATAAGCCGCTCTATTGCTCCGAAATGGTTACACCTCTTGGCGAACTCCCGCCGTGGAGAAGCGATGCAAGATCCGGTGAAGACGCCATCCAGTCCGAAAAAGACTATGTCATCGGTGGTTTCCACTTCACAGCTTGGACTTTCGGCCCGACAAGAGGCAGAATTATCGATGCGCTCGGCAAGAAATACGCAACAGCATACGGCTTCAGAGCATACCTCATGCAGGATAAGCCCTTTGCAAAGGTATTCCCGGCTTGGGATTTCCCCGGCAAAGAAGGTCAGTCTGTTAAGATCAACCTCCCCAACAACGGCGAATATGTTGAAGTTTATGTAAACGGCAAGCTCAGAGATAAGGTCACGACCAACCTCTATACGATCACGCCCTACACAACAACATATGAACCCGGCGAGATCAGGATCGTTGCTTATAAGAACGGCGAAGTCTGGGCAGAAGATGTTTCGAAGACACCCGGCAAACCCGCAGCGATCAAGCTCGTTATGGAAAATAAAGAGCTCGCAGCAGACAACAACGATGTCGCTATCGTTTCCGCATACCTCGTTGACGCTGAAGGCAACATCTGCGGCAATGAATCCGGCTATGCCGTAACATTCTCCGCAAATGAAGCAGGTGAATTCATCGAATCCCTGAGCATCCGCGATGATATGTATATGGGCAAGATCGGCGAAACCGTCAGCTTCTTCGAAGGTCAGTGCCAGGTATTCTATCGTTCCATGAAGACAGATGGAGACCTCGTCATCACAGCTTCCTGCAAAGAACTCCCGACAGCAGAAATCGTGATCAAGCGCACGGCTCAGGGCATCACAGATGTTGTGGAAACAGTTCCGAACAACTATATCTTAAAGTGGCAGATCAGCAAGCTCATGACCGGCACAATGGACAGAGATGCGATCATGAAGAAGCACGTCATCAACAATTGGGAATTCATCGATATTCAGGGTACATCCGATATCCTCTATATGGCAACACCCAATATGTTCATGGGCGGTCCTGCGCTTTACCCGGCAGGAACCGTCTTCAACTATGCTTACCATGCTTATGCAACCGTTCCGAACCTCGGCGAAAAGAAACCGGGTCAGAAGCTTTCCCTCTATTTCGAAGGTCTCGACAGCAAGTGCGTCGTTATCGCAACAAACGGCAAGACCTCCGTACAGGCAGAAACCGCTTCCGATTCCCCGTGGCTTGGCCAGTACAGACCTGAGCTCGTCTTCGATATCGATGCATTCGAAGCAGGCGAAGAGATCGAGATCTGGGTATTCGTCTATAACGCAGGCCGTGTAACAGGTATCGGCTGGCCGGTTCGTTTCGCATATCACACAACCGATGAGATCCAGGCTATCATGGATAAACAGGCTCGTGAATGGGAAGCAAGCCGTCAGAATGACCCCGAAGACCTTATCGCAAGATAAAACCTCATTAAAAAGAGAAACTCCGGTGAGAAATTGCCGGAGTTTTTTTATGGCAAAAAAAGATGTTGCATCTTCAACGTCTTTTGTGTATAATAATACTTGTTGAATTTGCAACTTCTAAAAATCTGAGGAGAAAGGCTATGATCGAGAGATTTGAAAAGTTTTCGATAGCAATTTCGGATATTTCGCGTTATTGGCATAAGATTTCTGCCGATGAAATGAGCAAATACGGGCTCAAGGGTTCCCATGCGACGTATTTAACGGTCATGTCGCGTTTCCCCGAAGGAATAACGGCAACGCAGCTTTGCGATCTTTGCGGAAAGGATAAATCCGATGTTTCGCGCATGATGTCCATTCTCGAGCGCAAAGGTCTTGTCACCAAAGAGGGTATTCACCAGAACCTCTATAAAGGAAGTTTTAAATTGACCGAAGAAGGCAAAACTGCCGCCGATGAAGTGCAGAAACGTGCGGTTTTGGCGGTTACGCTTGCCGGCGAAGATGTTTCGGAAGAAGAAAGAGCCATCTTCTATAAAGTTTTGGGAAGCATTGCGGAAAACCTCAGTAAACTCAGCCGCGATGGTTTGCCCGAAGATCAACTGTAAATAAATTTTTTGCTATAGAAATGAGGAAACAATGAAAGATTATTTGATCGTAACAGACTCTGCCTGCGATATTACGCCTTCCGTTCTTGCGGAATGGGGCGTAGCCTGTGCAGACCTGAGTTTCAGCTTTGAAGGTGAGGAAAAGCAGTATTCCAACCGTGATATGGATATTATCACCTTCTATGACCGCATGAGAAGCGGCGATAAGGCAAAAACTTCCGCTGTCAATCCCGATGCCTTTCTTAATATCTTTGAAGAAGCGCTGAAAAATGGCAAGGATGTTTTCTATGTCGGTTTTTCGACCGGTCTCAGTGCGACCTGCCATTCCGCGGAAATTGCCGCACAGCAGCTTGCCGAAAAATATACGGAAAACAAGATCTATATCGTCGATACTTTATCCGCATCTGCCGGTCTTGGGCTTCTCGTTTACCTTGCCGTTGAAAAGAAAAAAGAAGGTCTTTCCGCAGAGGAAAATGCCGCCTATATCGAATCTTTAAAGCTCAAAGTCAACCATTGGGTTGCGATCGATGACCTCGAATATTTAAAACGCGGCGGAAGGATCAGCCCGACAGTTGCTGTTGTCGGCAAAGCGCTCGGCATCAAACCCATCATCCACGTCAACAACGAAGGTAAACTCGTCAATGTTTTAAAAGCAAGAGGCAGAAAAAACGCCATGCAGACGCTCATCAACAAATACGGTGAGCTCGCCGAAGATACGGAAAACGGCCTTGTCTTCATTTCCCACAGCGACTGCGAAAACGAAGCAAAAGAGCTCGCCAAACAGCTCAAAGAACGCTACGGTGTCGAAGTCCGCTTAACGACTTTTATCGGGACAGTCATCGGCGCACATACCGGTCCCGGTACATTGGTACTTTTCTTTATCGGCAAAAACAGGTAAAATAGAACCAAAAGGAGGAAGTTTTATGAAAATTACCACGATTTTATTCGATCTTGATGGAACTTTGCTCCCGATGGATTATGATCTTTTTATCTATACCTATTTCAAGGAACTGACGAAATCGCTCGTGCGCTATGGCTATGACCCGGAACAGCTCAAAAATGCCGTCTGGAATGGCACCATGCGCATGATCAAAAATACGGGCGTGAAGAGCAACGAAAAGGTTTTCTGGGAATATTTCTGCGGTGTATTTGGCGAAAAGGCCATCGAAGATGAAAAATACTTCGCCGAATTCTACGAAAAGGAATTTGACCGTATTCAGAAGATCTGCGGATTTAACGAAGAAGCGCCTGCGCTCGTCCGTGATTTAAAAAAGATGGGTTATACCGTGGCTCTTGCGACAAATCCGCTTTTTCCAACGATCGCAACAAAAAAGCGCATGGCTTGGGCAGGGCTTTTGCCGGAAGATTTCAGCCTTTTTACGACCTATGAAAACATCAATTACTGCAAGCCGAATCCGGATTATTACCGTTCTGTTGCGGAAAAACTCGGCGTTTTGCCCGAAGAATGTTTAATGGTCGGCAATGATGCAGAGGATGATCTTTCCGCAAGAGAAGCAGGAATGATGGTCTATCTCATGCCGGAATTCCTTGTCAACAAGAAAAATGTCGATATTTCGGATGTTCCGCAAGGCGGTTTTGCCGAACTCAGGCAGTTTATCGAAAATCTGTAAAGAAAAAAGAGCTTCCGATTTGTTTGGTGCTCATCAGAAAACTCAAAATTTTTTATAAGAACAGCGTGCAAAAAATGCACGCCGTTTTCTTTTTATTCTCTTTGTATGCAGTTATTCTTTTTCATTGATCGTGCAGATTAACGCGAACGTCATCAAGAGCGACCGCTTCGGAAATTAACCCCTGTTTAAGCATCCAGTCGATGTTTTCCTGCCAGCATGCGTCCGTTTGCGAAAGAAAAGCGGCATCGATCAAATCCCGCTGTTCAGCCTTGGTATATTTTCGCTGTATCTCCAGCGGAAGCGCCAGATTTTCACCGATCGTCCGCCAAGGGAACAGCATATCCTTTTGGGGCATATAGCCGCAGTAGTGGTTTTGCCCTGTGATGGGGTTGCCGTTTACAAAGATATTTCCCTTTTTTGGCTGCAAAAGGCCATTGAACATGCGGAAAATGGTGCTTTTACCGCAGCCGCTGATGCCGATGATAGAGTGAAAGGAACCCGGTTCCACAGAAAAGGAAAGCTCGTCGATGAGATCAAAATCCTGACCGGGGTACTGATAGGAAACATTGTCAAAGCATAGAATACTCATGTCCGCATTTCCCAAGACATATCCCAGAAGCCAAGCTCATAGCGGCTGCAGTTGACGAATATCTCTGTCAAATAGGCGATTTGTTCCTCGGTAGCATTTGCCGCAAGAGAATCCATGAGCTCGATCAAAGCCTGATTTGTGGCGGAATATTCCGCAGAAGAGTAGCCTTGGATCCATTCCCCATAGAAAGGATGCTCCGCTGCACCGGGAATAGCGGCAAGTGCCTGTCCGATCTCTGCATAGCTCCATGAGCAGGCGAGAATAGAAGCAATGATCTCCATAGGGCTGCCGGCGTTTGCCACGGAAAGCATATAGTTGGTATAAGAGAGGTTATCGAGGGCAGGTTTTACCGAAAAAACCTCTTCCTCTGTAATGCCGAGGCGTTTCATGTACTCGCGGTGGATCTTCATTTCACCGTTAAGAATAGTATCCACATTGGCGGCAAAAATGCGCATCAGTTCGGGATCCCGTGCTTTAAAAACGCCCAAAGCAAAAACACGGGCATAATCAAAGAGATAGAGATAATCCTGCAGCATGAAATGGCGGAACTTTTCGATCGGAAGCGTTCCATCGCCAATTCCGCAGACAAAGGGATGCTTCAGGCAGGTTTCCCAAACAGAAGCGGCTGCATCATGAAGGCGGCAAGATACGGAGCGTGTCATGTTACTTTGCCTCCTTTGCGAAATCGCTGTGCAGGTCAAACAAGTGGTTCATCGGGCCTGAACCTTTTCCGAGGTCAAGCATTGCCGCCAAAGCGCCGGAGATATAGTTCTTTGCTCTTTGGACAGATTCGGCAAGTGTAAAACCCTTGGCAAGATTGGATGCAATTGCGCTGGAAAGCGTGCATCCTGTGCCGTGGGTATTGGGGTTATCGATACGCTTTCCCTTAAACCATATCGCTTCGCCGTTTATGTAAAGGAGATCGTTGGCATCGTTGACGCTGTGACCGCCTTTGAGCAAAACCGCACAATGGCAGCTGTCTCCGATCTGTTTTGCAGCCGTTACCATATCTTCTTTTGTTTCAATGGTCAGACCGGAAAGCACCTGTGCTTCGGGAATGTTCGGCGTAACAAGCGCCGCAATGGGCAGTAATTCTGTGATCAAAGTCTGCATGGCATCGCTTTTCATCAGCGCAGAACCGGATGTTGCCACCATAACAGGGTCAACGACCACGTTTTTTGCCTGATAATACCGCAATCTATCCGCAATCACACGGATCAGCTCGCCGGATGATACCATGCCGATCTTTATGGCATCGGGATAGATGTCCTCAAATACTGCGTCTAATTGCTGCTTCAGAAAATCGGGTGTTGATTCCTGAATTGCTCTCACGCCGGTCGTGTTTTGCGCTGTCAGTGCGGTGATCGCACTCATGCCATAAACACCATTCATGCTCATGGTTTTTAAGTCAGCCTGAATACCGGCGCCTCCGCTGCAGTCACTTCCTGCAATGGTCAATGCTGTTTTTAGTTTCATTTTTTACTCCTTTCGTTTTCAGCATCGTTTTATATAGCGGTATAAGGTGGTGCCCCCAATACACCGCTGAAGCTTTTTGGCAAATTTAAGTGGAAAATTTTTTCATGATCAAAAAGATCATTCTTCCACAATAGTTTTTATGCGCTCTTTTAAAAGAGCTGTTGCTTTTTCGATATCCTCTGCGCCGAAAATCGCAGATACAACGGCAGCACCGGAAACAGAACTGCCCTTGAGCTCGCAGATGTTGTCATAGTTGATCCCGCCAATGGCAACGGCAGGGATCGATACCGAAGAAACGATCTCACGGAGCTGTTCATTGGTGATCCGAATGGCGTTCGTTTTTGTCGGTGAAGGGAATACAGCGCCAACACCCATATAATCAGCACCGGCAGCTTCGGCAGTTTTTGCCTGTTCAACGGTTTTGCAGGTTGCACCGATGATAAAATCAGCGGAAACACGCTTGCGGATTTCTGCAACAGGTGCATCCTCAATACCGACATGAACACCGTCAGCACCGCTTTTCAGGGCAACCTCAACATTGTCGTTGATGATCAGAGGCACATGGTATTTATGGCAAAGATCACGAACCTGAACAGCTTCTTTTACAAAGCTGTCATGATCCATCTTTTTTTCGCGAAGCTGAACGATCGTAACGCCGCCTTTTAGGGCATCTTCGATCTGTTCTAAAAGGGTCTGTTTACCGACCCAAGCGCTGTCTGTTACGGCATAGAGCAGCAGCATTTTTTTATTGAATGTCATCTTATTTCTCCATAGCTTTCATAAGCCCTGTGATATTATTGGTCTCCATCAAACTGCTCATCAGGCAAGCGCCGCTTGCACCTGCATCACGCACCAAAGCGATATTATCGGCATCAATTCCGCCGATTCCATAGACAGGAATTTCCACAGCGGCGCATACATTCCGCAGAAATTTGATACCTCTTCCGGGCAGTCCTTTTTTGCAGTCCGTTTCAAATACATGACCGGCGGTGATATACGTACAGCCCAAAGCCTGTGCTTCAAAAGCATCTTCCACACTATGGCAGGATGCGCCTAATTGCGTGAATCGGGATTTTTGCTCGTCTGTCATTTCCCGAAGCAGATGCAGCGGTAAATGGATCGCCTTTGCATGAAGCGAAATTGCCATATCGGTAAAGCTGTGCAGGATGCACATGACGCCATGCTGTTCGCAAATCTTCATAATTTTGGCGGCCAATTTCAGGTAATCATTCGCTTCCATGTCCTTTTCGCGGAGGATGATCGCCTTAGGATGACAGGATGCAATCTCTTCGATCCTTTTTTGGAAATCCTCACGGCATAGTTTTCGGTTGGTCACGCAAAGAATATCAGACATAGACATAATCGTTCAGAACCGGCTGTAAACCTTCACCGGCCATATCCTTATACATCGTTTCAAAGCTGCGGTCATCGTCGATCTCAAACTGTTCATCGCCTTTGGCAGTATCATCTTCCTTGCCGGTATATTTGCTTTCGTGGTCGCCGATGCCTGTGGAAACGCCTGCGGAAACCTTTGTTGCGGCAATTTTTACGATACCGTTTCTGAATTCTGCGCTCTCACGGGAAGATACCGTAATGCCGACAAAAGGCAGGAAAATGCGGTAAGCGCAAAGGATCTGACAAAGCTGTTTTTCGCCGACATCAAGCGGATTGATCTTGTCGTTGTTGATGATCGGGCGCAACCTTGGGCAAGAGAGCGACATTTCCGCATGAGGGTATTTCCGCTGCAAATAATACACATGCAGTGCGCTTGCCAAAGCATCCTTTCTGAAATCGGAAAGACCCAGCAGAGCAGAAAATGCAACACCGCGCATTCCGCCGCGAAGTGCCCGTTCCTGTGCATCAAAACGATAGGGCCAGACACGCTTGTGTCCCAAAAGATGGAGCGTTTCATATTTATCGGCATCGTATGTTTCCTGAAATACGGTTACATAGTCAGCACCGCATTCGTGGAGATACTTGTATTCATCGGTGTTCACGGGATAAATTTCAAGACCGACCATGCGGAAATACTTTCTAGCCAGCTTGCAGGCTTCGCCGATATACTGCACGTCGCTTTTTGCACGGCTTTCACCGGTAAGGATCAGAATTTCTTCCATGCCGGAATCGGCAATGACTTTCATTTCATGCTCGATCTGTTCCATGTTCAGCTTCATGCGGTTGATATGGTTATAGCAGTTAAAGCCGCAGTAAACGCAGTAATTTTCGCAGTAATTGGCGATGTACAGCGGTGTAAACAGGTAAACGGTATTGCCGAAGTGCTTGCTTGTCTCTATTCTGGCTTTCTGTGCCATTTCTTCGAGAAAAGGTTCTGCCGCAGGGGATAAAAGTGCCTTGAAATCTTCAATACTGCAAGATGCGTGGTCAAGAGCAGCGCGTACATCACGGGCAGTATAGATAGAATAATCAAAAGAATTCATCTGCGATATGACCTGTTCGCAGATATCGGATTCGATGATCTCCATGCCCGGTAAATATTCCATGTGATTTTTTCGGCTTAAAGGGTCAGTTTCCAATCTGTGTTTTTTCTCGAGAGCCTGTGGGGAGAGATATTCGGAATCGACAAAAAATTGATTTTCCATAAAAACCTCCTTAATCGTGCAGGAAACCTGTCAGCGGATCGGATGCAGAAGCACCACGGGTCAAAACACGGCCAAGACCGGAAAGATATGCCTTTCTGCCTGCTTCGATCGCCTGACGGAAAGCCGATGCCATCAGCGGGAGATCGCCTGCTGTGGCAAGGGCAGTATTGGCCATAATAGCTGCAGCACCCATTTCCATAGCTTCGCATGCCTGCGAAGGTCTGCCAATGCCGGCATCGACGATAATGGGAAGATCGATTTCATCAATAAGGATCTGAATGAATTCTTTTGTTGCCAAGCCCTTGTTGGAGCCGATCGGAGAAGCCAAGGGCATAATGGTAGCAGCACCGGCATTCACCATATCACGGGCTGCATTCAGATCGGGATACATATAGGGCATGACGACAAAGCCTTCTTTTGCGAGGATCTCGGTTGCCCTGATGGTTTCCTGATTATCGGGCAGCAGATATTTGCTGTCGCGCATGATTTCTATCTTGACGAAGTTGCCGCAGCCAAGTTCCCTTGCAAGGCGAGCAATGCGAACGGCTTCTTCTGCGTTTCTTGCGCCGGATGTGTTTGGCAAAAGGGTAATGCCTTCGGGGATGTAGTCCAGAATATTTTCGTGTTCCTTGGTGTTTGCACGCCTGACGGCAAGGGTAATGATCTCTGCACCGGCATCTTTGATAGCGGCTTCAATGAGCTTCATGGAATATTTGCCGGAACCTAAAATAAAACGGGAATGAAATTCGTGACCGCCAATGATGAGCTTATCGTTGTTCATGATAAAATCCTTCTTTCTTATACTTCATATTCGCCTGCGAGGATGCGCAGGACAGTGTGTGCCTGATGTGCGGCGCAAAGCATAACGCGCGGAGCTATGAGCCCGATGGTATCCGCTACATCGCTTACTTCATCGCCGCATAGGTAAAATCGTTTGGTTATTTTTCGTGTTTTGATGGTGTTTGGGGTATCCATTCCTGCCATGCCGGAAGCTGCAATTAAATAACAATGGGACAGCTGCGAGAGGACTCCGTTTGTAAGCATTGCCTTGGCTTCTGCTTTGTCGAAGGCTTCGCAGACTATATCCGCATCTTTCAGAATATCTGCGAAATTATCTTCTGTGATCTTTACCGTTATCGTTTTTATTTCCGTATAAGGGGCAATTTCCAAAAGATTTTCCGCAAGAGCATCCGTTTTATAAAGCCCGATTTGCTTTGCCTTGTATTGCTGCCTGTGCAGGTTTGTAATATCCACTCGGTCAAAATCGATAAGGATCAGCTTGCCGATGCCGGCTCTTGCCAAAGCGATGGCAATATTTGACCCAAGTCCGCCAAGACCGCAAATGGCAACAACCGCAGAAGAAAAGCGTTCGTGTAGTTCCTTTCCATGCCGTGCGATCAGGGCATCCATCCATTCTTTTTTAGTCAATCAACCACCTCCAACAAAACTGACGATTTCAAGGCTGTCGCCGTCTTCAAGAACGGTAACATCATATTGAGATTTCAATACGATTTCGCCATTGCGTTCGATTGCGATTCGCTTTGGGTCATAGTTGGTCGCCGCAAGATATTCCGATACTGTTTTTCCTGCGATGGGCAGTTCTGTGCCGTTTATTTTGACCATGTTTACACCTCCAAAATAAAAAATACGGGAAACCTCCGATTTGGAAGTTCCCCGTGGCGCTTGCAAAAAATCCCTACGTTGGCATTATCCAAATCAGGTCGTGTTTCACATTTTTTGTGAAACTGTTGGGTCGAAGGCATACCTTCCTCTCAGCCTGCTTTGCAAAAATGCTGCAAGCTCCCCAAATATTCGATTGTAAAATAAAACAGGAGACGATCCTTTTTGGATGCCTCCTGTAAAAAATCTTTGTGTATGACTTCCTACGGCGGCATTATCCGCATCAGGTCGAGTTTTGTCACTGACAAAACTTTAAGGGTCGAAGGCAATACCTTCCTCTCAGCCTGCTTTGCAAAAACTTTTGCTGCAAGCTCCCCTGTGTTTATTACAGGCATATCATACATCCGATTTTATAAAAATACAATAGATTTATAAAAAAATATTTGCTTTCGGAATAACGCTGCAGATCTTGATCACGGATAATGCTTTCCCAAAAGCTTGGTTGTCATATTCTGTCTTGATACAAAAGGTTTTTCGCATAAAAAAGCACCCTCCGTAAATGGAAGGTGCAGGATTGGAAATGCTGTTTTATGCAGCCGGTGCCGGTTCTGCAGCTGTGCTTTCTTCATACCAGAGTTCAAGCTGATCGTCGATGATGTCAAATGTTGTCGGACCATAGCTCAAAACTTCTTCGAGGAAAGCGATCTTGTCATAATCTTCGCCAAGTGTTTCCGCTGCTATGCTCATGATGTCGAGGAGCTTTGCAAAGCCGTATGCATAGTTGGTGTAATAGAAGGGCATCGTGATGCAGAGATCATAGAATCTTTCTGCCGCTTCTTTGTAATAACCGATGTCAACGAGGTAATTTACGGTATCTTCCTTGCCAAGGCCGTATGCGTTGACTTCGATGCTGAGGTAAGCGATCATTTCAAGCGAAAGCAGATTGTTGCAGAGATAGAGCATGAGTTCGGGCGAGCTGAATTCTTCTGTGCCGACGGAAGCAAGCGTAAATTCTGCGATCTGGCTCCAGGCTTCGCTGTAAGAGGTGTACTGGTTCAGCTGCTGTGCTTTGGAAAGTCCTTCCATTGCACGGTGATAGGTAAGCTGGAACATATGGCCGTGAATACCTTCGTGTGCAAGCGTGAGAAGGAGAGACTGGTCTTCCTCGGGAGCGTTCAGGATGATCGTGTTATCCTGCCATGTGTCAAATGACGGGATCAGATATGCCGCTGCGGAAAGAATATCTTTCAATTCTTCGGGAACATAGCTGAAATTGACATTGAGTTCGGGCTGTGCCGGGTAAAGCGGATCCATAACTTCGTGCAGAAGTGCCATGTTTTCTTCCACTGTGCCGACGCTGAGCTGTCTTTCCTCAAGGCTATCGCCAAGGAACTGATATGCGCTGTTGTTTAAGGCAACGAGGACATTGAAGGTTTTGAGGTAAAGGTTTATCGCTTCTTCATCGTTATAATCAAAATCTGCTGTTGCGCTCTTCATCTTGAGGTAATAATAATCAAGATAGGTTTTGTTGGGCAGTTCGGAAATCCCAACGTGCGGTCTGCAGCTTTCTTCCAGAGCTTCAAGGCCGTCTTTCATCGTCTGGTAGCCTGCAAGGAAGCTGTCTTTGACGGCAGCATCGTTTCTTGCCTGATATGCAGCGATCTCATCTTCCGTTAAGCCTTCGATTTCGGCGATCGCATCGTCAAAGGTGTGATAGAGGAAGAAATCATCGCCGTTGTCAAGAACTTCGTCGATCTGTTCGAGGACGAGCTCAAGGGATTCTTCCGACATGAAAATGCCTAATTCGGCACGGTATTTCTGATAATCAACGACCTGCTGGCCAAGCCCTGCAACTTCTTCAAGCATGCTGAGATAATTTTCAATATCGAGCTTATTTTCGAGCTTCGTGAGGAAGAAGGTCAGCGGAAGATCGGACTGTAAACCGGCATAGGGGATGAGAACTTCTTCATAGCCGTAATATTTTGTGCACATAAGAAGCTCTGTTTCGAGCGCTTTTTTGACGGTGTCATAAGCGATCTGTTCCTGTTCTGTGAGCTGTTCACGGTCGATCAGCGCAAGTTCGTCTAGGTGTCCCTGAATGAAAGCAGCTTCTTCGTCATAATCTTCTTTGGTAAGACCGCCCAAAGTTGCGGGAACAGCCGCAGGGTCAATACCATATGCCGAAGGATCGCTCAGGTACTGGCGGAGTGTGGAATAATCACGGGACATGACGTCTATAAAATACTTTTCGTCAAATGCCTGCCAGAGTTCCGAAGGAGAAGGCGTCGGTTCAGGTGTGGGTTCCGGTGTCGGTTCGGGTGTTGCTTCCGGTGTCGGTGCAGCGGTAACGACCGGTGTTTCAACAGTTTCCTGCTTTGTGCCGCAGGCTGTCATGCTGAGGAGCATCACAATTGCAGTCAATAAAGCGATAAAACGTTTCATATTGCCTCCATAATTTTCAAATATGATACCTAATTATACGTTAAAAGCGCACCTGAAGCAAGATGCGCCTTTCTATGAAATGTAAACTTTTACAACTGTTATTTTGTGGCGACATTTGCCTCGCCAAGAAGTGTTTTTAATTCCCGGAAAAGGTTTTCGGAAAGCCTGACTTTTGAACCGGGCAGCATATAGCGCTTTTTCGTTTCCGCGACATAAAGGCAGACTTCCGTTTCGCCGGGATATTTGAGCAGAATATTCCTGATGGCAGATGCGATCGCCCTTTCTTCCTTATCAACACGCAGATAGAGCTTTTCCGTTTTTTTGTCGTTCTGCGGAATATAGGGAAGGATGCGCTGTGCGATGATCTCCGGCGTTTTGCCTTCCTGAATCGTAACTTTGCCGAAAATGCGGACGACGCTGTCTGTCTCGAGCCTGCCGTCATACTGTGCAAAGGTCTTCGGGAATAGAATGATGCCGATGCTGCCGGACATATCTTCAAGCGTGCCGTTTGCCATGATCTGCCTTGCCTTCGTCGTGCGCTGTTTCAATGCGGTAAGGATACCGATCAGCTCAATATCCTTGTCTTCATATTGGTGTGCACGTGCGAGGTCCGTTTCCGCAAGCAGGATATCCGCAATTTTATAGGCTCTTTCGCCAAGAATTTCCGCATATTGCTGTAAAGGGTGACCGCTGATGTATAATCCTGTACGCTCTTTTTCAAGGGCAAGTCTGGTTCTGTGGTCATATTCGGGAATATCGGGTAGTTCCGTTCTTGACATTTTCTGTGCTTCGGGCGAAATATCGAAAATGCTCATCTGTCCGGAGCTTTGGCGCTTGCGTTTGGCAACGGCATTTTTGGCAAGAGCATCGTATCCCAAAACCATGCGCGATCTCGCAATGCCCGTAAAGTCAAAGCATCCCGATAAGATCAGCGATTCGACAAGACCTTTGTTGATCCATGCGGCGCAGCGCTCGATGAAATCTTCAAAATCAGTAAATTCGCCTTTTTCACGTTCGGCAATCACTTCGTTGATGACGTCGCCGACCTGTTTCAAAGCGGAAAGACCGAACCTGATCGCACCGTTTTCAACGGAGAATTTTGCCTGTGAGCGGTTGATATCCGGCGGCAGAATTTTGATCTTTTTGCGGTTTAAGTAGCCGATGTAACCAAGCAGCTTATCGGGTGTACCGAGGAAGCTGTTCATGAGCGCGGTCATATATTCCGTTTCATAGTGGCATTTGAGGTATGCCGTCTGGTATGCGACGACCGCATAAGCACAGGCGTGCGATTTGTTGAAAGCATACTGTGCAAAGTCCATCATCTGATCGAAGATCTCGTTGGCAACCTTTTCGGGAACGCCTCGTTTGATCGCGCCTTCAACGCCTTCACCGCCATAAATAAAGATCTGCCGTTCTTTTTCCATGACGTCGGCCTTTTTCTTTGCCATCGCTCTGCGGACAAGGTCGCTTCTCCCGAGGGAATAACCGGCCATATCGCGGACGATCTCCATAACCTGTTCCTGGTAAACCATGCAGCCATAGGTATCGCCAAGGATACGCTCCAAAATCGGGTGCATATAGACGACGTTCTTCGGGTCGTTTTTGCCGGCAATATAATCGGGGATCTTTGCCATTGGACCGGGTCTGAAAAGAGAAATGCCGACCATGATGTCGCCTAAATTTTCGGGTTTCAGCTGGATCATCAGCGAGCGCATGCCGTCGCTTTCAAGCTGAAAAACGCCGTCTGTATCCGCTGCGCTGATCATTTTATACACCGCAGGGTCATCAAAGCTTAAGTGATCGGTATCCACGTCGATCCCATAACTTTTTTTGATGAGGTTCTTTGCTTCACGGATGACCGAAAGCGTGCGAAGCCCCAAAAAGTCCATTTTGAGAAGTCCCATTCCCTCGAGAATGTTCATCGTGTATTGTGCAACGATGCTGCCGTCTTTGGCGTTGACGGAAAGCGGAACATAATCTGTGATCGGTTCTCGGGAAATCACGACGCCTGCTGCGTGTGTAGAGGAGTGCCTTGGCATTCCTTCGACTTTCATCGCAATATCAATGAGCCTTTTAACTTCGGGGTTCGTGTCATATTCTGTTTTGAGTTTCGGGTTTGCCTCGATTGCGCGGGAAAGCGTCATCTTGGGGTCAAAGGGGATCATTTTCGCAATGCGGTCTGCCTCGGAAAGGTCGATGCGCAGAGCCCTTGCAACGTCTCTGATCGCCTGTTTTGCGCCGAGCGTACCGAATGTGATGATCTGTGCAACTTTGTCGTGCCCATATTTTTCGGTAACGTATTCGATGACTTTATCTCTGTTTTCATCGCAGAAGTCGATATCGATATCGGGCATGGAAACTCGCTCGGGGTTTAAAAAACGCTCAAAAAGGAGTCCCCATTTGATCGGATCGATATCCGTGATGCGGAGCGCATAGGCAACGATACTGCCTGCAGCACTGCCTCTTCCGGGTCCGACCATAACGCCGTTATTCCTTGCATACTGCACAAAATCGGCAACGATGAGGAAATAATCCGTAAAGCCCATGCGGTTGATCGTCTCCAGCTCATAGAGCATGCGCTCTTCAACGGAAGACGGATCATCATATAAAAGGTTGATCCCTTCACGGGTCATTTTTTCTAAATATTCGGGGTGTGTATAGCCTTCGGGCACATCGAAAAGCGGCAGATGCGAGCTTTCAAAATCCAGTGTCACATTGCATTTTTCCGCAATTTCAAGCGTATTCGCAATGACTTCGGGTGCATAGGGGAAAAGACTCTGCATTTCCTCTGTGCTCTTGATGTAAAATTCGTCCGTTCCGAAAATAAGCGCACCGTCTTCCACCGTTCTGTTCATCTGAATGGACATGAGGACGTTCTGCATTTCCGCATCTTCGCGCCTTGTGTAATGCGAGTCATTTGTTGCAGCAATTTTGATGTTCAGCTTTTCCGCCAATTCAAAAAGCTGCGGATTGACTCTTCTGTCATCGGGAAGCCCGTGATCCTGTACTTCGATATAAAAATCTTCACCGAAACAGTTTTTCAGCCTTCTTGCGATCGCATAGGCACGCTCTTTTTCGCCGTTCAAAAGCAGGGAAGGAATATCGCCCGAAAGGCACGCCGAAAGACAGATCAGCCCTTCGCTGTGTTTTTCCAAAAGATCATAATCGATCCTCGGCTTATAATAAAAGCCGTCCGTAAAACCGGCAGAGCAGAGCTTGACAAGGTTGACATAACCCGTGTTGTTTTTTGCCAGAAGGAGCAGATGCGAATATTCGCGGACACGCTGTTCTTTTTCGAGCATGCTGCCCGGCGCAACGTAGAGTTCACAGCCGATGATTGGTTTGATCCCCTGTTTTTTTGCTTCGAGGTAAAATTCCGCAGCACCATACATAACGCCGTGGTCGGATATGGCGATCGCATCCTGACCGAGCTCTTTTGCCCGCGAAACGATATCGCCGATCCTTGCCGCGCCGTCTAAAAGGCTGTATTCGCTGTGAACATGAAGGTGTACAAAGCCGGACATATGGATTCCTTTCTTTTTCAAAAACTACATCTCTATCATACCATGCTTTTCATCAAAATGACAGATTCAGAATTGCAATTTGCAGCATGAAAATATATAATATCATTATCAAATATTGGGGTATTTTTATGCACAATGTCAATGTAAACAGACTCGCAGATCAGCTTGATCTTTCGATTTTATATATGGGTGAGCGCGACAGCATGAAGCTCTATACGAGCAATGTCCATAGACCGGGTCTTGCGCTTACCGGTTTCTATAAAAATTTCTCTTCGCAGCGTATGCAGATCTTCGGTAAGGCAGAGCTTGCGTATTTATACAGCCTGCCCAAAGAAGAACTCGTAAGACAGCTCGAAAGCTATTTTTCGCACGATATTCCCTGTGCCGTTATCGCATGGAATTTAAGGCCGCCGAAGGAATTTATGGAGCTTGCCGAAAAGCACGATATTCCCGTTTTATCGAGCAATCTGACGACGGAAAAACTCGGCCATGCGGCAACGCTTTTCCTCGATAATGAGCTTGCTCCCTGCATCGTTCGTCATGGCGGTCTGCTCGACGTTTCTGGTGTCGGTATTTTCGTTACCGGCGACAGCGGCGTTGGCAAAAGCGAAGCTGCACTTGAACTCATCCAGCATGGGCATCGTATGGTTGCCGATGATGTTGTCGAGATCCGCAAGATCAACGAAGAAACACTTCTCGGTTCTTCGCCCGATGTCGTCAAGCATATGATGGAGATCCGCGGTCTTGGTCTTATCGATATTTCCGTTTTATACGGTATGGGCGCTGTTATGGAAAATAAGACGATCCGCCTCTGTATTCACCTCGAGCTTGGCGATTCCAAAGGCATTGATCGCCTTGGTATGGCGGAAAACTATATCGAGCTCATGGGTGTCAAGATCCCGAAGATCACGATCCCTGTTCGTCCGGGCAGGAATATTTCCCGCATCATCGAAGTCGCTGCCATGAACTTCCGCTTAAAACGCCTCGGGCATAACCCTGCAGATCTTCTCGATCAGAAGCTGCTCAACCTGCTCGGCTAAATCAGCATATAAAAAGTGAAACGCAAGTTTTTTTCTTGCGTTTCTTTTTTGACCAGGTCTGCGGTCTGTAAAAAGGAAATTTCCCGTTTTTTCCTTTTATTTTTAACCGATCATGCGTGTTTTGTCGAGCAGCATAAAGAGGTCTCTTTCCTCGAGGTCTTCGAGCTTCAGGCTGATCTTCTGGCTGCGAAGTGCCTGTGTAAAGAGTTTGTTGCTGCCGCTTGTGGAAAGTGCAAAAACTTCCCCGCAAACCATGGAAAGCATTGCCTGCGCCATGAGCTTGCTCGAAAAAGCGATGCCTTCCGCTTCGTCTTCGTGAATGGCGTATTCATGTACTTTTAAGATGAGCGACATATATTCCGCCGGGATTATGCCGGATTTTGTAAAAGGATAGAGAAGCTTGAATGTTGCGGTAAAAGTGCTCTTAAAATCATCAAAATAAAATTCGTTATACCAAAGGTCGTCTATCAGCTCGTCCCATTCATTCTCAAGCTCATAGGGCGATCTGTACCGCTCTTTGCGCAATGTATATTTCTTCATAACCGTTCCTCCGTTCTTTTTACAGTTTCATTATACTATATAGGATGCGGCAAAAATGACCCATCGCCTGTGGAAATTGCTTAAAAAACATGGTAAAATGGCCTTGGAGGTGAAGTTATGCTTCTGCAGCAGCCCAAAAAACTGATCATTCTGAACATCCTTTCCATTTTAAAAAAATATACGGATGAAGAGCATCGCTTAAGTCAGAAAGAGATCGCCGATCTTCTCCTTTCGGAATACGGTATGCGTGTTGACAGAAAGGCCATCCGCCGCAATATCTTAAACCTGATCGACTGCGGCTATGATATCGAATTCAGCGAAGTCAAACGCAGCATGACAAACAATAAAACCGGTGAAGCCGAAGAAAACAGCATCATGACGGATTTTTATCTTGTCCGTACCTTTACCGATGCAGAGCTCAGGCTTCTGATCGATGGTCTGCTTTTTTCCAAACATATCCCTTATGCCCAGGGCAGGGAAATGATCGAAAAGCTGGAAAGCCTGTCCAATCAGTATTTCAAATCAAAGGTGCAGTATATCCGCGCGCTTTCGGATAATACGCCAAGAAACAGACAGCTGTTTTATACGCTGGAGGTTCTCGATGAAGCTATCAGTAAGGGCAAGCAGGTCTCTTTCCTCTATAACGAATACGGAACGGATAAGCAGCTTCACCCAAGAAAAAATGCAGAAGGCAAGATCCGCGAATATATCATCAATCCGTATCAGATCGTGACGGCAAACGGGCGCTATTACCTCATCTGCAATTACGATAAATATGAAAGCGTGGCGCATTACCGTGTTGACCGCATAACGGAGATCAAATTGCTCGAAACACCTGTTAAGCCAATGCGCCAAGTCAAAGGCCTTGAACATGGCATCGATTTGCCGCAGCATATGGCAGAGCATATTTATATGTACACCGGAAGAAGCATCAACGCGGTTTTCCGCATGAAAAAAAGCGCCATGAACGAGGTGATCGATTGGTTCGGCAATGAGCTTGAATTCTTTGACGAAACGGAAGAGGAAGTCAGCGCACGCGTCAGGGTCAATTATGAGGCGATGCGCAGGCTTGCTGTGCAGCTTTCGCGCAATATCTGGCTGCTTTCGCCGGCAGATCTCTGCGAACAGGTAAAAGAAGACTTAGCAAACGCTCTCACGCATTACGGAAAATAATTCCGTCATCATTTATTTACAGTTATTTTAATGAATTTACACGAATTTTGTTGTATAATGCTTCCTGTAAAAACTAAATACAGGAGAAAACCATGAAAACCACGAAAATCGTCATTGCAGTTGTCATTGTTGTTCTTATCGCTGTTCTCGGCATTTCGAGCTTTACAGTGATCCCGACGGGTCATACGGGCGTTCTGCTCACCTTCGGTAAGGTAGAGGATTATACGCTCGATTCCGGTGCGCATTTCAAGATGCCCTGGCAGAGCGTTGTCAAAATGGATAACCGTGTTCAGAAAACGACGGTCGATCTGCTTTGCTTCTCTTCCGATATTCAGGAAGTTTCCATGACCTATACGCTCAACTATCAGATCGATAAAGCGAATGCAATGGAAATTTACCGTTCCGTCGGCAAGGAATATTATGATAAAGTGATCGCACCCTGCGTAACCGAAGCCGTCAAGGTCGTCACTGCGCAGTACACCGCAGAAAAGCTCGTCAGCAACCGCTCCGAACTTTCCATCGGCATTGAAGAAGAGCTTACCGAAAGACTTCTCGGCTACAATATTCAGGTCGTCAGCACTTCGATCGAAAACTTTGACTTCACTGATGCTTTCACAGATGCCGTTGAAGCAAAACAGGTCGCTGAACAGAACAAACTGAAGGCTGAAACCGAAGCCGAACAGGCAAGGATCGAAGCACAGGCAAAGGCTGATGTCCGCCTGATCGAAACAAAGGCAGAAGCGGAAGCCCAGCTCATCAAAGCACAGGCAGAAGCTGAAGCTGCACTTATCGCCGCAGAAGCCGAAGCCGAAGCAAACCGCAAGGTTGCCGAAAGTTTGACCGAAGAGATTTTGAAAAAAGAATACTACGATGCTTGGGATGGCTCGCTTCCCAAAGTCTATAACGCCGAAGGTACATTGATCGAGGTACCCTTGGAATAAGACTTGCAAAAGCGCAAAAAAAGAGGAGATATATTATCTCCTCTTTTTTCTGTTCTTTTTAGTGTTCTTTGACCATCAGCGCAGAGTAGGGTGTGCGGAGGATCTTTGTGATCGGTTTCCAAACGGCGATCGCAATGGCAAAATCGACCATGCTGTGAACAAAACCGCCAAGACCGACGAGCAGAATAACGGATTCAAAGAAGCCTGCTGCATAGTTTGCTTCGGTTAAACCGCCGCCGAAATAGAAGAAAGTAACAACGACAACTTCAGCTGCTGCGTGAATGAGCGAGATCAGCGCCGTATAAACGACCATCGATTTGACGCTTGTCAGCGTGTAGCGGTGTTTTGTGAGCCAAAGCGAACCGATCACGATGAAAATGATGTGCGAAAGGGCACGAAGCGTAACAACGATCGGAAGACCGCTGATGAGGAAGCCCAGCGTTGTGCCAAGACCAACGGCAATGCCGACAACCGGCGAAATAAACATTGCCAGATAAACCGCAACGTGGCTTGCCAGCGTAAAGGAAGCTGCGCCGATGACGATCTTCGGGAAAAAGGTGGGGATGAGAATACCGACTGCACAGAGCATAGCGGCAATAACGATTTTTTCAATGCTTTCTTTTGTCTTCATCATATTATCCTCAAAACAAAAATAGTCATTACAGGTGTCTTGTCACCTGCCTTGACTATTTTACAAAGAAAGCATTATTTTGTCAATATTTATTCGTTATTTTGGTAAAGCATTCCTTTTTTGGCAAGCGCATTTTTGATGCGTTCATAGATCTCCGGCGTTTTGCAGCTGATCGTGTGCAGGTGAATGCCCGAAGTTAAAACAGATAAAAGGCTCGAGTTGCCGTTTTTCGTCTTTTCGATAAAAGCATCGACATCATAGCGGGAATAAATGTGCAGCGGTGCGGAAAGCTGCCCGTAAAAACTATGGTCAACGATGACGTCAATAACAGCGCCGCCAAGGTCAACGATCGTGTTGAGTTCATCTTCCGTTTCGTCCGGCGTATGGCGGCAAGCAATTTTATATTCCTTGTCTTTTTCTACCTGTTCGAGGATGTACCCACGAGGCGTTGCGGAAATCTCAATGCCTGCTGCACGCAGAAGGGCAATATCGCCGACGATGATCTGCCTGCTGACGGAAAACTGCGCCGCAAGCTTTGATGCGCTGATGGGTTCTTTCGCATTGCCTAAAAGGTTCTCTATGGATCTTCTTCTTTCTTCTGCACTCATTTTTCCTTGCCTGCCTGCTTTTTTTCTTATTTTATCATGCTTTTTTTATAAGTTCAATCAGGCATGCGCAGCCGCATTGCTCTCTTTTTTCTCCGCATATTTTCTTTTTGTTGCCAAACCGCCACGGATGTGTCTTTCCGCCATATTTTCTTCGAGGATCTTCCGCACTTCATGGAAAAGCGCATGGTCAATATCCTGCAGTCTTTCCGAAACATCCTTGTGTACGGTCGATTTTGAAATGCCGAAACGCTTGGCTGTCTGCCGGACGGTTGCGTTGTTGTCCACGATATAATTGGCAGCCTCGAGCGTTCGTTCTTCGATGTATTCTCTCAAGTTCTGACCTCCAAAACTCTTTTTATTTCATTGTATGCAGTTTTTCCTATGTTTATGCGCCGAAGCTTGTGATATAATAGAAATGATTGGAGGATAGCAATGGAGCTTTTCGATACAAATATGCAAAAAGGAGCACCCCTGGCAGACAGGATGCGCCCGAATACACTCGATAATTTCTTCGGACAGGAGCACGTCGTCGGTAAAAAGACGCTTCTTCGCCGTGCGATCGAGGCAGATAAGCTTTCTTCGAGTATCTTTTTCGGTCCTCCGGGAACGGGAAAAACGACGCTTGCACAGATCATTGCGGAAACAACGCAGAGCGATTTCGTCAAGGTCAATGCCGTTACAACGGGCGTCAAGGAAGTCCGTGAGCTGATCGCCGCTGCGGAAAGCCGCCTGAAAATGACGGGAACGAGCACCTATCTTCTGCTCGATGAATGCCATCGCTGGAGCAAATCGCAATCCGACAGTATTCTGCCTGCGATCGAAAAAGGCGTGATCAAATTTATCGGCAGTACAACGGAAAATCCGCTGATCGCCATGACGCCGGCTATCGTTTCCCGCTGTCGAATTTTCCAGTTCAGACCGCTTACCCGTGAAGATGTCAAAAAAGTCATTCTTCGTGCACTTACCGATGAAGAGCGTGGTTTTGGCTATATGAAGATCAAAGTCGAAGAAGATGCACTCATGCACATCGTCGATACGGCAAACGGAGATGCAAGGGCAGCCTTGAATGCGATCGAACTAGCCGTTCTCACAACTGCGCCGAATGAAGAAGGCATCACGCATATCACGCTCGATATTGCCGAAGAATCCATTCAGAAAAGAGCCGTCCGCTGCGATGAGGAAGAGTATTATAATATGCTTTCCGCTTTCTGCAAATCGCTCCGCGGTTCGGATAGCGATGCAGCACTTTTCTGGTTTGCACGCATGGTCTATGCCGGTGTTGACCCAAGGATCATCTGCAGGCGAATGATCGCACACGCTTCCGAAGATGTCGGTATGGCAAACCCCGGTGCTTTGCAGCAGGCCGTTGCCGCTATGCAGGCGCTCGAATTTAACGGAATGCCCGAAGCAAGGCTCAATATTGCGCAAGCCATCATCTTTATCTGCGAATCGCCGAAATCCAATTCCGTCTGTATGGCGGTCGATGCGGCTTTTGTCGCTGCGGAAAAATCCTATCAGAGCGGTGTTCCCGTGCATCTACGCGATACGCATTATGCCGGTGCGGATTCTCTCGGGAACGGCAAAGGCTATCTTTATCCGCATGATTTTCCCGGTCATTTCACAAAGCAGCAGTATATGCCGGATGAACTTCTGGGCGTACATTTCTATGAACCTTCCGAACAGGGCAATGAAAAACGCATCAAAGAAGCCATTGAAAAGCGCCGCAGCATAGACTGAGCAGATTAAACTTTACAATAAATTGCAGCAATGTTATACTAATTAGGTTAAAATGTCTTTACTTAAACGGAGGTAAACCTTGAGTTACAGCGTCCCGAAAGGAACAAAAGACCTTCTGCCCGAAGATACCTATAAATGGCAGTTCGTCGAAGAAGTCATCAGAAATATCTGCCGTAAATACGGCTTTAATGAAATAAGAACCCCTATTTTTGAACATACAGAGGTTTTCGTCCGCGGTGTCGGCGATACGACGGATGTCGTTTCCAAAGAAATGTACACCTTTGAAGATAAGGGCAAGCGTTCGATCACTTTAAGACCCGAAGGCACGGCAGGCGTCGCAAGGAGCATCATCGAAAACTCCATCGCAAGCGGTCCTCAGCCGACGAAGCTCTATTATTTATCTGCGCCGATGTTCCGCTATGAGAACCCGCAGGCAGGCAGACAGCGCCAGTTCCATCAGTTCGGTCTGGAAATTTTCGGTGCGCCGAATGCTTCCGTCGATGCGGAAACGATCGCACTTGCATGGGAAGTCTTAAACGCTGTCGGCGTGCATAACCTTTCCCTCAATATCAACTCGATCGGCTGCCCCGAATGCCGTCCGAAATACAGGGAAAAACTGATCGCTTATTTCGAGGAAAGAAAAGACAAGCTCTGCAAGACCTGCCTCGAGCGTCTGTATAAGAATCCGCTCCGCATCCTCGATTGCAAAGAAGAATCCTGCCACGAAGTCGGCAAAGATGCTCCGCTCATCATCGATCATCTCTGCCCGGAATGCAGTGATCATTTTGAAAAACTGAAATCCTACCTCGATGAATACGGCATCAATTATAAGATCAATCCGCATATCGTCCGCGGCCTTGATTATTATACAAAAACCGTTTTCGAGATCATTTCCGACGAGATCGGCGCACAGGGTACTGTCTGCGGCGGTGGTCGTTATGACGGTCTTGTTGAACAGCTTGGCGGTCCGAAGCTCTGCGGTATCGGTTTCGGCATGGGCATGGAAAGACTCATGATGGTCATCGAAGGCACAGGCGCAGCGGCATTGCCCGAAAAACCCAGACTCGATTGCTATATCGCTTCCATGGGCGAAAACGCAAGAGTCAAATGCGTCGGCATCTTAAAAACGCTCAGGGATAACGGCATTTCCGCAGATATGGACCATGTCTCCCGCAGTATGAAGGCACAGTTCAAATATGCCGGCAAGCTTGGCGTCCGCTTCGTTGCGAGCATCGGCGATAATGAGCTTGAGCGCGGTATGGCAAGACTCAAAAACATGGATACAGGCGAAGAAAAAGAAGTCGCTTTCGCAGAAATTGCCGAAGCGATCAAAAACGCATAAATCAAAGGAGAATATCATGGGAAAGTATATCGAGATCACAGAAGCGAATTTTGAAGAAGTCGTATTAAAATCCGAAAAACCTGTTCTTGTCGATTTCTGGGCAACATGGTGCGGCCCTTGCAGGCAGCTTGCTCCTGTTTTTGAAGAACTCGCAGAAGAAATGGAAGGCAGCGCTGTTTTCGGCAAGATTGATGTCGATCAGAATGAATCGCTCGCAGTGCAGTTCCGTGTTATGTCTATCCCGACATTGATCGCTTTCAAGGGCGGTCAGCCGGTTAAAAAGGTCGTCGGCGTCGTAACAAAGGAAAAGATGAAGGCACTTCTGGACTAATATCAAATACGACCGAGATGCGCTTTTTTGGCGCATCTTTTTATGTAAGGAATAATCATGATCCATATCTATTTCGGCAGCGGCAAGGGAAAAACGACCGCTGCAACGGGCCTTGCTGTCCGTGCAAAAGGCGCAGGGATGAACGTTGTCGTTGCGCAGTTTTTGAAAGCCATGCCTTCGGCAGAGATCGTGTCGCTCGGTAAACTCGGCATCAGCGTTCTTCGCGGCGATCTTCCGCTGTATTTTTCGCCCGATTATACGGCAGAGGATATCCGTAAAGTAACCGATGAGCATAACAAGCTTTTTGCCCGTGCGGTTTCGTTTGCACAGCCGAATACCCTTATTGTGCTTGATGAGCTTCTCGACGCCTATGCATTGGGTTATATCGATAGAGAAGCTGTCTTATCATACCTGAAAAATCTTCCCGAAAATATTGAGGTGATCCTGACAGGTCACAGCGCAGCGGAGGAGATCCTTTCGCTTGCGGATTATATTTCCGAAATCATCGCACATCGCCATCCTTTTGATAAGGGCGTTCAGGCAAGACGGGGCATTGAATTTTGACAAAGAGCGGCGTTCTGCCGCTTTTTTAATCGCATCGTTTTTCTCTTTTCAAAAAGAATTGTTTCCTGTATAATAGAACCATCAGCAATGGAGGAACTTTATATGGGAAAGAAAATTTTGGCGATTTGTGCCAGTCCGCGAAAAAACGGCAACTGCGAAACACTTGTTCGTGCTTTTATGCGCGGTGCGGAGGAAAATGGAAACGAGGTCCGGGCATATTTTGCCTCCGAAACAAAAATAGAACCCTGCCTTGCCTGCGGAATGTGCTATAAGACGGGCAAACCCTGCGTGCAGAAAGATGCGATAAATGAGATCATTCCTGCTTTTCTCGAAGCGGATATTGTTCTTTTGGCATCGCCTTTCTATTTTCATAATTTCTCTGCGCAGATGTATGCCTTTATCAACCGCCTTTATGCGATCGGCAATACCAATGACCATGTTTACCCGAAAAAGGATGTCATCCTGATGGTCTCTTCGCATTCGGACAGGGAAGAAGATTTTGAACCGCTCTTTGCGCAGTATAACAATATGCTCATCGGCTATATGGGCTGGCGGGAGATCGGCAGAGTCATGGCGCATACATACAGCGAAAGAGGCGAAGTCGCCGGCACAGATTTTGAAAAACAGGCGGAGGAGCTCGGGAAAAGCATCCGCTGATGTTGCAACTATTTGACAGCAATCCGCTTGTATAAAATCAGCCCGATGTTATAATGATTATGTGAAGATCCTGCTGATTTTTTGCGTTTTATTGCTGTAATGAAACGATTAAGGCTATTCATAAACGGTGGAGGAGGACAACATGACAAAGATCACAGATGTACAGGTACGCAGTTTCCCCGTAAACGCATCATGGAACAATTCAACAGTCGTCGCACATCAGCTTTCGCATTGGCCGGAATATTTTGAACAGAGAATCTCTTTCAATTATCCCGATCAGGCAAACTGCATCGTCAAGATCATTGCCGATGACGGAAATTACGGTTTGGGTCAGGTCGGCTGTTCAAAGCGCATGATCGGCTATATCGTTGAAAATATCTTCAAACCCTTCATCATCGGGAAAGACGTCAGCGAGATCGAAAAGATCTGGGAAGTTTTATATCGTTCTTCCATTCCGATCGGCAGGAAGGGCGCCATTATAGAGGCTTTATCCGGCGTTGATATCGCCTTGTGGGATCTTTTCGGCAAAGTCGTAAAAATGCCGGTGTATAAGCTTCTTGGCGGTGCAGTCCGCGATAAGATCCCGGTTTATGCCACGGGCAATAATATAAAGCTGCACCTTGAAATGGGCTTCAAAGATGTCAAACTGGCGATCCCCTATGGCCCTGCACACGGCAATTTCGGTATGCGTGAAAATGAAAAGCTCGTCCGTGAAACAAGGGAAATGATCGGCGAAGACGGCAACATCATGCTCGATTGCTATATGTCCTGGGATGAGGAATATACCTGCAAAATGGCAAATATCCTCCATAAATACAACATCCGCTGGATCGAGGAACCGCTCAGACCGGAATTCTATGCCGGCTATAAGCGCCTCCGCGATAAGCTGAACCCGATGGGCATCATGATCACAGGCGGCGAACACGAATATACCCGCTGGGGCGTTCGCGAAATATTGGAAGAAGCAAGCATGGATATCATTCAGGTCGATATCTGGCGTACGGGCGGTATTTCCGAGTTCAAAAAGATCGCTGCAATGGCTTCGGCATACGATACAAAGGTCATTCCGCATGGTTCGGGCGCACCTGTTTTCCATGCTGTTATCAACAGTATCGTTTCGCCTTTCGCAGAGTGTATCGTCGTTCCGGATCAGTTCCCGCTCTTTAAAAATGAACCCGAACAGAAAGACGGTTTCGTCACTTTGGGTGATGAGCCCGGTCTTGGCTATGACCTTTCCGATGAAGCGGCAAAGGCTTTTGAAAAGGAGGAAATCTGGAGATGAAATACAGAGTAATGCCCTGCAGCGGCGATAAAATTTCTGCACTTGGTTTTGGCTGCATGCGTTTCCCGACGATCGATGGAAAAATCGATTACAGCAAAGCAGAAAAACTGATCGAAAAAGCATACGAAGGCGGTGTCAATTATTACGATGGCGCATACCCCTATCATGGCGGACAGGCCGAAACCTTTATGGGCGATGTCCTTTCCGGAATTCGCGATAAGATCTTTATGGCAACAAAGCTGCCGCCGCAGCAGATCGAAAAGCCGGAGGATATGTACCGCATTTTCGATGAACAGTTAAAGAAATTAAAAACCGATCATGTCGATTATTATCTGCTCCATGGTATTTCCGATATGAGGGTGTATAATAAAGTTGTCGATCTTGGTCTCCTCAAATTCTTCGATGAGATCAAAAAAGACGGCAGAGCAAAACATGTGGGTTTTTCTTCCCATGCAAATGAAAGCGATTTCAAAAAGATCGCAAACAGTTACGACTACGAATTCGTTCAGATCCAGTTCAATTATTACGATGTACTGCGTCAGATGGGTATTCCTGCGCTGCGTTTTGCTGCGGAAAAGAACCTCGGCGTAATCGTTATGGAACCGCAGAGAGGCGGTCTCTTATCGAATATTGAGGATGAAGCGAAGCTCGCACATATCAAAGGTATGGGCACGCCTGCGGAAATGGCATTCCGTTTCGTTATCGACAGACCCGAGGTTACCTGCGTTCTTTCCGGCATGAGCACCATGCAGCAGGTTGAAGAAAACCTCGTTACTTTCGATAAATTCGAAGCAGGCAATATGAGCGAAGCCGAACTTCAGGCTCTCACAAAGATCCGCGAAAGCTTTGAAAGCCAGATCCAGGTCGAATGCACAGCCTGTGGTTACTGCATGCCTTGTCCTTTCGGCGTCGATATCCCGATCTCTTTCCGCTGCCTCAACGATGCGCATATGGTCAATATGGAATCCGGAAAACGCACCTATAATATCATGACGCAGCGTGCTGGTTACCCCGATTCGGGTGCAGGTCAGTGCCAAAAGTGCGGCCTTTGCGAAACAAAATGTCCGCAGCATATCAGCATCCGCGAAAAACTTGAACAGGTCAGAAACGAATTTGGAAGATAAGGAGAACAGAATGTTATACAGAAAACTTCCTAAGACAGGCGAAGAGATCTCCGCATTGGGTTATGGTGTTATGCGCCTTCCCATGACCGGAGACAGGACAAACTCAGAAGTAGATTATGCCATTGCGGAAAAACTCGTCCGTACAGCTTATGAAAACGGCGTCAATTATTTTGACGGCGCCTATATCTACCTCGGTCAGAAGGCGGAAGCTTTCATGGCAAAGGCTTTGAAGCCCGTTCGTGATAAGGTCAAAATTGCGACAAAAATGCCCCCGGGTTTCATCAACGATGCCACAGATTTTGATAAGATCTTTAACACCATGATCGAAAGATTGGATGGCGGTTATATCGATTTCTTCCTGATGCACGGTTTCCAGACATACGAAGCCTTTGACCGTCTGCGCAAGCTCGGTCTGCTCGAATTTTTGGAAAAGATCCGTAAATCTGATAAAGTCCGCTATGTCGGTTTCTCGAGCCATTCCAATGAAAAGCAGTTCGAAGAGATCATCAATGCCTATGACTGGGATTTCACTCAAATCCAGTATAATTACCTCGATACGCGTATGCAGGCAGGTACGGAAGGCCTCGAATATGCTGCGAAAAAAGGTCTTGGCGTCATGATCATGGAACCGATCCGCGGTGGTCTTCTGGCAGATATTCAGGATGAAGAAAAGCTCGCACTCATCGGCAAAGACACCACACCCGCAGAAATGGCACTCCGTTTCGTCCTCGACAGACCCGAAGTTACCTGCGTTCTTTCAGGTATGAAGACGATGGACGAAGTCACACAGAATATCGCAACGGCTTCCAAATACGGCGTCGGCAACCTCTCTGTTTCCGAAAAAGCAAATCTTGAAAAAGTTGCGGAAATTTTCCGCAGTCAGGTTCCGGTCGGCTGCACAGGCTGCGGTTACTGCATGCCCTGTCCCTTCGGCGTTGATATTCCGCAGTGCTTCGAAGCCTATATCGAAGCTTCCATCACAAATTACGAAAGAGGCAAGGGCGCTTATAATCAGCGCACAGGCAAACTCGGCGATGACCCGAGGGATGCTTCCCTTTGCCAAAAATGCGGTCTCTGCGAAACAAAATGCCCGCAGAGCATCAAGATCCGCGAAAAATTAGAAGAAGTAAACAAATATTTCGGCTAAATCCCTGAAAGGTTAAAAATAGGGCGCCGATTATTCGGCGCCTTAAATGTTTTTGATATGAGAAAATTCTTTGCAATCCTTTGCGTTTTAATATTATTGGTATCCGCTTTCGGCTGCGCAGGAAAAGAGGAAGCGCTCAGTACATCTGTTGCGACGCCTGTACCGACTCCCGTTCAGACTCCCGTGCCAACGCCCGAACCTCCCATTGTCGCAGAACCCGAACCTGTGAGCTTTAACGAAATTGCTTTCAAAAATCGCTTTAATGCGCTCGTCGATTTTTCTTTCCTCGAAGCATCCATAGAATTTGCGGATAAGGATTATACCGTTCTTGCGGCAAATACGGCGTTTTTTGAGGAATTGAAAACGAAATTCGAAACGGAACTGAAAGCAGCAGCTTCGCTTGCGGCAATGCAGCAGGGCTTCGATATGCAGACAGAAGTTTTCGGGCTTTCGGGCTTTATGATGATGTCCATGTCTCCGCATCTTGCACAGATGGAAAATTTCAGCATGGATATGCTTCCGCACAGCTTCTTTATCGGCGAAGAAAAAGTCATCCTGCACTTCGATTTTTCCGATAATCAGGCGCTTTTCTCCGGTCTTTCCGGCGACGATATGGAAAAATATCTGAATCTCCGCGTCCGTTATGGCTATATGCTGACGGTCTACGATGCGGACGGCAACAGGCTCGACGGTTCACAGGAAAAACTTGATCTCGAGTGGCTCTTCCCGCTGCCAAAATATACCCGTTTCCGCGACACATGGTTTGCGGACAGAGATAAGGGCAAGCGCCGTCACTTAGGAACGGATATTTCCGCACCTGAAGGTACAGAGATCTATTCCTGCACAGATGCAACCGTCATCTATATCGGCACAGGAACACTTGCCGGAAACTGCGTCTATACGCGCGATGATGACGGCCATGAATATATGTATTGCCATATGGTCAAAATCACGGATTTCCTCAAAGTCGGCGATCGTGTCAAAACAGGCGATGTCGTTGGCTATGTCGGCAATACGGGCAACAGCTCCGTCAACCATCTGCACCTCACCGTTATTCTAAACGATGCAAGACATCTGCATACATTCCCGTACTTAAAAGAAGCGTGGGATGCCGGCAGAGTCAAAAAAGAAGCATAAGAATCCCGAAAAACAGCGCTTTTTGCCGCTGTTTTTTTACTTGGCATTGAAAAAAATCCATAAAAGAGATAAAATAAATTGTATAAAATAGGAAAAGGTGTGCGCTATGCAGGAAGACAAAAAGATCATCAGAACAGTCAGAGGCGATATTTTGGCAAATGAGATCGGGCATACACAATGTCACGAACATATTTGGCTCAGAAAAGGTCCTTCTTTTGCTGTGAACCCTGCGCTTCTCATAGATGATGAGGAAAAATCTCTTGCGGAATTGCTCGATTATAAAAAAGCGGGCGGTTCGGCGATCGTCGATGCACAGCCCATCAACTGCGGAAGATGCCCGGAGGTTCTGCAGCGTCTTTCTGAAAAAAGCGGCGTGCATATCGTTGCGGTAACGGGCTTCCATAAAAAAGAATTCTGGGAAAATGATTCCCTTGCTTCGCTTGGCGTGGAAGAACTTGCAGAAGTCTTTGCTTCCGAAATCGAAGAGGGTATGCTTGGTGAAAACGGTATCCGTACAAATATACGGGCAGGCATCGTCAAAGCCGCATACGACAAAGGCGCATTTGAAGATGAAACCTATCTCCGCTTCTTTACCGCAGCAGCTCTCGCCGCAAAGAAAACAGGCGCACCTGTCCTCATCCATACGGAAAAGAACACCGATATCGAAAAAATGATCCGTTTCTTTGCTGAAATGGGCATCGGGGCAAACCGTATCATCATCTGCCATCTTGACCGCACAAACGGAGACCTTTCTCTCCATGAAAAACTGGCATCGATGGGCGCTTATCTCTGTTATGACAGCATCAACCGCCTGAAATACCTTTCCGAAGAAGAAGAGATCGCCATAATTGCCAATATGGTAAAAAAAGGCTTTGAAAAAAATCTTCTCTTTGGTCTTGATACGACCCGTGCAAGGCTCCGGAGCTACGGTGCGGATATGGGCCTTGATTTCATCCTGCAGAGCTTTATCAAAACGCTTTCCGAACGCGGTTTTGAAACGGAACAGATCTGCAAAATTAACCCGGCATCAGCCTTATCTTTCAAATAAATTCAGTTAAAATATCACTCGGAGGAAAACTATGCAGCTCACAAAAGCAACACAGCCGACCATGTATTTCATCGGCGTTACGACAGGCTCTTCTTCTATTATGAAGGTCTTCCCGGATTGGGCGGAAGCACTTGGCATCAATGCCGTTATGAAGGGCATCGATATCGCCATCCATGAAAAGCCCGAAGTTTACAGGGAAGTTGTCGATTTTATCAAAAACGATCCGCTTTCCATGGGCGCACTCGTTACAACGCATAAGCTTGACCTTTACGAAGCTGCAAAAGATATGTTCGATTATCTCGATCCCTATGCACTGCAGTTCGGCGAGCTTTCTTCGATCTCCAAGCTCGATGGCAAACTCTGCGGTCATGCAAAGGACCCGATCACCTGCGGTATGGCAATGGAAGAGTTCGTTCCCGAAAACTATTGGAAAGAAAACCCCGAAGCAGGCGTTATGATCATGGGTGCAGGCGGCAGTGCGATCTCGATGTGCTCCTACTATATGCGCAATGCCGGCAAAGGCAATGACCCGAAAAAGATCGTCATCTGCAACCGCAGCCAGCCGAGACTCACTGCAATCGAAGAGATCAACAGCAAAATGAACCCGGCAAACATCCCGACAGAATATTACCTGACGCCCGAAGCAATACAGAATGATGCCGTTCTCGCAACAATGGGCAAGGGCAGCCTCATCATCAACGCAACAGGCCTCGGCAAAGACAGACCCGGTTCGCCGCTCACAAACGATGCCGTTTTCCCGGAAAAGGCGATCGCCTGGGAAATCAACTACCGTGGAGACAGGCTCTTCCAGCATCAGGCTGAATGGCAGATCGAAAACCGCGGTGTACAGGTCGAAGATGGCTGGATGTATTTCATTTTCGGTTGGACGCAGGTCATCGCAGAAGTCTTCCATATCGAAATTCTCGGCGAAAGATTAAAAGAAATGAGCCGTATCGCCGCTAAACACAACAACAGATAAGGAGAATCATCATGGCAGGATTCAATATTTCAAAAGAAGCTCTGGATTTTATCCGCGGCTGCACGATCGATTTTGATATGAATACGGGTTTATCGAAAACAGTCGACACCGGCAAGAGAAGCCTTTCCCAGATGAAGGGAATGTTTGCCGACGAAGCTGCTTTTGAAAAAATGCTCGAAACAGATGACCCGATCGTCTATGAATTCCATGGTCTTCCGCTTCCGGAAACAGAAGGCGACCTTTCCTTTGGCTGCTCGATCTTAAACCCCGGCAAAGTCGGCGATGAATATTACTTCACAAAAGGCCATTTCCATACGATCCTTGAAACAGGCGAAGTCTATTACTGCTTAAAAGGTCATGGCTATATGCTCCTCGAGAATCCCGAAGGCGATTGGTCTGCACACGAATTAAAAGCAGGCGAAGCTGTTTACGTTCCGAAGCGCTATGCACACAGAAGCATCAACGTCAGCCCCGATGAACAGCTCATCACGTTCTTCGTCTACCGTGCCGATGCCGGCCATAACTATGGCTCGATCGAAGAAAAAGGCTACCGCAAACTCTTGGTAGAGCGCGATGGCAAGCCCACGATCATCGATAACCCGAACTGGAAATAAGGAGAAACCGTTATGAAAGTTCTTGTAACGCCGACTTCTTTCGGAAAACCGCAGAATGCTGCCGCAAGGGAGCTTCTCGGCAAATATTTTGATGAGATCGTCTATAACGACCTCGGTGTACCGCTCAAAGGTGATGAGATCATCGAAAGGCTGCAGGGCTGCGATGCCTATATCGCCGGTGTTGACTATATCACCGCCGATGTCATTGAAAAAATGCCCGAATCCGTCAAGGTCATTTCCCGATACGGCGCAGGCGTTGACCGTGTAGACCTCGAAGCCTGCAAAAAGAAGGGTATCCTCGTAACCAATACGCCCGGTGCAAACGCAACGGCTGTCTGCGAACTCGCATTTTCGCTGATGCTCTGTGCGGCAAGGAACATCCCGAAACTGCATATGGCTGTTGAAAAAGGCGAATGGCCCCGCAACGAAGGCATCGAACTTGCTGGTAAACGACTTGGCATCATCGGCATGGGTGCGATCGGTAAAAAGCTCGCTGTTCGTGCAAAAGCCTTTGAAATGGAAGTTTCCGCATACGATCCCTATTTCGATGAAGTTTTTGCGGAAAAGAACGGCATCGAACGCTGTGATTTAGATGAACTCTTAAAAAAAGCAGACGTCGTTTCCCTGCACGTTCCGCTGACTCCGGCGACAAAGCATATGATCAGCAAAGAACGCATTGCAGAAATGAAACAGGGCGCGATCATCATCAATACCGCAAGAGGCGGACTGATCGATGAAGCTGCCGCTGCGGAAGCGTTGAAAGCCGGTAAGCTTGGCGGCATGGGCCTTGATGCTTTTGAAGAAGAACCGCTTTTGGAAAGCCCCTTAAAGGGTCTTCCGCGTGTCGTCTTTACGCCGCATACAGGCGCACATACGGGCGAAGCCGTTTCCAATATGGGCATGATGTCCGTACAGAATGCGATCGATTGCGTTCTTGGCAATCCCTGCAGATATATTCTGAAATAAAAAACAAATCCATCGGTCAAACCGGTGGATTTTTATTCTCATTCCTTGTTTGCATTGCAAATCATAAAAACGGAAAGCAAGATGATCAGCAGCAAAACCGCAAGCCCCGTGATGCTGTTCATCAGGTCTGCAAAGGCCGCATCGTTTCCAAAAGCCGCCAGCATAGCCGACTGCAGCGAATAGAGCGAAACGAGTGCAGAAGCAAGCGAGATCTTTTTGCTTGCGGAGCTAACTTGGTCTTTGCCTTTTTTCAGGTTGGCGCTGACCGCAGAGATCAGGTTGTAAAAACAGAATGCCGCCGCCGTATAGATCATGTGACCGGGATAAGTCAGGTTCCGGTCAAAAAAGATCGCATAATAGCCGAAGGCAGAGCTGACGATCGTAAGGAACATCAGCAGCACACCGATCAGTCGGATCGTCTTTTGCTGTTCGGCAGCCGTTTTCTTTGCGTTTTTCAAAAGGAGCAGGCGCGTAAGGCTTAAAATGAGGTAATACAGCGCCGATGCAAAGAACCATGCCGAGCTGTAAAGAACGGAAAGCAGCGTTTTATACAGCAAATAAAGCGTATTGACCGCAAGCGTCACGCTCAGGCTGATGCTGCTGCGGAATAGCGGATCATTCCGATATTTTTGGTAAAAAGAAAAATCGTTCAGTTTTTCTTTGAGCGAAAACCGGAAAAAACGAACCGCATGGAAAATGAGCGCTGTTAGTGTATAGGCGGAAAGCGGATAGAGTATATAAGCGGCTGCGCTTTCAACGAGCCCGTTTGCAAACACAAAAACAAGCCCTGCCGTTGAGATCAGGACAAGGAAGAACAAAAGAAGCGGATGCGGATAACAGATTTTCCTAGAAAGTTCTTTCATTCGTTTTGTTTTCATGTTTTTATTATAGCACGCAAAAATTGAAAATAAAATTAAATGTTTACTTTTGGGGGTTATGCTATGATAAAGAAAAAGGAGTTAAAAATGAAAAAGCTGCTGATAATTTTGATGGCGCTGTGTTTTCTTTTCTCTTGCCAAATGAAACCGGTCGCTGAAATCTCTGATGAAGTTGTTATACAGCCTCAAAAATCAATCTCCCTCAAACGCAATTCCGCAAAGGAAACCGTCGAAATATCCGATGGAAGAGTTTATCAATTGTTAGCTTCCGAAAATGAAGGAATTTACCAAAGGGAAATCGATCTTTTTCCCGAAATCATTGGCAAAGATTATGACGGTGAATTCTATTTTATCGATCAGGATGAAACGCTTCTTGCGTATGCTTCCGGCAGAAAATATCTGAAAATCTACAGCTTAAACGGAGAGATCAAAAAAGAAGACTTCTGTTTTGAAAACTTTACGG
>SVGZ01000015.1 GCA_015056045.1 Clostridiales bacterium | reverse complement strand
TTATTTATTTCCGCACTCCTTGCAGCCTGCGCAAACCCTGTCTGCGTTCCAAAGCTCATCTGCTTTTTCTACCCATCGGTCTGCATAAGGCTTGCACTTTCCGTACAAGTCGTCCACATTCTCCGGAGACTGCATATCTGTCGAATGCGCACCGGAGGTCTTTACCATTTCGCGCAGACATTCGGGATTTTCAAGCATCGGGCAGGGTCTGAGCATATTTTCATTGAAGGGCTGACCTTCTTTATATGCCATAAATAAAGGACGTTTATATGCCTCCAGCAAAGAGTGCTCTCTGATGTTCGAATCTGCATAATGGATAAATGCGCAGGGCTCGATATCGCCGTTTGCATTGATATGCAGATATCTTCTTCCTCCGGCGATACAGCCTCCTACAAACTCTCCGTCATGCTGGAAATCGATCGTGAAAATAGGCTTTGTGCTTCTGTAACCGCGGATGCGATGATACATGGTTTCGCGCTGCTGCGGTGTGGGCAAAAGCTCGGGAACAGCTTCGTTTCCGATCGGCATATAATGGAAAAACCACGCGAATTTTGCTCCGCTCGTTACGAGCATATCCATATATTCTTCGGAACTCAGGGATTCTACGTTTTTGGAGGTGTAGCAGCAGGATGCACCGAAAAGCAATTTCTTTTCTTTCAGGATGCGCATCGCGTTCATGACCTTTTGATAGGTGCCTTTTCCTCGGCGGTCATCCGTCGCTTCCTCAAATCCCTCAATACTGATCGCAGGAATAAAGTTTCTGACACGCAGCATTTCATCGGCAAACGCTTCGTCGATCAGCGTGCCATTGGTAAACGCGAGAAATTCACAATCGGGATGCGCTTCACACAGGCGAATAATATCATCCTTGCGGACCATCGGCTCGCCGCCGGAGAAGATGTACATATATGTTCCGAGTGCTGTGCCCTGCCGTACAATATCGTCCAGAACTTCATATTCCAGATTCAGCTTATGTCCGTATTCAGCCGCCCAACAACCGGTGCATTTTAAGTTGCACGCTGAAGTAAGGTCCATCAGAATCGCCCACGGAATGTTGCAGTCATGCTCCTTTTTTGCTTTTTCCTGTCTCGGTGTTCCGATCAAAGACGCATTCACGATAAAGTTTTCGAAAAATGCCTTTCGTACTCCGGGATCAATATCTGTCCACAGACTTTTTATTAACAGGTTCCAGTTGTTATCCGGATTCTCGAGAATCCCTCGAACAGGCTGAAACAGATGACCGAAGCGATTGTTTTTATCTGATTTTTCTGCCCAGTCAAGCAGCTTGGGAAGACATTTTTCCGGATCCTCATCCAAATAATGCAGGATCTTCTTGACTGCAAAGGCTTGCATGTTTTCTTTCATTGTCTTGTCGCTCATATCAAAGAATCCTTTCTGTAACGGCTATTTGCCTTATTTTCAAAACAGTATAGCCTTTGATCTTCAACCAAACCTCAACTGAGATTCAACTTATTTTTACTTTTGTTGATGTTTGTTGATAAATGGATCAGGACAAAAATGAAAGAAGGGAATCAGTAATCTGTTTCATAAACAACATGGCAGATAACTGAAAGAAATGTCAATTAAAATCAATTATTTATAAAAAATCGCAAATCAAAACCACCACTTCAAGTGGTGGTTTTGATTTAGAGAATAGTTCTCTATGACAGCATACCTAAACTTGCGGCGTTTTTATGTTTGTATTGATGAAGATTCGTTGTTTTTTGGAACATAACGGGAAGGATTCGCTGCTGTATGCGGTGGATCATCCCGGGGCATATACCCGCGGAAGATCACGGGAAGAAGCACTTTTAAAAATGCCGGCAGAGATCGCATCGTGGTATTTGTGGCAAGGGCTTTCCGTTCCCGAAAAAGCAGAGGCTGTGATCATCTATGAAAAGGAAAGCAGCCTTGCTATTGCTGATGCGGATTCGGATGCGATTTTTCCCGAAGAAAAACTGCCGCTCACGATGGCGGAATATCTGGGGTTAAAAGCGCTTGCGCTTCGTTCTGCGGAGGATTTTCTTTCCTTATATGAAAGCATTCCCGATAAGAAGAAGAGCTGTTTGCCGGAAAGGAAAAGTTTTTACGGGAAAGTTCCGCAGACAGCGGAGGAAATGTATCTGCACACAAAGAGCGTCAACAGCTATTATTTTGCGGAGATCGGCGTCGATGCAGATAACGAAGGCGATATCCTCTCCTGCCGTAAAAGAGCTTTCGACTTGCTCGAAGAAAAGGAAGATTTTCTTAAAAATCCTGTTATTGCGGGCAGTTACGGGGAAGAATGGAGTTTGCGAAAGCTCCTTCGCCGTTTTGTCTGGCATGACCGTATTCATGCGCGCGCAATGCAGCGAATGGCGGAAAAGACCTTCGGCTGCTGCGAAAATATTTTTAAGTTTAACAGATAAAAAAGATGCCGTTTTTGCGGCATCTTCGTTTTTTAATCATTCGGTAATTTGGATGAGATCATGAGCCCATCATCACCGACTTTTTTGTAATAGACGCCGTTCAGCTCAAGAAAAGCATCTGTTTCATTTAAGGCATCAAGGATTTGTTCAGCAGGGTCTTTTTCCAGCTGTGGGTCAAAGAGCAGGATGATCTCCGCCAAGCAATCCTTTATAAAAGCGGCATCTTTGTCATAGACGATACCGACATGATTAAAGAGACGGGCTTCTTCGTTCGGGTCAAGTATGGGAAAATCTTCTAATGTCAGAGGGGTATTATCGTCAAAAAAGAAGATAGTCAGGCATATTGAAACCGTATTTTTATCAATGATATTGACGAAGGCTTCATCATTGCTGGAAGAACCAAAATCAAAATATGTGTCGAGATTATGCGGCAAAGAACGGATGACAGGCATCATATTGTTATAAAACTGCGCCATGTTAAAAACAAAATCATCATGATCGACAAAAGTATCCATCGTGATCAGTTCGGTCTGCGTTTCTTCGAAGCAAACGGAACAGGTTTTGTAGTTGACATAGGTACCGCTTGTCAGGTCATAATCGCGTGTGATCCATTCGCTTTCCTTGTGCCCCAAGGCTTCGCCATTTGTATTGCCGCAGATAAGACAGGTCGAAGGTTCTGTGCAGGTCGCATCCGCAAAGGTATGCCCCAAAGCTTCACCTTCGGTAAGACCGCAGTTTTTGCAGATTTTGGGTGATTCGCAGTTTGCTTCCGAAAAATCATGCGGAAGAATATCTCCTTCCGTTTCGCCGCATTCGCTGCATGTTTTGGGCGAAGTGCAGCTTGCCTCTGTAAAGCTATGTTCATGGCGGCAGCCGACAAGGAAAAACAGAACAAAAATAATAAAGACAGAAAGTATTTTTTTCATGGGGAAACCTCACTTTCTGTCTTTATTATAGATGTTTTCAGATAGACAATCAACCTTTTTTGTTTGCCGATTACCCTTCGCTTTCTTCGGAAAGCTCCATAAATTCATCGTAAAGCCTGTTTAATTCTTCGTCGATCTTGCCGATCTTTTCGGAAATCTCCATGACTTTTTCAAAATCCGCACCGGCAAGGCCAAGTTCTTCTTCAAGCTCTGCTTTTTCTTTTTCGCGCTTGGCGATCATCTTTTCCGTTCGCTCAAGGGCAGAAGCAAGCTTTCTTGCACGGCTGCGTTCGTCTTTCTTTCTGCGATATTCGTTGTCTTTATCCTGTACCTTTGTTTCGACTTTGACGATCGGCTCACGCTGGATAAGCTCCTGTTTTTTGCGGAGATAATATTCATAGCCGCCTTCATAGGTGCGGACGCTGCCTCCATCGAGATCAAAGATGCGGTCGGAAAGCTTTTCGATCAGGTAGCGGTCATGCGAAATGATGAAATAAGTGCCGTTATAGTTGATAAGGGCTTCTTCCAAAGCTTCTCTGGAGGCGATATCGAGATGGTTTGTCGGTTCGTCGAGAAGAAGGAAGTTACTGCCGCTCATCATGAGAATGCAGAGCGCAACCCTTGCGAGTTCACCGCCGGAAAGATTGCCGACGATCTTGTTCACATCATCCCCACGGAAAAGGAACTGCGCCAAAGCATTGCGGAGGATGCCGTCTTCCGTTGTCGGGTAATATTCGCGCATACATTCGAGGATGCTCATTTCTTTGGGCAAATGGTCAAAAGCCTGTTCATAATAGCCCGGTTTGACCCTGCTGCCAAAGCGGATGATGCCCGTATCGCTTTCCTGCTGCTGCATGATGATGCGGAAAAGCGTCGTTTTGCCTGTGCCGTTTTCGCCGAGGAGGAAAGTTTTTTCGCCTTTGCGGATGTGCATATTGACATGGGAAAAGAGCTGCAGATCGCCAAAAGCTTTGGAAAGATCCTCCGCGATGAGGATATCGTTGCCTGTTCCGCCTTCGGCTTCGAGCTTGAAACCGATGGAAAGCTCTGTGATGGCTTCTTCTTCAAGGGTCTGTGCGATCTTTTCCTGCTGTTTGCGCTTCGATTTGATCGTGACGTAGTTGTGCGCCTGATTCCAGCGCTTTTGCTGGTCGATGATGCCCTCAATGCGTGCGATCTCTTTGCGCTTCTGCTCGTTTTTCTTCATGATCGAGCGGTCCTGCTCGGCTTTTTTGCGGTAATACTCTGTATAGCCGCCTTCAAAGCTGCGCATATAGCCGCCGGAAATTTCAAACGTGCGGTTGGCAACTTTATCGATGAAATAACGGTCATGCGAAATGAGGATGATCGTCTTTTTCGATTCGCGTAAAAATTCTTCGAGCCATGCCGCTGCGTTCATATCGAGATGGTTTGTCGGCTCGTCCAGCAAAAGGACTTCTGCATCGGAAAGCAGGATCTTTGCCAAAAGAGCACGCGTGCGCTGTCCGCCGGAAATTTCGGATAAAGGCAGGTCAAGCTCCGAATCGAGGAAAGACAGACCTTTGAGGGCACTGATGCATTTTTGTTTATAGGTAAGGCCACCGCCTTCGATGTAGCGTTCCTGCAGGGTATGGTAGCGGTTCATATCGCGCTCGTTTGTGAGGTCGAGCGTTTCCATTTCCTTCTCCATTTCCATCAGGTCGGAAAAGACGCTCATCGTTTCCATGAGTGCGGTCTTTTCGCTTGTCAGCTCAGAATTTTGCCGCATATAGACGGTCGAAGTATTGCGGGAAAGGTAAAGATTGCCCGTATCGGGTTCTTCTTCGCCGGCGAGCATTTTTAAGAGAGTCGTTTTTCCCGCACCGTTGACGCCGATGAGCGCAACCTTATCGCCTTCGTTGATGCTGAAGGAAATGCCTTTTAATACAGATTGTGTGCCGTAGGATTTCGTAATATCCGCAGCGCTTATAATAACCATTTTGAGAAATTCCTTATGTTAAAATCTATCAGCCAAACCAGTCAAAACCATTGTTGTCGTCTTCGTTTGGCGTGTTGTCGAGTTCGGTTTTTGCTTCTTCAACTCTTTGGGTAAGAGCGGAAGTCAATGTGCGGATGGTTTCCACATCCGGTGTTTCGCTGCCGATCGCTGTTTTCAGGTCGCCGATCGCACTCGTGATGCGGTTTCTATGGTCACCGGGCAAGGTGCTTTCGTGACTGCTGATGAAGCTTTCCGCAGAGCTGATCGCATCGTTTGCCTCAGCGATCGCATTGGCAAGCAGGATCTGATTTTCAGCCCATTCCGGTGTATGGATTGTACAGCTGACCGTCATATCTTCGCCTGTTTCCGGGTCTGCGGGCAAGCGGAGATTCGGGAAATAGCCTAAAAGCTCTTCGGTTTCGAGCTGATAATATTCCGAACCTTCGGGCAAGACGACAACCGAACCTGCCTGCTGTGTTTCAAGCGGGCAATACGGTCCGCAGATCATTCCCGATACGGTGCAGATCATTTCCGGCTGATGGATCGTACATTCGACTTCGGGCGCATACCCACGGAGGAAATAATCCGTTACGGGAACATGATTCGGGTCAAGATAGCAGGATTCCGTCGGTAAAAGCCCGGAAACGCTGCAAACCGTTTCGCGAACAAGCCCGTAATCGCTGTAATCGCCGTCCAAAATATCTTTATCGGCAAGATCTCTGTGGATCTTTTCCATATAGCTCTGCCAAAGCGGTGCAGCGGTTTTGGAACCGGAAACGCCTTTTTCCAGTCGCTCAAAATTATCGTGACCGATCCAGAGTGCGCTTGTATAATACGGCGTAAAGCCCGCAAAGACAACGCCTCTTTCATTGGCAACGGAGCCTGTTTTTCCGGCAACGGTCATGCCATCGATGCGTGCGGTTCTGCCTGTTCCCGAGCGAACGGCATTTTCAAGGATATCGACAAGCATATAGGCAGCTCCGGGCGAAAAAGCTTCGTGCCGTTCCTGTGCCATATCTGCGGAAAGAACGATATTGCCGTTCGGATCTTCTACGCGTGTAAAAGAGATCGGCTCGATATATTCGCCGCCGTTGGCAATGGCGGAATATGCTGCCGTCAGCTCAAGCATACTGATACCGCTTGAACCAAGGGCAAGGCCTACGCCGTCTTTGTTGATATGCTCGGGGTCAATGCCGAGGTTGACAAGAGAGCTTACCGCATCCTCGATCGTGGTCAGGTACATGAGCGTTCTTGCGGCAACGTTGTTCCAGCTGCCGACAACAGCACTTCGCAATGTAACAGGGCCAAGCGTGCCTTTCGAAGTCGTGGGGTAACCTTCATCGGTTTCCCAACCGGGGATCGGCAAAAGGATATTATCCATGATCGTTGCGCCGGAATAGCCTTTTTCAAAGGCAGGTCCGTAAACGGCGATCGGCTTGATCGAAGAACCGACAGGCATGCGGTTTGTTACGGTACGGTTGTTCGTCAGCTTAGCCGTCGGTGTATAACGGCTGCCGACCATAGCTTTGATCTGTCCGGTCGATTGGTCGATGATGACGGCTGCTGCCTGCGGCTGAATGATGATCGAACCGTCGGATTGCTTGATCGTGTTCATTTCGCTGTTTCTGAGACCCGGATAGGCATCATAATTTTCGATGGTATCCTGCAGGGTCGTCTGCAGATTCGGGTCAAGCGTTGTATAGATCGAATAGCCCGATGTGCGGAGTTCATTTTCGATCGCTGCCTTGTTTGTGGAGTTATATTCGAGCCCGCGGTATTCGAGAAGCTGTGTGATGACGTCGGAGATCGCATATTCGACAAAATGCGGATAGCTGTACATCTGGTTTGTCGTGGAAACCTCGATGACCGTAAATTCATCTTCGAGCGCAGCGTTTCTTTCCTCAAGGGAAATATAGCCGGCGGTGTACATCGCGTTTAAGACGAGTTCGATCCTTCTGTCGAGCTTCGTCGTGTCCTTCAAGGTGTAATAAACATAGCGTGGACTATATGCCGAAGGGTATTGCGTAATGCCGGCAAGACAGGCCATTTCCCGGAGCGTGAGTTCATCGAGCTCTTTGCCGAAATAGTCTTTGGCTGCCGCTTTTACGCCGTAATTCGTTCCGCCGAGAGGAATGATATTGAGGTAAGCTTCCAAAATCTGCTCTTTTTCATATTCCTGTTCAAGCTGCAGGGCAAGGTAGGCCTCCTGAATTTTGCGCTTATAGGAGCGTTCGTTGGAAAGGATCTGGTTTTTGATGAGCTGCTGTGTGATTGTACTGCCGCCTGCAGAGGATGAACCCGTCAGGTTTCCGATGAAAGAGCTCAAAAGGCGCTTGAAGTCTACACCGCTGTGATGATAAAAGCGGACGTCTTCGATCGCAATAACGGCCTGTTCCAAAAGATCGGGAATTTCTTCGAGTGTCGCATAATAGCGATTTTCCATGCCGGCATAGGTCGTAAGGAGTGTACCGTCTGCGGCATAGATATTGGAAGTGAGGTCGTTTTCCGTGAGCTGTTCAAGGTCGAGATCCGGTGTGGATTCGAGGTAGCCGTTTGCAAGACCTAAAACCGCACCAAAGCCGATCATGCAGATCGTCAGAATGGCAAGAATGGCAACTTTGGAGATCGTTACCAAAAGCTGCAGGATAAACGGTCTGCTGCCGCGTGCTTTTTTATAAATGGTGTGCGGTTCTCTGCCTTTGCCGGTGAGTTCCTCTTCGGGAATATCGGGTTTTTTCTTTCCGCCAAGAGCCTGCGCTGCACCGGAAAAAACAACCGTTCCGCCAGAGAGTGCTTCTTCGGGGATCTGCGGTTCGGCTTTTCCGCGGATGAAAAAGCGTTTTACCGCAATATAGCTGCGTGTAAAGAAATCCCGTATTGCCGCAAACAAGCGGATAAAAAATCCTTTTACTTTTTCTGTCATATCGCTGAAACTGCCCTTTTCAGGCTTATTTTCTTTCATACATTGAGCCTGCTTTCAAATAAATACTTACTCTATTATATTTTAACATAAAGGCGCCTTTTAATAAAGAATAGAAAGGAAACAAGCTGTGTTATTGCGGCGAAAATTCTGTAAATTTTCCGTTTTGCTAAGGAATTTTTTTGTCAAAGCGGCCTTTTCTCGCATTTTGGTTTATTTTGTGCTATACTTCTCTTTAAGATAAAGGGAGAATGCCGGCGATGAAAAAGCAGATCATACTTTTTACAATCATATATTTTGCGGCTTTGCTGATGGGTTGTTTTGCGCCGAAAAAGGAATCGGCAAAAGTTCCCGAAAAAACCGAAAGCCCGAGCCTCAGTGCAGCGGCTTTACCCGGAAGTTCGCCCGAAACCGCTATGGAAAATGTTTTTGCCGGCGAATGGGCCGAACAGGATGGCGCATACCCTGTGTATCTTTTCCACGATGACCTGCGCTATGAGATCATCCGCTCCGTTGGCGAAAGTGCCGAAGCAAGAGGAAGCTATACCGTTGACGGAGATATGGGGATCCTCAGCGTCAAAGCGGAAGACGGAAAGCATGATTACCGCATTTTTTTCGCAAACGACAGGCTCATGATCTATACGGATGAACGAACGATCACGCTCACAAGGCTTGCACAGAAAGAATCTTCCGTGGAATACGAAACGATCAGCGAGGATACGGTTTTCAAAGATTATGCGCTCATGCTGCAGGCGAAATACCCGGCGTATATGCAGTCTGATGACAGTATTTTTGAAAATGCGCTGCTCATCAGCGACCTTGCGGATGGCTATGCGCTCGTCCGCGAAGTTACACCGCAATATTTAAAAAAGAAAAACGATGATATGGGCTTTGTCCGTGAATATCTCTATGGGCAGGCAGCGGAGGATCTCTGCAGTATTTACGGCGGAAGTGATGCCGAATTTGATAATTTCATCTGCAGCATTATCGACGATGGGGAAAACCTTGCCTATGCAACGGCAAAGGTTTCCAACAGCCGCGTCAACTGTGTTATCGGCGGAATGCTCCTTTGCTTTGCCGATGAAGGCGGAGCGAACCGTTACTATATGCTTTGCTGCTTTGCACCGGAAGATAAGCCCGGTCAGTTTGCAGAGCTGCTTTCGGTCGATGTCGAGCCGATTTTTGCTTAAAGAAACTATACTTTTTTAATATAGATTTTCTGATCCGGCTTTTGGCCGAAATGGTAAAAATGCCCGAAAATGCGAATAAATCGGGATTAATCAGCTTTTTTGAAAGTGCGTGAAATGTGCGTAAAAATGCCGAAATACAGGCAAATGCGCACATTTTTTCGTTGACAGAAAAGAAGAAACAGGGTATCATAAAATCATCCAAGAAATATATCATTCAAGTATATTAAAATCGGAAATACACATATATTCTTTTACGGAGGAAATGAACATGACAAAGATCACGAATGTTGAAGTCATCAGGCTTAAAGCAAAACAGCCGAGCTCCCCGAACTATACATGGGATCAGCCCGTTGCAAGACCCTATGACAAGTATCCGGAATCCTTATATGACAAAGAAAACTGGATGGCTATCGGTGCAGGCGAAGTTGTTGTTAAGATCACCTGTGATGAAGGCGTTTATGGCCTTGGCAGCGTCGGCGGCTACAAACTCGTTCCCGGCGACATCGTTGAACGTCAGTTAAAGCCCCTTCTGATCGGCAAAAACCCGCTTCAGATCACAAAACTTTGGGACGCTATGTTCCAGACAACAATTCCGGTAGGCAGAAAAGGTGCTGCTATCGAAGCTATCTCTGCAGTTGATATCGCTCTTTGGGACCTCTTCGGCAAACTCGCAGGCCAGCCTGTATATCAGCTCCTTGGCGGCAGAGTCCGTGATGATATCCCGGTATACTGCACAGGTTCCGACTATGAATATCACAAATCCATCGGCTGCCCGAACACAAAGATCCCGCTTCCCTATGGCGCAATCGCTGGCCCGGATGGTCTCCGCAAGAACGTTGAATATATCACAAAGGTTCGCGAAATTTTAGGACCCGATGCTGATATCATGATCGACTGCTGGATGTCCCTCGACCTCGAATATGCTATCAAGCTGGCTCGTGCAATCGAACACCTCGATATCCGTTGGATCGAAGAACCCTTCATCGCTGATAACTATGATGATTACAGAAGACTCCGCGACATCCTCAACCCCATGGGTATCCTCGTTACAGGCGGCGAACACGAATTCACACTTTACGGCGTTCGTGACCTTATCGAAAAAGGCTGCGTAGACATCATCCAGACAGACATCTGGAGAGCAGGCGGCGTTACAGAGCTCAAGAACATCACAGCTTATGCTTCTGCACACCACATGAAGGTCATTCCGCACGATCACGGCGGTGCTGGCCCTGCAGCTCTCCATGTAACACTCAACAGCGTAAACTCCCCGTTCGCAGAAGTTCTTATGCGTAACCCGGATACAAGCGTATTCACCAACCAGCCCAGACCGAAGAACGGCGTTATCAACGTTACAGACGGCCCCGGCTTCGATTATGAAATCAACCCCGATTTCGGCGACATCGTTGACTAATCGAAATAAAGCAAAAGGTGCGGCATCAGCTGCACCTTTTTTCTTGCAAAAAACAGAAATTTTTGATCAAAAAAACAAAACTCAACCGCCGGTTTGTGTTCATTTTCCGCCTGAAAATGCTATGCTATTGGCGCTGGAGGTATGATATGAACTTCGAAATGGAAAAGATCGGGCGCTTTATCGCCGGGTTAAGAAAAGAAAACGGTATGACACAGGAACAGCTTGCCGAAAAGCTTGGGATTTCCGACCGTGCCGTTTCCAAATGGGAAAGAGGCATCAATATGCCGGATCATGCGCATATCCCGCAGCTTTGCCATATTCTTGGGATCAGTATCAATGAGCTTTTCAGCGCCGAAAAAATGCCCGCGGAGGAATATATGCATAAAGCGGAGGAAAACCTGCTTGCCCTGCAGGAAAAAGAAGAACGCCAGACGAAGCTTCTCCTTTTGATGGAGGTCATCATCGGCGTCATCAGTACGTTAAGTTTTTTTGTCATGATCATGCTCGGTGCATATCTTGACATGCCGGATTTTGTACGGATCGGGCTCATTGCCTATGCGATACTGCAGTTTGCCGTTGGTATCTATACGGCGCTGATGCTTGAGCGAGTTGCCGGCTATTATAAATGCCCGCATTGCGGAAATAAATATGTTCCCGATTGGCGCTCGTTTGCCTTTTCAATGCACATTAACCGCACACGCCGTTTGAAATGCCCTGCCTGCGGCAAAAAAGGCTGGCATAAAAAAGTTGTTTCATAAAAAGAAAACCCGACAGAAGCTATCTGCCGGGTATTTTTTCAGAATCGGAAAAGTTTTTTCTTATCGGAGCCGCCCTTATCACCGCCGAATTTATCGTTATAGTTGTCGATGCACTGCTGAATAATGGCAATGGCTTCGCGTTCGCCCATAACTTCGTCAATAGCGGTCTGTTTGCCTTCGAGGCTCTTATAGACAGAGAAGAAGTGGCTCATTTCGTCATAAACGTGTTTCGGCAAAGCGAAGATGCTGCGGTAGCCGTTGTATGTCGGGTCTGCAAAAGGAACGGCGATGATCTTTTCGTCGCTTCTGCCGTTATCGAGCATTTTGATAACGCCGATGGGATAGCAGCGGACGATCGTCATCGGGTCAAGCGCTTCGGAGCAGAGGATGAGAACATCCAGCGGGTCATAGTCATCGGCATATGTGCGCGGAATAAAGCCGTAATTTGCCGGGTAGTGAGTCGATGTATGCAGAACACGGTCAAGGATGATAAGACCGCTGTCTTTGTCAAGTTCATATTTCTTTTTGCTGCCCTTGCTGATTTCTACGAAAGCGATAAAATCATTCGGAGAAATACGATTCGGGTCAAAATCATGCCATACATTGCTCATAACGGCAGGCTCCTTTTTATGCGGAATATCTATAATTTGAGTATAGTTAGATAAAAAAGATTTGTCAAGTTCATGTAAAGCCGTAAAACAAGTTTAAAAAGGTCTTTTTTATCGGGAAACAGCATATCAATGACAAAAACGGAGAGTCATATGCAGAAAGCGACAGAGCAGAATCTTTTCGGTGCGGATATTTCGGAATTTCAGACGATCACAGATGCAGAGGCTTTGGCAAAAGAAGTGGATTTTCTCTATATGCGCGCATCAACTTCGCGTTTCGGTTATTTTGTGGAGGACAGGAAGTTTCTTTTGCACGCAGCGGAAGCAGAGAGTGTCGGTATTCCCGTGGGAGCATATCATTATGCGCTGCCTTCACGAGATATTGGCGATGCGGCAAGGCAGGCAGAAGCTTTTTATAACAGACTCATGATGGCTTTTTCGGGAACGGGAGACCTCCTGCCCGTTGTTGATGTGGAACAGCCGCTTGACAAAAGTATTTCCGCAAGACAGCTTGTCAATTGGGTGATCGCTTTTCGGGATGCTTTTACATATAAAGCCGGCAGGAAGCTCATGCTCTATACGGGTTCATTTTTCATCGAATTGTACGATGATTTTCTTGTTGATGGCGTACATCCGCTTGCCTCTATGCCGCTTTGGATAGCGATGTACCCAGCTTTACCCTCAAATCCGGAATTTCCAAGGGATGCAGGCGGTTGGAACAGCTGGCGAGTCTGGCAATTTTCGGATAGCGGAAGGCTTGATGGGATTTCTTATCCGGTAGATTTGAATTACGGACCTGAGACTCTTGCAGAATTAAGAGGATGATCTAAAGAATAAAACCGACCCATGGCTTTGGTCATAGGTCGGTCTTTTGTTATCCGGAACGAAAAGCTCGGTAAATTGGAATTTGGGAAACAGTTATGCGCTGTACCAAAGCCTGTGTAAGGGAAAGTGGGCAAAATCGTTGATTTTACTCGGTTGTCAATCCCTCAGTCAGCTGCGCTGACAGCTCCCTTTACACAAGGGAGCCTTGGATGTTTCTGTATCAGTGAAATAAATTCAGGTTTATCAGCCGTTTTTCATCATGCGATCGACTATTTCGCGATTTTTACAGTGTGAAAGCCGGTTCTTTTTCGATCTCGCGGATGATCTCCATGAGGTCTTCGATCTCTTCTTCTTCGCCTTCAGCCGCAAAGTAACAGCCGCCTTCTGCACCGCAAATGCCGCCGCTTGCCAGAATATTGGCATAGACACCTGTGAGGTCGAGCATGGCATCAAGTTCGCAATAGGTTTCGCCCGGCATGGTGAGGAATTTTAAGCCGCTGGCATTTTTTGCATCGCAGATCGCCGCAAGTTTTGCGATCGGGAGTTCGACACGCTTTTCAACACCGACGGGAATGATGAGCTCAACTCTTCTGCCGTAATGTGCCGTGATCGCAGGACCTGCTGTGCCAAGGCCGTTGCCGCCAAGAAGAAGACCAGCCTCTGCATCTTTGATGTTGAAAGCATTTGCGCCTTTGAAAATAATATCGCCTTTGCCTAAGCTGTCGCAGACATCAAAAACGGTGAGACCTTTTTTCCAGACGCCATTTTCGATGACGACATCGCCGATAAATTCATGCGGTGTAACTTTTGCGCCTTTGGGAACGGTGATCCCGCGGAAGAAGCCTTTTCTGTCGAAACCTTCCGCCTGACCGATCATGGTAAGGAGCTCTTCAGCCAAAACGCCGTTTGTCGTTCCGCCGATGATGAGGATGGTGCCGTTTTTCAAAGCTTCGCGAACCTGCGGAAGCTGTGCAATGCCTTTTGCGATGAGCCTTTTGCCTGCTGCAGGCGTGAGGTAAAACTGTACGGTTTTCATGTTGTCTTTCCTTTCAGATCTTGCTTTTTGTTTTTTCTGTTTTCACGGATGCCAAGAAAGGTGACAAGCCCTGTGATGATAAAAACGAGGATGATGGCGATCGTCCAGACGATCTCTCCCGTTGCGGTCAGGTTTTCCAGAATCATATGTGTGCATCCTTTCCTGTGATAAGGATATTATAGCACAAGGCCGTGCAGCTTGTCATTCCATGGAACAACATTCTGAAAAAAGCAAACCAGGCTATATCTTAACTCTTATAAATCTCTATAATTGAGAAATAAAGAAGGAACTCGATCCCAAAATGAAACTCCCTACTGCAGGCTATATCCTATTTCCCATAAATCTCGATCATTGAGAAGTAAAAAAAGAAACAAGTCTTTCATAATGTAACTTTCTATTGCAGGCTATGTCTTAACGCCCATAAATCTCTTTAATTGAGTCTTAAAAAGAAATAAGCAATCTATCAAAAGTAAACTCTCTATTGCAGGTTACGCGGTATCTCCTATAAATCTTGATAATTGAGAAATAAAAAAAGAAACTCTATCCCAAAATGAAACTTCCTACTGCAGGCTATATCCTAACTCCCATAAATCTCTTTAATTGAGCAGTAAAACTTGAATAATGAGGGCGTTTGGATTATTATAAGATAGAGGTAGTATGGGGAGAGATTCGCATGGAAATCAGATTAAAAAGCAGCTCGCATGAGGAAACATGGGAAATAGGGAGAAAACTGGGCGAAAAACTGAAGCCCGGTATGCTGCTCTGTCTTTCGGGAGACCTTGGTGCGGGCAAGACCGTTATCGCGCAGGGCATCGCAAAAGGACTGGGCGTTGAAGGTCATGTCACAAGCCCGACTTTTAATATCGTCCGCGAATACCACGGCAGGGAAAAATTCTGCCATTTTGATGTTTACCGCATCAGTGACCCCGAAGAAATGTTTGAGATCGGCTTTTATGAATATTTGAACGGAGAAGCCGTCTGCCTCATCGAATGGGCAGAGCTCATCGGCGAGATTTTGCCGAAGGAGCATATGAACATCGAAGTCCGCTATACGGGCGATGAAGAAAGAGAGATCACGCTTTCGGGCGAAGGAATCTATGAAGAATTCCTTTCGCAGATCGCGTTTTAATGAAACAGCGGCATTTGGCTGCGAAGATAACACTCTTTTTAGGAGAATATTTTGAAAATACTGGCAATAGAAACTTCCGGAAAAGCCTGCGGTGCTGCCGTTTTGGAAGACGGAAGACTGATCTGTGAAATATATCTGAACGACAGCTTTACGCATTCGAAAAAGCTCATGCCGATGGTAGAGCAGTGCCTTATGAATGCAGGATGCGGCATCGAGGAGATCGATGTTTTTGCCGTAACGACAGGCCCCGGTTCCTTTACGGGATTAAGGATCGGCATCTGCGCGGTCAAAGGCATGGCACAGGCATATAACAAACCCGTCTGCGGTATTTCGAGCCTTGAAACGCTGGCAAAAGCGGCAGGTGCAAAAAACGTTATGGCACTCATCGATGCAAGAAACGATAATGCCTATGCAGCCTATTTTGAAGACGGAAAATGCATTTGCGAAAAAGCGGCGCATATCGATGAATTATTGCAGGAATTCCCTTTGGCAGAGGAAACGCTCTTTTTGGGCGATGGCGCAGAGGTATTAAGGGAAAAAATCAGGGAAAAATTCCCGAACGCTGCTTTTGGCGGTGCGATGTTTGCATACCCGAGGGCAGGCGTTACCGCACAGATCGCCTATGAAAAAGCAATGAAAAATGAGCTTACGAGCCTCTATGAGCTTGAGGCAAACTATATGCGTCCTTCGCAGGCGGAAAGGATGAAAAATGGAATATAAGATCACGCGCGCAACGCTCGACGATGCGGAGGAAATGATCGAGATCGAAAATATCTGTTTTAAGTATCCCTGGCCTGCTTTTGCCTTTATGGCGGAGCTCATGTTTGATGACAGTCTTTTTTATGCTTTGCGCGAAGAAAGCGGAAAAATGATCGGTTTCTGTGGTTTGCGGATTATCGCAGGCGAAGGCAACATCATGAATATCTGCGTGCGCCCTGAATACAGAAAAAGAGGTCTCGGCGAAGCGCTTCTCACTTTCCTCATGCAGGAAGGCAGAAATGAAGGTGCGGATTCCTATACGCTCGAAGTCCGCGTCAGCAACGAAGCGGCGATCGCACTGTATGAAAAGCTCGGCTTTGTGAGCGAAGGCAGACGCAAAAAATATTACGACGACGGCGAAGATGCCTATATCATGTGGAAGAGAGACTGAGCATGTTTCATACATATCATAATGTAAAAGTCTATTATGAATGCACCGGCGAAGGGAAAAATCTTCTTTTGCTGCATGGCTGGGGATGCAATACGAAGGTCATGGCAGGCTTTGCAAGGGAATTTTCCGGCACAAGGAAAGTCTGGTCGATCGATTTTCCCGGTTTCGGCGAAAGCGATTACCCAAACGGTGTCTGGACGGTCGATGATTATATGGAAATGACGGCCGATTTCATCCGCAAAATGGGCATTGAAGGAACGGACATCATCTGTCATTCCTTCGGCGGCAGAGTCATGATCAAGCTTGCGGCAAAATACCCCGAACTTGCGGGAAAGATCGCCTTTGTCGATGCAGCAGGCGTCAAAAAGAAAAGAAGCCTTGCCTTTCATCTGCGGACGATGCTCTATAAGCTCTGCAAAAAGGCTCTGAAGAGTGCATTTTTAAAGAAATTACTGAAAGTTTTTGGCATTGATGCGGAGGCAAGAGTTAAAAATGCCGGTTCGGCGGATTATAAAGCCTTGCCGGATTGCATGAAGGGAACTTTTGTCAAGGTCGTCAATGAAGACCTGACGCCGTATCTTTCCAAAATCAAATCCCCGTCACTGCTGATCTATGGCGAAAATGATGAGGATACGCCGGTTTCATTGGCAAAGATCATGGAGAAAAAGATCCCCGATGCCGGTCTTGCCGTGATCGCGGGCGCAGGGCATTTTTCCTTCCTTGATGCACCGGGTCAGGTCATGCGTATTTTAAGAGTTTTTCTTGAGGGATAAGGGTTTTGATAAAGCTACTCTGAACGTTGTTGAAGAAAGGAGCGCTTTTTGAAATAAAAGCGATGTAAAAATAATGTTTAATCTGATCTCGATCATAGTTGCGGCAGCAATATGCTTTATCGCTTCCATCAACTGCCTGCATATGCTGCAGCTTGAAAGCTACCAGACGCCGGGTTATCTGCGCTGGTTAAGAGAGCGCGGTATCCGCAAATATCCGATTTTGCTGCTTACGGCTGTTCTTTATGCAGCGGCGCTGATCCTCTATATGATGGAAAGCCGTATCATCGCCTATATTCTTCTTCTCGCATCCTTTGCAGCAGGTGCATGGTATATCGTTTCGGCAAAGATCCGCGATGCGAAAAAACCGCTCGTTTATACGGCAAGGATCAAGCGCTTTTTAACGGGCGAAATTCTTGTTCTTGCGCTTTTCGTATTGTTTGCCCTGTTGAAAGGCTCGGCAGCTTTTGCACTTCTGCTGATCATTCAGCCGCTTCTGGTCGTACTCGTTCATTTCATCATGCTCCCGATCGAAAAATCGATCAACAACTGGTACATGAACGATGCGAAAAAGATTTTGAAGAGCAGACCTGAGCTGATCAAGATCGGCATCACGGGCAGCTACGGAAAAACGAGCGTCAAATATATCGTCGGAACGATTTTAAAAGAAAAATATAAGGTGCTCGTTCCGCCATCGAGCTATAACACACCGATGGGTGTCACGAGAGTCATCCGTGAACAACTCTTACCCGAACACGAAGTCTTTATTGCGGAAATGGGCGCAAGACACGTCGGCGATATCAAGGAACTGGTCGATTTTGTTCACCCGAAATACGGCATTATCACTTCCGTCGGACCGCAGCACCTCGAAACATTCCATTCGATCGAAAATGTTGCCAACACCAAATATGAATTGATCGCAGGCTTGCCCGAAGATGGAGCCGCTTTCTTCCCCGAAGATCACGGTCTTGCCAAAGAGCTTTACGAAAGAGAAATTCCGCAGCCCAAAACGCTTTTCGGTGTGGAAGAGGAAAATTGCGATCTTTCCGCATGGGATATCAAGGCAGGCAGCTTTGGCAGCGAATTTACCGTCAGGCTGAAAAACGGCGAAAGCTTTACCGCAAGAACGAAGCTTCTCGGTCGTCATAATATCATGAATATCATGGCAGGTGCAGCGCTTGCCGAATATCTTGGGCTTTCCGCAGAAGAGATCCGCAGCGGTATTGAAAAGATCGAGCCGGTCGAACACAGGCTGCAGCTTATCCCAACGGGAAACGGCGTCAACGTCATCGACGATGCTTTTAATTCCAACCCCGCAGGCGCAGCGGCTGCACTCGAGGTTCTCGCTTCCTTTGAGGGAAGAAAGATCATCGTCACACCTGGCATGGTCGAACTTGGCGCAAAGCAGGACGAAGAAAATGCCGCTTTTGCACGAAAGATCGCAAAAGTCGCAGATTTCGTCTTCCTCGTCGGCATCAGGCAGACAAAACCGATGTTCGAAGCGCTGGAAGCCGAAGGTTTTGACATGACAAAAGTCCGCGTTTCGCCGAACCTGACCGCGGCAAGCAATGAAATGTATAAGATCCTCATGGCAGGGGATACCGTCCTTTTCGAGAACGACCTGCCGGATAATTATAGCGAATAAGGAGCAAAAAACATGAAAAATATAGCTGTATTTTTTGGCGGTCGCTCTGCAGAGCATGATGTTTCGATCATTACAGGGCTGCAGTTCATCGAAAATATGGACAAAAGCAAATATAAGCCGATCCCCGTTTTCATTTCGAGCGAAGGCTTCTGGTATACAGGCGATAAGCTTTTCGATCCAGCATTCTATAAGAAATTTGACGAAAAACAGGTCGAAAAAGTCTTTTTCAACCCTTCGGCAGGCAATAAATCCCTTTCAAAAGCCGGTTTCTTCGGCATTAAAGAGGTTGCCAGCTTCGAAGCGGCTGTCATCGCTATGCACGGTATGCACGGTGAAGACGGAACCCTGCAGGGTCTTTTTGAACTTGCCGATATGCCCTATACTTCTGCAAACGTAACGGGCAGTGCGGTCTGCATGGATAAGGTCGTGATGAAAGCAGCCTGCATCGGTTTTAATGTACCGGTTCTTCCGGGTGTGGATTTCCTGCGCGAAGAATATGCAGCGGATAAAGAAGCCGTTCTTGCGGAAGTTAAGCGTGTCTGCGGTTTCCCCGTTATCGTAAAACCGGCAAACCTTGGCAGCAGCATCGGCGTTTCCTGTGCGGAAGATGAAGCTGAATTTGAAAAAGCCGTTGCGCTTGCGGCAAGCTATGACAGAAAGATTTTGATCGAACACTACATCCGCAATCTCAAGGAAGTCAACTGTGCAGTCGTCGGCGAAGGTACAGACGTTATGACGGGCGTTGTTGAAGAACCTGTCGGTTCGGGTAAACTCCTTTCTTTCGAAGATAAATATCTCGATAACGGCAAAGGCGGCAAGAGCCAGGGTATGAAATCCCTTTCGAGAAAGATCCCGGCAGATATTCCCGCGGAAACAGACGAAGAAGTTAAGCGCATCTCGAAACATATTTTCAAGAAACTGGGCTTAAAAGGCGTTGTCCGCATTGACTATATGATCGATATGGATGATAATACGCTTTACCTGAATGAGATCAACTCGATCCCCGGCAGCTTTGCTTTCTATCTCTATGAGCCGATCGGCATTCCCTATGCAAAGCTGATCGATAGGCTGATCGAAGGCGCTTTTGCGGCAATGGAGGAAAAGAAGCACAACAGCTTTGCCTTTGATTCCAAGATCCTCGATAAGGCACAGAAAGGTCAGCTCGGCGGTGCAAAGAAATAAGAAAAATAAAAGAACAAGATCTTCAGATCTTGTTCTTTTATTTTTGAGGATAATATATTTCTATTATATAAAACACAAGAGAGCCAGAAAAATATATCTGACTCTCTCAAGCATGTATCCGCAAACACATACCTCAATTAATAATTATAATATACCACAAATGATATAAAAATGCAATGATTAAATGAATTTTTTTAGAATACTTAATCTACTTTTCAAATTTTGAGGTACAACAATAGTAGAAACATTAGTATTGACAGTTTTTTTATAGCTAGTCGTTGCTTTTTCATATGCATTTATAAAAACCTTAATTTCTTTTTTAGGTATCCCTAGGAGCTTTAAATAATAGCAAATTAAAATAATATAGTCGCCGATGCTTTTGAAATTAATGTTTGGAAGACCAATGTCAAGAATTAAACACTGTTTCATTGCGTTGCTAATGCTTTTTCGATTAAATCGGGCATCGAAAACGACTGCGTTATGAGCAATGGCATTTCTTAGATCTTTTAATAAATAAATATAATCATATATTAGTTGTCTATTTGTATCTGCGGAAACATTTATGCCAAGTCTTTTGGAAATGTCATTTCGTACATCGTAAGTCAGACAGGACAATAAGTATCCTAAATCACCCATTGTCATAATTTCGAATAAGGCCCAAATGGGAACATCAGAATTTTGATTATAAAAATGTGTTATTTTAGGATTGTCTTTTTTGTATGCATAAGCCAAACTGGATTGTATGCTCCTTTGCAAATCAAGCTTCTTTTTTTGAGCATCAGTTTTTTGTTTATGAGTTATGTTGGAAGATGCATTATTATAACTTATAACGGTTTTATCTAACATATCTTGAATAGACTCAGATTTTGCTTTATTTAAAATGCTTTCCAAGGCAAGATTTTTCATTGCTGTTTCTATAAACATTATTTTGCTATAAAGTAATGATTTTAAGATTGAATCATATTGTATAGTAGCATAAATTTCCCTATATGATACAAAGGGCAACCTATTCTGAGAGTGTTGAAAAAATCGATATCCTTTATATCCGTGGAAATATCCCGTATTTCTAAGCTGGCGCTTTTGGATACTGCCTTTAATTGAAATGCCGTTTTGTCTAAGATGTCGCATGAGAGAATCAATAGATTTGTAGCTCATAAATCACTCCTATATACTCTTCTATAAGCAATTTGCTTCACAATGTGCCACGGAGAAGTTATTAAAAATATAATCTAACGCTATTATGTAGAATAATTTGACTATTCAGTAAAATCTTCATAATGTAATAATAACACATAATTCTAAAAAATAGCATTTAATTTACTGCTCTATAAAGATAAATTTTCTCGAAACTAACATTTTGGTCTCAAAACGAATAGACGAATCGACTGTATTCTGTTACAATTTAGATACAAATAACATTTTTAAAGAAGAAAGGGCAAAAACGATGGCAAAATATCCGCTTATTTACCCAAAAGCACCGCCGGCAGAGCCGCCTATGCCGCAAAAACATGAGGAAGCTGAAGGTCTTTGGGGTGCGCATGACCCGGCGATATATCGAGATCCGGTCAGCAAAGATTATTTCCTTTTCTGCACAAGACAGCTCGTTTTCCGTTCGGGCGATATGATACATTGGGAAAGACTCGGTAAATTTATCGAAGAAACACCGGCGGAAGTCCTCGCATGGACAGGCGCAGATGGTCTTTGGGCGCCGGATATCATCAAAATCGGCGAAGAATACCGCATGTATTGTTCCTGTTCGAGCTTTGGCTCGCAGCGTTCGGCGATCTACCTTGCCGTTGCGGATAAACCCGAAGGACCCTATCATTACCGCGGCATGGTCGTCAAAACAAATGAAAATTCTCCCGTCAATGCGATCGATGCAAACCCGATCGTCGATGTGCACACGGGGAAGATGTATATGGTGTTCGGTTCTTTTTGGGGCGGAATACGCCTGATGCCGCTTGATAAAAAAACAGGCCTTGCCGAAGACCCGAGCCTTGAGGAAGACGGCAGAACGCCCGTTTCTGCAATGGGAAAGAGCATCGCAAGAAGACCCGACTGGACAACAACGGGAATCGAAGGACCTTATATCCGCTATAACCCCGAAACGGATTATTATTACCTTTTCGTTTCCTATTGCTCGCTCGCAAGCGATTATAACATCCGCGTCGGCAGGAGCCGCAATATTGAAGGTCCGTACCTTGGCTTTAACGGTGTTGAAATGACGGATGAAGTCGATTATCACGAAACGACTGGTCTTATGCTTGCCTGCGGTTATCGCTTTGAAAATTCGCAGGGATGGATGGCACCCGGTCATAATTCCGTGCTTATGGATGACGACGGAAGCTGGTATATGATCAGCCATATCAGACCGTATAAGGTATTTGGCGAAGTCATGTCGACGATGCATCTGCGTCGTATGCTCTGGAATGAAGAAGGCTGGCCGATGGTTTCGCCCGAAGTTTATGCAGGCGAACCGATTCAGCCGATCCCGGCGGAAGAGCTCACCGGACGCTATGAATGGATCACGCTCGCACCGACACTCCCGCAGACAGTCAGCTGTTCTGCGCCGCTCTTCCTGTTTGAAGATGGCAAAATGCGGCTTTCGGGTTATGTCAAAGGGCATTGGGAAACATTTGGCGAAAACGGACTCCTTGTGGAGATCGGCGGAGGTCACGTCGTCAAAGGCAAAGTGACAACCGCCTGGGATGCGGAAAATAACTGCCCGACGATCGTCTATACAGGCATCACAAACGATGGTATTGCCGTATGGGCAAAAAAAATTCAGGATTAACAAAAAAGCCCGCAGATTTTTCTGCGGGCAATTTCTTTTTTTTATTTGATTGCAATACCGAAAATGCGCTGACCTCTTGTGCCGACGACGATCATATTTTCAAAGACTGCCGGAGTAGCCTCGATATTTGCACCGAGTTCGACCGTATGGAGGACTTTGCCTGTTCTGCCTTCGATGAGGTAAAGCCTGCCGTCGGAATCGCCCGAAACGATATAGGCTTTGCCGTCTTTGCCGTAAACCGCAACAGGTGAAGACCACGCATAGCGGCGCATGGGCAGCTTCCAGACTTCTTCGCCGGTCTTTTTGTTTAAGGCTACGAGGATACCGCTGCGAACCTGCGGTGTTCTGGCAACGGGGAAGATCACGAGGTCATCGATCTCGCCTTTGCCAAGAGTCGGTGTTGCCTGAATACCGCCGGAAACGCCTGCGACCGTGTTGCAGAAATAGCTGCGGATCCAGACATATTCACCCGTCAGTGCGTTGATCTTAAAGATCGGCACATCGGCAAGGCGAAGGATCTTACTCGAAGTCCAGTGCAGAGAAGTTGCGATATAGAGATAGGGAACGCCGTCTTCGATCGAGAGAACGGGCGAGCCGTTTGTATCGTCGACAACATCCTGTACCCAGACGAGCTTCATCGTGTTGACGTCGATGCAGAGCAAGTTGCCGCCGTTATCGGCAATATACATATAATTCTTATAGAAAACGGCGCTGTCTTCCATGCCGAGCCAATACTTTTCTTCGGAATTGCGTGGCGATGTATAGCGGAATTTCAGCATTTCGGAAGGAGAAATTTTCCTGCCGCCATCGGTGGTGTTCAGCTTCATGGAATAGATGATGCCGTTTTCACCGGGCTGGAAAAGCGTATCCGTTTCTTTGTGGACGAGCATGGAGCTGTCGTAACCGTGGAAAATTCGCGGAGCAAAAGGATCCCTTGCGCCGAGCTCATAGAGCTTCGATGTATTAAAAAGGCTTGTGAAAACCGCTCTTGCTGCGCCGTTTTCGCCGGGACCATCATCGCCTGCACCGGAAACCGCAAAATATCCGCGCGGATCGAGTGCGCCTGCACCTTTGAAAGGCAGTTCATAGGAAACGGCATTTCTTGTTTCGCTGCCGTCTTCGATGTCGAGGAAATAGACATGACCGTCCATTGTGGCGTAAATCGCTTCGGCAAGATCTTCCTTATCGGAAGAAATGTTCATCTGCTCCCGCATTTCCTTATTCCAGCGGACGATCAGAGGCTGACCTGTCCAACCGCTGCCTGTCCAGAAACCTTTGCCGTAGGACTTTCTCAAAGCTCCGGTTTTATAGGACCATTTCACTTCGAGCTTTTCTTCTTTGACATCGGCCGTACCGAAAGAACCGCCGTCACGCTTATGGTTTCCGCGGAAAGTGACGATGCCCTCAAGATCGGAATAAGCGGCATCGGGCTCAAAAGAAACGGGATCTTTTCTTTTATAAGTTTCGATCTTTTCGCCATCGAGCTCAAGCGCCGTTTCCATTTTAAAATCTTCGGGCCTTGTCCCAGGGACAGCCTGCGGAATATCGCTTGTGATCTTTGCTTCGGGGAAATTTTTCAGCTTGGTAAACCTGCGGAAAAGCCTGAGGAAACAAAGGAAAAAGGCTGCGATCGCCATTTTAAATATGCGGTAAAGTCTGTTTGTTTTCAAAAAAAGGTACCTCCCTGTGCGTTCAGTGCCCTTATTATACCATAAAATACAAAGGAAAATGAAATTAATGGTATAATTTGAAAACTCATACAAATGTGAAAATTGGGTCTTGAATATGCATAACTTTTTTAGGTATAATAACAATGATGAATTGTTTGTTAAATCCCCCTGGTACTTGTTGAAAACGAGTGAATAAAAGTATATTATAGTAGAGAAAAATGTACGAGAAGTTTTTAAAGACTGTCAACGACGAACATCTTATCGTACCGGGCAGCCGTATTGGTATTGCTGCAAGCGGCGGTGTCGATTCCATGGTACTGATGAACGTCTTATACCGCCTGACCGGCGGCAAAAACCTATATTGCCTTCACTTTGAGCATGGGATCCGCGGCTGGGAATCTGTCCGCGATATGGAGTTTGTCCGTGAAAACGCCAAAGCTCTTGGGATCCCCTTTATCTGCGCAAGGATGGACATCCCCGAACGCGTTATGCAGACGGGTGAAAATTTAGAAGCGGCTGCAAGGCGTTACCGCTATGCTTTCTTTGCCAATATCTCAAAGAAATACAATCTGCAGTATGTTGCCACAGCACACCATGCAGATGACGTTGTGGAAACCTTCCTGTTAAATTTGCTCCGTGGGAGCGGTATGGCTGGTCTTTCGGCAATGCGCATCCGCAGAGAGCCCAATATCATCCGTCCGCTGATCAACATCAGCCGTGAAGAGATCGAGCAGTATGCAGCGGAAAATGAAATTTCCTTTGTTACGGATTCGACGAATGATAACCTCGATTATACGCGCAACTTCCTCAGGAAAGAAGTCGTCCCGAAATTAAAGGAGCTGAACCCGAACCTGACGGAAGCAGTCCGTAGAACGACAACACTCCTTGGCGAAGATGAATATTCGCTCTTCAAGATCGAATCGCAGATCTTTGGAGAGATCGCAAGCGAAACGCAGGAAGGACTCGAGATCGATATCGATAAGCTTTTATCGCAGCACATCGGCATCCAGAAAAGGGTCATCCGCCATTCTGTCCTCAAAGTTGCGGGCTCACTTGTCGATTTTGAAATGAAGCATTCCAACGCCATTTTGGAGCTCGCCAATAACCGCAGCGTCGGCAAGCGCTTTATCCTTCCGGGGAAATGCTATTGCACCGTCGGTTACGGAAAGCTCATTATAAAGCGGGATAACGAGATCGCTGTCGATAATACGGAAGTCGATTTTGAGATCGATAAAGAGATCCGCATTGCTGGCAAGAGCCTTCTCTCAGAGGTCGTCACAGCACCGCAGAGCTTCCCTGCACTGCACGAAGCCGTTCAGTTTGCAGATCCGCTGCCGCTTGAAGGTGCACTTGTCAGAACAAGGCGTTCGGGCGATCTTTTTAAGCCTGTTGGCATGGAAGGCTATAAAAAGCTTTCGGATTGGTTTATCGATGAAAAAATACCGCAGGATAAGCGGGATCTCATTCCGCTCGTGGTAAAGGAAAACCGTGTTCTCGTCATCGGCGGTCATGCCGTTTCGGAGGATGCGAAAGTCCAGCCGGGGCAGCAGCTTGCCCTTCGCATCGAAGTCAAAGAGCAAGAATAAACAGGAGAAATTATGAAAAACAGATCCATGATGCAGGATATTGAAAAAGTCCTTGTTTCCGAGGAAGCGATCAAAAGAAGAGTCTGCGAGCTTGCGCAGGTGATCGAAGCCGATTATGACGGGAAAGAAACCCTTGTTGTCGGCATTTTAAACGGCGCAGTTGCATTTTATGTAGATCTTATCAAAGAAATGGACAGCTTCATCGAAATGAACTTTATGCGTGTTTCGAGCTATGGCGGCGGAACAAACACAACGGGCAATATCCGTATTCTTTACGACCTCGAGGTTTCCGTTGCGGATAAGCATGTCCTCATCGTTGAAGATATTATTGACAGCGGCGTTACCATGAAGAACTTAAAAAAGCTTCTGCTTGACCGTGGTGCAGCTTCTGTCAAGGCCTGCGTTCTTTTGGATAAGCCTTCGAGAAGGATCGTCGATGTCGATGCGGAATATGTCGGCTTCAAAATTCCGGATGAATTCGTCGTCGGCTATGGGCTGGATTATGCGGGCAAATACCGCAACCTGAAATTTATCGGTACACTGAAGCCCGAAGTCTATACGCATTAAACAAAACCCGAACAGCAAAATTTGATCATAACGGGCGTATGCCCGTTTTTTAAGGAGTATTTATTTTGAAAAAGTTTTTAAGAGGACCGATGCTCTATCTGCTCATCATCGCGGCAATCTTCCTTCTGACACAGTCCTCGAGCCTTTTCTCTCCCGAAAAAAGCAAGGATGTCGTCTATTCCGAATTCCTGCAGCTTGTCCGCGATGGAGAGATCACCAACATCAGTGTTACACAGAATGACCTTGTTGCCCTGAAAAGCGGCAGCAGTATTGCGGAAAAAGATTTCCCCGCAAAATATGACTACAGCACCTATATTCCTTCGGTCGATCAGTTTTCTGCAGATATGCAGGAAATTTTCGGCGGCGATAAGAATTACAGCGGCATCAAGGTAAAATTCAATCCGCTTCCGGAAACTTCGCTTTGGCTGGAATTCCTGCCGATGATCATCCTGCTTATCGGTCTTGGCGTATTTACCTATTTCACGATGGCAAACCAAGGCGGCGGAAAGGCAATGAACTTCTCCAAGAGCCGTGCGAAAGTCACCATGGGTCAGGATACGGGCAAAACCTTTAAGGATGTTGCCGGTGCAGACGAAGAAAAAGAAGAACTGGCAGAGATCGTTGAATTTTTGAAGAACCCGAAGAAATTCACAGGTCTTGGCGCAAGAGTTCCCAAGGGCGTTCTTTTGGTAGGACCTCCCGGCGGCGGTAAAACACTTTTGGCAAAAGCCGTTGCAGGCGAAGCAAGAGTTCCCTTCTTCAGCATCAGCGGTTCGGACTTCGTTGAAATGTTCGTCGGTGTCGGTGCTGCAAGAGTTCGTGACCTTTTTGAAAGCGCAAAGAAAAACTCGCCTTCCATCATCTTTATCGATGAGATCGACGCTGTCGGCAGAAGAAGAGGTGCTGGTCTTGGCGGCGGTCATGATGAAAGAGAACAGACTTTGAACCAGCTGCTCGTTGAAATGGACGGTTTCCAGGTCAACGACAACATCATCGTCATCGCGGCAACCAACAGAAAAGATATTTTAGACCCGGCACTTCTCCGTGCAGGTCGTTTCGACAGACAGGTCTATGTCAATTATCCCGATGTTAAGGGCAGAGAAGAGATCCTTCGCGTACACAGCAAGGGCAAACCGCTTGCGAAAGAAGTTGACCTCACGACCATTGCAAGAAGAACCATCGGTTTCATCGGCGCAGACCTTGAAAACGTCATGAACGAAGCGGCGATCTTAACAGCACGCCGTGAAAAGAAAGAGATCGGCATGCAGGAGATCGAAGAAGCGATCATGAAGATCGTTGCAGGCCCTGAAAAGCGCAGCCGTGTCGTTACCGAAAAGGATAAGCGCTGCACATCCGTCCACGAAGTCGGTCATGCACTCGTTGCGGCAAACCTCAAAAACTGCGACCCTGTTTATGAGGTATCGATCATTCCGCGCGGTATGGCTGCAGGCTACACGATGATGCTGCCCGAAACGGACGACAGACATGAATTCCGTTCGGCAATGCTCGACAGTGTTGCGATGTCCCTTGGCGGCAGAGTTGCCGAATCGCTGATTCTGGGCGACATCAGCACAGGCGCATCGCAGGATATCAAACAGGCAACTTCGACCGTTAAAGATATGGTCACCAAATACGGCATGAGCGAACTGATCGGCCCTGTCTACATCGGCGGACAGGAAGAAGTTTTCCTGGGCAAAGATTATGGCCATACAAAGGACTATTCCGAAAGCTTTGCACAGCAGGTCGATGGCGAAATCCGCCGTATTATTAAGGAAGGTTATGCAGAAGCAGAACGCATCCTTTCCGAAAATAAGACTCTGCTTTGTGAAATTGCAGATATCCTGATCGCCAATGAAAAGATCGACGGCGATGAATTCCGCAAGCTCATTTCCGATCCCGAGGCAAGGCGCGAAGCGCTTAAAAAAGCGCACAAAACGATCAGCCGTGAGGCAATGAGCGCAGAATTTATCGGCGAAGAAACAAAAGAAGATTTCTTTGAAAATGCGGGCGAAGCCGTTTTTGAAAAAGAAGATAACGAATAAGGAAAAAAGAGGGTCATCGCACCCTCTTTTATTTTGATAAGGAGTTACTATGAGATACAGAGTCGAAGGAAATACGCTTCCCGTTGCGATCCTGCAGCTCGAAGCAGGCGAAAGCATCATCAGCGAAGCAGGCGGAAGAACCTGGTCGCGCGGTATGATCGAAACCGAAACACAGGCAAGAGGTGGTGCTGCCAAAAGTATTGGCAGAATGTTTGCCGGCGAAAGCCTTTTCATGAGCAAATACACCGCAAAAGCACCGGCAGAGATCGCTTTTGCATCCTCTTTTCCGGGAAGGATCCTCGTCCGCGAATTAAAAGCAGGCGAAAGCATCATCTGCCAGAAATCCGCTTTTTTAGCGGCAACATCGGGCGTTGATGTTTCGATCTATTTCCAGAAAAGGCTGGCATCGGGCTTCTTTTCCGGCGAAGGCTTCATCATGCAGAAGCTCACAGGTCCGGGGCTTGTTTTCCTTGAGCTCGATGGGCACGTCGTGGAATATGACCTCGCAGCCGGCGAAAGGCTCACCTGTGATACGGGCGTTCTTGCCGTTATGTCGCAGAGCTGCACGATGAGCGTCGAAATGGTCAAAGGTCTTAAAAATATGATCTTCGGCAGAGAAGGCCTTTTCGATACGGTTATTACAGGACCCGGAAAAGTTTATCTGCAGAGTATGACGAAAGCACATCTTGCCGCAATGCTCGGCTATACAGTCAATAAATAAAAACCGACAAAGACAGCTGCAGGCACAGCAGATCGATCTGTTGTGCCTGTTCTTGTTTGGATGCGAAATTGATTTATTCGTATGTGATGGAGGTGCTTCATGCTTTTTAATAATATCATCAACCATCTGAAGCTTTGGTGCAGGAGTAAAGCACAGAGCTATCAACAGGTCTATCAAAATCATGGTGGTATTACATATGTTGGTTATCAAATGGCATACGAATTGGAATTCAAATTATCGACACTCATAGACAAGTCGTTTGAAAGCATTGAGGATTTGAAAAGAGAAGTTGTTGGCCTTATTGATGTACATTATGAACCCTCTATTTTAAAACCTCAAAACAATTCAGTTCAGTATATTATTGATAAAACAAAAAAAGAATTCCGCAATTTTTTAGAAGAAGTTTTAGCCCAAAAAGATTCTCTTGCAGCAGCGGATATTCCATATGAACGAGTGATCGTTGGCTCGGAAGCTATTGGGCTGCAGGAAAAATTCCGCTCTGTTTGGGGATATACGAATACATCATATTGGTTTCCGCTTATGGGAGATGAGCCGAAAGAGATCACAGAAAAGTTTTTTGTGATGTTTGACTATTTGGAGCCATATATCAAACAGCTTGAACAGATCGTGGAGCTTCCGCAAACACATCTCTATAGTTGCTGTGAAAGTACTTTCAGACCGGAATTCTGCCTTGAAACTACGGAATTCGACGAATATGATGGGCATGAAACGATTTACACAGATAAGGATTTTTCATGGGCAATATATTTTTCCCATGAAAACACTGTTGCGTTTGCAGGTTCTATAGTCCCGAAAGTCAAAGAATTGCTGTCAAACGAAAAAGAACATTGGGACAAGTTTGAATGGGATTATTAAAATCGGTCAAATGAACTGAAATTTGCAGGTGTTACGATGCGGATGTGCGAATGGTGCGCTTATAAAGAAACCGAATGGTTGTTATATAAATCATTGCATTGGTCTGTCTATTTGGCAGATGTGCAGGACTACATAGGCAGATGTATTTTGGTGCTGAACAGGCATTGCGGAAGCCTTTCGGAGCTGAATATTCCGGAGTGGATGGATTTAAAAACGATCATAGACAGAATAGAATACATCTATCGGGAAGTCTTAGGCGCTGAGCTGAGCAATTGGAGCTGTTTGCTGAACAACTTTTATAAAGAAGATACCCCTGATCCTCATTTGCATTTGCATGTGAGGCCGAGATATAAAAATGCGATCGTTATTAACGACCACGCATACGAAGATGCGGAATTTGCCCATCACTATGCGCTGAAAAAAGAGGATGTATTACTCGACGAAGACAGGCGGACATTGTATCTGCTTATGAAGAAACATTTTAAGCAAGAAACTTGAATCCGGAAAAGAAAGACGCTTGGCTCTGCCAAAGGGAGAGGCAAGGCGTTCAAATCCGTCAGGTCAATCCCGATTTACTTTTCGATCCATATAAAAAAGCCGACCTATGATGAAAACCATAGGTCGGCTTTTATTTTTATTTTCCCGAAAGAAAGGAATCTGCCTTTTTCATGATGCGGTCAAGCGGTATGAAGAGCAATAGGGTGACCACAAAATTACCTGCACAGTGCATCAGGTCAAAGGGTATTCCGTTCACAAAATAGGAAACTCCGCCGCCGATGCCCAAAGCAAAGAAATAGGGGATCGAACAAAGAAGCCCGAAAAACAGCCCGAAAAAGGCGGCAATGATCGCCCAGCCAAGAGGATTTTCCAGCTTTTTTGCGGCACTGGCGATGAAATACAGGATCGTCCAGACATAGAGGTAATTGATCCACCAGACGCCGAAACCATAGGTCAGGCCCTGTATCAGCGCAAAAATATAGATAATAGCAAGCGTTTTTTTGCCGAAATTGCGCGTATAGACGATGATGAGCGGCGAAACAAGCTCGATGTTCGGCAGGAAGGAAAAGGCAACCTGCGAAACATAGAGGATCGCTGCACAGATCGCAATCTGCACAAGTTCGACAGCACGCAGTTTTTTCTGCATCAGAAGCCTTCGTAGCCGACGGTCAATGTAATTTCATACTTGTCGCCGTCTGCGATCAGGGTATCGTCAACACCGGTCATGAGCGATTCGCCGCCTTTGGTGAAGCACCACCATTCCTGGTTGTTCTGATCTGCGGTGATGCCGTCAACCGTCAGGACGAAAAGACCATATTCGCTGTCTTCGCCTTCGATGAGGCCGTTTTCATCGGCTAAAACCTGACGGAGATTTTCCGCATCGGTGTGATATTCATAAGTGTTATTGACGGTTCCGTCGGATAAAACGACGTCAACGGTGATCGTTTTTGCACCTTGCTGTGCTTCGCCTTTTCCGGAAAGATAGATCCAGACGAAAGCGCCGACGATAACGAGAAGCAGGGCAAGACCTGCAATGAGCAATGTTTTGTTCTTCTTAGACATAAAAAATCCTCCAATACTTTGACTCGAAAAACATTTTTCGCACATAAAGCAACTGGAGAACGGTACTGTAAGAGATAAAAATCTCTTAGGCACTATTCCCAAAAGCCCCGTGGCAACAGTACAAACGCGGCAGCTGACAGGTCTTCTGGCTTGGCTTCAACATAACTGCCGCCTTCCCGGTTTCCCAGTGGCAATTTTTGGCAGATACTCCGCACTCACAGCGACGGGCTCGCACAGGATTTGCACCTGTTTCCCTTGCTTCAGCTTCCGTATGAAATTGTACGAGCACATTTTTGCGCTCAAGCGTCCTTTTCACGCTCAACTGCAATATAGCACAGCCAAAATGAAATTTCAATACGGTTTTTCACAAAAATGGTTTCCATGCGAAGTTATTGTTAAATTTGCCGCATTTCCTTACAAAATTGTAGCAATAATTTTCCATAAATTGTTTGACTTTGGCTTTGCTTACAGATAGAATAGGAGTAGAGACTTTAACCCAACTCTATATGTTTTTCCCCGCGAAAACGGGGTCATTTTTATGTGCTTTGGAGGTTTAGTTTGGAAAATAAAGTAAGGAAAGGAAACTTTAAGCTGGTCTGGCAGATGCTGTATGGCTATAAGCGCTACCTTCTCATCGGTTCGCTTGCAGTTGTATTATCCGCACTTGCGGCATATGTATCGCCGATCGTCACGAGCTTTACGATCGACTATGTTTTAGGCGGCGCAGAGCCTTCCGTTCCGGCTTTTGTCATGAGTTTCATCGAAAGCATCGGCGGCAGAGAATTCCTGATGAACAATATCCTTCTCTGTGTCGTTGCCTTCATTCTTTTCAGACTTCTGGACGGCATTTTTGTACATATCCGCGGCAGAAGCGTTGCGGAGCTTTCCGAAGGTCTTGCCAAAACCATGCGCGACAGGCTCTATGCACATCTGCAGAACGTGCCCTATGACTATCATAAGCATGTTTCCACAGGTGACCTGATCCAGCGCTGCACATCCGACGTTGAAACCGTACGCCGTTTCTTTGGCGTACAGCTTCTTGAAATCGTCCGTACACTCGTTGTTATGACGATGACGATCTCCATCATGAGTACGATCGACGTGCGCATGACGCTGATCTCGATGATCTCTTTCCCGTTCCTGATCGGTGTATCCTTCTTCTATTTCAGGCGTGTTATGAACGTCTTCAAAGAAGCGGACGAAGCGGAAGGTATTCTTTCCAACATCGTACAGGAAAACTTAACGGGCGTTCGCGTTGTCCGTGCATTCGGTCAGCAGAAGAACGAAATGGATAAGTTCGAAGAAGCCCATAAAACCTATTCCGACCTCAACTTCAAGCTCTCGAAACAGATGGGTGTTTTCTGGGGCGGTACTGACATCATGAGCTATATGCAGATCTGCATCACGCTTTCTTTTGCGACTTTCTTTGCGGCAAGAGGTGAACTCACGGTCGGTAATGTTATGCTCTTTACATCCTATGCCGGTATGGTCATGTGGCCTGTCCGTTCGCTTGGCCGAGTCCTTGCGGATATGGGCAGAGCAACCGTTGCGCTTGGAAGACTTGAAGAGATCCTCGAAGTTCCGCTGGAAGCTGAACCCGGCAAGGCAGAACAGCCCGATATCATCGGCGATATCGTTTTCGATCATGTCTGCTTCGGCTATGATTATTATGACGAAGTCTTAAAAGACATCAGCTTTACCGCGAAAAAAGGCTCGACAATCGCAATTCTCGGCTCGACAGGTTCGGGCAAGAGCAGCCTTGTTCAGCTGATGCAGAGGCTCTATCAGCCCACAGCCGGCAGGATCACCATCAACGGAACGGACGTCAACGACATCGACGCAAAATATCTGCGCAGCAAAATCGGTATCGTTTTGCAGGAGCCTTTCCTCTATTCCCGTTCGATCATGGAAAACATCCGCATCGTTGATCCTTCCGCACCGGAAGAAGAAGTCTATGATGCGGCAAAAACCGCTTCCGTACACGATGCGATCATGGGATTTGAAAAAGGCTATGATACACTCGTCGGCGAACGCGGTGTAACGCTTTCGGGCGGACAGCAGCAGCGTGTTGCCATTGCGCGTACGCTCATGCAGCAGACGCCTATCCTGATCTTCGATGACTCCATGAGTGCCGTCGATACCGAAACGGATGCACAGATCAGAAAAGCATTAAAAGGCCGCAAGGGCACAAACACGATGTTTATCATCTCTCACCGCATCACGACGCTTTGTGAAGCGGATAAGATCCTCGTCCTCGAAGACGGAAGACTCACGCAGGAAGGCACACACGAAGAACTTCTCGCGCAGGATGGCCTTTACCGCAGGATCGCCGTTATTCAGGACATGGCCGGCGATGAACCGGCAGCAAACTAAGAAGGAGGATACCATATGGATTACGAACTTGATTTTTCCGAAAGTAAAGTTGACTTAAAAATATGGAAAAGACTCGTCGCCTATGGCTGGCGAAATAAGAACCTTCTTTTCATCCTGATCTTCGGTCAGCTCATCACAGCGCTTGTCGATATCGCTTACCCGCTGATGCAGCAGTATGCGATCGACCATTTCGTCGTCGGGAAAACGACGGAAGGCATTCTGGGCTTTGCTCTTCTCTATGCTTTGCTCGTTATCCTGCAGGGCAGCAGCGTTGCGATGTTTATCATCACAGCGGGCAAACTCGAAATGCGCGTTTCCTATGCGATCAGAGATGAAGCGTATTACCACTTGCAGAAACTCTCGCTTTCCTATTATGACAGAACGCCGGTCGGTTACCTTATGGCAAGAATGATCAGCGACGTCATGCGTTTATCCGAACTCGTCGCATGGAGCTTGACGGATATCCTCTGGGGTATTTTCTATGTTATCGGCTGCGTCATTTCGATGTTCTCGCTTAACTGGAAGCTCGCACTGACTGTTCTTGTGGTTATGCCGCCTTTGGGTGTTCTCTGTTTCTTCTTCCAGAAAAAGATCCTGAAGAATCAGCGAATCGTCAGAAGAACGAACTCCCGTATCACTTCGGCCTATAACGAAGGCATCATGGGCGCTATGACGACGAAAACGCTCGTCCGCGAAGAAAAGAACACCGAGGAATTCAAAGAGCTTTCCGGAACACTCAAAAAAGCGGCGATCCGTTCGCAGGTTTTATCCGCAACCTTCATGCCCTGTGTTATGATTCTGGGCTCGATCGGTACATCCATTGCGCTTGGCAAAGGCAGCCTTGAAGTATTGGGTTCCGTCATTACGCTCGGTACGCTTTCCGCTTTCATTTCCTACACATCGCAGTTCTTTGAACCGATCCAGCAGATCGCAAGAATCTTTGCCGAAATGCAGACCGCACAGGCTTCTGCAGAGCGAGTTTTCAACATGATGGATACGGCGATCGAAGTTTCCGATGATCCGGAAGTTATCGAAAAATACGGCGACATCTTTGATGCAAAGACAGAAAACTGGGAAGAGATGGAAGGGCATATCGAATTCAGGAATGTTTCCTTCTCCTATATTCCGGGCGAACCGATCCTCGATGATTTCTCTCTTGATGTCAAACCCGGTGAATCCATCGCACTCGTTGGCGAAACCGGCGCAGGCAAGAGCACGATCGTCAACCTCGTCTGCCGCTTCTACGAACCGACAGAAGGTACGATCCTCATCGACGGCAGAAATTACCGCGAAAGAAGCCAGCTCTGGCTCGAAAAGAATCTCGGCTATATGCTGCAGACACCGCATCTTTTCTCCGGCACGATCCGCGAAAATATCGCTTATGCGAAAAAGGATGCGACGATCGAAGAGATCCGCCGTGCAGCAAGGATGGTCCATGCAGAAGAGTTCATCTTGAAGCAGAAAGACGGCTACGATACGCAGGTCGGTGAAGGCGGCTTGCTCCTTTCCACAGGTCAGAAACAGCTCATCTGTTTCGCCAGAGTCGTCCTTGCAAACCCGAAGATCTTCATCCTTGACGAAGCGACCGCTTCCATCGATACGGAAACGGAACAGTATATTCAGGATGCGATCACAACAGTCCTCGAAGGCAGAACGAGCTTCATCGTTGCGCACAGACTTTCCACGATCCGCAATTCCGACCGTATCCTGCTCATCGATGCCGGCAAGATCAAAGAAGCCGGTACACACGACGAGCTTATGGAAAAGAAGGGTGCTTATTACAACCTTTACACCAACCAGTACCGCGAAGCAGCCGAAGAAAGCCTGCTTGGCTAAAGAAAAAAGACAGACGAGTATCATTCGTCTGTCTTTTTGTTTTAACTGAAAATTGCGAAAAGATCCCAGCAGGGATAGCAGTTTACCTTGGCAAAGCGCAGCTTATAATCCGGATTCAGCGATAAAATATATTCCGGCAGGTCAAGGAAATCTTCCGTTCGGTGATAAATCGGCACGAGCAGTTTCGGTTTCTTTTCCCGGATATAGTTTGCCATACCGCGCAGTGCGGGCATATCGTGCCCTTCGAGGTCGAGCTTGACGATGCTCGCAGGGAAATCTGCAAACAATTCATCGCCGCAGATGCAAGGGGTTTCTATTCCGCCTTCTTCTGCGTGGGAATTACGGCTCGATTCCGCAGAAAAGCCGATCATTCCGCTTTTTTCGGAAATGACTTTATTGACAAGGCGAACATCGCCCGTTAAGCTTTCGACATATTTTTCGAGCTTTTTGAAGCTCCTTTTATCGGGTTCTACGGCAAGAATACCCTTAAAACTGCCTGCCGCTTCGAGGAAACTTCTGATGCTGTCTCCATTATAGGCGCCGAAATCGGCGAAATATTCATCGCCATTCGGTTCTGCTTTTCTGAAAACATCCGCAAAGCTGACCATGATATGATCAAGGCAGCGGATCTCACCCGTTAAGCGGTAGAGCAGGCATTTTTCAAAGATTTCCCGGGAAAGCGCATCCTCTGTTTTTTTATACAGCGCTTCGATCCTTTCCCTGTTTTCCGAAAGAAAGGCTTTTTCCAAAACTTTTCCGCCGAAAAGCGGCAGCTCGGGGCAGATCATCAGCTGTTCTTCGGCAATTTCACGCATTCTTGTCATGGCTTTTTCGTTTGCCGCACCGAAAGCCGGAACGACACAGAACTTTCCGAAGCGTTTTTTTGCTCTTTCGTAGTCGATGACTTTATAACCGGCATAGCTTTGCCCGCGGACGAATTCATCGTTGGCAAAAACGCCCGAAAATTCGATCCCTCTTTCGGCGAATTCCGCACGCAGTTTATCGGCGCCGTTGCCCATCCCGTAGATGACGACGGGCAATCCGCAATTTTTTATTCTGTCAAAAGCATTTTCCATTTTTAACCTCAATTATGAACAGGCTTTAAACATAATATTAACTCATTCCGTGATTTATTGAAATAGTTTTTTTCCTGTGCCATAATATAAATGGAATTGAACAACGGTTGGAATGATCTCCTTATTCCTCCTCAAGAAAAAGCGCTTTCTCCTGGCGCTTTTTACTTTTCAATTATAGTTTGCGGATAAGAGATGGGATATAGCCTGAAATCTAAAGTGTAATTGTGAGAGATAGTTTTTTTAGTATATGGGTAATAGAAAGACCTGAAGTCCAAGCCAAATGCTTGACCGAATTTTCAATTATAGTTTGCGGATGGGAGAAAGGATATAGCCTGAAGTCTAAAGTATAGTTGTGAGAGATAGTTTTTTAGTTTATGGGGAAAAGAAAGACCTGAAATCCAAGCCATATACTGCGATGTTTACCGAAGGGAATACTTGCATGACCGAATTTTCAATTATAGTTGATGGATGGGAGAAATGCTATAACCTGAAGTCTGATTTTGAGAGGTACTTCTTTTAGTTTATGGGGAAAAGACAAATGAAAACATCGGGTATTCTCCAAAAAATCCATATAAAAAAGGAACGACGGAAAAATCGTTCCTTCTTTTATTTATGATACCGTGAGACCTGCTTCCCGGAAAAGCTGCGGAACATATTGCCAATCATCGGGAATATAGCCGACATTCCTGTATTGTGCTTCCGTCATCATATAATACCGCTCGGGCGTGCGGCTCGTATCGGCAAAGGTCGCATCCACATAATACAGCTTGCCATCGACCAAAACAGCGTTCCAGACATGGGCAACATTTTCCACAACACCGGTCACGACAAGGCAAGGCAGCGAATATCTGTCGCAAAGCGCCTTGAAAGCCGAAGCATAACCGGAGCAGATCGTTTCGCCGCGGACAAGCGCACCGTATGCCCCGCGGTAATGCAATACCTCATAGCCGATATTTTCCGACAAAATATCATCGCGAAGCTGATCGTCATAGACACAATTCTCTAAAATATAGTCAAAGATCGCGCGGTATTTTTCCGCAGGCGTTTTGCCTGTGATCACGATGCTGTCCAGCTTTTCTTCCGTGGCAAGGCAATATTCTTCGTAATCCTCTGCACCGGTAAAATCGAGCCTATAGGCGGCAATGTAGCGGCCGCTGTCGTTAACATAGATCGAATGGCCGATATTGTTTGAAAGCACGGCGATATCTTCCGCATCGTTATAATATGCGGAGATAAAAATACTGTCGAGCTGATCCTGCGGCAGCATCTTTTCCTCCGAACGAATAATGACGGTTTCGAGCCCCGTTTCAAAGGCTTCGCGCGCATAGTGCCAGAGCTGTTCCGCATCCGTTGCTTCAAAAACATCGCCGATATTGGGCAAGCCTTCGGTTAAGCTGTATGTTACGCGGATAACGGCGTAGTCTTCGTAAAGCCTGTCGATATGCGAGCAATGATCACAGCGGAAGTTATATTCCGGGCTGTTTTTTAATGCGCGGATAAAGTCATCCGTCAGCTGTTCTTCAGATTCGATGCGGCTGTTTCGCCGAAAAACATATACGGCTTCTTCTTCGCCGGATAAAAAGCTGTTATAAATCGCTTCTTCCAATGCGGCAAAGGAATATTCCGGGATCTGCGAAAGGTCCTGTTTTTCGCCGTCATAATGAATGGTAAAATCTATCACCGTACGGTTAAAGAAATTCCGCGAACTCCAGGAAAAGCTACCGATATGCGAAAGGGAATAGCGCTCGCTGAGGAGTCTGCCAAGACAGGTGCTCAAAGCCTCTTCGTCGATGGCTTTCGTTTCAAACGTCATGGAAAATTCGCTTTTTCCGCTTTCCGCTGCCAGAAGTGCAGTCTCGTGGATCAGCTCTTCATCATAAGGGACGGCTTCACCGATATATTTCATGATGTCTTCGTTTTCGGTGATCGTTTTTGCGCCGTAAATGATGCCGAACAGCAACAGCAAAAGCAGGAAAAGCCTGCCAATACTCTTTTTTCTTTTTTTATGTCGTCTTCTTGTCGTTTCCATTTTTGCCTCACTTGTTCTATCATATCATAGAAACTGCGCTTTGTTTGTAGCAAATTCGTAAATCCTTGCACAAAAAAGAGTTTTTTCCGGGGAATGGTGTTTTTTGCATGGTCTTTCCGCAAAAAAGCTATGGAATTTTGTGGATTTCAATGGTAATATATAATTGATATGATATGTGGAGGTATGCTATGCAGGAAAAACCGATTTTATGGACAGATAAGAAGAGACCTTTTTTAGGACTGCCGCTTTCCTTTACAAGATACACCTTAACAGAAGAAAAGCTGATGATCTCCTCCGGTTTCTTTAACAAAAAGGAAGAAGAGATCCGTTTATACCGCATCGAAGACGTTACGCTCATGAGAACTTTGGGCGAACGCATCTGCGGAGTCGGCACGATCCACTGCTGTTCTTCGGATTCGACAACGCCCGAATTCAACATCGTCAAAGTTAAGGATTCGAGCCGTGTCAAAAACCTCATTTCGGATTATGCCGAAAAAGAACGCACCGCAAGGCTTGAAAAGATCGGCCGCTACGGCACGGAAGAAGTATTTTAATTTATCAATCAATAAGTATTCATAACGGAAATATCGAAAGGACCCTTTATCATGCAGATCGCACAGTTAAAAGAAAAATTCGTTGAAATTTTCGGCGAAGGTGAAGCAAGAGTATTTATCGGCCCCGCAAGAGTCAACCTCATCGGTGAACACATCGACTACAACGGCGGAAACGTTTTCCCCTGCGCAATTTCTCTGAGAAGCGCTTGCGTTGCAAGAAAACGCGACGATAAGATCATCCGTCTCGCTTCCACATCCTATCCGCACATCGTTACAGCAGAAATCGACAAGCTCGAAGAATATAAGAACCTCGAATGGGGCAACTATCAGCTTGGCGTTGCTTATTGCCTGATGCAGGATGGTCACGAGATCTGCGGTATGGATATGCTCTTTGACGAAACAGTTCCGCATGCAAGCGGTCTTTCCTCTTCCGCTGCGATCGAAATGGCAATGGGTATGGCAACAGCTGCTCTTTCCGGTTTTGAAGTTGATGGCGTCCGCATGGCACAGATCGGTCAGATGGCTGAAAACAACTATGTCGGCATGAACTGCGGCATTATGGACCAGTTTGCTTCCCGTATGGGCAAAAAAGGCTCCGCTATTCTTCTTAACTGCGGTACGCTTGAATATGAATATGCACCCTTCAACCTTGAAGAAAAGGGTCTGCGCCTTATCATCATGAACACAAAGAAGCCCAGAAGCCTCATCACCTCTGCATACAACACAAGAAGAGCAGAGTGCGAAGAAGCTCTCCGCGAACTGCAGGAAGGCTGCGACTGCGAATTTATCTGCGATCTTACGCCCGAAATGTTTGAAGAGCTGGCAAGACTCATCACCAAGCCCACAAACGTCAAGAGAGCACTCCACTGCGTCATGGAAAACCAGAGAACAAAGGATGCTATCGCAGCACTCAACGCAGGCGACATCGAAGCATTCGGTTCCCTCATGGTCGAATCCCATGTATCTCTCCGTGATCTCTATGAAGTAAGCGGCATCGAGCTTGACACCATGGTAGAAGCTGCTTTGAAACAGGAAGGCGTACTTGGCGCAAGAATGACAGGTGCAGGCTTCGGCGGATGTGCACTTGCGATCGTCAAAGAAGAATGTGTTGACAAGTTCATCGAAAACGTTGGCAAAGAATACAACGAAAAGATCGGCTACGTTGCAGAATTCTACATTGCAGAGATCGCTGATGGCGCTGGCGAATTAGTAGACTAAATCGCCTGTGAATTAGTAGGCTAATTAAAAATTTAAAAAGCTATGATATGGACGGAGGAGTGGGTTTCCATTTCCTCCGTTTTCTTAAAGAAAATATGAAGAGTACAAAAGTTTTGGCCTTTATTTTGGCGATGATGCTGATCCTTGGCGGCTGCGGCAAAAAACAGGCATACAGTAAAGACGGGAAATATCAGATCGACCTGCCTTCGGGTTGGCGAAATATGGAAGGTGAGCTTGCAGAAGCGGCAAACCTTGAGATCGGCAGCGAGAAAAAGAACCGCTATCTTTTTGCGCTGACGGAAAAGAGAGAATATTACAACACCTTTGAGGAATTTTCGGCCGTAGTTCTCTATTATATGCAGAGCATTTTGGAAGAACCGGCTGCAAGAGCCACGGAATACCGCGAGCTTGGCAGAGGCAAGGCGACAATGACAGAGCTCATGGGCAAAATGGACGGACAAACCGTCTGCTGTGTTGTCTATGCTGCGGAGTTTGAGGAAGATTATGTCATGCTGCTCGCCTGGACGGAATATTCCGACTTTGACAGCAAGTGTGAAGCCGAACTGCAGGCTGCCTGCGAAAGCTTTAAAATTAAGGAAAAATAAGGAGTCCTATTATGCAGAATAAACTCTTTGAAATAGAACAGCTTTTAATGGAACTCTGCCGTATTCCTGCGCCTTCCAATCATGAGGAATTCCGCGCGGAATATTGCCTCAGATGGTTCAGGGAAAACTGCGGCGAATATGGAAAAAAGGCTTTTATCGATGATGCGCTGAACGTCGTCATGGAGCTGAACCTCGAAGAAAATGCCGAAATCCGCATCGTCTGTGCGCATACGGATACGGTTTTCCCGGAAATGGTTCCTTTTACGCCGATCAAAAAAGACGGCAGGATCTATTGCCCCGGTGTCGGTGATGATACGGCAAATCTTGCGCTGCTCATGATCGCGGCAAAAGACCTTATCGCAAGCGGCAAAGAGATCAAAAACCTTGTTATCGCGGCAAACTCGGGCGAAGAAGGCTTGGGCAACCTGAAAGGTACAAAGGCTTTGATGCAGCGCTATGGCAGCCGTGTTTCCGAACTCGTCACGCTCGACGGCGGCTATGACAGCATCGTGACGGAAGCTGTCGGCAGCGGCAGATACCGTGTCTCTGTCAAAACCGAAGGCGGTCATTCTTTCGGCGAATTCGGCAAGAGAAATGCGATCGCCGTGGCTTCTTCGCTGATCAGCAGCTTATACGGCGTCAAAGTCCCGAAAGTCGGCAGCAGCAAAACGACCTATAACGTCGGTATGATCACAGGCGGAACTTCCGTCAATACGATCGCACAGAATTGCGAATTCCTGCTCGAATGCCGTTCGGATAATGCGGAATGCCTAAAAAAGATGCAGCGCATTTTTGAAAATATGATCACTGCTTTTAACGAAAGCATTTCCGGTGAAGGGCAGAACGGTGTCACGATGGAAACCGTCGGCATCAGACCCTGCTCCGAAATTGACCCGGCAAAAGAAACCGCCGTTGCGGAAAAATATGCAGCGCTCTTAAAGCGCCATACGGGAAAAGATGTCAGCTTCGGTTCCGCATCGACAGACTGCAATATCCCGCTTTCAATGGGTATTCCGGCGGTCTGCTTCGGCGGATACAGCGGCCACGGTGCGCATACGCGCGAAGAATACATCGAGATCGAGAGCATGAAAATGGGCTATGAAATTGTCCTCGATGTTCTTTCGATGTAATTTCCTCATTATGAATAAATAAAAAAGACCGTATATCCTGAGCAGGGTATGCGGTCTTCGTTTTTTCGTTTTTTATTTGATGCTGTCGAGCATAGCGACTCTTGTGGCATGCTTTCCGCCCATAAATTCGGTATCGAGGAAGGTCTCGACGATCTTTTTAGCCATTTCGGGGCCGATCGTACGTGCGCCCATAGCCAATACGTTTGCATCGTTGTGCTGTCTTGTAAGCTCTGCAGAGAGCGGTTCGGAGCAAAGACCGCAGCGAACGCCGGGTACTTTGTTTGCAGCGATGCTGATGCCGATGCCTGTTCCGCAAATAACGATGCCAAAGTCAGCTTCGCCGTTTGCAACTGCACGGCCGACAGCCTCGCCATAGATCGGGTAATGAACGGATTCTGCGCTGTGGCAGCCAAGATCGAGGATCTCAATATTTCTTGCTGTCAACACTTCTTTGACCGTATCTTTAAGGAAGAAACCTGCGTGGTCGTTTCCGATTGCTACTTTCATAGTAAACTCCTTGTTGTTCAAAATTTACTTTTATTATAACCCCAAAATTTCATAGAAACAAGCCAAAAGCATTTGTAATTCGTTAAAACTTGGTATATAATATCTTATCGTTGAAAAGGGCAAGCGAGCCCACCGATATGAATTAGTTTTTTAAATCTTATTTAAAAGAAGGTTTTATTATTATGAGAGCAACCGGAGTAACAGCAAGGGGCATCGTTATGCCCATCTTCAAAGAAGGAGACGACCTCGTCCGTATCGTCGCAGATAACGTCTGCGCAGCAGCGGAAAAGGAAGGCTTCTCTATCCTTGATGACGATATCATCGGCGTAACCGAATCCATCGTCGCAAGAACACAGGGCAACTACATCAGCTGTGAGGCTATCGCAAAAGACCTCCGGGAAAAATTCGGAGGAGAAGAAATGGGCATCGTTTTCCCGATCCTTTCGAGAAACCGTTTTGCGATCCTTCTGCGCGCAATGGCAATGAGCACAAAGAAGCTCATCGTGCAGTTTTCCTATCCTTCCGATGAAGTCGGCAATGCCTTTATCGATATGGACCTCCTCGATGAAAAAGGCGTAGACCCCTATCGCGACAGCTTCGACGAAGAAGGTTTCCGCAAGGTTTTCGGATACGAAACAAAGCACGTTTTCACAGGCGTCGATTATATCGAATATTATAAATCGCTTGGCGACAACATCAGCGTTGTCTTCAGCAATGACCCGAAATATATCTTAAACTACACAAAGAACGTTCTCGTCTGCGATATTCATACAAGAAAGCGCACAAAGAGACTGCTCAAAAAAGCAGGCGCAGAGATCGTCTACGGTATGGATGAGATCGCAACAGCTCCGATCGATGGCAGCGGCTACAATGCAGATTACGGCCTCTTAGGCTCCAACAAAGCAACGGAAGATATGGTCAAACTCTTCCCCAGAGACTGCATGGAATTCGTTACCGCACTGCAGGCAGAAATGAAGAAGCGTACAGGCAAACACATCGAAGCAATGGTTTACGGTGATGGCTGCTTCAAAGATCCCGTCGGCAAGATCTGGGAACTTGCAGACCCGGTCGTATCGCCCGGTTTCACAGCAGGTCTTTCGGGAACACCGAACGAACTCAAGATCAAATACTTCGCAGATAACGAGCTTGCCGGCATGACCGATAAGGAACTCGAAGAAGCGATGAAGGCAAAGATCCGCGAAAAGGATGATAACCTCGTTGGCAATATGGCTGCACAGGGAACAACACCCAGACAGCGTACAGACCTTTTAGGCAGCCTTTGCGACCTCGTTTCCGGCAGCGGCGACAGAGGCACACCGGTTATCCTGATTTCCGGCTACTTCACAAACTACGCAACAAACGACTAATAAAATAATGAAAGCACTCTTTTAAGAGTGCTTTTTTATATTTTCCGTTCCAATAATTTGCTTGGTAAAATGCCGAAATGCCAATTAAGATGTGATGTAAGATAGAAACGGGAGGATGCTATGTATCGAATCAGAGATTTACGTGAAGACCATGACCTGAGCCAAAGCGAAGCGGCAAAGATCATCGGCACAACACAGCAGCAGTACAGCAAGATCGAAACCGGAAGATCTGATATCAGCGCCAAAAAGCTGATCCTTCTTGCAGAATATTATGATGTTTCGGTAGATTATATATTGGGATTGACGAAAGATCCGAAAAGAAAATGACCCGAGTTTCCTCGGGTCTTGTTTTTATAAATGATTATCCGGAAGCGAAAGTGAGCCGATCGGCGCGTGTTTGGTGTCGTTTTCCGCTTTGTGGAAATCGCTGCCGCCGGTGATGAAAAGCCCATATTTTGCCGCAAGAAAGGCATAATAAGCAGCGTTTTCTTTGGTATGTTTGGCGTAATAGGCTTCAATACCCGAAAGTCCGAAACGGACGAGCTCCCGAACGGTTTTTTCGCCGCTCATGTCAAGCTCCAGCGCAGGATGTGCCAAAACCGCAAAACCGCCGGCGTTTCTGATCAGGCGAATGCATTCTTCCGCAGGGATTTTTTCCTTATCGACAAAGGCAGGGCCATTATCGCCGATATATTTGGAAAAAGCTTCGGACCAGTTTTTGACATAACCATGGCGGACGAGCATTTCGGCAATTTCAGGTCTGCCGATGGCTTTTCCGGGCTGGATATTTTTGGTGATTTCGGCATAATCGAGCGCAAAACCGAGCTTGTTCAGCTTTTCGATGATCAACGGCGCACGTTTTTCGCGCGTTTTGCGGAGTTCTTCGATCGACGAAAGCAATTCTTTGTTGTGGATGTCAATGCCGTAGCCCAGAATATGCAGTTCTTTTCCCTCATGCTTTGCGCTGAATTCGATGCCGGGAATTGCGGTAAAGCCAAGCTCCAAGGCACTTCTCAAAAAGCGCTCCGTTCCGGCAACGGTATCGTGGTCTGTTAATGCTGCAAGCCGTACATCCGCTTTTTTTACGAGCAGAGCGAGCTCTTCGGGCGATGAAAGTCCGTCGGAAAAATTGGAATGCAGGTGCAGGTCTATATTTTTCTTCAGCATAAATGCGTCCTTTTTATCTTAATATAAAATATTATACCGAAATGGCGGATTTTCGCAAGAAGCAGCGCCTTTTTGCATATAAATAGGGGAATCTGTTTTTCGGAGGATGCGCATGAGTGCGGTTTTTACGGTATTGATCGGGATGAGCCTTCTCTATGGTCTTTTTTGCGGAAAAGCGGAGGCAATGACGGCGGCTGTCTTTGCAAGCGCAGAAACGGCAGCGGAAACCGTTATTTCGATGCTCGGGAGCTATGCGTTCTGGCTTGGTCTGCTCAATGTCGCCAAAGAAAGCGGCATCGTTTCCCTTGCGGCAAGGCTGATGCGGCCATTGATGAAAAAACTTTTTCCCGGCAGCAGTAAAGAAGCACAGGCCTATGTTACGCTGAATTTTGTGGCGAATTTTTTCGGCATGGGCAATGCAGCGACACCTTTCGGTCTGCGTGCGGCAGAGGAACTCGAAAAAGGCGAAGATCCCGATGCGCTGATCTCGATGTTTATGGCGATCAATACCTCGGCTGTGCAGCTCATCCCGATGGGTGTGATCGCACTCCGGCAGGCAGCAGGTTCGCTTATGCCGGCGGATATTTTGATGCCGACTTTCCTTGTTTCGCTTGCAGGGCTTGTTTTTGCGGTCATGATGGCGCTTTTTGCCCGGAAAAAGGAGAAAAAAGATGCTTGAGATGATCGTGCCGCTTTTTGCTGTCGGTATTTTTGTTTTCGGGCTGGTAAGGAAAGTGAATGTCTACGATGCTTTTATCGAAGGCGCAAAGGCAGGTGCGGATTCTGCGTTTTCGGTTCTGCCCTATCTTTCGCTGATGATTTTTGCGGTGACACTTGCGGAAAGTTCGGGTTTAATTCAGGCGCTTGCGGAAATACTTGCACCTGTTTTGGGTTTTCTCGGTGTTCCTGCAGAGATGCTTCCGCTGATCATCATGCGGCCTTTTTCCGGCGGAGGCAGTACAGGCATTTTAGCGGCAATGCTTGAAAGATACGGTGCAGACAGTTTCATCGGGCGTGCGGCAAGTGTTTATGCGGGCAGTTCGGAAACGCTTTTTTATGCAGCTTCGCTCTATATGGGCGAACGGAAAAACGCCAAAGGGATCCTTTTCCGCGGGATGCTGGCAGATTTGTTTTCGCTGTTTCTGATATTGCGGTTTTTGCGTTAAAAATCATGCCTGCCGGTATAAAGCCCAAGCGAATCAAACAGCGCGATGATCTTTTCTATTTTGGCATAACAAGCTGCGTCGGAAAGGCTTTCGTCCTGTAAAATCTTTTTTATCTGCATTAATGTTATGAAACATTTTTTCTCGGCAAGGTCGGCAAGATCGTATTTTTCTGTTTCTTTTTCGATGATCTTTCTGAAATCTTCCATAATACTCCTCCTATTTATCCTACTATATACTACTTTAGGCGAAATAATAATATTTTATCGGGAAATATAGGATAATAACGATTAAGGAGAGTTGTTATGAAACCGTTGAAAAAGAAAGTCAGTATCACGATAGATGAAGATATTATGGAAAAGATCAAAGTATTGGCAGAAGAGGAAGACAGGTCTTTTTCGCAGTATATCAATCTCGTTTTGAAGGAACATATCAAACGCAGTGAGGATGCGGAAAAATAAGAAAGTATAAAAGAGCGCTTTGGCGTTCTTTTTTTGTGCAAAATGATAGGAAAAACGATCTGAAAATCATACTTTCAACTATAATTGAAAATTCGCGCAGCGTTAGGCTGCCGATTTCAGGTCCTTCTATTCCCCTTATACTAAAAGAACTAACTCTTAAAACTAAACTTCAGACTTCAGGCTATATATTATCTCCCATCCACCAATAAAAATTGAAAAGTAAAAGCTTGAGAAATGCGGCTGTTTGGGTTATTATGAATATGTATGTAAAAAAGGCGGTTGAAAACATGAAAAAACACCGATACAGCTATTATTATAATATGCAGAACCGAATGCGCAGCTGCGCATCCTCTATACATGCCTGAACAGAAGAAAAACCAGTTTACGAAAGGATCAATATAAATGGAAAAACCGAAATATTATATAACCACGCCGATCTATTACCCGAGCGATAAGCTCCATATCGGCCACACATATTGCACCGTTGCTGCAGACTCTATGGCAAGATTCAAGAGGCTCTGCGGCTATGACGTCATGTTCCTCACAGGTACAGACGAACACGGCCTCAAGATCGAAAAACTCGCAAGAGAAAAAGGTGTTACCCCGCAGGCATATGTCGACGAGATCGTTGCAGGCATCAAAGAACTCTGGAAGCTCATGAACATCACACACGACGACTTCATCCGCACAACGGACGAAAGACACGTCAAATCCGTTCAGAAGATCTTCAAGAAGCTCTATGACAACGGCGATATCTATAAGAGCGAATATGAAGGCTGGTACTGCACACCCTGCGAATCTTTCTGGCTCGACAGACAGCTTGTTGACGGCAAATGCCCCGACTGCGGAAGACCCGTTCAGAAAACAAAGGAAGAAAGCTACTTCTTCCGTCTTTCCAAATATGCAGACAGACTGATCGAATACATCAACACACATCCGGATTTCATTCAGCCCGTCAGCAGAAAGAACGAAATGCTCCAGAACTTCCTCCTGCCGGGTCTTGATGACCTCTGCGTTTCGAGGACTTCGTTCAAATGGGGTATCCCCGTAACCTTCGATGATAAGCACATCATCTATGTTTGGGTCGATGCACTTTCCAACTATATCACAGCGCTTGGCTACGGCAGCGATGACGAAAGCAAGTATGAAAAATTCTGGCCGGCAGATCTTCACCTCGTTGGTAAAGAGATCATCCGCTTCCATACGATCATCTGGCCGATCATGCTCATGGCTCTTGACCTCCCGATGCCCAAACAGGTATTCGGTCATGGCTGGATCAACTTCGACGGCGATAAGATGAGCAAATCCAAGGGCAACGTTGTTGACCCGGTAACACTCGCAGACCGCTACGGTGTTGACGCACTGCGTTACTTCCTGCTCCGCGAAATGCCGCTCGGTTCGGATGCAAACTTCTCCAACGAGCTGCTCATCAAGCGCATCAACAGCGACCTTGCAAACGACCTCGGCAACCTGCTTTCGAGAACAGTTGCCATGGTTGAAAAATACTTCGGCGGAGAGATCAAGGGAGACCTTTGCCCGGCAGAAGAAGACGAAACCGTTAGGACAATGGGTTCCGAGCTCCATGCAAAAGTCACGAAGGAAATGGATGCGCTCAGATTCTCGGATGCACTTTCCGATATTTGGCAGTACATCGGCGCACTCAACAAATATATCGACGTCACAGCGCCCTGGATTTTGGCAAAAGACGAAGAAAAGAAAGACAGACTCGCTTCCGTTATGTATAACCTCGCGGAAGGTCTGCGCATCGTCGGTGTTCTGATCACGCCCTTCCTGCCCGATACAGCGGCAAAGATGAAGGAACAGCTCGGCATTACGGATGATGCACAGTACAGCTGGGATTCCGTACAGGAATACGGCAAGCTCGCAGCAGGAACCATGGTCAAAAAAGGTGCTGCACTCTTCCCGCGTATCGATGCGGAAAAGGAACTCGCTTATCTGGCAGAAGTTCTCCGCAAAAATATGGAAGCTGCCGCTGCAAAAGCTGCTGCTTTAAACGAACCGGCAAAGCCCGAAAAAGAAGAGCCCGAATTTCCGGAGATCACGATCGATGATTTCATGAAGGTCAAGCTCGTCGTCGGCAAGGTTCTTGCAGCTGAAGAGATCAAAAAGAGCAAGAAGCTCTATAAACTGACCGTTGACTGCGGCGAAGAAAATCCGCGCACGATCTGTGCAGGCATCAAGGCATATTACGCTGCGGAAGAACTCGTCGGCAAATCCGTCGTTGTTGTGGCAAACTTAAAGCCCGCAAAACTTGGCGGCGTTATGAGCGAAGGCATGGTTCTGGCAGCAGGCGATGACGATGTCGTAGCCCTCTTAAAACCCGAAAAGGATATGGCACCGGGTACGCTGATCCACTAAAACAAGGATAAAAAAGAAAGCGAGCATTTGCTCGCTTTTTTCATCTTAAGAAAATCTTAAGGGTTTAGCCACTGTTTTTATAAATTTTTCTGCTGTATCATAAGAGCATAAAGGAGGGACACGATATGTACAACATATTGATCTGTGATGATGAAAAAGATATCGTTTCTGCGCTGAAAATATACCTGACAAATCCCGATCTGCGTCTTTTGACTGCGGAAAACGGCAGAGAAGCGCTTGAAATATTGAAAACGGAAGATATTCACCTGATACTGCTCGATATTATGATGCCCGTCATGGATGGTATTTCTGCGATGATCAAGATCCGTGAAATGAGCAATGTGCCGATCATTTTATTGACGGCAAAAAGCGAAGATACCGACAAGATACTGGGCCTTAACACCGGTGCGGATGATTATATCACAAAGCCTTTCAACCCCGTGGAAGTCACGGCAAGAGTCCGTTCACAGCTCAGACGCTATATGCAGCTTGGCGGAAGGATCAAAACGGAAAGCCTCGTGATCGGCGGCATTGAGCTTGACGATGCGGAAAAGAAAGTCACGCTTGACGGAGAAGCTGTTGCCTTAACGCCGACGGAATATGAGATTTTGAAACTGCTGATGGAAAATCCGGGCCGTGTCTATTCGCCGAAAGAGCTTTACCGCAAAGTATGGCAGGATGAACCGATCGGAAATGAAAGCACGGTTGCTGTGCATATCCGCCATCTGCGCGAAAAAATCGAGATCGATCCGGCTGAACCGCGCTATCTGAAAGTGGTCTGGGGAAGAGGCTATAAGATCGAGAAAGGAGTGCTCAAATGACAATTTCCGAAAACACCGGCGAAAGAAAACCCTTGAAAGGCAATTTTACGGCAAAAGCCGCTGCCTTTATTGCGCTGATCTTTCTCGTCGCATTGGTATTGACTTCCTTTTGCGGAATCATATTGATGATGAATCAGGGCATTTATGAAAAAACAGAAACGGAAGCAAAGAGAGAAGCATTTTACAGCCTGATAAGCGATGATGCTTTTGCGATCCTGCGTTATGTTGCGGGCGATGGTAACGAGATGGCTGCAGTCAGAATGCTTCAGGAAAGCAATATCATCGGTCTTAGGATCACACGGGAAAGCAGCCCTGTCGATGAAGGGATGCACTGGCAATACGGCGTTGTTTCGGAACAGGATGCTTATTATGAAACATATTGGCGAAATGTTGATGCGGGATATTTCAGCTATTATCCGGAGGAAGGTGTCACGACAGAGAAATACGAAGTGCAGCTGAATCTGGCAAATGAAATGCTGATCGAAGACGAGTATTACCGTGCGGATAAGCTGGTTTCCTTTCTGTATTCCCTGCGGTATAGTGCGATCATCATCTGTGTGTTCGGAATACTCTTAGGAGTGATCCTCTTTATCTTTTTGCTCGTGGCTTCGGGGCATAAGAACGGCAGAGAAGAAATCGCAGCAGGCTGGGCAACGAACCTTCCCTTTGATTTTGTCACGGCGGTTTTTGCGGGCGTATTTTTCTTCCTTTTGTATTTCTTTGACAGAGAAATACGTTATGCAAATGATTTTCAGGTGGTGCTCTCGATCATCCTCTTGGGAATGCTCTTTGCCGTATGTTTTGTCGGCTGGTGTATGAGCCTTGCGCTCCGCATTAAGCTGAAAACACTGATCAAAAATAATCTGCTGTATCGCTTTTTCAGCTTGTTATGGCGAATCTGCCGATCGGTCGCAAGGTTTATCCGACATCTCGTCCGCGGTATTCCGCTTGTCTGGAAGTCGCTCCTCGGGGCAATACTGCTCTTCGGCTGCGAATTCATGGGAATTTTGGTGACGATCAACAGCAATGATGAAGCCATGATCATTCTCTGGTTTATCTCGAGGATACTGCTGCTGCCTTGTGTCGCAATTTTGGCATTGATGTTAAAAAAGCTCGCTGATGGCGGACGTGCCCTTGCGAATGGTGAAACACAGCATATCGTCGATACAAAATGGATGCTGCCTGAGTTTAAAGCGCATGGCGAAAACTTAAACAGGCTCGGCGAAGGAATCGGCAAAGCCGTTGAACAGCGGATGAAGAGCGAACGCATGAAAACGGAGCTCATCACAAACGTTTCGCATGACCTGAAAACGCCGCTGACCTCGATCATCAATTATGCGGACCTGATCGAAAAGGAAAACTCCGAAAACGAGAATATCCGCGAATATGCAGCGGTTCTGCACAGACAGTCCGAGCGCTTAAAAAGGCTGATCGAAGACCTTGTTGAAGCTTCCAAGGCTTCCACGGGAAATCTGGAGATCGACCTTGCGCCTGTGGAGCTGAACATCTTAACGCATCAGGCTGCGGGTGAATATGAACAGCGTCTTGCCGATGCAGGGATTTACCTTGTGCTGAAAGTGCCGGAAGAAAGCATCCGCATCATGGCAGACAGCCGCAGGCTTTGGAGAGTTTTTGACAATCTGCTTTCCAATACGGTGAAATATGCGCTTGCAGGGACAAGGTTTTACCTGACATTGGAAGAAAATGAGGGTTTTGCCAAAGTATCTTTTAAAAATATTTCGCGCGAACAATTGGGGATCAGAACCGATGAGCTTCTTGAACGCTTTGTCCGCGGTGATGCGGCGAGAAATTCCGAAGGCAATGGTTTGGGTCTTTCGATCGCAAAGAGCCTTGTCGAGCTCATGGGCGGTGAATTTTTGCTCCATGTCGATGCCGATCTCTTTACGGTTGAACTCATTTTCCCGATGATAAAGGAATAAAAGAAGCGAGCATTTGCTCGCTTCTTTTTAGTTTCGTTGTCTGCCCGCAAGACCCCAGTTTTCATTCGGTGGTTCCTGCAGGATGATGAAAACATCTTCCGCACTGATGCCGGGACTTTTTTGCAGTTCTTCTGTGATGCTGTGGAAAAGGGCAGCTTTTTGTTCCTTTGTACGGCCGGGAAAAAGCGTGATCTCTATGATGGTAAAGCGCTCGCTTTTGAAACTGCGCTCAAAATTATCCTCTTCCAGTTCATAAAGCCTCTGAAAGCGATCCCAATCTTCGATCCCGAGGGAAAGCACGAGTGCTTTGTGCACGGAATCCAAAAGATTTTTCTTATAGCCGCTGTCTTTTCCCTTCAGTATTTCAATACGGACAAGCGGCATTTTTCACCTCTCATCAAGAAAGATCGGGTTCGTCCATGCACGCCTGCCTTCAGCATCGGTGACGACCGCACGGATATAGTTCGTTCCTTCGCGGATGACCGCATGCGCTGCACGGAGGCTGTTTTTTCCGTCGGCAGATTTGGCAAGACGATACGGCGCACGGAAATGACGGAACTGAATTTCGCTGACGGGAGAACATTCGACGATGGCAACACCTTCTTCCACGCGGAAATCATAAATTTCAGGTCCGCAGGTAGAATAGAATTCGCCGTTTTCGAGTGCCTTTAAGATTGAGGCAATGTTGTTTTCGGCATTGACCATGACCCAGCCTTTGCAGTGCTGGTGCATAGCGTGCCCATCATCCGTTGCCACGCCGAAAATCTTTTTGCCCTGAATGAGGAGTTCATCCCAATATGCGGCATTGGCATCGACGCCGTCTTCAATGACACAGCCTGAATTCCAGATCTCCATGGCGAAATTTCCCTCAAGCGTTTCAAATTCCCGTGCGGAAATACCGCTCCATTCGGGGTGACAATAGATCGTCAGGTTATTGGCTGCGTGGATCATATCGAGCATTTCCTGACATTCCGCAGCGGTCGTGATGTTTTTTCTGCTGAACGTTTCATCCTGCGAAAAGCCGTTGCCGTCTTCTTTTTTTGGTCCGATGCAGACGATATGATGGCAATGGATACCCGGTCCCGGGAGATCCCGATCCATTTCCATACCGGGGATGATCGTGATTTCTGTTTCCGGTGCAAAGTTTTCGTAATTATAGAGGCGGTGATCTGTCAATGCGAGGAAATCATAGCCCATTTTTTTATGCAGGCGAATGACTTCTTCGGGGCTGCCCGAACCATCCGAACGAGTGGTGTGGCAATGCAGAGCACCTTTTAAAAACTGCCCTTTTCGGGCAAAGGCGGCCTGTCGGATCATATGTTTTCTCCTTTTGAAAGCGGCTTTTTTTCAGTATAGCATCTTTCAGAGGTGAAAATCCATATAAAAATTGTGATTTTATGAAAGATCCGTCAGCGGTTTTAAGCTGAAGCCCATACTTTGCCATTCGTCGATGACGTTTCCTAAAACAGCGGCGTTTGCAGCGGAATTGGAATGCAGCAGGGCGATCATTCCCTTATGCGTCCGCGAAAGAATGGTTTCCATGGCTTCTTTATTGCTCGGCTGGTCATCATTGACCCAATCACGGTAAGCAAAAGTCCA
>SVGZ01000014.1 GCA_015056045.1 Clostridiales bacterium | reverse complement strand
GCTGCGGAAAGAACCATTGTGATAGCTGCTGTAAGTGTTGTCTTACCATGGTCAACGTGACCGATTGTGCCGATGTTTACATGCGGTTTGCTTCTCTGATAAACCTGCTTTGCCATGTGTTTCCTCCTGAAACAATAATAAATAATTTAAATATTACTGTACGCTATGCTTCGGTATCGTGGTGGAGCGGGTGAAGGGAATCGAACCCTCGTGGCTAGCTTGGGAAGCTAGAGCTCTACCATTGAGCTACGCCCGCATAGACCAAAGCATACGCTCACCTTTACAATTTTATAGGCAAAATGCGATTTTGTCAACACTTTGCCTATCTTATCCAATAAATTTACATATTCAATTTTTTATGAATAATGCTTCTCTTTGCATCAACCGGCAATATCCGGTTCGCCGCCGTTTTCACCCTCATTTTCAGTCGGTGTGGGATCGGGTGTTTTTTCCTCGGTCTTTGTCGGCGTGGGTTTCTCTGTCGGTGTTGCGGTGGGTGTTGCCGAAGGTCCATAGGAGATCTCACCGATCTGCGCACGGTAAGTATCGGTATGATGGAGTTCCCTTGGGCCGATCTGCTCGCCTGTATCCTTGTCGTATTTGATCTTGTAAACTTCAACGACGATGCGGTTCTTGCGTTCTTTGGTCATCTTGGATGTACCCGGCGAAAGCGAAGGATCAAGCTTTGTTGCAGCGGGCTGCGAAGGCGCTTCATCTGTAACGATGTTTGTCTTGAAATCGACGGTATAATCCATTTCCGGGCCATAAATCGATACGGTGATCTTCTTATCATATTTGGCATCGCAGTTGACAAGAAGGACGACCGGAATATCGTAAGGATTGGAAATGATGAAGTCGGGCGAACCCGTGGAGATCGTTGCATCAAGGCCGATCGGTACATAGGCAACGGGCCAGCTGTGATGCGAACGCTTTTCGATCGTTAATTCTGCGCGGAGAACGGCGTTGTATAAAGTTGAGGAAACCTGACAAATACCGCCGCCGAACTGTTCGGAATAAGCGCCGTCTGTGATGCCGGCAGCTTCTTTCCAGCCGTATTTTTCGTAGCGAGGACCTGCGGCTTCATTGATGGACCATACTTCACCGGGCTGCAGAATGACACCGTTGACGAAGCCTGCCATTTTCCAAACGTTATAGCGCCTGTTGGCATTGCTGTCTTTGAATGTTGTGGAGTAGGAAGCCATTTTGGAGAAAGAAGCGGAAAGTTCTTCGGAGCTGATCTCAGGTTCGATATATTCAATTTCGGGAACGAAAACCTTGCCGTTATCGCCGTTTTCAATGGCAAGCATGAAAAGATCTGCCAAAGGCTGCGGATCGATATGTGTTCCCGGAATGGATTCTTTAAAATCAACTTTACCGGATTCCTGCAGGTTATCTTCATCCGAAGAACGGATGACATCGACCTGTGCATTGACGGGTTCGGTATCCAATGCTGCGGTGGAAGTTGTCAGTGCAGATAAAACAGCAGCGCTGTCTGCGCGATATTGCAAACGGAAAGTATATTTCTGTTCTTCTTCGGAGATCGGTTCGGCTTCATCGGCAGCTTTTACGCCCTGTTCCGCGAGTTTGGCAAAAATCTCTTCGGCGTTTGTGGTAATGCCGAGCGCCTGTGCATCAAGGAAATATTCCTGTTCAAAAGCGGAATAGCCGAGCCTGAATGTGCCGAGCATATGCTGTTCACGATCACTGATCAGCTCCTGGATCTGACGCAGCGTCATCCCGCTGATGGGTGTCTGATCGATATAGACGGTTTCTTCGACGACTTTATCAAGGTCAACTTTATTCGGATCTACGGTAATTTCGGAAGGATCCTTCTTGCCGCCGAAAAGGGAAAAAGCGAGTACAAAAACGAGAATCACCGCTGCGGCAATTGCGCCGATCTGTATAAGAAGCTTTTTCTGTTTTAATTCGATGCTGTTATCCTCTTTCGGGGCAGGACGGGAAGAACGCTCGGGGTTTCTTCTGCTTCTGCGGGGTTCAGCTTCCTGCTGCCTGTTTATCCGCCTGACGCGGGCTTCTCTTTCGGTATTTCTGTTTCTGTTATCGCCATCCATGATTATTCTCCAAGATTTTCTTTCATTTTATATGTAAGAACATAGAGCCCATCGTTCAGGTGGACGTTTTCGATTGCAACTTTTGCTTCCGAGCGAACGTCTGTCGGCGCATAATTCCATATGCCGCGAACGCCGGCTTCGATCATTTCGTTGGCGATCGTCTGTGCAGATTCTTTCGGTGCGGCAATGACGCCGATCTCGATCTCATTTTCACGGATATAGTCGCGGAGCTTGCTCATGTGGAAAACCTCCACACCGCCATAGCTCTTGCCAACTCTCTCCGGGGAAATATCGAAAGCCGCACGGATCTCATATCCCTGTGCCTTGAAACTGGGGTAGAGCATCAGCGCCTGACCGATATTGCCTGCGCCGGCGATGACCATCGTATGCTGTTCGTTGATCCCGAGGATGTTCTCGATCTCCTGGCGAAGCTTCGATACGGTGTAGCCATAGCCTTGCTGCCCAAAGCCACCAAAATAGCTGAGATCGCGGCGGATCTGGCTGGCGTTGAGCTCAAGGTCGCAGCTCATTTTGAAAGAGGAGATCTTGAGTTCACCTTCTCGTTCGAGTTCGCGCAGATAATTCAGGTATTTCGGAAGCCGTCTGATGACAGCTTCCGGAACACGGTTTGTCGTTTCGTTTGTTTCGCAGTTCATTTTAACGAATCTTTCTTTAGCGTTTAGTTCTCTCTTGTATAGTTGAGGAGACCGCCGGCAAGGAGGATCTTGCGGAGTCTTTCGGAAACACCGAGTTCGACTTCGATCTCTTCGCCGCTGTCCTGATTTTTGATCGTGAAGGGAAGCTTTCCTTCGACTTTAGCCCTTGCGTTTTCGATGACAAGCGCATTGCCCTGCGAGAGTTTTTCATAATCCGCTTCGTTTTTGAAGGTCAGCGGCAGAATGCCGGAGTTGATCAGGTTGGAAGCGTGAATTCGTGCAAAGCTCTTTGCGACGACTGCCTTGATGCCGAGGTAAAGCGGAACTAAAGCAGCGTGTTCTCTCGAAGAACCCTGACCATAGTTCTGACCTGCAACAAGGATGCCGCCGTTCTGTGCCTTTGCTCTCGCCGGGAATTCCGGGTCTACCGGTGTTAAGCAGTAGTCGGAAAGATAGGGAACGTTCGAGCGATAGGGCAGAAGCTTTGCGTTCGAGGGCATGATGTGGTCTGTTGTGATGTTGTCTTCCATTTTGAGGAGGACATTGCCCGAAACGGTTTCGGGGAGTCTTGTATTGATCGGGAATTCCTTGATGTTCGGTCCGCGGACGATTTCAACATCGTTGTTTTCCGGAGCAGGTTCAACGATCATATTGTCATTGACATTGAAAATTTCGGGAACTTCGATATCAAGAACGGAAAGATCATCAATAACATCGCCGACACCGCAGAGATGACCTGCGATCGCAGATGCTGCAGCTGTTTCGGGGCTGACAAGGTAAACGCCTGCGCTGGCAGTTCCGCTGCGTGCATAGAAGTTGCGGTTGCTCGTGCGGAGGGATACGCCGTCTGTCTTCGGGGATTGGCCCATACCGATGCAGGGACCGCATCCGCATTCAAGGATTCTTGCGCCTGCTGCGATCATATCGGCTAAAGCGCCGTTTTCTGCGAGCATTTCGAGGACCTGTTTCGAACCGGGTGCGATAACGAGGCTGACATCTTCATGAACGGTCTTGCCCTTCAAGATGGCCGCTGTGCGCATCATATCGAGGTAAGAGGAGTTTGTGCAGCTGCCGATGCAGACCTGATCGACTTTGATCTGACCGATCTCGGGGAGTGTCTTGACTCTGTCGGGCATATGCGGGCAGGCTGCCATCGGTTCAAGTGCCGAAAGATCGACAACGATATGTTCATCATATTCAGCATCGGGGTCTGCAGAAAGCGGAATATAATCCTGTTCTCTGCCCTGCGCTGCCAAAAACTGACGGGTAACTTCGTCAGAGGGGAAGATGCTCGTTGTTGCACCGAGTTCTGTGCCCATGTTTGTGATGGTTGCACGTTCGGGAACGGAAAGTGCGGCAACACCTTCGCCTGTATATTCAATGATCCTGCCGACGCCGCCTTTGACGGACATGATGCGGAGGACTTCCAGAATGACATCTTTTGCGGAAACGCCGTTTTTAAGCTTGCCTTTGAGCTCGAGGTTGACGATCTTGGGCATGGAAAGATAATATTCACCGCCGCCCATAGCAACAGCAACGTCTAGACCGCCTGCACCGATCGCGATCATACCAATACCGCCGCCTGTGGGTGTGTGGCTGTCCGAACCTAAAAGCGTTGCACCGGGAACGCCGAATCGTTCAAGGTTGACCTGATGGCAGATGCCGTTGCCGGGTCTGGAGAAATAGATACCGTGTTTTTTGGCAACTGTTGCGATATATTTGTGGTCGTCTGCGTTTTCGGGACCGGACTGCAGGATGTTATGGTCAATATACGCGAGGGATTTTTTTGTCTTAACGCGCGGAATGCCCATTGCCTCAAACTGGAGGTAGGCCATTGTGCCGGTAGAGTCCTGTGTCAATGTATAGTCTATACGGATAGAAATCTCGCTGCCGGGCTTCATTTCGCCGGAGACGAGGTGTTTTTCAATGATCTTGTATGCGAGCGGTCTTCCCATAGGTAAACACTCTCCTTTATATAATATGTATAAATTTTACCTTTTCAAACAGGAAATTGCAATATAAATCCACCAATTCGGGTACAGAAAAATCCGGCACGGCGGCAATGTTTACAAAATGGATAAAAGTTCGGCAAAGAAACAGATTGACAATGAATGATGCTCTGCCTATGATAGAAAATATAGATAGTACAATCAAATCCGGTAAAAACTGCATTTGCGGAGGTATATATGAAAAAAGTTTTTGCCTGTATGCTGGTTCTGATGCTGATTTTTTCTTTTTCCTGCGTGAAAAAAGCGGAAGAAGTTGTTTTTGAACCGATAGCGACTGTTGAGGCAACGCCTGAGCCTAAAAAGTTTAAGTATGAGATCGTTGAAACGCTATGTTACACCACGGTTACTGATTATTTTGATGAATGGATAGAAAGATTTGACCATTGCATTATTGCGGAAGTTGTTGAAGCAGAAGGTTCAGTTATGGAAATAGGAGGGATGCGCAGCTATTTCCAATTAAAAGTACAGGAGGTTATCTTTGATAAAAAGAAGACGCTTTCTGCAGATGATATGATTCGTTTTCAAATGTGTGGCGGAGAAACCGATGTATATATCTGCTACCATGAAGATCATCCTCTGTTTGAAGTGGGAGAAGTCTATTTCATTCTGTTGAATGAAGCTGAAGAAGGAGATTATTATACAAGTGCTCTTCTTGATTCCTATATGGAAATCCGTGGGAATGAATTGTATAAAAAAGCGCCATTATATCTTTGGAAAGAAGAAACAGAACTTTCTGTGTTGAAAGACAAAATCAGAAGTGTTATTGATGGCACTTATGCTGAAAAATACAGACGGGAAGATCTGATCCGCAGAGCTGAAAAGGAAGGCAAACCGTTTGACTGGTATTTTGAACCCGAGGATTATACCGAAGAAGACCGGAAACGGATTTACGAAGAGAATAATCCATAACAAAGAAACCCGCTCATACGAGCGGGTTTTTCGTGGTGTTAATTTTGCTGTTCTTTCATTTTCCTGTATTGTTCGCGCAGTTCATGGCATTTGCCGCCCATCGCACAGTGCGAACAGTTGTTCCCGCAGGAGGAACATCCGCTTTTTTTATCTTTGATCATCGTGCGGAAAATCGCGGTCAAACCCAGAGCAAGAACAAGTAAAACGGCTATATTGGCAAGATTTTCAGATAAAAATTGAAGCATAAGTTCCTCCTTTTTGGAAATATTTTTTTCAGTGTTTTGCTTCTTTATACGGGCGCAGGAGCATATAGATGATGCCTGCTGCCAGTGCAAGAGCAATAATGAGCCAGAAGATATCGATCACACCGGTGAAAGCCATGCCGACCTGATAGACGATGAGCGAGATCGCATAGGCAAATGCGCACATATAACCAATCGCAAACCATGTCCACTTCGGGTTGTTCATTTCTCTCTTGATCGCGCCGATCGCTGCGAAACAAGGTGCGCAGAGAAGGTTGAAGATGAGGAAGCTGAAGCCTGCCAAAGCGCTTCCGCCGAAGAATTCCTGACCGATAACGGCAAGACCTGCGGAGTCTGCTGCTTCGACAAGTTCGAAGGCGAGGTCAGCATCTGCCATCGAGGAAAGCGAACCGAATACGCCGACAACTTCTTCTTTTGCGACAAGGCCAAGGACTGTTGCGACTGCGGACTGCCAGTTGCCGAAACCGAGGGGTTTGAAGATGATGGCAATTGCACTGCCGATGACTTCGAGGATGGATGCGCCGCCGTTTTCTTCGGTGATGTAATGGAAACCGTTTTCAAAGCTGAGGCTGTTGAGGACCCAGATCATGACGCTTGCCGCAACGATGACCGTGCCTGCGCGTTTGATGAAGGACCAGCCGCGTTCCCATGTAGCGCGGAGAATGTTGGAAGGGATCGGTGCGTGGTATGCAGGGAGCTCCATGACAAAAGGTGCGGGTTCGCCTGCGAAAGCCTTTGTTTTCTTGAGAATGATGCCCGAAATGATGACCGCTGCAACACCGATGAAGTATGCTGCCGTTGCGACCCATGCACTGCCGCCGAAGAGTGCGGAAGCGATCATGCCGACGATGGGCATTTTTGCACCGCAGGGAATGAAGCCTGTTGTCAAAATGGTCATTCTGCGGTCTCTTTCCTGTTCGATCGTACGGCTTGCCATGATACCGGGAACACCGCAGCCTGTTGCGACGAGCATCGGGATGAAGCTCTTGCCGGAAAGACCGAATTTGCGGAAGATTCTGTCCATGATGAAGGCTACACGGGCCATATAGCCGCAGTCTTCGAGGATAGCCAGAAGCAGGAAGAGGATGAGCATCTGCGGGACGAAGCCTAAAACTGCACCGACACCGCCGACGATGCCGTCTGCAACAAGGCTGACGATCCAATCTGCACAGCCGATATTTTCAAGGAGCGTTGTTGCACCGGGAACGATCCATTCGCCAAAGAGTGTATCGTTCATGAAGCCGACTGTCCAATCGCCGATCGTGCCGATCGAGATCGTATAGACGAGCCACATAATGGCAACGAAGATGGGGAGCGCAAGGAAACGGTTTGTGACGATCTGGTCGATCTTGTCGGAAACTGTCAGCTTGCCTGCATTTTTCTTTTTGTAAGAGCCTTTTAAGACAGAGGCGATATAGACATAACGTTCGTTTGTGATGATGCTTTCTGCATCGTCATCGAGCTCTTCTTCTGCAGCGGCGATGTCACTTTCAATATGGGCAAGCTTTGCCGCATCGATCTGAAGCTGTTCCAGAACTTTTTCATCGCGTTCAAAGATCTTGATCGCATACCAGCGCTGCTGTTCCTGCGGTTTATCGTGAAGGACAGCTTCTTCGATATGAGCGATCGCGTGTTCAACTGCACCGCTGAAGGTGTGCATCGGAACAGTTTTTTCTTTTTTTGCCGCTTCAACTGCTGCTTCCGCTGCTTCCATGACGCCTGTGCCCTTGAGTGCAGAGATCTCCATGACTTTGCAGCCAAGCGCACGGGAAAGCTCCGCAATATTCATGCTGTCGCCGTTTTTGCGGATGATATCCATCATGTTGATCGCAACAACAACGGGAATGCCAAGCTCTGTGAGCTGTGTTGTGAGGTAAAGGTTTCTCTCGAGGTTTGTACCGTCGATGATGTTTAAGATCGCATCGGGGCGTTCACCGACGAGGTAATTTCTTGCAACGACTTCTTCAAGCGTATAAGGCGAAAGAGAATAAATACCCGGTAAGTCCATGATGATGACATCGTCGTGTTTCTTAAGCTTACCTTCCTTTTTTTCAACCGTTACGCCGGGCCAGTTGCCAACATATTGGTTTGAGCCGGTAAGCGCATTGAACAGAGTGGTTTTACCGCTGTTCGGGTTGCCGGCAAGGGCAATTTTGATTTCCTTACTCATGATGATCTCCTTGTAAGTTAGAGGATACTAACTATACCTTAAAAAAATTTATTCGACTTCGATCATTTCGGCATCAGCTTTGCGGATGGAAAGCTCATAGCCGCGTACTGTGATTTCAAGCGGATCGCCCAAAGGGGCAACTTTGCGGATGTAGACTTCAACGCCTTTTGTAATGCCCATATCCATGATGCGGCGTTTGGTAGCGCCTTCACCGTGGAGTTTAACGACCTTTGCCGTTTCGCCAATCTTTACCTGCCTTAAATTCTTCATGTTCCTTCTCCTTATACCATGATCTTTCCGGCCATTTCTTTGCTGATAGCCACGCGGGTTTCTTTGACATTGACGATGAGGTTTCCGCCGATGGTCGAAATAATGGTAACGCTTCCACCGGTATTGAAACCGAGGTTTTCGAGGTGCTTTTTGACCTCAGGCTTTCCGCCGACTTTTCTGATAATGTTTTCTTCACCGATATTTGCAAACGTAAGCGGCATCATCAGCTTCTCCTCCATTTATAGTTAGAATAGACTAACTATGATCGTTTATAAAAGGTTAGAATTCTCTAACCAATAGTGAGTTTAATACATCTAACTGCTTTTGTCAATATATTTCGGGAAAAATTTTGCGGTATTGCATCGATGGTTAGATTTCTCTAACTATTGTTTCCATAAGGCTTGCAAAATGATGAAAAGCATGGTACGCTAATATAAAATGACAAACTGAGGTAAATAATGAAAATACAGAAATCTTCTGAAGATTATCTTGAAACTATGCTGATGATGAAGGAGAAGCACGGCTATATCCGTTCGGTCGATATTGCGGAACACCTTGGCGTAACGAAGCCCAGCGTCAGCTATGCAACGAAACGCCTGCGTGAAAACGGCTATATCACAATGGAACAGGATGGCCTTATTACTCTGACCGAAAAAGGCATGGAGATCGCACACAATATGTACACACGCCATAAGCTGCTGACAGATTTCCTCGTCCGCATCGGCGTTTCCGAAGAGATCGCCCGTGAAGATGCCTGCAAGATCGAGCATGACATCAGCGAAGAAACGTTCCATGCGATCTGCCGCCATGCACAGGCTCATGTGGAAGGTGTGCAGCCCAGAGATGAAAGCTGCCCGCATCATAATAATTAAAAACTGATATTGTTTTGCCTTGCATAGGTAAAGAGGTATTGCTGTGCAAGCCCGGCAAATTCCGGGAAATGCGCTTTGGCAAAAGCCTCGAGTTCCTTTTCGTTTTTCGGTTCAAACTGATAAAAATGCAGCAATATACGGCGCATCCAGACATCCTTCGGGAAGGCTTCGCGCTTTCCAAACCCGAAAAGCAAAATACAATCCGCCACTTTTGGCCCAACACCCGAAAGCCCCATGAGGGCTTTTTTTGCATCCGCATAAGTTAAGCCGCCAATTTTTTCAAGGGAAAAACCGTCAAGGATCTGTTTTGTTGTGCCTGCGATATAAGGCGCACGGTAACCGAGCCCGAGTTCACGCAGATCATTTATGGATAATTTAGCCAGTTCTTCCGGTGTCGGGAAAGCATAGAGATCTTCCCCAATCTTTTTGCCTGCAGCACGGCAGATCATGTCGATATTCTTTTTGATGCGTTTGATGTTGTTGTTTGCGGAAATGATAAAGGAGATCAGCGTTTCAAACGGATCCTGATGCAGGATGCGCATCCCTTTGATCACGGTTTTTGCCAGAATTTCGTCCTGCAAGAAGCGGTTGTCGATCTCGTTATAATCATAATCGAGGTCAAAATACTGCCGCCAGATCTTATGAAAAGAATCTTCCGTTACGGGCCAAATGACAAAAGCATTGCCCTCGTTTTTGCAGAAAAGTTCCTGCCCGTAAGCGATACCGTGAAAAACATCTTCTGTTTTTTCAAAGCGGAAGCACTGCCCGCAGTCAAATACGATCGCCGGGTCGATTTTTTCGCCTGTGATATAGGCCTTGTTATCCTGAAAAATGGTTGTGATCATGGGATTTTCCTTTATCGATAAAAATGGGTAAAATAAGACCGCAGCTTTAAACTGCGGTTCTTATATTTCAGGCTCAAGTTACTGCTGCGGATAAACGCTGCACTTTTTCTTGTCTTTTCCGACGCGCTCGAAACGAACGATGCCGTCTGCAACTGCGAACAGCGTGTCGTCACCACCGATTTTTACGTTTGTACCGGGGTGGATCTTCGTTCCTCTCTGACGGACGAGAATATTGCCTGCGACAACGGCCTGACCGTCAGCTTTCTTTACGCCAAGGCGTTTGGATTCGCTGTCACGACCGTTCTTCGTGCTTCCCATACCTTTTTTATGTGCCATATTTTTGACCGTCCTTTTTTAGTAGAGTAGTAATTAGCCGATGGAAACGATTTTGATTCTCATATACGGCTGTCTGTGACCTTTTTTTCTGCGGCTGTTTGTCTTGGGTCTGAGTTTGAAAGTGATGACTTTCTTGCCCTTACCTTCGGCCAGAACTTCGCCCTTAACGATAACGCCTTCAACTGTGGGGTTACCGATCTTGACGTTTTCGCCGTCAACTACCATAAGCGCTTCGAAGCTTACTTCGTCGCCTGCGACTTTGCCTGTGATTTTTTCAACATCGACAAATCTGCCTTCTTCGACTTTGTACTGCTTTCCGCCTGTTTTGATGATAGCGTACATACCTTGCTTTTCCTCCTCATCACAGTCTCGCCGATTCTCGGGCAACCAAATCGCTTTGGTTTTTGAAAAGCCCTGCTCGAGCGGTTCACCAGTACATTCTATCACTTATGTTCTTATGTGTCAAGAAATATTCCGGTTTTATGCGGCAGATTCCGCATTTTCTTCATAGACATAGCGGAGGACATCCCAATCGAAAGCTTCGAGGTCATCTCCGTTGAGCATCCAGACTTCATCTGTCAGCTCATAGCGAAGCGTATGCGTAACGGGTTCCAGATAATCAAGCCCTGCCATTTCTTCGCGAACGAGCTGTACGATAAGCTGACCGTATTCTTCTGTATAAGCGGCCTGTGCTTCCGCATCGAGGTCTTCAAAATAGACATTCGCATATTTTGCCCAGAAATCATTCAGCGGTGCATAGCTTCCGGCAAGGTAAGCTTCCTGTGCGGTTGCGACGACGTCGATCGGGTAAACCGTTGCCTGCACTTCAAAGAGAGAATCGTTGATCTGTTTGACTTCGCCGATCTCATACTTGGCTTTTTTATACACTTCGCGCATGAGGCTGTCGATCTCTGCCTTTAAGCCATCGCTCAGCGTGTCATAGGTTTCGCCGAAGTATTCATCAAAAATACCCCAATACATCGCAAACATTTCACCGCTCAGGTACATGCTTTCCTCATAAAGCGCTTCGAGATCTGCCAGAGAATCTTCGACTTTGACGACGTGTTTTTTATCAAAAACGCCGAGGTAAAGCGTATCGAGGTTGCCTTTGACGAGTTCGCCGACTTCTTCTGTGCGGGAAGTGCAGCCGACCATGGCAAAGAGCATCATACAGCAAAGCAACATAGAAAGAATTTTTTTAAACATGAGTTTTCCTCCGTTTTAATTTATGGATACAAAGCGTCTGTCCTGTTTGATGACGCCTTCATCGACGAGTTTTTTGAGTTCCCTTGTCATTGCGCTGCGGTTGACGCAGAGGAAATCCGCAAGACCGGAAACGCTGAAAGGAATTTCAAACTCTTTTTTGCGTTTTGCTGCTGCCAAAAGGTTGAAATAGCAGAGCAGCTTTTCCCTTGTGCTGCGGTTGGATAAGATCTCCACACGTTCGCTGAGCTTGACCGTTCTTTCCGAAAGCGCCTCGATAAAATTCTGCACGAAATCCGTATGGAAACGGCAGGCATTTTCACAGCGCTTGACGATATGTTTTTTGTCGATAAAAATGATTTTTGCATTTTCGTGGCAAACGATCGAAATATCATCTTCCATACCGGCAAAAGCAAGGGATTCGCCAAAAACATCGCCGGCTTCGATATATTCGATGAACATTCGCTCACCGTCTATGGTGTAGCGTGTCGCAAAGACAGAGCCTTCAAGGACGATACCGATCTCGCTTTTTCCATTGCCATAGCGCATGACGGTTTCGCCCGCAAGGAAGCTCTCTTCGCGCATTTCAAAACAGCTGCGCATACGGAAGCATTCATAGCTTGTGATGCCTTTAAATAATGTCGTTTGTTCAAGTTCCACGATGTTTCTCCTTTACAGTGCGGCAAATGACCGCGAGGAAAAGTATAATGCTGATGTATTGGCTGAAAGAAAGCCCGAAGAGGATCCCACGGACAGCATCACCGCGGAAAAACTCTGTGATAAAGCGCAAAACCGCATAGGAAATAAGGTAAAGAGATAAAATATTTCCTTTTTTCTTCCTATATAAATACCATAACACGAAAAAGAGAATGAATAGACTGCCGGCTTCGATCAGCTGAATGGGGATGCGCATGGCAGTTGGATCGGAGATCGGATAGGGCAGAGCGCAAAACCTGCTCACTTTGCCAAAGCAGCAGCCCGAAAAATAGCAGCCGATACGGGCAAAGGCATGAAACAGCGGAATAACTGCGCTGATGAGCTGCATAGTTTCCCAACTGAGTTTTTCCCGTTTCAAGCCGTAGAGGAAACCCAGAAGACCGCCGTAAAAGACGATGCCCGATTCGGTGAAAATATTGAAGCCGATCGCAATATTTTCCGCAATGCAGTACATCACATAGGAAAGGATGCCTGCCAGTTTTGCACCGATGAGAAGAAATACCGCTGCCGAAAAGCACGCAGAAAGGATCTGCAGAAGCTCCGTTTTCTTTTTTTCGTGATATACGAGGATGCCGGCAATGATCAGACCGACAGCCGCCATGACTAAATACATAAAAGCCGTTTATAGTTCCGGCAGGACAAAATCAAACTCTTCATCTCTGTCGCAATAGAGCATTCTCCCGTCTGTATGGAGCCTTGCGACCTGAACGGCAAGAGTCTTATATTCCTGCGGCAAGGGTTTTGTTTTGTCGATGTCTTCCGGCACGGGAACATGGGAAAAATAGAAAATATAGGCCTCTTCGCCCAAAACGAGGACATCCGCATGGTTGCCGATCGCCTGATCGTGCGGGCGTTTGCCCGGTTTATCGAGGATCATGCCGGCATATTCCCAATTTGTGCAGTCATCGCTCGAAAAACATTTCTGACCTTTCCAATAATCGCCGATATACCACCATTTATTCTGCCAATAGAAAACGTTCGGGCCTTCATGCGGTTCGTCTGCAATGGCACGGCCCATATTTTCCCAATGATAGAGGTCATGGCTGTCGGAATAATGGCAATAGGAATTATCCGCTTCGTCTTTATACCACATGCGCCAATGACCGGGTTCGATCTCCGCAACGCAGGCATCGATAACTTTGTGGGAAGAAAGCGTCAATTTCGATTCGAAGTGCCATTCCCAGAGGTTCTCGCTCGTATAGTGGATGATGTCGCGCGGAAAACCCCAATGCGTGGGCATACCGCGGACATAGGAAACATACATATGATATTTGCCTTCATGGTAAAGCACTTCCGGCGCCCAGAATGTATTATGGCCGTGTTCAAAATGCAGGCCTTCCAAAGTGCCGCGATAATAAAAATCGTGTCCGTCTTTGGAGGATGCGACGCCAAGTTCGCTTCCGTGGATGTTTGTAACGCCGGGACCGGGTCCACTGCTGTGTCGCTGTGTATAGATGATCCACCATTCTTTTTCCTGTCTGTTCCAGATGATCGTCGGGTCTGCGGCTCCGTTAAAGATCGGATCCATAAACAAAGGGGCTTGTGCTTTTCTCATGTCGGCTCCTTATCATTCTTTTTCGCTTTCGTTGATCATGCCCTTATCTTCAAGGAGGAAGGGCAGATGACCGAATTTTGTGAAGCGATCGCGGAGGATCTGCTCATCTTCTTTTGTATAGGCAGCTGTTCCTTTTTCCATATTTTCAATGCAGAAGGAGAAGCTTTCGAAATTGCCCGGCGGAATGAGGACATCCGCACCGATATGCAGTGCATAGCGCATGGCAGAGATCGCTGCTTCGGGGTCTTCCTTCGGGTCAAAGGGCTTACACCAGCTCTTCGGGAATTTCGAGGAATAACGCTCTTCGTTGTTTTTCCAAGCGCGTTCGATCTGGTTTTTCATGCCGAGAATGCCGTATCCGCGCTCTTTTTTCAGCTGACAGAGCTTTTCACCGTTGCCCTGACCCATGTGGATATTCCAGTTGATCGGGTACATGACCGTTTCAAAATCATATTTGGAAAGCGCATAAAGGATCGCTTCTTCGTTATGACCCGTAAGGCCGATATGCGCGATCTTTCCTTCGTCTTTTGCTTTGAAAAGAAGCTCCATGATGCCGCCTTTGCCGAAAGCAACGTCGATCTCTTCTTTTGTCGAAACGGCATGGAGCTGATACACATCAAAATGATCCGTATGCAGCAGGCGGAAAGATTCTGCCATTTCCTTTTCTGCTTCCAGATAGGTTCTTGTCGTCGTTTTGCAGGCGAGGTAAATCTCATCCCTTTTGCCAATGAGGGAATTACCGAGCTTTTCCTGTGCATCTTCATAGACCGGCGCAACATCGTAATAGTTGATGCCGCGTTCAAGCGACCATTTGACATATCTGTCGGAAGCTTCCTGTCCGTCTTTCATCGAAACGATACCGCCATAGATGACGGGTGTGACCATGAGTCCTGTTTTTCCAAGCTGTACTTTTTTCATGATTGCTCCTCAAATGTGATGTCGTCATGTGCGAGCTCATGGCGAAGCTCTTCGTTTTCCGTGGTTAAAAAAGCATTTTCCTGCTGAAGGCTTTCGATCTCTTCCGTAAGCCTTGCGTTTTCGAGTTCGAGTTCGTGGTTCTTTTCCCGAAGGATGCTCATTTCTTTTTCTGCAGCTTCCTGATAGGCGACGAGGTTTTCATATTCTGCGCCGCTGCGCTGATTTTCGAGCTCTGCACCGCCGAGTGCTGTCGTCAGTGTCTGCAGGCGGATCTGCATTTCCTTTAAGCTGTCGTATGCGCGGAGGTAATCATCCACAACGTTGAGCGCTGTTAAAACGAGAAGCTCGCGGCTCTTATGGTCGGAGCTTTCGCTGCCTAAAGCACGCAGCTTTTCATTCAGCGTAAAGGCAATGCGGTTGAGCTGTTCCGGGCTGTTGTCGGAAACGACCGAATATTCCATATCATTGATCACTATTGTCGCGTGCGTTTTTGCCAAAAGCCCGTCACCTCGATTTCTTCGGATATATCTAAATTATATAGCATTTGTCTCGCCGTAACAAGAAAAAAAGAGAAGTTTATTGCTTCTCTTCTTCGCCAATGACAAAAAAACAGGAAAGATTTGTGATCATGGCTTCCATCAGGGCAAATTGTTTGTTTTCGAGCGCCAGATGCAGGAGCTTATGTTCGCTGTTATCGGGGTCTGCGATGTCTGTTACAAGCATATAGCGGCGTTCTTCCGGGGAAAAACGGCTTTCGCCCGAAGCAAGGGAAAAGACGAGCTTGCCTGCCTGCAGGAGGAAAGCTTCGACCGCATCGTCTGCGCAATCCATGATCGCCGCATCGATAAGCTCTAAAAGAAGCTGTTCTAAAATGATGCCCGGATATTTGCCGGGGCTTTCGATCAGCCTTTCTGCAGCTTCGTCGAGGCTGATATGATGGTGATGATGTTCCATAAAATTCCACCTAATAAAAAACGGCTGCTGGTTTGGCAGCCGCTTATAAGATCTTATTTGCGCATCGCGTGGAGTTCGGGCATTGTTAAAACGAGCCCTGTATCGATGCAGTTCTGTTCGGTGAAAGCGCCTTCGCGTTCGACTTCGTTTGCGGAGTCATAGATGAAGAAAGGTGTCGGGCTTCCGCCATGTGCGCCTGTATCGGAATAGGTATAGTGATCGGATGCGAGGAGCATATTGAAATCGCCTTCAATGCCGTTTACGAGGTTGCCGATCATCATATCGATAAGCTCAAGAGCGACTTTTTTGCGTATCGGTTCGCGTTCATGTGCCAAGTCGTCGCATTCCTGAATATGGACATAGATATTGTCGTAATCGCCGTTGATCGCTTCGAGTGCTTTTTCGAGTTTATCGGTAAGGAGCCTCGGGAGTCTGTATTCCTCAGGGCAGGAATAGAGCTCAAGACCTGCGATTGCCGTGATGCCCTGCATGAGAACAGTTTCCGCAAAGGCTTTTCTGCCTTTTGTATCGCCTGTAATGACCGGCGGAATAGATGCACCCCAGAACCAGACGCCGTTGACTTCGCAGCCGCTGTCTTTCAAGAGTTCATAGCATTTTTCCTGCAGTTCAAAGAATACTTTGGATTTTTCATCGTCATAGATGTACTGCGAAATGGGCTGCCCGATAATATCGTGTGCAGGCGCAAGCTCAACGGGGTAGAGCTTTTTGCCGCCGGGAACTTCCAGAATATTGCGGAAAGAACCGGCATAGTGCAATGTCATGCCGTATTTGCTGAAAAGCTCACGCTGAAGCATTTCGTTCAGCGGGCGCGCTTTTTCTGTTGCAACGTCGTAAGCAGAGTAGCTCTTGATCTTTGCGTGTGCATAGTCTTCGCCTTCAAAGGTGCAGAAATTGGTGCGGATATACAGGTTATCGGGGTTTGTCTTGATGCCTGCGCCTGCAGCTTCAACCGCAGCTCTGCCCTGATACTGATAGGGATCAAAGCCGAGGAAGTTGAGGTTTGCAACGGCACTGCCGATCTCGAGACCTTCGGGGATGCTGACAACGGTTCCTGCAGCCATGCTGCGGCGGAAAAGGCTGTCCATTACGGGTGTGTTTGCCGCTTCATAGGGAGTCATGCCTTCGAGAGCTTCCTGTCCTCTGTCTGCGGAGCCGTCTATAATAACTGTGATCATTTTTTTATTCATAGAAATACCTCTTTCAGTACGATGACCGTACCAACTATCATTATATATAAAGAAGGCTTTCTAAACAAGAAATATTTTAATTTGGTAAAGCGATATTTTTAAGCGGCAAGAAAAATGCTTTCAGACTGAGCTGAAAAACTTTCTCTCAAGATAGCCTGTCTGATTTCAGGCCTGTATCTTCTCATTAAACTAAAAGAACTTTCTCCCAAGATAGCCCGTCTGAATTCAGGTCTATGTATTCGCACCAAACTAAAAGAACTTTCTCTCAAGATAACCTGTCTGAATTCAGGTCATATCGCCCAAACCACCAATCTCTATAATTGAAAATTAAAAAGGCGATCAAGGATCGCCTCTGTAAGTTTTGTTTTTTTGTTTATTCGGTCTAAACTAAAAGATTTTTTTTAAGTTAGCCCTGCGATTTCAGACCTGTATCATCGCACTAAACTAAAAGAACTTTCTTCCAAGATAACCTGTCTGATTTCAGGCCTGTATCATCGCACTAAACTGAAAGAACTTTCTCTCAAGACAGCCTGTCTGATTTCAGGCTTATATCTTCTCACCGAATTGAAAAAACATTCTCTCAAGATAGCCTGTCTGAATTCAGGTCATATCGCCCCAACCACCAATCTCTATAATTGAAAATTAAAAAATGCGTTTGGCGGAAACGTAGTATTTGTCCCAGTAACCGGTGAGTGTGCTGATGTAAACGCTGTTTTCGCTCGGAATGGCGTGGATGATCTCACCACCGCCGATGTAGATCGCAATGTGGCTGATCGTTGTGCTCTTGCTGCTGCAGAAGAAGACGAGATCGCCTTTTTTCAGGTCGGCTTTGCTTTCAACATCTTCCCATGCATCGAATTTTGCATAGCTGCGGCTGCTCATACGGGAAACTTTGTAGCCGATGTTTTTTAAGCAGTAGTAAACAAGACCGGAACAATCGAAGGTATCGGGACCTTCTGTGCTGTAAACATATTCCTTGCCGAGCTGTGCCTTGGCCATGTCGATGAATTTCGTGACCATGTCTTTTTCGACAGGCTCTTCGGTTTCTTCTTTGTTTTCGCCCGTTGTTTCTTCCTTGTTTTCGGCTTTTTCGGGTGCTTTTTTCGCATCTTCGGAATAGAGAATGGCACGAGTATCTTTGCCGACTTTGCCGTCAACTTTAAGGCCGTTGACTTCCTGGAATTCCTTTACTGCGGCAAGCGTGATCGTTCCGAAATATCCGGTCGAGCTTGAATCCATATAACCAAGCGTGCGGAGTCTCTGCTGCATGAGTTCAATATCGTCGCCTTTATCGCCCTGATACATGACATAGTATTTCGGGCGGCCTTCAAGGAGAAGCGCAAGCTCATCTTCGTTTAAGCTGCCGGTTTCCGTAAGCTCATTGCTGCGCTGGAATTTGCGGACGGCTTCTTCGGTGATCGGCCCATAATAGCCGGTGATCTTTTCGTAATAATAGTAGCCGTATTTTTTGAGCGCTTCCTGTACAGCGGTAACGGTATCGCCGCGGTCGCCGACTTTTAAGGCATCTTCATATTTCGGGGTAACAGTTTCATTGTCATCTTCCTCGGCAAAGCGAGTCTCCGGGATCGGCTCATAATCATCTCCGTAAAGGGAGCTGAGCGTTTCAGGACCGGCTTTTCCGTCTACACGAAGGTCATGGTCTTTCTGATAGGCGATGACAGCGCTCTGTGTATCCGTTCCGTAATACCCCGTGGGTTTGACTTTGAGGTAGCCCTTTTCATAAAGTGCTTCCTGCAGCTCCAGAACCCATTTATCCTTATCGCCTTGTTTTAAAATTTCGTGCCTTTCGGCTGCAAATGCGCTCATCGGGATAAGCAGGATCGAAAGCGTCAGCAGCACGATGCTGATCAGTTTTTTCATATCATTACCTCCAAACAACTTTTTTGGCATCATACCCATCGGGCATTTTGCCCAAAAACGATAACATTGCGGTATCGATGCCCTTTCTGCCACGTGGTGTATACTCATCTTACCGAAAAAAACGGCGCATTTCAACGGGCAAACTTGAAATAGTTGTAAAATAAGAAGAATATTCACATCCGTTATACAAGTTTGACGAAACTTTTTATTTGAAAAATTTAACAAAGCAAGTGATTTTGTATAAGGATAAGAAATTCTAAAAGAATAATTCACAAAGGTATTACATCTGCCTGCTTTTATTTTGCTTTGTCTTGCGTTATAATGATTTTCGGCAGAAAATTTTTTTCCGATAAGGGAACTTTATTGCTGCTTTTTGCGTCTGTTATGATGGACGGGAAATTTTTGCGTAAATTATTTTTATATTATAAAGGAAACGAACATGAAGAAAAAAGTTTTGATCATACTGATCTGCATTGCCAGTGCGCTGCTTATTGCAGCCAGCGGTGCGCTTATTTACTTCAATAAGCTCAAAAACCCCACAGATCTGTTTGAACCGTCGAAGCCAACGGAAGCGCCTGCAGTAAAACCGAGCTCGCCTTTGGCATCGGCAATGGCATCGGATGATGCTGTCGCAACGCCTACACCGACGATCGATCCCTATGATGCGCTGTATGAACAGGCAGACCTCAGCATGATGAAGGATATCGTCAACGTCCTCGTTATCGGTGTCGACTATTCCGCGGAAAGAGAAGACTGGAACGGCAAACACGACTATCATTCCGACGTTATGATCGTTCTGGCGATCAATTTTGAAGATAAACGTGTGGATATGATCTCTCTGCCGAGAGACACCTATGCAAATATCCCCGGCGTCAAGGGTATTTATAAGCTGAACGCTGCGATCGACTGCGGTGGTGGTTTCCCGACGGAAAGCGGCTTTGAAAAGGTGTGCGAAGCAGCGGAATGGATGCTTGGCGGTATTCCCGTTGACTATTACTATGCCGTAACGATGCCGGCTGTCAAGGAACTTGTCGATGTTTTCGGCGGTGTTGAATATGATCTTGACGTCAGCTTCAAGCTTGCAGGCAGAAAATATGAAAAAGGCCTCCAGCACATGGATGGTCAGGCAGTTCTTGACTATATGCGCGTCAGAAAAGCACAGGATGGTCTCCCTGCCGGCGAAACAGGCGATGCAAGGCGTGTTGACAGACAGAAGAGGATCCTTGTTGCGCTTTATGAAAAGATGAAGAAGGAAAATCTTCTCGTCAAAATGCCCGAAATGCTGCAGGCTTTCAAAGGTCAGCTTTACACCAATACAACATTCTCGCAGACAGCTGCTCTGGCACTCTTTGCGATGGAGATCGACAGTGCAAACATCACGATGAACTCCATGAGCGGTACGACCACAAGCATTTTCGGCTGGAACTTCTGCATTACCAATCAGAAAAAGCGTGTGCAGCTGATCAAGGATATTTACGGCGTTAATGCAAAACAGTATAAGGATTATACGATGGAAGAGGCTCAGCGCAGATGGCAGGATATGTCTGCGACATATTACCTCGAGATCACGCAGGAAGGCATCGATAAGATGACGAAGCTCATCACGGAAGACCGTAAGCTCATGGATCCTTACCCGACTCCGACGCCTACACCTACTCCGACACCTTCAGCTGTTACAACACCGCCGGCAAATACACCTTCGGCACCTGCTGCAACAACTCCGGATACACCGAGCAGTGAAACAACGGAGCCTGTCGATACAGCAAGCGAAGAAACAAATTGGTGGGATGATTTCTTTGGCGGTGATGATGAAGGCGAAGGCTATACGCTTCTTTCCAATATCGATGTAGCCAAAGCGATCCCGACATTTACACCGAACCCGAGTGTCAAGCCGGTATATACACCTTCACCGACGCAGCCTGTAAATCTGGGTCAGCCCGGTTATCGTAAGTATAAAAATGAAGTCCACATCCTTTATGATTACCTGATGGAAGCGCGCGAAGAAGTTAAGCGCGCACAGAAATCGCAGGATGTTGACCGCATGACGGAAGCCAATGCATATTTCCGCAAGCTTTACGATATCATGTGTGAAGAACTCGGCATCAAGAAGGTCGGCGAATACAGTTGGGATTACCCCTATTGGAATGACCCCGAATTCAATGAAGTAAAAGTAGACTTCAGATAAAAAGATACGGCAAAAGTGCTTTTTTGGTGCTTTTGCCGTTTTCTTTTATGTGGAATTGTTTCTTTGCACAAAAACGGCAATAGATTCCTTGTTTTTATGAAAAAATGTATTGAGCAAAAGATATTGCCGCGGTATAATAAATTATCCCAAAAAATTAAAGGAGATTTTGTTATGTCCGAACAGTGGAATGGCTTCAGATTAAGAGAAGACGAAGGCTATAACTATTTTATGCCGGTAAGCTTGCTTCCGCCCGGAAAAGATGGACGCGATGCTCTCGTCGGCGCGCACTATGGCGAAAACAAACGTATCTGCATCACCTATAAAACAGACCGTGATGCCGTTGCCAAACTTCTTCCGCCGGGATTTCACCCGACAGACCCCTGTACGATCAGCGTATGCTTTGCTGAATGCCGCGATATCGATTACCTCGCAGGCGGCGGATATAACCTCGTTTGCGTCGATGCAAGCGTATATTTCCAGGGCGAAGTTGACTATGCCGAAGGTTCGCTTCCGCTCGTCCTCTGGATGGATAAATTCTATCCGATCCTTCTTGGGCGTGAACTTTTGGGTGCTCCGAAGCTGATGGCAGAAATTCCGGATGCAAAAACGATCGTCGGTTCCGGCAAGAGCCGCTTCTATGCTGCCGATGACGGCAACAGACTTGTTGAAGGTGCGATTTGGGATCTCGAAGAAATGACCCGTGAAGAAATTACCGAATGGGAAAAAGCAGGCGAAGGCAAGAGCTGGATGTGCTATAAGCATTTCCCGGCAATCGACCTCGATGGTCATGACTGCAGTTATGCAACGTGGTGTCCGACGACAAACGTCACACACCGCGCATGGAAGGGCAAAGGCGAAGTTCATTTTAATCCCGTTGAATGGGAACGCAGCCCGCTTTCGGGACCTTGCTCCACAATTTTGAGCCAGCTGCCTGTGCTCGAAGTCGTTTCCGCAATGAAATGGATCGAATCGGCAATTTACGAACCCAATAAGCGCCTCCGCTAAACAAAAAAAATAAAGACCGGTTTCATGCCCGACACAGGACTATGTCGGGCATGCAGTGAAATAGATTTGCAATGCAAATCTGTGAAATACACCTGTCGGTGTATGAAATATGCAGCTTATGCTGCACGTGAAATATTTTCTTCGAAAATATTATGGTAAAAAGCTCTGCCTCAATTTTTGCAGCAGAGCTTTTATTTTTATCATCACGGGGTCTTTGCTTATAGGAAAAAACGCTGATAGCAGCGATCTTATTCGGCTGTTTTGCTGCTTTTTATCGCCTGTGCGTGGATTGCCCGAACAGAAAAAACAGGTTATGATAAAGCCATGGAGGATGCTATGGATAGTCTGATCGTTGGAAATACAATACGAATACTGCGCAAAAGAAAAGGAATGACGCAGGCGATGCTTGCGGAAATGATCGGTGTTGGTGCAAAAGCCGTTTCCAAATGGGAAAATGCAAAAGGTTTGCCGGATATTGCGCTTTTAGCGCCTTTGGCGGAGGTTCTTGGAATCTCTGTTGCGGAATTGATCTCGGGCGAACCGATCCGCAACAGAAACATTTCTTCCAATCTGCTGCGTGCAAAAATTTATGTCTGCCCGATCTGCGGCAATGTGCTTTTTTGTATGGGAGAAGCTTCAATTTCCTGTTGTGGGATTATGCTTGCACCGCTTTCGGCAAAAGAAGCCGATGAAGCGCATATGCTTTCCCTTGAAGCGGTGGAAGATGAACATTTCATCCGCATCGAACATGAAATGAAAAAAGATCACTTTATTTCCTTTGTCGCTTTTGCCTCTGCGGATGGTCTGCAATTAAAGAAACTTTACCCCGAAGGCAATGCGGAAACGAGGCTCAGACTGCGCGGACACGGTTTGCTCTATTGGTATTGCAGCCGCGACGGGCTTTTTAAAATGAAAAGATAAAAAAGAAGGCTGTCTCTCAGCCTTCTTTATGTTTTAATCTCTGCCAAAGTATACCCGACGCCTCTTGCTGCCTTGATCTCGACATTGGCGTGGATGCTCCTGAGCTTTTTTCTGAGGTAGGAAATATACACCCAAACGACATTGAGCTCCGTATCGGAATCATTTCCCCAGATCTGCTGCATAAAATAGTTTGTGGAGATGAGCCTGTTCGGGTTTCTGAGAAGAAGCTCCATCATCTGAAATTCTTTTCTTCCCAGGCGAACGGTATCGTTGCCGCTGCTGAGGAGGTTCGTTCCCGGGTCAAGCGAAATATTGCCGAATGATAAAATATCGGGAAGAATCTGTGGGATGCGCCTTGCCAAAACGCGAAGTCTTGCCATAAGCTCTTCCAGATAAATGGGCTTTATCATATAATCATCCGCACCTGCGTCAAGCCCTTCAATGCGGTCTTCCAAAGCGCTTTTTGCGGTAAGGAAAATGATCGGTGTGGCAATGCCTTCCCTGCGGAGTTTCCTTATGACGGTGAGTCCGTCCATTTTCGGGATCGTGAGATCAAGGATGATCGCGTCATAAATGGCAGAGCTGGCATAGTCATAGGCATCTTCACCGCTGTAGACAGCGTCAATGGAATGGTTATGCTGGCGAAGAACGGCGTGGATTGCGTTGGATAATGCGGCGTCTTCTTCCGCAAGAAGAATTCTCATAGCTGCTCCTTTTTTTATGATAAGCTCTTTTTATCTATTATACATGAAGAAACGGAATTTTCACGGGATTCGAAAGAGATTTATATTTTTTTCACAATTTAAAAACATATTGACAGATGGCCTAAGACATTTTATTATAAAAGCAACAAATGAATATTTCCGCGGGGGTGCCTTTTTTTGGAGGCTGAGATCAAACCCATAGAACCTGATACGAGTAATGTTGTCGTAGGGAAGCGGTCTATGAGAAAGTATATACCCCTTGCAATCGTGCAAGGGTTTTTTGTTTGAAAAAATCCCCTGCAATGGGAGGCTTTATGAAAAATAAGAAATTGATCAGAATGTATGTGATCCTTCTCGCGGCAGTTGCTGTTCTTTTGCTGGCGGGTCTTGTCATTTCCGCATTGACGGATGGCGAAGGCATTTTTGCAAAGCTGGCAGAGCTTGGCGGAGCCTATGTTTCTCTTGCTCTGGGTGCTGTCGTGATCCTGATCCTGCTGCTGCTTTTTGCGGTAAAAGAGGAAGAAAGCGGCAAATGGTCCACAAAACAGATCGTGACGGGTGCGCTTTCGATCGCATTGGCTTTCATTTTATCCTATATCCGTCTGTATAAAATGCCGCAGGGCGGTTCTATCACACCGGCTTCGATGCTGCCGATCTTCCTGTTTGCCTATATTTACGGCAGCAAAAAGGGCCTTATCGTTGCGGTTGCATTCGGTTTTCTGCAGTATCTGCAGGATCCGGGTTCCGTCATTCATTGGGCACAGCTCATCATCGACTATATCTTTGCCTTTGGTGTGCTTGCCGCAGCGGGTCTTTTTAGGAAAAACATCATTCCGGGGATTCTCCTCGGTGCTGCATTGAGGCTTTTCTTTGCCGTGCTTTCGGGTGTTATCTTCTTTGCGGAATATGCCCCGGCAGGACAATCGCCGATCATTTATTCCCTTGTCTATAACGCATCCTATATGATCCCCGAAGCGATCATCTGCTGTGTTGTGGCGCTTGTTCCGGCAATGCGGAAGAGCATTGAACAGCTCAGGTTTGAAGCACAGAAATAAAAAACAATTTTAGAGGTCAGAAAAATATTCTGATCTCTTTTTTTATATAATAAATCAGGAAAAACAACAAAACAAAAACGATTAACAATGATTGCCATATAGGCTAAATTCGAGTACAATAAGATAAAGTTGTATGCCCATTCACAGCGAAAGGAAGCGACATTTCTTGGTAAGAAATAAAAAAAGACTGATTGCAGATATATTGATCTCGACGGCGTTGATCGTTTTTTGTGCAGCTTTATGCGAAGTATTGCTCTATATCAGCGTACTGCCCCTGGCTTTTCTTATGATCATGGCAGGCGCATACATGACGGCAAAATACGGACTTGGCGGCATGGTATATGCCATAGGACTCTTTTTGGCCGTGTGGCTGCTCATGGGTTCAAAAACGCTCGTTCTTAATTGTCTGCTCGTTTTTCCGGTCATGCTTGCCTCTGGCTATGTGATCAAAAAGCAGTATCCTTTTTATGAAGCACTGGCATATACGGCCGTTGTCTTCCTCTTTGGGATCGTCTTTGCCGTTATCTATGGGCAAATGACGACAGGTAAGGAGCTTGGCAGCTATGTTCTTTATGTTTTGGCGGAAAATACGCTCATCCCAACGGTCGGCATTGCTTTTTTATACCCGATGCTGCTCATGGTAAAAGGCGGGTATGCAGTCCCCGAAACAGAAGAAATCTTAAAAATGCTCGTTGATATCGATGCCGTAAAAGTGGAAATTCTCCTGCCCGAAAATCAGGAATTGCTTTCGCAGCATTTCGGCATGATGACGCCCGTTATGGCGATATACAGTGTCATATTGGGAACTTTGGGGCTTTATACGCTCGTCCGCATGATGGTAAAAAAGAGCGGTCAGGCGGTTTGCCCTGCACCGGCATTTTCCGAATTTGATTACGGCAAAAAAGTCGGTAACGTGCTTTTCTGGACCTATATCGTTTCGGTTTTCGTCGGCGTTTTGGACATTAAAAATATGGAAATGTTTTCTGCGGTGATCTCCACAGCGACGACGCTTCTCTTTGCGGTACAGGGTTATTCCTTTATCAACTGGGTGGCAAGGCGCTATATGGGCAAAGCTCCCGCAGGATTTATCACAATATTGGCAGCAGCTCTCTTTGGGAATATGGTGGGTTACCTCGGCATGATGGAGCATATCATCCGCTTAAGGGAAATAGCCCGCTCCGGTCCCGGAGATCAATTTTGATACGGAGGTTAAAAAATGAAAGTTATTTTAAACGCAGATGTACCCGGCAAGGGCAAAAAAGGACAGATCGTTAACGTCAGCGACGGCTATGCAAGGAACTTCCTGTTCCCGAAAAAGCTCGCGATCGAAGCAAACGCAAAGAACCTGCAGGCAGCAAACGATGCGATCCGCGTGAATGAACACAGAAAACAGGTTGAAAAGGAAAATGCACAGCAGTTAGCGGCAGAACTTTCGACCGTTAAGGTTATCGTCAAGGCAAAATGCGGCGAAGGCAACAGACTTTTCGGTTCGGTTACCACACTCGAAATCGCAGAAGCCATCAAACAGCAGTTCGGCATTGCCGTTGATAAGAAAAAGATCGCTCTTGCAGCGCCTGTCAAAGAACTTGGCAATTACACGGCAACCGTCAAGGTCTATGCAGACATTGCAACAGAAATCAAATTTGAAGTAGTCAAACTCTGAAACTGAAGAATTCTGATATAGGAGAGAAAGATGCCTGATATCGTTTCGCGGATTCCGCCGCATTCTATTGAAGCGGAACAATCCATTCTGGGCTCGATGATGCTTTCGGAGCATTGCGCCCTTTCCGCTGTCGAAAAACTGAATGAAGAAGATTTTTATACGGCACAGCACAGGCGTCTTTATGCGGCGATGTATGACCTCATTGCGATGGGCAAGCCTGTTGATATGGTTACCGTTGTCGAACGCCTCGAGATGAAAAAGAAGCTCACGGCGGAAGAACTGACCTATGTTACGGAGCTTACGCAGAGGGTTCCATCTGTCCGCAATATCGATTCCTATATTCAGATCGTCAAGGAAAAAAGCCTTCTTCGCCGTATGATCGAAGCCTGCGGCGAAATTTCCGATATGTGCTTCTCTTCGGAAGAGGAAGCGAAAGATATTATCAACCGTGCAGGCGATATTATCTACCGTGTTTCGGAAGGAAAAGCGGAGGAAACGCTCGTTCACCTGCGAACGGCGCTCATGGAAGCGCATAAGCTCATTTCCGAAGCATATAAATCAAAGAGCGGCATTTTGGGTATTCCTTCGGGTTTCCCGCTGATGGACAGAACCCTTTCGGGTCTGCAGGCAGGTCAGCTCATTGTCGTTGCAGGTCGACCCGGTATGGGCAAAACATCCTTTGCGCTCAACATTGCGGAAAACGTCGGCGTGCGCGATAAAAAAACGGTCGTCATTTTCTCGCTGGAAATGAGCCGCGACCAGCTCGGTATGCGTCTTTTATCGGCATCTGCACAGACGGATTCGCAGAAAGTCCGTTCGGGCAACCTTTCGCCAAAAGAGATCAACGATATTGCCGATGCGATGGAACCGCTTTCCGATTCGGGTATTTATATCGACGATACGAGCCTCATCGGTGCAACGGAAATGCAGGCAAAGCTCCGCCGTTTAAAGAGACAGACAGGCGAGATCAGCCTTGTCGTCATCGACTATCTGCAGCTCATGAACACCGGCGGCAACGGCAGAAACGAAAACCGCCAGCAGGAGATCTCTGCATTAACGCGAAACCTTAAAATTCTGGCAAAAGACCTTGGCGTGCCGATCATCCTGTTATCGCAGCTTTCCCGTGCGAGCGAAAAGCGCGAAAACAAACAGCCGATGCTTTCGGATCTTCGTGAATCGGGTTCTATCGAGCAGGACGCAGACGTCGTAATCTTCCTGCATCGTGATGACTATTATTCCGATGATGAAGCGGCACAGGGCAAGGCAAAGATCATCATTGCCAAGCAGAGAAACGGCCCGACAAGGAGCATTGACGTGCGCTGGAGAGGCGAACTCACGAAATATCAGGAGATCGACTTTGCGCATGATGAAGAAGCATAAATTTTCAGCTTGATTGAGGAAGGGAAAAGCATTGATAACGCTCAGAAACGATGAAAACAGAATACGGCTGAGCGAAGCCATGAAAAATGCCGGCATAGGCAATGAACGTGCGAAGCTGCTGATAAAAAGCGGTTCCGTCGTCGTTGGCGGACGCATCAAAAAGTGGGATATCCGCCTGCGTGAAGGGGATCACATCGAAATCGACGGTGTTTTTCCGGAGCTTGTTCCGTCTGAACTTGTCGTCTATGAAGATGATAACTTTTTCGTGATGCGCAAACCCTATGGCATGGATTGCACGACCGAAAAAGAGACCGGAAGAGATACGCTTTATGCTGCAGCAAGGCGCTATATGGAGGAAACCGGCCAGTATAATACACAGGTCATGAGCGTTCCCTATATCTGCCAGAGGCTCGATAAGGGTTCGGCAGGGCTTGTTATGATCGCCAAAAACGAAGAATTTTTCCAGCTTATGATGCAGGCAGTGCGTGAAAGACGCATCAAGCGTATTTTAAGCGCCTATATTGGTGCTGTTCCTGCGGAAAGTGAAGGCGAAATTTCTCATTACGCTTCAAAAACGGCGGAGGATGCGAAGATCATCATCACAGACGAAGCGAAAAAAGGCTATTTGCCTGTTATTACGCGCTACCGTGTGATAGAATCCAACATGGGCGTTTCGATCATTGAGGCGGTCAACCTGAACGGCGGTGTTACCCTTGCCCGTGCACAGCTTGCCTTTGCGGGAATGCCCGTCATCGGCGACAGGGAATATGGCGATGAACGCATCAACGATCGCTTTACACCGGAATACCCAGCTTTGGCTGTTGAAAAATTTGTCTTTGAAACGGGGATCAACAATCCGCTTTCTTATCTCAATATGCGCGTTATCGCATCGGAAGATGAGCTTCCGGAGCTTCGTATGCGCCGCAAAAAACAAGCAAAAAACTGACAGCAAACAGATTCCTAACCTGCAGATCGGGTTAGGAATTTCACATTCAGCGTATTTTATGAAAAACAGGGAAACACAAAAGCTCATATTGGCAATAGCGATCGTCTTATTTTTATCTGCGGTCATGACGGCGCTGCTGCTCAAAAAGAGCGAGAGCGATATTCATGTTCGCTACAATGCGGAAGGCGAAGTGGAAAAGATCATGGAAGCTTCCGCAATACCAAAGGAAGAACGGGAAAGCTTAGGGCTTGGGCTGACCTTTGTTTTCAGCGAGAGCGGTACGAAGATCCATCTGCCGGATTGTTCCACGGTTTCGCGCATTGCCGAAAAGAACCGCATCAGCATCACGGAAGATGAACTCCCGGAATTGCCGTCGTATTCCTGCTGTAAACGCTGCATCGGCGAATATTCCGCGGAAAGTTTATACGAGCTTTTGAAAAAGGGAAGATTACCCGAAAAGATGCGCAAGGAAGAGCCTGAGCCGACATCATCCTATTATGTGAAGAGCAAAAATTCGGATACGATCCATCGCCTTGGCTGCTCTATGGCAGAGCGGATTTTGCCCGAAAACAGGATGTATCTGACGGAAGCGGATGTTGCAAAACTGGATTCCCCGAAGCTCTGCAGGCAATGTCTCGGTGAATAAATGCTTTACGAATGCACATTTTTCGTGTATATTAAAGCTATACAGGAGATTTTTTGACCGAATATCAAGGAGGAAATATGAAAAGATCGTATAAGATTTTTGGCGTATTGGCGGCTTTGCTGCTTGTTATCAGCCTTTTTATGATGCCGGTTTCTGCGATCGCCGATGCGGGCAACTTTGCCGGTGATACAGACTGGGGTGACAGCGGCTGGGATAGCGGTTCCGATTGGGATTCCGATTGGGGCAGCGATGACGATTATTATTATGACGACAGCTACAGCAGCAGTAGTGACGATCTGTTCTTCCTGATACCGGCTCTTATCGGTGCGGATTCCTCTTTTGAAGCGATCATTATTATTGCGATCATTCTGTTTATCATTTTAAGACGCAGGAATAAAAAGAAACAGGCAGCACCTGTTCGTGTTCCCGATAAGCCCGATGCAGACCTCACGGCGCTTATGGCAAAAGACCCGAACTTCAGCGAACAGCTTCTCATGGAAAAGGTCGGCAACTGGTATATCAAGCTGCAGAATGCATGGCAGGATAAAGACCTTGCGCCTGTGCGCAGCTTCATGACGGATACGCTTTACACGCAGTATGACAGACAGCTGGATGAACTCCGCAGACGCGAATATACAAACTATGTTGAGCGCATCGCCGTTCTCAATGCACAGATCACAAACTATCAGCAGGAAGGCGAAAATGACGTTCTCTATGTTCGCCTTGATACAAGGATCTGTGACTATACCACGGATAAAGACGGCAATGTCGTTTCCGGCGATAAGGACAGAGAACTCTTCATGGCGTATGAATGGAAGCTCATCCGCAGTGCCAATGCACAGACAAAGGAAAAAGAAGAGCTTTCCGCAGTCAACTGCCCGAATTGCGGAGCACCGCTTTCCATCAACCAGAGCGGTCAGTGCGAATATTGCGGAACGACGATCGAGCTTGCAGAGCATGATTGGGCACTTTCGCAGATCCGCGGCATTTCGCAGAGAACAGGCAACTAAATATAAAACGGCCGGTGTTTTTATCCGGTCGTTTTTTTACGGAAAAATATCAGCCAAAAAACGATAAAATATCATCCTATTCCATGCGTGTTGAATGGATATATTTTTCGTGGAAATGTTAAAAAATGGTTTGCTTTACAATTTGTTTACGAATATAATAGAGTTATGGTATTCTGTCTGCTTTATGCGGCCAGATAAAGCAAATAACAGGAGAAGAATGTCATGCGTCATTATGAAATGAAAATTGCGGGAGTCACAAGGCAGCTCCCTATCGTTCGCATCAGCGATCAGCTTGAGATTGCAAGCTTTGTTATTCTTGGCGATTGCGAGCTCGTATTAAATGCAGCACAGGAACTGATGAAGGTTCTCCCGGAAGTCGATGTTCTTATCACAGCGGAAGCAAAGGGAATCCCGCTTGTACAGGAACTTTCCAGACTGATGAATATGAAGAGATATTATGTCGCAAGAAAGAGCATCAAGCCCTATATGACAAATCCCTTCGTTACGGAAGTTTATTCCATCACAACACAGAATAAGCAGATCCTCTGCCTTGAAGAAGAAGAAGCAGAACAGATCCGCGGCAAGAAAGTCCTCATCGTTGATGACGTTATCTCGACAGGTGAATCCTTAAAGGCAATGGAAGCACTCGTCAAAAAAGCCGGCGGTGAGATCGCAGGCAAAGCGGCTATTTTGGCAGAAGGCGATGCGGCAAACAGAAAAGACATCATCTTCCTCGAACCGCTTCCGGTATTCCCGATCAAGCCTTCCAGATAAGGAGAACCCTGCTTTGAGCTTTGATGTAAAAAATATAACCTACAGATATGCGGAAAACAGCAAAAACATCCTCGAAGATGTCAGCTTTTCCGTACAGGAGGGTGCTGTTACCGCGGTTGTCGGTCCTTCGGGCAGCGGTAAAACGACCCTGATCAATATTCTTTCGGGCGTTATCCCGACGCTGATGCCCGATGGCGTTCTTTCGGGTTCTTTCGATGTTGCACAGAACATCAGCGTATCCGTCGTTTCGCAGACACCTGAAAACCAGCTTTTCGGCTACGGTGTTGAGGACGCGATCGCTTTCGGTATGGAAAACATGGGCCTCGATTCCGAGACCATGCACGAACGTATGGAATATGTTCTGGACCTTTTCAACATCCAGCACCTTAGGAACCGTTCTGTTGCCAAGCTTTCCGGCGGTCAGAGACAGGCTGTCTGCATCGCATCTGTTCTTGCCATGCAGCCGGATGTCCTCATCATGGATGAACCCGTCAGCAGCCTTGACCCGAACGGCAAAAAACTTGTTCAGACGATTTTGGCACAGCTCCGTGCATCCGGACAGACAACGATCATCGTTGACAACAACCTTGAATGGTCTGCAGGCATCGTTGAACACGTTGTCGGCTTAAAAGAAGGCAAAGTTGTTTTCGACGGCACAAAAGAAGAATTCTTCAGCGACCACGAAGTGCAGGAAAACCTCGGTGTAACGCTTCCGCAGGAAGTCCTGATCTACCACAAGATCAAACACGCATTCCCGGGAATGAATATGTTCTACAATATTCCCGATGCAAGGAAAGAAATCTCCCGTTTCGTTGAAAAACGCGAACGCGAATATACCGCTGAAAAAGAAGAGATCGAACCGATCCTGACAACGGAAAGCTTAAAGCAGACCTTTGCAGACGGTTTCAACGCCCTGATCGATATCAACTCCTCTTTTGCAAAAGGCAAAGTTACCGCAATTCTTGGCCAGAACGGCAGCGGCAAGACGACGCTCGTCAAGCATTTAAACGGCCTGATCAAGCCCACAAGCGGCAGAGTTTTATATCTCGGCAATGATATCCGCGGCAAATCCGTTGCGGAAATTTCCAAAGATATTATCCTCGTTTTCCAGCATCCGGAACACATGATCTTTGAACAGACCGTCAAAGATGAGCTGAGCTTCTGCGCAAAGGCACAGGGAATCGGCGTTGATGAAGCGGAGATCGAAAAGATCCTGAAAGATTATGAGCTTTTCGACGATAGAGAAGAACTCCCCGCAAACCTTTCGATGGGTAAAAAGCATGTCCTTACGATCCTTTCCGTTCTCTTCTCGAGTGCAGATGTCATTATCCTCGATGAACCGACGCTCGGTATGGACTGGGAACTCAAAGGCAAGCTCGAAAATATCATTTCTTATCTGATCGAAAAGGGCAAGACCGTCATCATGATCAGCCACGAATTTGCACTCGTCTTCAAAGTCTGCGACCGTATGCTCGTTTTAAACAATGGCGTACAGAGATTTGAAGGCTCCAGAGAAGAACTTTTGGCAGACCGTGCCGTCTTTGAGGATCTTAACCTCCCGATGCCGGCAGTCGTTCAGCTGAGCCGCGAATTCGGTTTCGAAAAAATCGCATGCAACCTCGATGATTTCTTGACGGAAATCTTAAAAGCTGCAGGAAAGGAGCAGGCATAATGGGTGGTTTCTTACAGTATAGTCCCCGCGAATCCTATATGCACAACCTTGACCCGAGAACGAAGTTCGTCTTCTTCCTCGTCATGGCGCTTCTGACCTCGATCATCCGCAGCGGTGTTGCATTGACCTTTATCCTCGTTGTATTCATCGTTCTGTGGTGTGCCTGCGGCATTGGTGAATATCTGGGCATACTTTTATCAAAATTAAAAGCGCTTATCATATTCATATCACTCGTCTGGCTAATCCTCGGCATGTTTGAGATCAACGAAACGGGCAGTGCGTTCCTTGATATCGTTGTTGCTAGACAGAGCTGGAACTTCATGGGCAATACGCTCAGCTTTTCCTTCGAGCTGTATGACATCTATAAATGCTATGTTCTTTCGATCCGCGTTTATCTGATGGTCGCATCGTTCTATACCGTCATTCTGACGACGAACTTCAGCGAAATTATCCTCGGCCTCAATAAATGGAGAATGCCCAATGCCGTTTCTTTCGGTATCGGCCTCGTTTTCCAGATCATCCCGATGATCATCTCCGAATTCTTTGCCATTATGGAAGCACAGAGCTCGAGAGGTCTTGAGATCGAAAAATGCAAGGCTTGGCAGAAGATGAAGAACTACGTTACCGTATCCTTCCCGCTGCTTTTCCGTGTTTTGGCAAAAGGTCACGCCATTTCGCTGGCAATGTATTATTACAAGCTCAACTTCAAACAGTCGAGAACCGCTTATAAAGCCATCAAGGCTTCCGGCAAGGATATCACATTCGCATTGCTGACGGTTATTTCCGCAGCAGGTGCGATCGTACTCAATATCTTATTCAACATCGGCGCATAACAAAAAAGAGGTAAACTATTATGATCGCTAAATGGGAAGAATTATCGCGCGATCAGATCGCTGCGATCAATAAAGACAAGGCTATCGTACTTTTCCCGACAGCCGCAACAGAACAGCACGGACCGCATCTTCCGGTCGGTACAGATCACCTGATCTTAAAAGAACTCACAGACAGATTCGTCGCACAGGCTGAATATCCGGGCGAAGCTGACATCATCTTTGCTCCGCAGATGCCCATCGGCAAGAGCAACGAACATATGGATTTCGCAGGTACACTGACCTTTAAGGCACAGACATACTATGCGCTTATCTATGATGTTGTCGCTTCCATCTGCCACCACGGCTTCAAAAAGCTCATCCTTTTCAACAGCCACGGCGGCAACACCGATATGATGAACCTCATTTCCAGAGATATCCGCATCGATTTCGGTATTGATGTATTTGTATTTGACTGGTGGTTTACGCCTTTCTGGAGAAAGTGCTTAGATAAAGTACAGGAATCGGGTATGTATGGTGTATTCCATGCCTGCGAACTGGAAACATCCCTCATGCTCGCGGCAAGACCCGAACTCGTCAAGATGGAGCTCGCTGTCGATGAAGACCCGGCAGAATGCTTCATGGGCGATAAATATGTTACCGTTTTCGGCCCGATCAACGCAGGCTGGAGAACAAAAGACGTTACAAAGAGCGGCGTCATCGGCGCACCGACCTTTGCAACGGCAGAAAAAGGTGAAGTGCTTTTTGATTACGCAGTCAAAGAGCTCGTAAATATTATTTCAGAGATTGAAAAAATCAATTACTGACGCATTCATTTTATCAGGAGAAACGAAATGAAAAAGAAAATCACATTTGTAAACATCATCTTCTTCGCGATCTTTGGTGTTTTAACAGGCGTTCTTTGGGCATTTGCAAGCCCGATCCCGCTCATTCCGGGTGCAGTTCACTTCCGTACATTCGCATTCATCATTCCGGCTATCGGCTACCTCTTCGGACCTTGGACAGGCTTCTTCTCCGGTTACATCGGAACACTTGTTTGGTCCCTGCTCGCCGGTATGTTCATCCCGCTGCACAGCCCCTTAACAGACGGTATCACAGTTGGCCTTTCCGCAGCTCTTCCGGCTCTCATCCACATGAAGAACGGCAAAGTTGGTCTTGATGAACTCCTTGAAAACAAGAAGTCCTTCATCTTAAAGAGCCTCTTCTGGTGCCTCCTTTTCGGCTGCGCAATGATCGTTACCACAAGCCTTTCCCTTTCCTACTTCGCAGGCCTCGATTATTGGTATTGCGTAGTTTGGATCGGTATTGCAGACGTTGTTCCGATCGCTCTTTGCCCCTTCGTTGTCATGCTGCTCGCACCGCGCATGAAGAAGGTCCGCACACTCGTTCCTTATATCTAAGAAGCAAAGAGATCTCTGAAATATTGCGTATAAAGATGCCGGCCTTTTTGGTCGGTATCTTTTTTTTGGAAAGAAAGTGGGGATTTTTGCGTCATAGTATAGGAAAAGTTGTACCAAAAATTCAACTTATTTGTAAAAAAACGGATAAAATGCTTGTATGAGTTGTTTTTCAAGTAAAAATGATATAAAATATGCATGATGGTTTATATCGCCATCTCTTAACTATGTTGACAAATTATGGAGGGATAAAGATGAAAAAGTATTTGGCATTTGCGCTTGCTCTTGCCCTGATCTTCAGCTTTGCTTTGGCAGGCTGCGGTAAAAAGGAACAGGAACAGCCCAGCGATGCAGAGGCTTCTGCTTCCGCAGTCCCCACAGCCACACCCGTACCTTATGACAAACAGATCGAATTTGCCGTACAGCTCCTCGATACAGCGGGAAATCCGCTTTCCGGCGGTCAGCTTTCCGTTTCGGTAAACCCCGATGTTTTCAGCGCTACTGCAGACAGCGAAGGTAAGCTCACGATTCCGGACCTTCCGGCAATGAACCGTATGCCTTCGAAGATCACCGATTCCAGCGGTGCAGAAAAAGCTTCTTTCCGCATCACGATCTGGAATGGCTACCCGCTTCTTTGCTACACGAATCAGGACATCATCAGCATCGATATTGAAAAAGAAACGATGAAGGTCTATGCCGTTCTGCAGCTGACGGAAGAAGGCTATGCAGAATGCAAGAGCGTTTCCGCAGAAGGCTTTGCACAGGAAGACCCCACACCGACACCGTCCAATACCGAAGGTGAAGGCACAACAGATCCCGAACAGGGCGGTCAGAACCTTGGCACGAAATATGTCAACTCCACAGGTGTAAACGTTCGTTCGCAGCCTTCCACATCCGGCGAAAAGGTCGCAACACTCGATATGGGTGATGAAGTTACCATTACGGATAACGGCACAGCAGACGGCAGCTACACATGGTATGCGATCAGCTTCGGCGGCGGCAAGACAGGCTACATCCGCAACGACTTCCTTTCCGATATGATGAAAGTCGGCAAAGACGGCGTCAATATGCGTGCATCGTCTTCCACAAGCAGCAGCAAGGTCACAACGCTTTCGATCAATACAAAGGTTTATGTCCTTGATCAGGGAACAACAGACGGCGAATATACATGGTATAAAGTCCGCTGCAAATCCGGCAGCAAGGAATACACCGGCTATATCCGCAACGATATGCTCACAGAAGCGTAAAAGAATGAAAAACTGTCCTTGCAAAGGGCAGTTTTTTTATGCAAAAAAAAGTTTCAAATTATCGGATCCGGTGTTATGATAAGACTATCATGGTAAAAGAGGTGCAATAAAAATGTCCCTGTATATCGATGTTTTTAACGGAATCTCTTATGAAGAGCTTTTTCCGCTGATCAAAAAAGCAGGGTTTGAAGGTTTTTTCAGCGGAGAGATCTATGCAGACTGTCCTGGTTTGCTGTGTGAATTCAAGAAGCTGGCAGAGGAATATGATTTGAGACAGGAAACTTCCCATTCTACCATTCCCGGCTGTCGTTCGGTCTGGGGTGAAGATGAAGAAGCCGCAGCATCGTATATTGCGCTTCTCAAACGGAATATTGACCATGCAAAAGGGACAGACATTCCGATCCTTGTTATACATGCAGAGATAGACCCTGCGGGTGATCCCTGCCTCGAAAGAGGAATCGAAAGACTGCGTGAGGTCGTTCGCTATGCCGGTGAGATGGGCATCCGCATTGCCTTTGAAAACATCAATTCTCCGGAATTTCTATATAAAACGCTGGAAGCTTTTCCTGAGGAACATGTTGGCTTCTGTTATGATTGCGGTCATGAGTGTTGTCATACCTTTGGCGAAGAGTTCTTGCCGAAAATCGGGCACAGGCTTTTCTGTACGCATATTCACGATAATGACAATAAACGCGATTTGCACCGTATCCCGTTTGACGGGGAAATCGATTTTGAGCGTGTTGCTGCGCAGCTGAAAAACTGTGATTGCAAAAATATCACGCTGGAGTTGACCTATAACGATTTTTATGCGGAAAAATACACAAAAGAGGAGTTCATTGAGAAAAGTTATGCAGCTGCAGCAAAACTTGAGGCGATGATCCGGGGATAAAGCTATGTGGAAAAACAGACTCGGGATGTCTATCGATCATAATTACGTGATCCCGACAAAAGAGGTCGTCCATTTGCTTAAAAAAACGGGTTTTGCGGCAATTTCGCCCGTTTGGAACCCGGAGGCGGATATGGCAGGCATCGTCGAAACGGCAAGGGAGATCGGGCTTTTCGTGCAGTCTTTGCACGGACCGTACAGAAAATGCACAGGCTTCTGGAGCAATGACGAAGCGCTTATCAAAGAAGCGATGGATGAAGTCATGCCTGCGCTCGAATGCTGCCGTGATTTATCCATCCCTGTGATGGTCATTCATCAATGGATCGGTTTTGACTATGTTTTCGGCGAAACGAAATATGGCTTTGAAAACTATGATAAACTTGTGAAAATAGCGGAAGAATACGGCGTTAAAATCGCTTTTGAAAATACGGAAGGTATTGAATACCTGCGGACATTGATGGCGCATTTTTCGGGAAATAAACATGTCGGATTCTGTTTTGACAGCGGACACGAGCTTGCCTATAATTCCGGCGAAGATGTTCTTGGCAAATTTGCAGACAGGATGATCATGATGCATCTTAATGACAATATGGGAATCAGCGACCCGAACGGAAAAACAAGGTCCTGGGATGACCTGCATCTTTTGCCTTTTGACGGCGTTCTTGATTGGGAAAGGACAATGAGCCGTCTGAAAAAGGCAAATGAACTGCCGTATCTCAACTTTGAGCTGAAATTAAAATCCAAAAAGGACAGGCATGAAAACGACAAATACCGCGAAATGCCGCTTGAGGAATATTTTAAAGAAGCATATAAACGTGCCTGCACTTTGGCGGAAATGTTTGAGAAAGAATAAAACCGAAGCAAAAGCTTCGGTTTTTTACTATCTTTTTATTTTCGTTTTTTTATGGGATTATCTATGAGGATGCTTGCGCCAAGGACGAGCACTGCACCGATGATCTGCATCGTGCCCATGGCTTCACCGAGGAAAAAGGCGGAAAGCAATACGGCAGAAATCGGATCGATATAGCTCAGAATTGCGGCGTTTTGTGCGGAAACTTTTTCGAGAGAACCGAAATAGAGCGCATAAGCAATGCCTGTATGCAGGATGCCAACCAAAACCAGCATACCGATCTGCCCAAGGTCAAAGCTTGCCGCAGAAATATTTTCCGTGAAAAGGCTATAGGGCAGGATGACAACAGCTGCACTTGCGAGCTGCAGGATCGTTTTTTCATAAGCGGGGATATCGCCGAGTTTTTTGTTCATCAAGACGACGCTTGCGTATAAAACCGCTGCCGCAAGACCGAAACCGATGCCGATGAGCTCTTTGCTTCCCGAAAAGCCTGCATCAAAAATGCCGGAAACGAGCGCCATGCCGATGAGTGCCGCTGCGGAACAAAGAATTTTCTGCAGAGTCAGTTTTTCGCGGAACAGAAATGCTGCCGCAAAAATGATGATGACCGGCGCCATATAATAGGCGAGTGTCGCCGCTGCAACCGAAGTATAGCGGTATGCTTCAAAAAGAAGGATCCAGTTGAAACCGAGGAAAATGCCCGAAACAAACAGCGGAAGCAGCTTCTTTTTTTCGATCGTTTTGCGTTTTTGTTTGCGCAAAGTGAGCAGCAGAACAAGAAAAATTGACCCAACGAGCCCTCTTGCAAAGGCAATGAAGCCCGAAGGAAGATCGATATATTTGCGGAAGATGCCGATCGTTCCGAAGATCAGCATCGAGAGGATAAGCCCAGTTTCCGGGGCTGAACGAATCTTTTTCATCATGATTTTTTTAAGAAAAAAGGCGTGCAGAATGCACGCCCTTCGTTTTTGATTTTATAAACCGAGTTCCTTTGCGAACCAGTCTGCAAGGTGCTTCATTCTGTCGATGGAGCTCTTGTCATACTGCGTCATCAGGCGGACATCTTTTGTACGGGATGTATGTGCCATGTGGATGCCGTCATAGGTATCCAGCTGATATTTTGCTGTGCAGGGATAAGCGAGCTGCTCTGTGAAGGATGCCGTGCTGAGGAAGGAATAGAGCCATTCTGCTTTTTCGGGTTCTTTGTCGAAGTTTTTGCAGAGCCAGACATAAAGTTCCGGATGGAAGTTTGCCATCGGGCCGCTGTAACCATATGCACCAAGGCGGAGCGTATCGAGCAATGTCTGTGCGTTTGCATTGAAAAGCTTGATATCGCTGTCTGCCAAGATCTCGAGGCGTTCTTTGATGATGGCGACATCGCTGACGGTGTCTTTGATGAATGCGAAACGGCCTGTGCCTTTCATCCATTCGAGCATCTTCGGTGTGAGGAGTCTGCGATAGGGATAGGGACATTCATAGGTTCCGTATTTAACACTTGTCGGAAGGCGATCTAAGAGTGCGCCTGTTTCTTCGATCCATTTATCCTCTGTTGTGTTGGCGATATCGGAGCGGTTGCAGATGAGGACAACAGCGTCTACACCTGTATCAGACATCCTTGTAAGTTCGTCGACCTGTTCTTCAAAATCATCGGAAGTATGACCGGAAGCGACGATCGTCATGGCTTCACGGGATTTATCCCTTGCTGCGAGAGCATCTGCGGTATCCTTAACGGTCTTTGCAAGGCCGATCCTGTCTTTTAAGGAAAGGCGGAAAATTTCGCTGGACTGACAGGAAGCAAAAACGCCTTCGCAGCCTTTTTCCCAATACCATTCGACGAGTGCCTTGACGGCGCCGTAATCTACATTGCCTTTTTCATCATAGGGCGTGATCATTGTGGGATATACGCCATTGTTGAATTTACTCATGTTAATAGCTCCTTTGATTATGTGATTTTATTATAGAATACTTGATTTCAAATTTCTATATCTAATCGGCATTTTTTAAACATTTATGTAGATGTTGCAATCTTTTTTATGTACTGCTATAATATTTTATATAAGTTATTCGCATCATTGTCGATATAAAATGAAATCATTCCCGGTATCGTTTTTGATACTATATTTATGGCATCGGAAGGGAGACAGCATGAAAAAATTAACGGATACATTTGTTTTAAAAAACGGTGTGGCCATTCCCTGTGTTGGTTTTGGAACATGGCAATCGCCCGATGGTGAAGTCGCAACGGCCGCTGTTCAGCACGCTGTTGAATGCGGTTACCGCCATGTGGATACAGCCGCAGGCTATGGCAACGAAGGAAGCGTTGCAGAAGGCATTCGCCGTGCAGGCGTTAAAAGAGAAGAAATCTTTATTACCAGCAAGCTTGCAAACGGCAGGCATGGTTACGAAGAAACATTAAAAGCCTTTGAGGAATCCCTCGCACTTTTAAAGACGGATTACCTCGATCTTTACCTGATCCATTGGCCGGCACCGAAGGCAACAAGAGCCGATTGGGAAAGACTTTCCGTTGAAACATGGAAGGCTTTTGAAAAATTATATAAAGACGGAAGGATCCGCGCGATCGGTCTTTCCAACTTCAAAACACACCATATCGAGCATATCCTGCGTTATGCAGAGATCATGCCGATGGTTGACCAGATCGAATACCACATCAGCTGGACACAGGACGAAACTGTCGAAACCTGCAAAAAGTACGGCATTCTGACAGAAGCATGGAGTCCGCTCCGTACAGGCGAGATCTTCAAAAACGAAAAGGTCAAAGCTATGGCAGAAAAATACGGAAGATCGATGGCACAGCTCTGCATCCGCTGGGTATTGCAGAAAGGCCTCCTGCCGCTGCCGAAGAGCGTAACGCCTTCCCGTATTGAGGAAAATGCAAAGATCTTCGATTTCAATATTTCCGCTGAAGATATGGCATACCTCGATTCGATCGATGATTGCGGCTGGTCCGGCAAAGACCCCGATACGGTCTGGTTCTGATATTTGGCAATTTATGTGAGTGATCACAAATCTATATTTCAAGGAGTCTAAATCGTGAAAACATTGACCGATACATATGTATTGCGCAACGGTGCAAAGATCCCCTGCGTTGGCTATGGTACATGGCAGGCACCCGATGGCGAAGTAACCGCAAATGCTGTAAAATTTGCCCTCGAAACAGGCTACAGACACATTGATACAGCTTCCGTATATGGAAACGAAGCAAGCGTTGCCGAAGGTATCGCAAGGTCAGGCATTAAGAGAGAAGACATCTGGATCACAACAAAAAGAATGGGCGACGTTACACCTGAAAAGAAAGACTTTGACAGCTGCATCAGAGAGTTCGAAGCTTCCTTAAAGCGCCTCCGAACAGATTATGTCGATATGTACCTCGTACATTGGCCGATCCCGCCGTTCTTCTGGAAACTTGGCGACGAAACATGGAAAGAAGAGCTGCAGGAAACATGGAGAGCAATGGAAAAGCTCTATAAAGATGGCAGAATCCGCGCGATCGGCGTCTGCAACTGCTTCGAAGAACATTTCAAAGTATTGTATGATACCTGCGAGATCAAACCGATGCTCAACCAGATCGAGTTCCATCCTTCCTATATGCAGCAGGAAGTTGTTGACTATTCCGTCAAAGAAGGCATGCTCGTTGAAGCATGGAGCCCGCTCGCAACAGGCAGAATTTTCAAGAACGAAGAAGTGAAGACGATCGCTGCGAAATATGGCAAGACCGTTGCACAGGTCGTTCTCCGTTGGGTCATGCAGAAGGGTATCCTCCCGCTGCCGAAGAGTGTAACACCCAGCAGAATCATCGAAAACACAAAGATTTTTGATTTTGAAGTTTCCGAAGAAGATATGGCTTTCATCGACAAGCTCGAAGGATGCGGCTGGTCCGGTCTTTTCCCGGGCGGTCAGGGCGATATCCCGGATTACCTCAAATAAAAATAAAAAACAACAATTATACATCAAAGGAGCTACATCATGAAAACATTGACCGATACATATGTAATGCGTAACGGCGTGAAGATTCCCTGTGTTGGTTTTGGCACATGGCAGTCCCCGAACGGCGAAGTTGCAGCAAATGCAGTTCAGGTCGCGCTCGAAACCGGTTACAGACATATCGATACGGCTGCTGCTTACCAGAACGAAGGCAGCGTTGGCGAAGGCATCGCAAGATCCAGTATCAAGAGAGAAGATCTCTTCATCACAACAAAACGTCCGGGCAAACCCGAAGGCTATGAAGGCTGCATCAAGATCTTCAACGAATCCCTGAAACTTCTCCGTACAGATTATGTCGATATGTATCTTGTACATTGGCCGATTCCTCCGTTTGGCTGGGATCCGACAGATGATTCCTGGAAAAAGAAACTGCAGGAAACATGGAGAGCATTCGAAACACTGTATAAAGACGGCAAGATCCGTGCGATCGGCGTCTGCAACTGCTTCGAAGAACACTTCAAGGCGATCTATGACACCTGTGAAATCAAGCCGATGCTCAACCAGATCGAATTCCATCCTTCCTATATGCAGAAAGAAGCTGTTGAATATACCGTTAAGGAAGGTATGCTCGTAGAAGCATGGAGCCCGCTCGCAACAGGCAGAATCTTTGAAGTTGAAGAAATGAAGGCATTTGCTGCGAAGTATAACAAGACGATCGCGCAGATCTGCATCCGTTGGGTCCTTCAGAAAGGCTTCCTGCCGCTGCCGAAGAGCGTCACACCCAGCAGAATCATCGAAAACGCAAACGTATTCGACTTCGAAATTTCCGAAGAAGATATGGCTGCAATCGATAAGGTTGAAAACTGCGGTTGGTCCGGTCTTTACCCCGGTGGCCAGGGACAGCGCCCGGCATATCTCTTAAAAGAAGAAGAGATGAAGCGCAAGAACGCAGGCAACACATTCAACAAATAAGATCTAATATAAAAAGTCAGGAATTTGATTCCTGACTTTTTTGTTTATGAAATCTGCAAACAAAAAAGGCGTTCGTTGGAACGCCTTGTCTTTTTATAACTGGAAAATTCGTTTGGACTGATAGGTTGCTTCGCAGGTCAGGTTGATGCCGAGACGTTTGTAGACGTTTTCATCAACTTTGGAAAGCTTGACCGTCGAATGCGCTTCCGTATCTTTGAGTTTGGGAAGCTGTGTGAGTGCAAGCGCGGCAACAGGGTCTGTGACAGCGGAGATCGAAAGTGCGATCAGCGTTTCATCCATGTGCAGACGCGGGTTGCGGTTGCCCATGTGATCGATCTTGAGCTTCTGGATCGGTTCAAGGATTGAAGGCGAAATCAGGTGCGTTTCGTGCGGAATGCCTGCCAGAACTTTAAGGCTGTTTAAAAGCACAGCGGAGGATGCGCCCAAAAGTGCGCTTGTCCTGCCGGTAATGATCTGCCCATCGTTAAGCTGCAGTGCAGCTGCAGGTTCTTCCGTCAGGTCTGCACGGTCAAGAGCGGCTTTGATGACAGGTCTGTCTTCTTTGGTGATGCCCATCTGGTTCATCAAAAGCTCGAGCTTATAGACTTCGGAGTGGTTTGCCATGCCTTGCCATTCGAGGCAGCGTGTATTCATATAGCGGCGGATGATCTCCTGTTCCGACGCTTTGCGGACGACTTCGTCATCCGTAATGCAGAAACCGACCATGTTGACGCCCATATCCGTCGGGCTCTTATAGGGCGATTCACCCTGGATCATCTGGAACATCGTGCGGACAACGGGGAAACTCTCAACATCGCGGTTGTAGTTGACCGTTGTTTTGCCGTATGCTTCGAGGTAATACGGGTCGATCATGTTGACGTCGTTCAAGTCTGCGGTTGCCGCTTCATAAGCGAGGTTGACGGGATGCTTCAGAGGAAGATTCCAGACGGGGAAAGTTTCAAATTTTGCATAGCCCGATTTGATGCCGCGTTTATAATCGTGGTAAAGCTGCGACATGCAGACAGCCATTTTTCCGCTTCCGGGACCGGGTGCTGTAACAACGACGAGCGGACGTGTCGTTTCGATATATTCGTTTTTGCCATAGCCTTCATCGCTGACGATGTAGGGAATGTTGGAAGGATAGCCGGGGATCGTATAATGGCGGTAAACCTTGATGCCGAGGCTCTTTAAGCGCTTTTCAAAGTTTTCCGCACCGGTCTGCCTGTCATAGCGTGTGATGACGACGCTGCCGACATAGAGATCGAAACTTTTGAAAACTTCGATCAGACGGAGAACATCGAGATCATAGGTGATGCCAAGATCGCCGCGCATTTTATTTTTTTCAATATCTTCTGCATTGATGATGATGACGATCTCTGCACGGTCGCGAAGCTCTTTTAACATGGTGAGCTTACTGTCCGGCTGAAAACCGGGGAGTACTCTTGCCGCATGATTATCGTCGAAGAGCTTGCCGCCGAACTCGAGATAGAGCTTGCCGCCGAACTGCGCGATACGCTCAGAGATATGCGCGGATTGCAGGCGTATGTATTTTTCGTTGTCAAAGCCGATCCTGTTCATTGCTTTTCCTTTCAGTAAAACCAAAAACGAAGCCCGAAAAATCGGGTAAAATTCCAAAATCAAGCTCATTATAGCACCAAAAAGAGCCATTTTTCAACAGAAAAAGCGATCCCTCTCAAAAAAGCTTTCGTTCATTGACAAAAGCGTTTGCGGATAGTATCCTAAATGGGCAGCATTTTATGCGCGAAAGGAAATTTTATGGGTTTACTGGATATTTTTTTAATTGCGATCGGGCTTTCGATGGATGCTTTTTCGGTCGCCGTCTGCAAAGGCCTCGCCATGCCGAAGGTCAACATCAAGCATATGCTCATTATCGCTCTGTTTTTCGGCGGTTTTCAGGGGCTTATGCCGCTTATCGGCTGGTTTGCAGGCGTACAGTTTGAAGAATATATCACGAAATATGATCATTGGATCGCCTTTATCCTGCTTGCGATCATCGGCGGGAACATGATCAAAGAAAGCTTTTCGAAAGATGCGGAATGTGAAGAAGAAACGCATCTGCGCATCAAAGAGCTTTTCATCATGGCGATCGCAACGAGCATCGACGCTTTGGCTGTCGGCGTTACGTTTGCTTTTCTCAAAGTTGATATTCTGCAGGCGGTTATCCTCATCGGCGCAACGACTTTTATTCTTTCCTGCGGCGGTGTTTATGTCGGCAATTTCTTCGGCGCAAAATACAAGAGCAAAGCTGAGCTTGCAGGCGGTGTTATCCTCTGCCTTTTGGGAACGAAAATCCTGCTCGAACATCTGGGAATCCTTGTTTTATAAAGCAAAAGCAGCCTATCAACGGGCTGCTTTTTTATTTATAAGAGCGGCGTCAATGCGCTCAGTTTGGCATCAAATGAAGCTGCACAGGCATATTTCAGCCCCGAAGAGAGAAGAACGGTATTTTCCTCATGGCTGAGTTTTCTGCATTCGGCAAGGACGGTCTCAATATAGGTTTTGATCGCCAAAACCGCCGGGTCATTCCCGAAAAGGGAAAGTTTCAGGTAATACGGTTCGGCTTCTTTTTCCATATTCTTCAGTTCTTCCATGATTTTTTCTATATCATATTCGCCTTTATCAAAAAGAACGGCAAGCTCATAGAATTTTTTTGGCCAAAGCGGCAGTTTTTCCGCAGCTTCCTGCAGGATCAATAAGGCTTCTTCGCCTGCATCCACGGAAAAAGAAAGTGCAGGGCAGGTGAGTTCCTTGATGCCAAGCGTCATATCGGGCAGTTTTTCCATAACGCTTTTCGCATCATCTTCGCACAGATAGGAAGCGAGAACGGCATAATTTTCATTGTTTTCCCGGTAAATATAGCCTGCACCGCCTTTTTTTGCAGCATCTTCGGCAGCGGTTTTGATCTCGTTTTCATCGCTGCTTTTTTTCGTATATAAAAGATAGAGCTTATCTTCCGCGATCGTCAGCGTCGGTTTTTCCGTTATTGCGGAAAAGACTTCTTCGGCTTCTGCGCTCGGTTCGGGAAAGGTAAGTTCTTCTTCGGGTTCGGGAAAGACGATGTGATCGGTTTTTTCGGGAAAGAATTTCTGCATGATCGGGCTGACGAGCTTTTCCGAAAGAAAACTGCCGACAGCTGCCGAACTCATCAGGTAAATGACAGCGCCCAGGATCACAAGGATACTGATAAAAGAAATGGTTTTGCTTCCGTGGTATTGCCTGTTTGCAGTTGTTCTTGAGATCCTCAAAACAGATTTCCTCCGTAATTTGCTTTTTTTTAATATATGCGCCAAAGTTTGTTTAATATTCCGTGCAATTATGGTATTATCTTCTTAAGGAATCACATTCTGAAAGGAAGAATACTATGGATAAATGGGATGTCAGATTTGCATCTTTGGCACAGACGATCGCACAGTGGTCCAGCTGTTATAAGGAAGACAGACAGATCGGTGCAGTCATCGTCCGCGATAAAAGGATCCTCACAACGGGCTATAACGGCGCGCCTGCAGGAATCATGAGCTGTAAGGAAAGAGGCGAATGTATGCGCCAGAAACTGGGCATTCCCTCGGGAACAAGGCACGAATTCTGCTATGCGATCCATGCGGAACAGAATGCGCTCATTCAGGCGGCAAGGCTCGGTCTTGCGGTAAAGGATGCTACGCTTTATTGTACGCATCACCCCTGCTCGATATGTGCGAAGCTGATCGTCAATGCCGGCATAAAAAAGGTTATTTATATCAACGAATATCCGGATGAATTTGCCAAGACACTTCTACGCGATGGCGGCGTTGAGGTCGAAAAAATTGTTCTATAAATAGTATTTTCTTCAGATTTTCCTTTTGGAAGAAAAATATCCCGAAAGGAAAATATCATGAAGAAAAAAGTGAATGCACGTTTGCTCACGGGGTTGATACTCCTCGTATCCCTTATTGGTTCGATCATTTTTGCGGCAGTAAGATTTGCCGCAGCCCCGGAAAGTGCAGCAGCCCCGGGCGAAAGGATCAAGAGCGATTATCTGCTCATGCTTCTCCAATGCGCTGCGGGGCTTATCATTATGTTTTTGCCCTCGATTATCGAGAGAAAGTTTTCGCTTGAGCTTCCGAACTATATCTATACGATGTTTTTCGTCTTTTTGTATTGCGCGATCTATCTTGGCGAAGTGCGGAATTTCTATTTTGTTTTTAAACATTGGGATACTTTCCTGCATTTTTTCTCTGCCGCAATGCTTGGAGCCCTTGGCTTTATGCTTGTTGATATCCTGAATCATACTTCGGGAAAAGTACAGCTGAGTCCGCTTTTTGTCGGCTTATTTGCTTTTTCTTTTGCGGTAATGATCGGCGTGCTCTGGGAAATTTATGAATTTTCCTTTGATGCGCTTTTGGGGCTTAATATGCAGAAATTCAGACTTGAAGACGGCACATTGCTCATCGGAAGGGAAGCGCTTTCGGATACAATGATGGATTTCATCACCAATACGCTTGGCGCACTTGTTGTTCCTGTGCTTGGTGCGGTTTCTGAAAAAATCAAATTAAAAAAGAAAGGACAGTCATGAGCTTTACTTATCAAAATCCCGTACTGACCGGTTTTTACCCGGATCCGAGCGTTTGCCGTGTCGGGGAATGGTTTTATCTTGTCACATCGACCTTTGAATACCTGCCGGGGATCCCGATTTTCCGCTCGAAAGACCTCGTGCATTGGCAGCAGATCGGCCATGTGTTAACACGGGATGATCAGGCAAAGCTCATGGGTATCCGTTCTTCTTTGGGAACGCACGCAGCAACGATCCGCCATCATAACGGCAGATTTTATGTCATGACGACGAATTACCCGAACGGTGGAAACTATTATGTCTATGCCGATGATCCTGCAGGCGAATGGAGCGACCCGATCTACATCGATCAGGGCGGTATTGACCCGGATATGCTTTTTGAAGACGGGAAAGTCTATTACACGACAAATGCAGACGGCATCGTCACTTCGGAAATTGATATTGAAACGGGCAAGATCCTCTCTCCGGCGAAAAAAGTATGGCAAGGCACAGGCGGTCTTCATCCTGAAGGCTCGCATATGTATAAAATTGATGGAAAATACTATGTCGTTTTGGCTGAAGGCGGCACGCACTATGGGCATATGGTTACGATCGGCAGGAGCGATCATCCATACGGCCCCTATGAAGCTTGCCCGCATAACCCGATTTTGACACAGCGTGATAACGGATTTTCAAAAATTCAGGGAACAGGCCATGCGGATCTCGTTTCCGATGCCGATGGAAACTGGTATATGGTCTTTTTGGGCTTCCGTATTTCGCAGAAATATTTTCATCACCTGGGAAGAGAAACCTTTCTGGCTCCGATCGAGTGGAAAGATGGCTGGCCTGTCATAAAAGGGTGTAAACCGGGTGAAAATAAATGTCCGGAAAGTGCCGAAATTAACATAAATAAGTATTTATTTACAAATAAAGAAAAGACGGATCGCTTTGAAAAAAGAGAACTCAACTGGACAAACCTCAGGAGAAGGCATGATGAGCGGTATCTTTTCGGCGATGGGCTTACCATCATGGGAACGAAAGAAGATATGTCTGCACTCGAACCGTCGGCACTTCTCACAAGGCAGCTCGATTTTTCCTGCACGGTAAAGACGGAAATTTCGATGCTTGCGGAAAATACGGAGGCAGGTATTTCGGTCTATTCCAATCCTTCCGCACATTATGACTTTTTCCTGAAAAAAGAAAAAGACCGCTTGCATGCGGTTTTGCGCAAGACGGTCGGTGATATGTGTTTTATTGCAGGGGAGGCATTTTTCGATCATTTGCCGAAGCTGAAAATCACGGCGGATAAGCTGCAATATCGCTTTTTCGCGGATGATATCGAGCTTTCTTCCGCTGAAACACGCTTTTTATCGACTGAAGCCGGTATCAGTGCCTTTACGGGTGTGATGTTTGCGCTTTATGCCGTATCGGAAACCGGCGATAAAGCGAAGTTTGCCTATTTTTGCTATGAAAAAAACCCGGATTGATCCGGGTTTTCGTTTTTATTCTTCGATTGTTTCTGCATCTTCGGGAAGATTCTCAAATGCGGTAAGGATCTCTTTCTGCAGCAATTCGCGCATTTCGGGGCAAATCGGATGAGCGATGTCTTTATATTCGCCGGAAGGAATTTTACGGCTGGGCATTGCGATGAACAAGCCGTTCTGGCCTTCGATGATCTTCATGTCATGAACGACAAACATATTATTGAATGTTACCGAGACGATGCCCTTCATCTTTCCCGAGTTATCGACTTTTCTGATTTTGATATCTGTAATTTCCATAATCTTATCTCCCAAATTCTATTACATATATTATAGCACAAATTCCACAAAAGTCATGTGCTTATAAAATATTGGGATTTTTTTACAAAATCAAAGATCGATATCCGGGCTTAATCTGAAGCTGATGTTGTTTTCGTCGGAATTGGCTTCTTCAAGGATGAAAATACTCTTATAATCGTTGACGCGCTTTTTTATCGGCTCTTTTGTAGAGATTGCCGCTGCACAGCCGACGACATCGACAGAGAATTCCTTCATGATATCATAGATCGCGCGGATCGTACCGCCGCCGGCGATAAAGTCATCGATAATGAGGGTTTTTTGCCCTTCACGGATCGCACGTTTGGAAATGCTCATCTTCTGCATACGGTTTGCCGAACCGGAAAGGTAATTGATCGTAACGACGGAACCTTCCGTGAGCTTGCTTTCACGGCGTGCAACAACGAGCGGTTTGCCGAAAAGCCTTGCAACGCTTGCCGCAAGCGCAATGCCCTTTGCTTCGACGGTAATGATAAAATCGGGATTGGTATCGCGGAACCATCCCCAGATGATCTGTGCCATCTTATCTGTATATTTCGGTGTGAGGAGAATATCCGCCGTATAGACATAACCGCCGGGTAAAATACGGGAAGGACTCATGAGCTGCTCCAGGATTTCGTCCATTGCTTCTCTGCGGACGTCTTTATTGACCGATGGAACGTAGCGGACTCCGCCTGCAGCACCCATGACAACTTCAAGGCTGCCGATCCCGAAAGTTTCAAAGGATTCCTTTAAGATCGTCATATCTTCGCTCAGCGTGGATTTTGAAGAACCGAACATTGCCGAAAAATAGGAAAGCGGATAGAGTACGTTCGGGTTCTGCGTCAGGATCGAACTGATCGCACCAAGGCGAAGTTTTCTTGTTGTATTGATCATAGAGGTCTCCTTCTAAAAAACGAATATTTTCTGTTGGGAAATCTCCCAACATTCGTATTTTAGCATGTTATGCCGGAAAAATCCATCCTTTTTCAAATATTTATTGATAAATGCCCCCGGAATTTAGTATAATATTTTGGGAGTATCTATGCAGATCGTTCGTTTTTGCAAAAAGATACAGATGGAAAATAAAAGAAGGGCATTGCTATGAAAAAAGATAATCTCGGAAACTTTAAACAGGATAGAATACATTTTATCGGAGTAGGCGGATGCTCTATGAGCGGTCTTGCGCAGATTTTGGATAACCTCGGTTATACGGTCAGCGGCTCCGATATGAAGGAAAGCAGCTTTACGGGTGTTCTCCGTGAACGCGGAATGAATGTGCATATCGGTCACGATGCAGCGCTTGTTGACGGTGCAGGTCTTGTCGTATATACGGCAGCGATTAAACCGACGAATGTTGAATTTGCAAGAGCGGTCGAACTCGGTATCCCGATGATCGAACGATCCGAACTTTTGGGCCTTATCAGCAAGGATTATTCGGATGTTATCTGCATTTCCGGCTGCCACGGCAAAACGACGATCACTTCCATGCTTGCGCTTATCGCACATGATTCGCATATTGACCCGACGGTTCATGTCGGCGGCATGGTAGATTTCTTATCCGGCGGTGTTCGCCTTGGTGCAAGCGATGTTTTCATTACCGAAGCCTGCGAATATGTCAGAAGCTTCCTGACGCTTGACCCGAAGTATATTCTCGTCAATAATATTGATGATGACCATCTTGATTACTATAAAGATATAGAAGATATTTATTCCGCATTCCGCGCCTTTGTTGATATGCTTCCCGAAGACGGTATCCTTTTCGCCTGCGCAGATGATCCGCAGACTTTGGATCTTGCAAAATATTCCAAGGCACCGCTTGTTACCTATGGCATCCATGCGGAAGCGGATTATATGGCAAAGAACATTACATATAATGAAATGGGTTATGTTTCCTTTGATATGGTGCATGAAGGAAAGACCCTTGCGCATTTCGATCTGAATGTTCCCGGTGAACATAATGCGATCAATGCACTCGGCGCTGCCGTTGTGGCAAAGCTTGCGCTTGGCATCGATCCTTCGGAATCTGCTATGGACCTTGAGACATATCATCTTGCGGGCAGACGTTTTGAATTTGTCGGTGAAAAAGCCGGAGTCAAGTTCTTCCATGACTATGCACATCATCCGAGCGAGATCAAGGCTTGCCTTGCCGCTGCGAAGCGTTATCCGCATAAAAAACTCTTTGCGCTTTTCCAGTGCAATTCCTTTACGCGTGCCCGTACGCTGAAAGATAAGTATGCGCTGGCATTTGATGATGCGGATTTCGTTATGATCCCCGATCTGTATCCCGGCAGAGATATCGATACCGGCGATATTCATGCAACCGATCTTGTTAATGTCATAGAAGCGCATTCGCACAATGCGCATTATCTCCCGAGCTTCGCCGATATTAAGAAATTCATTTGGGAAAATGCTGAAGATGGCGATCTTGTTGTCACTTTAGGCTCCGGAGACGTCAATAAACAACAGTTGAAGCTTCTTGAAGACTGATTTTTGGAAAAATGAGAGCGTTTCTTTGAAAAAAGATTCGCTCTTTTTTGTTTTTTTAAAAAAATTTATTTAGAAATTTTTAGAGATAAAAAGTTATAAAACCGTAATATTTCGGAAATATATACTTTTGTTGACCGCCATTTCGCGCATTAATTTAATGCAATAAATTAATACGGGAAAAAATACGAACGGTTTAATCGCAAAGAGTTCTAATGTTCGTGTTTTAAAATTGAAAATATTTTTTAGAAAAAGCTTGACACGTTTGAATGAATTTGGTATATTAAATGAGCACTCGGGAACGGGCGAGAACGTTGGGAATTAAATAGCGCCAAAGAGAAGAAGAAATCAAAAAGAAGAAGCAAAGATTTAGCAAGCAAAGAAAAGAGCCTGAATCGAACTTTTAACTAAAGGAATAAAGAGTGAGCAATCACTTTTAAGATTTTTAAAATAAGAGTTTGATCCTGGCTCAGGACGAACGCTGGCGGCGTGCTTAACACATGCAAGTCGAACGGAGTTAGTTGGCTTCGGCTGATTAACTTAGTGGCGGACGGGTGAGTAACACGTGAGCAACCTGCCCATAACAGGGGAATAGCAGTTGGAAACGACTGATAATACCGCATAAGACCACGGAACCGCATGGTTCTGAGGTAAAAGGAGAAATCCGGTTATGGATGGGCTCGCGTCCCATTAGCTAGTTGGTGAGATAACAGCCCACCAAGGCGACGATGGGTAACCGACCTGAGAGGGTGATCGGTCACACTGGAACTGAGAGACGGTCCAGACTCCTACGGGAGGCAGCAGTGGGGAATATTGGGCAATGGGGGAAACCCTGACCCAGCAACGCCGCGTGAGGGAAGAAGGCCTTCGGGTTGTAAACCTCTGTCCTTGGGGACGAACAAATGACTGTACCTAAGGAGGAAGCTCCGGCTAACTACGTGCCAGCAGCCGCGGTAATACGTAGGGAGCGAGCGTTGTCCGGAATTACTGGGCGTAAAGGGTGCGTAGGCGGCGTCTTAAGTTTATTGTGAAATCCCCGGGCTTAACTTGGGGCTTGCAGTAAAAACTGGGATGCTAGAGTACAGGAGAGGTAAGTGGAATTCCTAGTGTAGCGGTGGAATGCGTAGATATTAGGAGGAACACCAGTGGCGAAGGCGACTTACTGGACTGAAACTGACGCTGAGGCACGAAAGTGTGGGGAGCAAACAGGATTAGATACCCTGGTAGTCCACACTGTAAACGATGGATACTAGGTGTAGGTGTCGAATGGCATCTGTGCCGGAGCAAACGCAATAAGTATCCCGCCTGGGGAGTACGGCCGCAAGGCTGAAACTCAAAGGAATTGACGGGGGCCCGCACAAGCAGCGGAGCATGTGGTTTAATTCGAAGCAACGCGAAGAACCTTACCAAGGCTTGACATACCGTTGACCGGGAGGTAATGCTCTCTTTCCCTTCGGGGACAATGGATACAGGTGGTGCATGGTTGTCGTCAGCTCGTGTCGTGAGATGTTGGGTTAAGTCCCGCAACGAGCGCAACCCCTATTACTAGTTGCCAGCACTTCGGGTGGGAACTCTAGTGAGACTGCCGTGGACAACACGGAGGAAGGTGGGGACGACGTCAAATCATCATGCCCTTTATGTCTTGGGCTACACACGTGCTACAATGGCCGGTACAAAGGGCTGCGATGCCGCGAGGCGGAGCGAATCTCAAAAAGCCGGTCTCAGTTCAGATTGTGGGCTGCAACCCGCCCACATGAAGTCGGAGTTGCTAGTAATCGCGGATCAGCATGCCGCGGTGAATGCGTTCCCGGGCCTTGTACACACCGCCCGTCACACCATGGAAGTTAAGGGCGCCCAAAGCCGATGGCCTAACCGCAAGGGGGGAGTCGTCTAAGGCGAAATTAGCAACTGGGGTGAAGTCGTAACAAGGTAGCCGTATCGGAAGGTGCGGCTGGATCACCTCCTTTCTAAGGTGTAAACCTAAAAAATGATGAAGGCTCTTAGGTCTTGCTAAAGCAGAAACTGAAAGATTTTGGAAATCTTAATGGCGCTTAATTTCCGAGGTTTAGGACCTATGGGGGTATAGCTCAGCTGGGAGAGCACCTGCCTTGCAAGCAGGGGGTCAGCGGTTCGATTCCGCTTATCTCCACCAGATAAGGGGTTATAGCTCAGCAGGTTAGAGCACACGCCTGATAAGCGTGAGGTCGGTAGTTCGAGTCTACTTAACCCCACCACTTAAAGGGAGTGGGAAGCACATTGAAAAGCGAATAATGGAAGAGTAAGGAAACTTACGAAAGAGAGAAGTAAGAAGAAGGCTTAACGAACTAAAAGAAGAAGCGAGAAACGAGAGATAGGAAAATATTTTAAGAAGAAGGAAGTTTTTCCGGAACGAAGATATTAACTATCGCGAAGATTTTGCTGCAAACATTTTAGGATAGAAAAGAAGAATTTTGATGAAAGATCAAGCTAAAAAGGGCATACGGTGAATGCCTTGGCATCAAGAGCCGAAGAAGGACGTGATAAGCTGCGAAAAGCTGCGGGGAGCTGCACATAGGCCTCGATCCGCAGATATCCGAATGGGGAAACCCGGCAGGCAAAACCTGTCACTGCTGCATGAACCAAATAGTGCAGTAGAGGGAACCCGGTGAACTGAAACATCTAAGTAGCCGGAGGAAAAGAAATCAAAAGAGATTCTCCTAGTAGCGGCGAGCGAACGGGGAAGAGCCCAAACCATGGAGCTTCGGCTCTGTGGGGTTTAGGACAGCGAAAGGCAAGATATTGGTTAGTGGAACACTTTTGGAAAAGGTGACCAAAGGGGGTGAAAGTCCCGTACACGAAAACTGATTGAAGCTGGCTGGATCCAGAGTACCACCAGACACGAGGAATCTGGTGGGAAGACGGGGAGACCACTCTCCAAGGCTAAATACTACTTGATGACCGATAGAGGAATAGTACCGTGAGGGAAAGGTGAAAAGAACCCCGGGAGGGGAGTGAAAGAGAACCTGAAACCGTATGCTTACAAGCAGATACAGCACTATTAGAGAGTGTAGTATCGTACTTATTGAAGAACGGGCCAGCGAGTTACTAAGTGGAGCGAGGTTAAGATGTTCAGCATCGGAGCCGTAGGGAAACCGAGTCTTAAGAGGGCGTAATAGTTGCACTGAGTATACCCGAAACCGGGCGACCTATCCATGAGCAGGTTGAAGCGGAGGTAAAGCTCTGTGGAGGACCGAACGGACACCTGTTGAAAAAGGTGCCGATGACTTGTGGATAGCGGAGAAATTCCAATCGAGCTCGGAGATAGCTGGTTCTCCTCGAAATAGCTTTAGGGCTAGCGTCGTGAAGTAATATCCGGAGGTAGAGCACTGAATGGTCGCGGGGATGTCAAAGTCTACCAACACTTATCAAACTACGAATGCCGGATATTAGCAGCGGCAGTCAGACAGTGGGAGCTAAGTTTCATTGTCAAAAGGGAAACAGCCCAGATCATCAGCTAAGGTCCCCAAGTACAGGTTAAGTGGAGAAGGATGTGGGAATGCTAAGACAACCAGGATGTTGGCTTAGAAGCAGCCACTCATTCAAAGAGTGCGTAATAGCTCACTGGTCGAGTGATCCTGCGCCGAGAATGTCCGGGGCTAAAACCTGTCACCGAAGCTATGGAATTGTGATTACACAATTGGTAGAGGAGCGTCGTATACGGACTGAAGCCGTACCGTAAGGAGCGGTGGACTGTATAGGAGAGAGAATGCTGGCATGAGTAGCGAGAGGGAGGTGAGAATCCTCCCCATCGAAAGTCTAAGGTTTCCTGGGGAAGGCTCGTCCTCCCAGGGTAAGTCGGGGCCTAAGGCGAGGACTTGATGGTCGTAGTCGATGGACAACAGGTTGATATTCCTGTACTACCGGCAATTGCGTAACTGAAGCAGTGACACAGAAGGATAGTTTGAGCGGGATGATGGTAGAACCCGTCCAAGCGCGGGTCTTGAGATTAGTGAAGTACGGTCTCATTAAGGATTACGCGTGATGGGGAACGAACATAAGTAGTGAAGCGAATGAATCCACGCTGGCGAGAAAAGCTGCTAGGGAGATTGCAGGTACCCGTACCGCAAACCGACACAGGTAGACGAGGAGAGAATCCTAAGATGAGCGAGATAAGCATTGTTAAGGAACTAGGCAAAATGACTCCGTAACTTAGGGAGAAGGAGTGCCTCGAGAGAGGTCGCAGTGAAGAGTCCCAAGCGACTGTTTAACTAAAACACAGGTCTGTGCAAACACGAGAGTGGAAGTATACGGGCTGACGCCTGCCCAGTGCCGGAAGGTTAAGGGGAACTGTTAGTGCAAGCGAAGCAGAGAACTTAAGCCCCGGTGAACGGCGGCCGTAACTATAACGGTCCTAAGGTAGCGAAATTCCTTGTCAGGTAAGTTCTGACCCGCACGAATGGCGTAACGATTTGGGAACTGTCTCAACAATGTACTCGGCGAAATTGTAGTATGAGTGAAGATGCTCATTACCCGCGATAGGACGGAAAGACCCCGTAGAGCTTTACTGTAGTTTGGTATTGGATTTTGGTATCAGTTGTATAGGATAGGTGGGAGCCTGGGAAGCGAAGACGCCAGTTTTCGCAGAGGCGCCGTTGGAATACCACTCTGCTGATACTGGGACTCTAACACACGGCCGTGATCCGGCGTGTGGACAGTGCCAGATGGGCAGTTTGACTGGGGCGGTCGCCTCCGAAAGAGTAACGGAGGCGCCCAAAGGTCTCCTCAGCATGGTCGGAAATCATGCAAAAGAGTGCAAAGGCAGAAGGAGGCTTGACTGCGAGAGTGACAATTCGAGCAGGTACGAAAGTAGGGCTTAGTGATCCGGCGGCAGAGAGTGGAATTGCCGTCGCTCAACGGATAAAAGCTACCTCGGGGATAACAGGCTGATCTTCCCCAAGAGTCCACATCGACGGGAAGGTTTGGCACCTCGATGTCGGCTCGTCGCATCCTGGGGCTGAAGCAGGTCCCAAGGGTATGGCTGTTCGCCATTTAAAGCGGCACGCGAGCTGGGTTCAGAACGTCGTGAGACAGTTCGGTCCCTATCCGTCGTGGGCGCAGGAAGTTTGAGAGGAGCTGTCCTTAGTACGAGAGGACCGGGATGGACGTACCAATGGTGTACCGGTTGTTCCGCCAGGAGCATGGCCGGGTAGCTAAGTACGGACGGGATAAACGCTGAAAGCATCTAAGCGTGAAGCCTCCCTCAAGATAAGACTTCCCATTCTATATGAAGTAAGACCCCTTGCAGACTACAAGGTTGATAGGGCAGAGGTGGAAGTGCAGTAATGCATGGAGCTGACTGTTACTAATAGGTCGAGGGCTTGATCTAAAATGGATGAAGCGGCGAAAGAGTTTTTCGCGATAAGTTAAGCTTTCTTAGAACTCAGAGGTAAGACCTGAAGCTTTCATTATTCGGTTTTGAGTGTGGTTCACGCTCTAAAAGAAAACTAAATACAATTTCCGGTGGCGATGGCTAAGAAGATACACCTGTACCCATTCCGAACACAGAAGTTAAGCTCTTAAACGCCGAAAGTACTTGGCTGGGGACGGCCCGGGAGGATAGGTAGCTGCCGGATTCTAA
>SVGZ01000038.1 GCA_015056045.1 Clostridiales bacterium | reverse complement strand
TTTGCTTCGGAAACCGCTTCGGATGCTTCCATGCTTCTCCTTTCAGGCGGTTCTTCCGCCTTCGTTTTCATGTTCACATTGTAGCATCGCTTTTCGCTGCACAGTCCGCACTTTGCTTTTCTTCGGAAATGCGCATTTCTTCATCTTCTGCCGAAACCTTTGTCAAAGGCTCCACCATATGCAGGATCGTCTTTTTGCTGACAAGATCCTGCAGCTTGCCTGCCGTTTCTGCCATAGCATCGTCGTTGATGCTCTTCGGTTCGTCTTCGAGTTCGCCCGTCAGTTCGTTCGTCTGCCAGCTCCATGAAGAGATCTCGCTGATCGTATTCCTGCAGCTCTTGTCAATAAAAATCTTTCTTGCCCTCAAAAAATCGATCTGCGCGCCGATGCTTCCGGGTTCTTTTTTAACGGGTATCGCCCGAAATCCTGCCTCAGCCCACATTTTGATGCGATCAGGTTCCGCACTGTCGCAATACATGATCGGTCTCGTGGGAAAAGCTTTCCTTTTCGCGAGTTCGATAAGCTCTGTCGTGTGCCTGTTCTTTTCGTAAAGCTCGCGCAGAATGTAAATATCCCCATCTTTAAAACCCGCGAGCAAAAGCGCATCCGCATGATTAAAACCAAAGTCCTGCCCCATATAAACGCTGTCATAATCACCAATATCCTGTGAAAAATCGCCGACTTCCCAGTTTTTGAGGATGAGCCCTTCGGATTCTCCCCATTCGCCAAGGCCATAAATGCGGTAACCTTCGGGGTTATATTGTCGTCTTCTTTCCATTCGCTCGAGGTAAGCCTTATCCACAAAGCGGTTGTCAAGGTAAGTGCTTTCGTGCAGAAGAACATTTTCATCCGGATGATCAAAAAAATCCCGCTTGATCCAATGGTGGATGCTCACAGGATTAAACGTCATCCTGATCTGATAAAAAAGTCCTTCGGGAAGCTGCCCACGCAATCTGTCGTCCAAAATATCGACTTCATCCCGTGAAAATTCCGTCGCTTCTTCAAGCCAGATATCCGTCAGCGAACCCGATTCGAACGTGATCGATTTCAGCTTTTCTTTCGCTCTGTCATCGTTCATGCCTCGGAAAATGATGCTGTTCCCGTTGACGCACCTGAGCAGGAGCGGTGTTCTCGTGATGCTCCAATATTCTTCCACACCCATTCTCGCAATTGCCGAAACCAGTTCCGCAAAAGTGCTCGTCAGGTTGGAAGCCTCCGTTTTTCGCATGACCATCAGGTTTCTTCCTTTGTCCTGCATCAGCCTCAAAATATAAAACTGTGCCGTATCGACGCTTTTTCCGCTTCCTGCGCTTCCTTTCATGACGATATACCTCGCTTTTGATCGGTGTACAGGGGCAAATATCCGGTTAAACTTCGGTCTGATGATCTTCGTTCCCAATCTTTTTCACCTCGCTGTCCCCATAATCAAATACAACCTTCAGCGAAAGTGCAGGCATATCCTTCGTTTCCGAAAGCAAGCCGTACTTCTGCACATATCCAAGAACGATTCCTCTTGTCGCCTTGTCGATCGTAAACTTTCTTCTCAATAGGCATTCTCCTTTCTTCTTTCCTGAGCACCTGTTTTCGTCCGTTTCGCTTTCATGCAAGCATCTCCTTTCGGTATATTTGGTGATATTTATCTTCTCTTATCACCTTTTGGTGTTTTTAGTCTATCACCGTTTGGTAGTGCTGTCAATATAAATTTTTTAATTATCACCAAAAATCAAAGAAATACACTTGTAAAAAGAATTTGATAGTGCTATATTATAAAAAGAAATTTGCACAAATTTTGCGAAGGGAACGGAAAAAATGGAACTTATCAGCAGCTTTGCCGAAAGAATTGGTTCATACAGAATAAAAAATAAGATGACGCTGGCTGCGCTTTCCGAAAAGCTCGGTATCCCTGCGCAGACGCTTTCGCGCTATGAGCTTTCTCAGCGTGTGCCGAAGGTCGATACAGTCAACCTGATCGCTTCGAGGCTCGGCTGCAATCCGCTTTGGCTTCAGGGGTATGATGTCTCCATGTCTCTCGAAGATTTCTCCGAAGACAGCGAAATGAACGACTACCTGGAACAGCTCAAAAACCGCGAAGAACTCCGTATGCTTTTCTCCGTTACGCGTGATGCAACAAAGCAGGATATCGAACAGGCTGTCCGCATCATCATGGCACTTCGCACAGACAGATAAATGAATATAAATCAAGATTATTTCGTTCACTATGTTGAATTTCCAAAGACCGTCCGTGGTGTGACTATTCCTCTCGCAGACGGTTCTTTTGATATCTATATCAATTCCGTCCTTTCCCCGGAGGAACAAAAAGCCGCTTTTGACCATGAGCTCCGGCATATTTCGCGCGGTCATTTCTATAACGAAAAGCCTGTCCGTGAAAACGAAGCCGAAGCCAACCGAACGGAAGAAAAAAAGGAACTCCGCATCATGGCAAAAGTTCCGCTTCTTTCCAAACTTTCCTTCGATCATGGCAGTTTTTATCCCGCTTTTGCCGGCGAAGTCGAGCTCAGTATTCCTTCGGGAAACGCTTCCTATATGGCGTTCGAGCTTCCCGATAACAGTATGGAACCCCATTTCAAAAAAGGCGAGCTCATCCTTCTTCGTCAGGCAAGCTTCCTCCGTGATGGTGACCGTGCACTTTTCTGGGCAAAAGACCGTCCGCTTTTCCGCACCGTACAGAAAAAAGGAAATCAGATGCTCCTTCTGCCGGAAAACCGCCATTATACTGCTCATTATTTTTCCGACAGCAAGGCAGTCCGCCTTTTCGCCGTTGCCGAATCCTTATAAAAAACCTCCCGATATTCAGCAGGATATCCTCAAAACAATTAAACCGACCTATGGTTTTGATCATAGGTCGGTTTTATTATTGCATACTACACCGAAGAGTATATAGAAATACATCTTTATCCGTTCGACATATTAGAGTTTATCACTATTACAACTGCTTTATCTCATTGGTAATCATAGCCACAGTTTTTGCATTGGTATCAATTTTAATGGTACCCAATGCTTGATACATCGGTATTCTTGCTATGCTTCTCTCAATTACGTCTTCAGAGCGAATACCTCTTTCTACATCCATTGATAATCTTTCATACAGAGTCTTTTCATCCGCTACAAGCGAGACGCATCTCACCTCACAGTTCTGTGTATCCAGTTTCTCAAGTATGGAATCGATAATTCTCTGCTCATGCATCACCCAACAAAAAATAATATTATCGTATGCAGAACATTTCAGAAAATTATTGAGTAAGTAACAAATATTATTTGTCACCATTGCTTTTGTTTCATCGGTTACTTGGAACGGACTTGCATCCCAACACCAATCTCCGTCAAGAAATACGCTATTCTGCAAATCTCGTTTTAGCTGTTGGCACACAGTTGTTTTTCCCACTCCCATCGTGCCGCCAATCATATATAATGTTTTCATCATGCATACCTTCGCCAAATTCAAATTCATCCAACTGTTCATTTGATTCTATCACACGGCTATGATATATACAAGAACAGTCCCGGCAGAGCATATTGCCGGGACTGTTTTATAATTCCATGTGAGGTTTTTTAGTTGTTCTTGTTTCCGCCGAAAAGATTGCTGAAGAAATTGCCGATCGTCTGGAAGAAGCTTGTGACTTTCTTGCCGATATTCTCAAAGAATGTTCCGACGCTCTTAACACCTTCCAACGCCTTTGCATAACCTTCAAGTCTGTCCTGCAGTTCTTCAACGTTGAGTCCCTGTAAATCGCGGACAAGCTCAAGGATCTGATCAACCTGTGCATCTGTCAGGCTGACATTCAGTTCGTCTGCAATGTAGCGGATCTCTGTACGAACTTCGTCGTCTGTCATTTCCGCAACTTCGTCAAGGATCTCTTTTAAGCTGTTGATGATCTCAACTGCCTGTTCGGAACCGATGATCTCTGCCAATTCACCCGTTGTGATCAGCTCTTCAACGGCAAGCTCCTTTGCCAGTTCGTCGAGGGATTTGCCCGTAATATCTTCATAAGCGAGGTAAATGCCCGTAAGAGCAGCTGTTCCCGTAACAGGATGCGGTGCGGAAATGATGACCTTCGCATCGGTAATGCCTGCCGTCAGGAAAGCATTTTTATAAATCGCTTCTGTGCACCACTTGATGTTATTGATCTCAAGTTCAAGGCCGCTTCCTTCTTCAAGCATTTCGATATAAACGCAGGAAAGTGCAACGTTGCCGATCTTTTCGTCTTCAACAAGCCCTTCAAGGTAAGCGCGTTCGTCCTGATTGGTAACGGTGATCTCTTTAACGCTGCCTCTTTCAACGCCGAAATCTTCATAGATCTGCTCGATCTCATCTTCGTCAAGGTCTTTTGCGATGACAGCACGTTTTTCGCCTTCATGTTCCGCAAAAACGGGTGTTGCGCCAAACATGCCAAAGATCATCACCAAACTGAGAAATAATGCCAATGTTTTTCTTAACATAATAACCATCCTTAATTCTTATTCTTGCTCTATCATAGCATATATATTCTGCTAACTTTCGCATAAATTATGAACAAACTAAAAACAGACCCTTAAACTGCGATTAAGTTCAGAATAATACTCCCCGAATAAAAGATCGAACAGGCAACTGAATCGTTGATCATATCCGTAACAAAGGTGACCGGCAGAAGGATCAGGACGATCGGGATCATCGAAAACAGCACAAACATAAAGAAGAACGCACGGATCAGCCCGATAAGTCCTCCTGTTACCGTGTCAAAATGACGGATCTCCGGGACTTTCGCCGCATAGGAAAAAGCATTCGAGATAAGCGTCGTGATGACCAGTATCACAAGGAAAATGATGACAAAGGCAAAAATATTCATCATGACATGATAGATCGTCTCGTCAAAATATTCGCCAAGGGTAAAAAGCCCTTTGTCGCTGTATACTCTGTTTTCGATGTTGTGCAGGACAGCCTTATCAAACGGCGGCGGTAAGCTCGCATTTTCAATGATATAAGGGAGCCTGTCGCTGCCAATGCCCGTGATGTCGAGCTTGCTTAATTCAAAAGCTTCGCCTGTGCCGATCCTTTCCGCACCTTCGATGTAAAAACGCATAGAGGAAAAAAGCGGGTTTTCCATCAGGTTTGCCGATAAAAGCGGGTAAAACAGGAAAGCACATGCCCACGAAACAAAAAGGCCGCACATATTAAAAAGTGAAGGCAAAAATCCGCGGTAAAGCCCGTTCAAAACGAACAGCACAAAGATCAGCACTACCGCCAAATCGATCAGGTTCATGTATTACCCTGCCTTTCTTTAGATATGATAGAAATAGACGCCGTCATCGCAGGAGATAAGGAGCATATTCTCCGTCAGCTTGCGAACATCCGTAATTTTCATATCGAGCTTGGTTTCTTTTTCAAATTCGCCCGTAAATTTATAGTGATACAGCGTATCTTCAGAGAAACAGATCAGCCTGTCGTCGGAAAGCACAGCGTGTTTAACGCCTTTGGGCATCTGGATCAAGGTATCCGAAGGTGTCTTGCCGTCTTTGCCGGAAACAAGGTGAATGTTATAAATATTTTCTCCGCTTTCGATCTCTTCCTGAATAAAAGCGAAAATGTTGTCCGTTGCCGTTTCCACGGAGTCAATGCAGCGCAAGCCATAGATCAGGGTTTCGCTCGTTTTTTCGTTGAAGCTGTTGTACTGCATCATGTTGTTCGTGCCCATGAGGTACATATTCTTTTCGCCGAAGAACACTTCATAGATCAGCTGATCGGAAACCTCGATGATGCCTGTCATCTTGTTCTGCGCAGGGTTAGAGATCGTAATGCGGGAAACAGGCTCAATGCCGCTCGAATCGAGCATCAGCGTCCAGAGGTTATCCATTTCTCCGTTCAGCCCAAACTGCAGAAGCTCACTGCCGACGATCTCTGTTCTCTGCAGATCGTTGCCGTTGATGTCAAATGCACGCAGATACTGTACAGGCTTATCTTCCTTCGTTTCCGTCAGCAGCACAACAACATCATTGCCGCAGACGACTTCCTTGATGTTATAATCCGAGGGCGTAATGGTAAATCTCGCTTCCTGGTTCGGTCCTGTGACGATGGCCATTCTCTCGTTATAAACACAGATAAAGGTATCGCTTCCGGCAATATTCATATATTCCGCATTGTTTTTGGAGCTCCAAAGCTCTTCGCCTTCAAGGTCCGTGCAGTAAAGCGTTGTCCCTTTCATATAATAAATGCTGCTTGCCGTTGCAAAGATCTCTCCGTCAAAAGCAAGCTCTGTCTTTGTCATGATCTCTTTTCCGCCGAAAGCATTGGAAAAGAAGACAAATAAGAGGACGATCATGACAACCCCAAGTGCCGCACCGCCAAAAACCGTCAGCCTGTGTTTTGTTTCGGGGGATAACCCTCTCTGTTTTTTTATATGTGCTTCTCTGCGTCTTCTTTTTCTCTCTTCCATAATCGGTCCGGTCCTGTCAACAAGTCTTTTTTTGCATTATATCATTAAAACGGGCCATTGACAAATCACTGCCCCATATTTTAAAGACTTTTCAAGATCTCGTTACAATTAAAAAGGCAAAGCGCAAAGGCTCTGCCTGTCTTTTTAAATATCAAGTTTGCCGATGACTTCCTTTAAGCAGTCTGCACTGTGCCGGAGCTTTCCTTCTTCTTCCTCTGTCAGCGGAAGGAGCAGCTTGCTCTTGATGCCGTTTCTACCAACGAGGTGCAGGATGCTCAGGGCAACATCGCTGATGCCGTATTCGCCGTGCATAACGGAAGAAATAGCAAGCATCGTGTCGATGCCTTTTAAAATGCTTCTGCAAAGATGTGCAACCGACATCGAAACCGCATAGAATGTCGCGCCTTTTCTGCCGATAACGCGTGCACCGGATTTTCTGACGTATTCTTCCACTTCATCTTTTTTAAATTCGGGGAAATTGCCGCCGGATAAAACCGCATTCGGGTACATTTCAACGGGAATGCCTGCGATCCTTGCGAGCGACCAGGGAATAAAGGAAGAATCTCCGTGTTCGCCCAAAACGTACGCCTGTACATCCTGCTGATTGATCTGATAATATTCGGAAATTCTTGTCGCCAGTCTTGCGCTGTCAAGGCAGGTTCCCGAACCAATGATGCGTTCTTCGGGAATGCCGGAGAATTTTGCAAAAGCATAGGTCAAGACGTCAACAGGATTGCTGACAAGAACATAAACCGCATCCGGCGCATATTTGACGATATTTTCCGCAACACTCTTTAAAATATTGACGTTCGTCTGCGCGAGTTCAAGTCTCGACTGTCCGGGTTTTCTTGCCACACCGGATGTAATAACAACGATATCCGAACCAACCGCATCATAATACGAACCTGCCAATACCTTGCAGGGTGTAAAGAAAGGTACGCCTTGTCTGATGTCAAGCGCTTCGCCCATGGCTTTTTCGCTGTTGATGTCGATCATGACGATCTCAGAGGCGATCCCCGAAACGGTCAGGGTATAGGCAACAGTGGAACCAACGCTTCCTGTTCCGATAACTGTGATCTTGCTCATAAAATTATTTCCTCACTTATGATAAATGTAAAACCGAAACGGCATCGCGGATGTTTTTCTCAAGGGCTTCCATGCCATATTTATCCACTTCTTTTTTGTTCTTTTCTCCGTGTGTAAGGCATCCTGCTCCGCCGATGCAGCCGCCGATGCATGCCATGCCTTCAATGAAATTGCCGTCCAAAACATTTTTGCTCTTTTTCAAGAGTGCCAGCTTGCAGGCTTCAATGCCGTCGCAGATAACGGGTTTTGCTTCCACATCAAGGTCCTGTTCTTTCACGGCCTGCTTCAAGGCATCGCTGAGTCCGCCGGAACGCGCAAAAATTCTGCCGAAATACGAAGCATTATCGAGGACATCTTCTTCAAGCTGTCCGATCTCGATCTCTCTGCTGTCAAATAAAACCTGCAGTTCTTCAAAAGTCAAAACCGTATCCACATAAGGGCTGACATCTTCTTTCTGCATCTCCGATTTTTTTGCCGTACATGGGCCGATGAAAATGACTTTTGCATCTTTCGTCGTTTCTTTGATATATTTCGCAAGTGCCGCCATGGGCGATAAATTATGCGAGATATGCTCCGCAAGCGCAGGGAAAGCATTTTTGATATATTTAACGAATGCAGGGCAGCAGGAGCTCGTTAAAAATCCTTTTTCCGCAAGCTCTTTCGCTTCCGCAAGGGCAACCATATCCGCACCCAATGCCGCTTCAATAACTGTGTGGAATCCCAGTTCCTTCAATCCGGAGATGACCTGTCCCAGTTTCGCATAGGTAAACTGGCTCGAGATCGAAGGCGCAACGATTGCATAAACCTTGTTTTCGCTGCTCTTTTTCAGGATTTCGATCGCATCCAGAATAAAGGATTTATCCATGATCGCGCCAAAGGGGCACTGATAAACGCAGGCACCGCACTCAATGCATTTGCTGTTGTCGATCGCAGCCGCTTTCTGCCCGTTGACAGAGATCGCACCGACTTTGCAGGCATTCTGACAAGGTCTTTTTCTTGAAACGATCGCCGTATAAGGGCAAACCTTTGCACAGGCACCGCATACCATAAACAAGTACACCG
>SVGZ01000037.1 GCA_015056045.1 Clostridiales bacterium | reverse complement strand
GCTTTATGTACATATTCATGGCAAACTCTGCCGACGCCATCTATGATGGGAAGGAACGAATCTGTACATAAAGCGATGCGCATGGCGAAAACTCCCTTAAAAAGCATTATTTTGCAACAACTTTATTATAAGCATGAGTTTGATCACATGCAAGCTGTATGGAAAAAATTCATATTTCTTTTTGGAATCCTTAAAAAACTCTTAAAAACCGGTGCGAAAAGGTGCGATAAATTTACAAACCAGATTTTTAAAATATGAACAAATTGAAAACACGAAAAATTTTTGAAGAAAAAAAGAGGATTTTTGCTCGTGCGTGTAGAAATATATAACATAAGGAAATAAAAACAAAAGCCGGGTATCCCCCGGAATGAAGGGAGCGATTTTATGCAGTTAATCATAACTGGCAAAGGTCTTGAAGTATCGGATTATTTAAACGATCTCGTAACAAAAAAGGCTTCCAAACTCGAAAGGTATTTTAAACCGGAGACAGAGGTAAGAGTAACTCTTTCCATCGAAAGAGGAAGGCATATTGCCGAGGTGACCGTACTCTTCGCAGGCTCCGTTCTCCGCTGCGAGGAACGCAGCGGCGATATGTATAATTCCATAGATGCATGCCTCAAAAAACTCGAACGTATGGTCAGGAAATACCGCACACGCTTCGAGAAAAACCTCCGCGAAAAGATCGTCTATACCGATGAATATATCTATGATTCGGCAGAACCCGAAGAAGATGAAGAAGCGGAACTCGTCCGCAGAAAGAGCTTCCCGGCAAAACCGATGTCTGTTGCGGAAGCACAGACACAGATGGAACTCCTTGGGCACAGCTTCTTTGCATTCGTCAACGAAGAAACTTCGGAGATCAACGTCCTCTATCGCCGCTATGACGGCAACCTCGGTCTCTTAGAGCCCGATTACGAAGCTTAATAACGAAAAGAGCAGCGAAAGCTGCTCTTTTTTTATGCCCCGGGAAATTTTTTCCGGACCATTTTTGCCATATATTCGATAAACTTTCTCGGGTCATCACGCACGCCTTCGGGCAAGGGAACGGTGACGGTATCAAGCGCTTTTCTCATTTCGTCAAGAACAAATTCTTCTGTTACGCCGTTCTGTTCTGCGATCATTCTGATGACATCTTTTTTCATTTCTTTACCACCTTTTATATAACCTAAAAGCAGGATATACCCAAAGAGGGAAATTGTCAAAGGATATATACACTTTTTAAGATATATAGGAAAAGGTGTATATATGAAAACGATCAGATTAACGCTAAGAGAAGCACTCGAAAAAAGAAATATCACGCGCTATGAACTGGCAAAGCGAACGGGGATCAAATATCAGATCATCGATAATTACTACAAAAATAAAGTCGTCCGCTATGACAGCGAAACGCTCCTGCGCATCTGCATTGCGCTTGATTGCGGTATTGCAGAGATCCTTTGTGTCGAATAAGAATGAAAACGGCATATTAATAAAATATGCTGTTTTTTTGCAAAAAAGTCTTGTGAATCTTTGCACAAAGGGATATAATGAATAGCGGTTGGCAACAACACGACTAAAATAGGAGAATTACATTATGGGATTCTTAACAGGTAAAACAGTTATTATCACCGGCGGCGGCAGAGCTGCACTTTCCGACGGAAAAGCAGGTTCCATCGGTTATGGTATCGCAACAGCATATGCCAAAGAAGGCGCAAATATCGTTATCACAGGACGCAACGTCAAAAAACTTGACGACGCAAAAGAAGAACTCGAAAGACTTTACGGCGTAAAGGTTCTTCCCGTTCAGGCAGACATCTCCGCAGGTGCAGACAATGCAGCCATCGCAAAAGAAGTTGCTGAAAAGGCGATCGAAGCTTTCGGCAGGATCGACGTCCTCATCAACAATGCACAGGCTTCCGCTTCCGGCGTAACCTTGGCAGACCACACAGTTGCACAGTTCGATCTCGCTATGTATTCCGGTCTTTATGCAACATTCCACTATATGCAGGCTTGCTATCCTTACCTCAAGGAAACAAAAGGCAGCGTTATCAACTTCGCTTCCGGCGCAGGTCTCTTCGGCAACTATGGCCAGTGCGCATATGCCGCTGCAAAAGAAGGCATCCGCGGCCTTACAAGAGTAGCTGCAACGGAATGGAGCCGTGACGGCATCAACGTCAACGTCGTTTGCCCGCTCGCATGGACAGCACAGCTCGAACAGTTCAAAAATGCTTACCCCGAAGCATTCGAAAAGAACGTTCATACACCTCCGATGGGCTTCTTCGGCGATCCCGAAATGCATATCGGCCGTGTTTGCGTACAGCTTGCTCACCCCGATTTCAAATATATGACAGGCGAAACCGTTACTTTGGAAGGCGGCCTTGGCCTTCGCCCGTAAGGAAACGCATACGACAGAGCAGAGTTTATCTGCTCTGTTTTTTTATGAATTTTTCTGTATAATCGGTTGACAAGAAAAAAGAATTTTAGTATAGTAAACGCATGTTACAGGCGATGAAGGGGAGGAGTATTCAACCCACCGACCATCAGAGATGGCTGCATTTGGTGTGAGCAGCCTTGGGAGGATTTGAAGAAAGTAGCCCCGGAGCTTTGAACCGAACAGCTTTTTTACTCAGTAGGCTTCAACGCATCCCCAGCGTTATCGGGGGAAAGATATCGGGATATTTTTCCCTGTATCGGATGAGGCTCCTGCAAAAGAATTTATGCAGAGCGAAGATAGGTGGTACCACGATCCTTCGTCCTATTATGGGCGAGGGCTTTTTTTGTTAAAGGAGAAATTATGTACAGAAAATATATAAACAGAGAAGAATTTTCATCTTATGAGGAGTTTAAGAAAGAATATAAAATAAACATCCCCGAAAATTTCAACTTTGCTTATGATATCGTCGATGGCTGGGCAGAGGCTGAACCCGAAAAGAAAGCGCTCTGGTATCTCGATGACCATGGCTTTGAGCGTGAATTTACTTTTGCGGAAATTTCGCTTCTGAGCAAAAAGGCAGCGAGCTTTTTGAAATCCCTCGGCATAAAAAAAGGCGACCGCGTTATGACCTTCCTGCGCAGGCGCTGGGAATATTGGGTCATGGCAACAGCTCTGCACAGGATCGGTGCGATTCTCATTCCGTCTTCCGTTCAGATGACGAAGAAAGATATCATTTACCGCGCAAATTCTGCAGGCGTCAAGCTCATTGCCGCAGCTGCAGATGACTATGCGATCTCTCAGGTAGAGGCTGCAAGACCCGAATGTACGTCCGTTGAAAACTATGTTCTGGCAGGCGAAAACCGCGAAGGCTGGATCAACCTGACCGAATCCATCTTGAAGCAGAGCCTTTCAACGGCGGAAGAGTCACCACAAACGAAGATACGCTCATTGTTTACTTCACCTCGGGAACGACGGGCATGCCCAAAATGGTTGCACATAAACAGACCTATCCCCTTGGGCATATCACAACGGCAAAATTCTGGCACCAGGTACAGAACAACAAGCTGCATCTGACCGTTTCCGACAGCGGCTGGGCAAAATTCGGCTGGGGCTGCATCTATGGGCAGTGGATCTGCGGTGCGGAGATTTTGGGTTACGATATGGACCGTTTCAACCCCGAAAATCTGGCAAAAGTCATCCGCCGCTGCAAGCCGACAACATTCTGTGTTCCGCCGACAATGTACCGCTTCCTCTTGAAAAACGGCATCACAAAAGAAGATTTCGCTTCCGTTGTGCATTGTTCGACCGCAGGCGAAGCCTTGCCGCCGGAAGTTTCCGAAGAATTCAAGCGCATCACGGGGCTTTCGATCTATGAAGGTTTTGGGCAGACGGAATCTTCCGTTATGCTGGCGACTTATCAGTGGTTCCCGGCAAAACCCGGTTCCATGGGCAAACCTTCGCCTCTGTATGATATCGCCGTTATCGATGCAAACGGCAATCGTCTTGGCGTCGGTGAAACGGGAGAGCTCGTTGTCATGGGCATGGATAAGGGAACACCTCCGGGATTGTTCTATGGCTATTGGAGTCCTGAAGGCATTAAAAATCCCTTTGGCGATGGCATTTATCACCTCGGCGATATGGCATGGATGGATGATGACGGCTATTTCTGGTATGTCGGCAGAAACGACGATATGATTAAATGCTCCGGTTACCGCATCGGGCCTTTCGAGATCGAAAGTATTCTTTTGACACATCCTGCCGTTCTCGAATGTGCGATCACAGGCGCACCCGATCCGATCCGTGGTCAGGTCGTCAAAGCTTCGATCGTCCTGATGAAAGGCTTCGAAGGCAGTGATGAGCTTGTAAAAGAACTGCAGAATTACGTCAAAAAGCTGACTGCACCTTATAAATATCCGCGCATTGTTGAGTTTGTTAAGGAACTCCCGAAAACGACAAGCGGAAAGATCAGCCGTGTGCAGATCCGCAACAAAAAAGAAAACTGAAAAATTGAGCCCGAACTGTTCTATCGGGCTCTTTTTTGTTATAATGAAAATATCAGGAAAACATCTAAAAAGGAGCTGTCCATATGAAATGCCCCTATTGCGGAAATGACATGGAAAAAGGAAAACTGCACAGTCATGGAGGAGTCTTTTTTCTCCCTGATGGAGAATCCATGCCGCTGCTTTACACAAAAAATCAGATGGAAAAACATCGTGCCGTCAGCTTGCCGCCGAAACTGAACAGCATTGCTCCCAAATATCCGGAAGCGGCTTTTTGCAGAAGCTGCAGAAAGATCATCATCAGCTGCGAAGAATAAAGGAGTGTGAACGGATGAAAAAGAAAACTTTAGCAGCCGTTTTGTTTGCGGTTGTATTTATTGCAGCCTATCTGATCCTCTGTTTTGGAATTCCGGGTCTGCGCATCAAACTTGAAGCGGAACCGATCGAGATCTTCTTTGCAAGTATTTCTCATATGGTCTTTTTCAAGGCGATCGTTTCCTTGATCGCGGCAGCACTTGCCGCAGCTGTTCCGTTTTTGCTCGGGAAAAAGAAATGAGGTATTACTTATGAAAAAGTTTTTGGCATTGCTGCTTGTTGCGGCAATACTGTTTGCAGCAGGATGTGCAGCAAAAAAATACCAGGTCGAAGTCGAAGGCAGGCATAAGCTCGCTTCCGAAATTAAGGACAGCTATGCTGCAGGCGAAGAAATTAAGCTGCAGCTCGAAACCGTGTCAGGGCATTATTATGTGGTGTCCGTCAACGGCGAAAAACTGGAAAGAGATACTTCGGATGCGGAATATACCTATTATACTTTCGCCATGCCGGAAGAAGATATTCTGATCAAAATCGAAAGCAAATGGGCAGATATGCAGGATGCGCCCGAGGATTAATAAAAAAATCTCTCCGTTTTAATTTCGGAGAGATTTTTTGTTGTTTTAAAAACGCAGGGAAAGGCAGGATAAACCGCCGTCAAGCTTTCTGAATTCGGAAGTATCGACGAGGATCACCTTATAGCCAAGGCTGCGGACAGCTTTTTCCACAGCGGGGTAGCCCTCGGGAACGATGACGGTATCGTTGACCCAGATGCAGTTTGCGGCATAGGCTTCTTCTTCGGGAATTTCCACGCGGTTATATTGAGCAAATTCGGGTTTATGGACAAATTCGCCCGAAACGAGCATATTGCCGTTTTCGAGGTAATTGACGCCTGTCTTTAAGTGAAGAACTTCTTCCAAAGTGACTTCGCTGCCGGAAAGACCGTGTTTTTCGAGGATGGCGATAAACTGACGGATGCCTTCTTCGTTGGTGCGGACAGAACGGCCAACATAGAAATGATCGCCGACCATCATAACGTCACCGCCTTCGAGCGTTCCGGGGCTCTTGATATATTCGATCTGATCTTCTGTGAAGAATTTTCTGATCGCCGGTAAAATTTCGTCCTTTTCACCGTTTCTGCTTGCAGCGCCGGGGTTTGTGATGATGGCGCATTTCCTCGTGATAACGGCAGGATCTTCCACAAAGCAGGAATCGGGATAGCGTTCATCCGCAGGCAGAACGGTCACGGCAACACCGCATTCCTTTAAGGCAGCGATATAGCTGTCGTGCTGCAAAAGCGCTTTTTCATAATCAGGCTTGCCAAGCTGCGGGTTAGAGGTGATGCCTTCCACCATAGCACGGCATGGACGACGTACGATCACATTGTTAAACACAGAAAAACCTTCTTTCATCTATTGATCTATCGGAATTATAGGAGCATTCTTCCTTTTCGTCAAGTTTGTGATTTTCGCCCGTAATTTTCATTTTGCGGATTGCCCGCTTCTCATCCTTTGTGTTAATATAGAAATAAGGAAATTTACCATAATAAAGAGGTTTTATATGTATTATATCGGGATCGATCTGGGCACTTCTTCTGTCAAACTTCTGCTCATGGCAGCCGACGGAAAAATCGAAAAAACCGTTTCAAAGGAATATCCGCTGATGTTTCCGCAGTCGGGCTGGTCTGAACAAAAGCCCGAGGATTGGCTTTCGGGAACGATGGAAGGCTTAAAAGAGCTGCTTTTTGGCATCGATAAGGAAAAAGTTGCCGGCATCAGCTTCGGCGGTCAGATGCACGGGCTTGTCGTCCTCGATGAAAATGACGATGTCATCCGTCCGGCAATTCTTTGGAATGACGGCAGGACAGGCGAAGAAACGGATTACTTAAACAATATCATCGGCAAAGATAAGCTTTCGGCCTATACGGCAAACATCGCTTTTGCCGGTTTTACTGCGCCGAAGATCCTTTGGATGCGGAAAAACGAACCCGAAAATTTTGCAAAGATCAGAAAGATCATGCTGCCGAAGGATTACATTGCCTATAAACTTTCGGGTGTCTTTTCGACGGATGTTTCCGACGCTTCGGGGATGCTCTTATTCGATGTGGAAAAGCGCTGCTGGTCAAAGGAAATGATGGAGATCTGTGGTGTTTCGCGCGAAATGCTGGCGGATATTTATGAAAGCAGCGAAGTCACGGGCACATTGAAAAAAGAGGTCGCAGAGGAATTGGGACTCCCCGAAACAGTGAAAATTATTGCCGGTGCAGGCGATAATGCAGCCGCAGCTGTCGGAACGGGAACCGTCGGCGACGGCAGATGCAATATTTCTCTCGGAACTTCGGGAACGGTCTTTATTGCGAGCGAGAAATTCGGCGTTGATGAAAATAATGCCCTGCATTCCTTTGCCCATGCAGACGGCAGCTATCACCTGATGGGCTGTATGCTTTCCGCAGCATCCTGCAACAAATGGTGGCTTGAGGAGATCCTTAAAACGGAAGATTACGCAAAAGAGCAGGAAAACATCGCTTCCCTGGGCAAAAACGAAGTCTATTTTCTGCCTTACCTGATGGGCGAACGCTCACCGCATAATGACCCTGAGGCAAGAGGTGTTTTCATCGGCATGACGATGGATACGAAGAGAGAAGACATGACACAGGCAATTTTTGAAGGTGTTGCCTTTGCTCTCAGGGATTCGGTCGAAGTGGCAAAAAAGCTCGGCATCAGCATCGAAAAAACACGTGTCTGCGGCGGAGGAGCAAAAAGTATGCTCTGGAAAAAGATCCTTGCCAATACGCTCGGCATCGAAGTCGAATGGACAGCTGCGGATGAAGGACCCGGTTACGGTGCGGCAATTTTGGCGGCAGTCGGCTGCGGCGAATATGAAAGCGTACAGGCTGCAGCGGAAAAGATCGTCAAAGCTGTCGGCAGCGTGAGACCCGATGCGGAACTCACGGCGCTTTACGAAAAGAAATACCGCGTCTTTACTTCGCTTTACCCGAGCCTGAAAGCCGCTTTTGCCCTGATGGCGGAAAACCGCTGATCAATGCATGGGAAGATATTAAATTGTAAAAAAGTATTTTCTTTTGCATGAACTTGTATTATAATAATACTACAGAGGCAAAAAGAATGAATAAAAATGAGCGGCATGGTTTTCTCATGGATGTCTTTTTTTGCCGATTACTTCTTTGGAGGGCTTAATGGAAAAATTAAAAAGCTTAAAAGAGGAGCTGAAAACGAACACAAAAAAGAATAATCTTTATATGTTCGCGATCGACGGCATCCTCATCACGGTCATCCAGCAGCTTGTCTGGTCGAATGTCAACCTCTTTGCAGAGCTTCTTGGCGCAACGGCTGAACAGCTTTCTTTCATGACCTTTTTAAATCAGATCGTTACCGTAGCGATCCTTTTCCCGATGGGTATCGTTTCCGACAGAGTGAAGAATAAGCGCATCATCTTAAACGGCGCATTGATCATGCTGATGATCTTCTATTTCTTCTCTGCCTTAACGCCGGTCTTCGGGGAATATGCTCTGTATATTTTCATCCCGATCATTTCTTTCGGTGCAGCGGGAAGGCAGCTTTACCTTTCCACATGGAATGCGTTCTTTAAAGATGCAACACCCGAATCCGACAGAAACGACACGATGGCTGTCCGTACGCGTTTTACGCTGATCTTAGGCGTCATTATTCCGCTGATCACGGGCTTCATCCTTTCCACGACGGATCAGGATGCGACAAAAGTCATGATCCATCAGTGCTATATCGTTACGGCGATCTTCACGGCGCTTCTGCTCATCTTCGTTCTCAAAAAGATCCGCGGCGGTGATGTTGAGGTCAAAGTGGATGCAAGCGGCAAAAAAGAAAAGATCGACCTGAAGGATGCTTTTTACACGATCACGCACAACAAGCCCTATATGTTCTTCATGATGTGCCTCTTCCTGTTCTATGTATCCTGGCAGATCGACTGGACGATCTGGTACTACGGCAGAGTCCATTATCTCGAACTGAATGAATTCATGCTTTCGCTTTCCAACGTTGCCGGTACATTCGGTCAGTTTATTGCGATCGGCTTCTGGAAAAAGATCAACGAGAAAAAAGGCGTCCGTTTCGGCGCAATGTTCGGCGCATACGGCCTTGCCTTTGCTTCCGTCAGTATTATCGTTTCGACATTGATCTATGAAGCTGGTCATACAACACTTGCGTATGTTGCCTTCATGGTGATCTGGTTCTGTGCAAACCTTCCGCAGACGGTCAATACGCTCAACCTTCCGCTTTGCCTGATGGAAGTTGTTGACCCGAAATACAGCGCACTCTGCATTTCGCTCTTCACGATCCTGACGACATTCACCAATGCGATCATGCCTTCCATCGGTGTTGCGATCTATAATGCCTTCGGCGGCGATGCAGATGCTTTCCGCACGACATATACGATCATTTTCTTCCTCCGCCTTGCAACGGGTACACTTTGGATGTATCGTTGGCGCAAAATGAGAAAAGAAGAAAACAATGCGGCATAAAACTTGATAGAAATCAAAAAGGTACTGTTTTCAGTGCCTTTTTTCATATCATAAAAGCCAAAATCGGGGAAATCTTTGAGTAAACAGAGGAAAAATGCATGGAAAAACTGAAAAATTGGCGGAAAGAAATCAAAACCGATACCAAAAAGCATAATCTGCTCATGTTTGCGATCGATGGAATTCTGATCACGATCGTGCAGAGGCTCGTCAGCGCCAATACGAACCTGTTTGCGGAGCTTTTGGGCGCCACGGCAGAACAGCTTTCCTTTATGACTTTTTTGAATCAGATCATAACGGTCGCTTTGCTTTTCCCGATGGGCTTCATCACGGATAGGGTAAAAAATAAAAGGACGATCTTAAATATTGCGCTCATTCTGCTCATGGCCTTTTATTTCTTTGCAGGGCTTACGCCTGTTTTCGGGCAATATGCGCTCTATGCTTTTATCCCGATCATTTCTTTCGGTGCAGCGGGAAGGCAGCTCTATATC
>SVGZ01000013.1 GCA_015056045.1 Clostridiales bacterium | reverse complement strand
CCTGACTTTATTGCAAAACTGCAGATTGCCTTAAAAGAATGCTATGAAACGGAATATTGGCTGGAACTGTTTGTAAAATCCGATATTTTGAACAAAGAAACCGGAGTCACTCTTTACAATCAATGCGGTGCGATTCGCCGAATTCTAATTGCTTCCGTCAATACCGCAAAGGAGAATGCAAAATGAAAATCGGAGATTTTGTCACGGGATACGGTTCGGGATATTGGCAATTGATCGATATCAAACCTCATATTGCAACCGAAGACTACGATTCCGATGATATTCATTGGAAAAAGGGGCAAGTTATTGGTCAGTGGGCAGTTCTTAAAAAATGCTTCACGGCAAAAATGAAGCCTCGCATCGGTTTTTCCTGTGAGGATTCCCGTTGGTTGAAACCTGTTTCTAACGACGTTCTTATTGAAATAAAAAAATATTTTGAAGAACATCCGGATTATAAGCAAAAGTTTGAAACAACTGAAATTAAGTTGCCGCTGACAATAACAAACTGTTGGATAGATCTTCCGGAAGAAAAGGAAGAAGACTTTAGAACAGCACTCAAAAAGCTCCCTGCACAGTATACGATGGAGGAATTTTGGAAAGTCGCTAAACATTACAAAAAATATGTTTCCAAGCCGCCTGCAAGGTATTTGCTCAATCTTTCCATGTCACACCCTTGGGATATAGACAAAAATGCAAATATGATTTATTCTGACTGGGAACTCATCAAAAGTTGAGGCTTTATAGATTCACCTTACTTTTGGTCTTTCTTACCCTTACTTATACGCTTTTTTGAACTAACATTAACATTTGAGTTTGAAGCTGACCAGACCTTAATCGGAAGATTTATCCAAGCGATTGCATTGTGACAACAGGTGTACTTTTAGTTTTTTTAACTATTTTCTGAATTTGCCGCGGGAGAACACGGTAATTGTGTCCGGAATTTTTATATATAAATATTAACCGAAAAAATGGCTCTGTATAATAAAAAGCGAGGCTTCAAACCTCGCTTCTTTTATTTCCTGAAATAATCTGCGGCCAAAATGCCGTACACACAAACATCGACGATTCCCTGATTATTGCGGTCTGCTTGTCTATGTGTTCCTTCAAATTGCAGTCCACATTTTTTCATGACAGCGCCCGAATGCGGGTTGTTTATGTCATGGCGTGCTTCAATGCGGTTCACACCGACTTCGCGGAAGAAAAAGCCGATCACGGCAGAAAAAGCTTCCGTCATGATGCCCATATGCCACCACTTGCTGCCGATGCAATAGCCGATCTCCACTTTTTTTAAATCATCGTCCACTTTGACGGCGGAGATCGAGCCAATGGGTTCGCCGATCTCTTTCAGTTCGATCAGCCACTGATAATAATCGGGCTTTTCATAGGAATTTGCCCAATCTGAGAGGATCATTTTTGTGACATTCACATCGCTGTGCGTTGGCCATGTCAGGAATTTTGTCACTTTTTCATCGCCTGCCCAGTTCCGATAAGAAGCTTCGGCATCTTCTATGCGGCAGCGGCGAAGAATTAAACGCTCTGTTTCCAGGCGAACGGTTCCTAAATGTTTCATTTTCGTTCCTTTCTTTGTAAATATTGATCGATGTTGGGCAAATTTATCCTAACATACGGAGAATTTTTCGTCAACAGATACGGATATATGTTATACTGTTAAGAAAAAGGGGAGAAAAGCCATGCAGATCATGTATCTCGATAAAAAAGAAATCAAGACCGTTTTACCGGATTTATACGGGATCATGGCGGAAAACGGCTGCAGAATGTCGCGGGAGTTATGGCTTTCGGAAGTCGGCTCTGCGCTTGAAAAGGAAAACAGGCAGCTCCTGCTTTTGAAAAAGGAAGAGCGGATACTTGGCTTTTTTATGTACTATCTGCGTGGGGAATGCCTTGTTGCAGAGGAATTGCAGATCGTTAAAGCGTATCAGCGAACAGGCCTTTATTTCGCCCTATGCCGCTATTTGGCGCGAAATTTTGAGCAGATCAAAAGAGTCGAAGCCTTTGCCGAAAAAGAAAACCTCTATTCGCAGAAGCTTATGGAAAAGCTCGGTATGCGAAAAACGGAGGAAGAAGGTTTTTTCCATTTTTACGGCGATGCGGAAAGCCTGCGGCGGCATTTTACCAAATGAAAAAATAAGCAAGAGACCAGCACGGTCTCTTTTTTTATTGCCCCGAAACTGCGGACTGTGCAGCGAAAAGCTCTTATATAATGCTGATATGGGTGATGAGCCCAAATAGCAAAAAGGAGGATTGGATCATGCTTATGATCAGAAGATCGGAAACGACGGTGTTGGCTTTTCAGCGAAAGGACACGGATGGCAATGTCATTTTGGAAAAGCCTGCGGCACTTTGTTTTTCGGTAAAAAAGGATTACCGCAGTAAAGATGCGCTGATTTTGAAGGATCTTGAAAACGGCGGCATCGTATTTGATGCAGAGACAGGTTGGTATCGGATCGGGATTCTGCCCGAAGATACGGAAAAGCTCGATTTCGGGAAATATTTTTTTGATATTCGCAAGAAAGACGATACCGGCGAAAAATATCTTTGCCCGATGACAGAGCTGGAGATTTGCCCGGTCGTTACACACAGAGAAAACATGAGGTGAACATGGAAAAACAAATAAAGAATTCTATTGAAAATGAACAAATAATAGAACTTTTTGTGGAAAAGAAAGAAATGCCTTTATTGCATCTTGAAGGTGAATTCTATCCGTATTATATGGGTGAATATCTTGTATCACCGGGTACGGAAGAAATAATACTTAAGACTGCAAATAGAGTATTATCCAATGAAATTATAATTGAGGCTATTCCTGATTGTTATGGAATCATCAGTTATGATGGAGATGCGCTTATGATCACATAAGGAGCAGATAATGGCAAAAAATATAATAATACGTGGCGTTGAATATGAAAATATCCCATATATCAGAATACCGCAGGCAGATGGCAGTGGTATGGCGAAATTTGTAGACACGAGCGAAGACACCGTAACGCCGGGAACGCTTCTTTCGGGTTATACGGCGCATGGAGCAGATGGAGAACCAATAACAGGAACAAAGACAACTATCACAGCGGAATTGCTGAATGGTGTATTGACTATTGAATAAGAAAGGATTTTTCATGGCACAGAATTTAATTTTAGATGGAACAATTTTTAATGGTGTAGATTCTATTTCTATGACCAATGAAAATGGCAAAAAGATCAGCTATATTGAAGACCCGAACCCCGGCACAGGTGTTGTCGTAGCAATGATTGGTGAAAAAGAATACTTTACTGTGGAGAAGGCATTAGCCGAAGCGGTATCTGGCGATACTGTACAGTTGATAGCAAATACAACAGAGATCAGTATTTTAGTACCTTCTGGCGTAACGGTAGATTTGAACGGTAATACCATGACGGTAGAAAAATATGTCGTAGGCTTTACAGGGTCTCATGTGATAGATAACAGCAACGGTAACAATGGGTTATTAGTTGCAGCTATAGATTCGGTGAAACTTGATGTAAACAACGCGCAACTTCCGGTTTGGAACGGCGAGGCATATTTCTTTGTAACAGTGGTTTTTGCATTAAGTCTCGATACTTCGTATACCGGCGAAGGTTATAATATAAAGACTATTCCTGCACCGGAATTGAAGGCTGTACCATTTCTGAAAGATGGTGCGGCAGATAACAATCTGCAAATTGGTGTTCGTTTTGTTTGGGATAAAGAAAATGGTAGTACAGGACAAGATATTTGGTTTAGTGAGACTTCCATAATAAATGTATATACTTCCAATAAAGGAACACAGACAGGTTATGGGAGAATGTTTGCTCTTGCTTACAATCCGCCGAGTGGCGCAACCAATCTGAAAGCAAACACTATCATGAAATCGGGTACAGGTGTAGAAGTGTTGAAATCGAAAGCACTTGAGCTGAATTAAAGGCTAAAACAAAAAGAGGAAAAACGATGCTGACAGAAGCGGAGATTAAAAACTTTATAGACGAAAAAGGCGAGTAATAGCTCGCCTTTTCTATTACAAAGGAGGCATAAAAAATGAAAACAAACTTCAAAACATGGCTGAAAGCTGCCGGCGTTCGTGCGCTCAAGACCTTTGCACAGACAGCAGCGGCAACGATCGGAACATCCATCGTCATGGCAGAGGTCGATTGGCTGATGGTCTTATCTGCATCGGCTTTAGCGGCAATTTTGTCTTTGCTCACAAGTGTTGCAGGCTTGCCGGAACTGAGGGAGTAAGCAATGACGATCGAGGAAAAAGTTGCGCACATCGAAGAGCAGATCAGGACGCTCTTTCAGAAGCAGAACGAGATACACGACCTGACGGAAAGCACACATAAGCTTGCGGTTTCGGTCGAAAGGCTGACAACGAAGATGGATTCGCATGAGCGCAGGATCGGCAATTTGGAAAGCGACAAGCAGTACAAAACGCGGACGATTTGGGCAAGCATCGTCGGCGGTGTTTTAGGTGCAGGCGTTGCGGCATTATGTGCGATCGCATTTGGATGAGGTATAAAACATGGACTATAAGAGAGATTTAAAGCAGGGCATGAGCGGTGAAGATGTGTTCTACATCAAAAACAGGCTTTTTGACCTTGGCTATTATGCGGAAAACATCAAACAGATCACGAGCAAGACCTTCCGCAAAGACACAACGGAAGCGGTTTTGAAGCTGCAGAAAGAACAGGGTTTTACGGAAGACGGCATTATTACCGAAACGGTTTGGAACAGGATCGAGGCTTTATATGGCACGCAGCCTTCGCAGCTCGACGAATTTATTGCATATTTAAAAAGTTTTGCCGGCCGTGCTATTTATATTTGGGGTGGACAAACTCAGGTTATTCGTGATGGGATCGTTTACAAGGATGACAGCTTTACAAAGGAACTTGGGAAAGCGGAAGATTGGATCAAAAAGGTTGAGACTTCGACAAAGAATGCGAACCGTGCTTTGAAGCTTTACAACAGCAGGAAGAATACTTTTGAGGTGATCCCTTGCGTTGACTGCTCCGGCTACGGGATGAACTGGCTTTACAACAAGAAGCGCATTGCTTCTTCGGACATGACGGCAAACGGCATGAAAGCAAAGTGCACGATGTTGGGCAAGTCGGACCTCAAGCGAGGCGATTGGGTTTTCCGCATTTACACCAGCGGCGACAAAAAGGGCAGGGCTTATCACATCGGCTATGTCATTGACGACAAACTGAATGTTGCTGAAGCGAAAGGCAGGGATGACGGCGTTGTCATCAGACCCTTCGACAGCAATTATTGGAACGCATACGGCAGACCGTCTTATTTTGCGGACGAGATCAACGAAGAAATTTCCTACAGGATCGTTTTTACAAGAGTTTTAAAGAAGGTTTTCCCGAGGATGACCGGCGATGATGTTATGGCATTACAGGTGCTTTTAAACGAAGCAACGGATGCTGATCTTGGCGTTGACGGAATCTTTGGCAGCAAGACAGAAAGAGCTGTCAGGGAATATCAGGAATTAAAAGGGCTCAAAGTTGACGGCAAAGCCGGTGAAGATACGATCACGGCGCTTGGCGGCATATGGGTTGGATAAAAAGAGGCTGCTCAAATCGGGCAGCCTTTGTTTAAATAAAGTGTACTAATAAGTTAGTTGCTTTTACATTTCTTATTTTGAATAATTAACCAAATAGATACTGACAGGTTTATAGCAATTTGATAAATGCGATGGATATTCGCTTTGATCTCATATTCTTTTATCATTTTCGCTAACTCGATATCTTCTACACCACCATAAACATGATTTACATATCGCCCAATATCTACCATGGATTCAGGACTTTTTCGGAAAACAAAGATAATAAAATATAGTAACCCTATTATTGCTAATATCTCAAACAAAATACAGATAGTTTTATTCGCTTTGGAGAAACTCATAATCTCATTATATTGTTTTTTTATAACCAAATAAATACAGCATGAGCAGATACACACCTTTATATCTGGATCACGCGACTCAAAACACATTAGTATTGTGGTGATCAGAAATGTCACAATCAGCCATGTATAAATAGGAAATTTAATTCTTTTCATAGATATCTCCTTTTTATCGTTTTTTATCCTGCTAAGTTTCTGTGCGGCGGAAAATCATTATCCAATTCTGCGATAATTTTTGCTTATTCAGCTTCAGCAATACAGTTTAAAGAAAATATAAACAAATGCGGTGATGATATACCAAAATAGAAACTTGCATAGAATGCGTACCCATTTTTTCCTTGCGGCATCATGACCTGCTAAACACAGAATGATTAAAATCGGAACAAAGAGGATTACTGCAAGCGGATAACTGTACGCTTGATTTACCGTAGCGAGTCCTAATTTGGATAGCGTAGTTAAAACAAGTATCTCAATCAATATAATGATCGATAGAATTTTATAAGTTCTTTTGTTGACTTGCATATAAATTTGCTCGTTTCGGAAAGTGTCGGAGATAAGTAAAATTCAACGGGTGACTGATGAAAATAATAACTTCTGCTATAAAATTATAAATGATAAATAAAACACCTGTCAATATAAGTGAAGGTGTTGAAGCGGACTGATATGAAATTGTCATGGGGTAGTGGAGATTGAAAAATAAGATCTGCGTATGATTTCAAGTTCATGCAGTTTTGGTGAAATATCTCCCTGCGGTCGATGTGAAATAAAATTTGCCCACATTCGCATCAGCGAATATTTCACATTTGCATGGCAAATATTTCATAGCGAAGCTATTTCACTTGCCCGAAGGGCAAATTTCGTTGAAAAAAGCTCAAGTCATTTGACTTGAGCTTTTTTCATGGCAGGGGAACCAGGATTCGAACCTAGACTAGACGGGTCAGAGCCGTATGTGCTGCCGTTACACTATTCCCCTATATTCTTATTATCCCAAGATACCGTCTGCCCCGTTTTGCAACCCGCCTCTCAGGCAGGTGGGTATTCTACCGTAAGTTTCGCGCTTCTCACTCGTAGTGAGCTTGCAATCCGCTTACGAACGCGATCACCCTTTTACAATGCGTGGGTCCTAAATCGAGACATAACGTATATCCCAGGTTTTGTGGTGGGGTTAATTGGGCTCGAACCAACGACCTCTACGATGTCAACGTAGCGCTCTGACCAGCTGAGCTATAACCCCTCAGCGCATTTCTTATTATACACGTTTTAAAAAAGAATGCAAGACCTTTTTCAAAATTTTTTTATTTTATTTTTTGGGCAGACACCGATGCAGATCCCGCAGACAGCACCACGGCCGATATGCTGATAGGCTTTCTTCATATAATCGCTGCAGGATTTCGCATCAAAAATGCTTTCACGAGGCATTCCTTCACGGTAATTTTCGCCTTTGATCGCCTTTGCAGGGCAGGCATCACGGCAGATCGTACAGTCACCGCAGAGGCTTTCCCGATGGAGCAGTGTATTTTCCGCAAGAGGCATATCCGTTAAAACCGTCGCAAGGCGAATCGCAGAACCGAATTCATCGGAAATAAAGAGCGCATTTTTGCCGATATAACCTGCACCTGTATGGACAGCAGCCATTTTATGGGAAATCGCACCGGCAATGTTTTCGCCGTCATCGGTCTGTGAAGCGGGGATTGCAACCGCGCGGAAGCCTTTTCTCTCGATCATGCCTGCCGCAAGAAGGCTCATACGGTCTAAAATGGCGTTTGTTGTGCGGTAATTATGGAAATACAGCTTGCTCGGGCCTTCGTGCAATTCGGAAGTGATAAAGGAAGAAAGCCTGACGATGATCGTAATGGCATAAGGCAGCGAAGAAAAACGTTCGCCCGAAAGTTCGCCGAGGTAACCGAAATGAACGGCATCGGCTCCTTCAAAAAGAAGTCTTTCTTTTAAGCTGTTTTTGAATTCTTCCATGGTAGTATCCTTTCAAAAAAGAAAATTCGGCGTGGTTCTTTTATTTTCCCGAAAAACATCATATAATAATAAAAGCAAGGTCAGGAGGATATTATGCAGGTAAACCCAAAATACATCGCCATCAATAAGCTTTCGATTTTATATATGCTGAGATGTGCGGCGATCGAGCTGCGGGAAAATCAGCTGATCCGCCTGGTTGCAGATCATGAAGTCATGGAATATTTCGAGCTGATGCGCACGCTTGCGGAATTGGAAGAGGATAAATTCATCGATATTACGCCTTCCATCGGCGGAAACCTTATTGCGATCAATGAGATCGGGCAGACAACGCTCGACTTTTTTAAAAAAGAGCTTTCCTATACATGGCGTCAGAAAATGGAAGCCTTTTTTGAGGAAAACCGCAGTGCCCTTTCGCTCGAAAGCAAGCTTTATTACGATTACCACAGGATCGGCGAAGGACAGTATCGCTTGACAATGCGCATTTTGGAGCGGAATTTCCCCATATTTGAAGTCATGATGATCTGTTCATCAAAAGAGGAAGCCGACCGATTTGCACGAGGATGGCAGAAAAATGCCCTCGATGTTTATGCGAAAACGGTGACTTCCATCGTCAAGAATATCGAATTTTAAACTTCGTAGCCGATCTCGCCCAATACAGCACCGGCGAGATAGAGCGAACCTGCACAAAGGAGCATAGAGCCGCTTTCATGGGCGGCTTTTTTTGCGGTCGGATAAGCATCTTCAAAATCTTCGATCGCAATCGCACCTTCAAATTTTTCGGCAAGCTCCGCTGCGGAAACGTTGCGGCTCTTAACGACACAGGTCGTATAAACGACAGCGCCGAGCTCTTTTGCAAGGTCGGAAAGCTCGCTGACGTCTTTGCGGACGGTTGCGGAAGTCAGAAGGACGATCTTTCTGCCTTTATATCTTGTCCGCAGAATATGTGCGAGCAGATGCAGGGAATCTTCGTTGTGTGCGCCGTCGATCAAAAGGTCTTCTTCCGCAAAATACTGCACACGACCGGGCATGACCATATTGCTGACGGCAGTTCTGATGTCGTCTGCGGTGATATGCGTATTTTCGAGCGACAAAACGGCATCGATCGCCATGCAGGCATTCTGTCTTGCGGCATCAGTCGGGCTGTTGATGCGGATATTTTCGATCCCACGGTAATTGATGTGGTCGGCATCTTTTCCTTCGGTATAGTTTTCCGTCACGATGAGCTTTGCACCCATTTCACGGCAAACGCGAACACCGACTTCCATTGCTTCATCACGCTGCGGCATGGTGATAACGGTAATGCCGGGTCTTACTGCGGCAAATTTTTCTTCGGCAATTTCACGGACGCTGTTTCCCAAAATGTGCATATGGTCCATTCCGATGCGGCAGAAAACTTTGCATTCCGCAGGGTAAGCGGTCGTCGGGTCTTTTCTTCCGCCGATACCGCATTCCAGAACGGCAAAATCGACCTTTTCTTCTTCAAAATATTCCATTGCGGCTTTTGTGAAGGTCTTGAAAAAGGTCTCTTCGGATTTATATTTTTCCTCGAGAGCATCAAAACGCTCTGCGGGGATATTTTTTTTATCGATTTTGATCCTCTCTTCGCGTCGGATAAGATGCGGCGATGTAAAAAGCCCTGTTTTATAGCCTGCCTGTGTGAGGATGTCTGCAATATAGGTGGAAGTGGTGCCTTTTCCGTTTGTACCGAGCACCTGAATGATCCGCATTGTCTTTATTCCTTTCAAAATGAACTGACAAAGTCCGTCAAAAAATATTATAGCATAAGCGGAGGCTTTTTTGAAACATATTCGGCTATTCTGTGCGAAAAAAACAAACGAAATAGTATAAAAATACAGAAAAACGAAGATGAAGATATAGAGATGCGCCGAAACTTTCAAAAGAAAAGTCGATTTCAGGCAAAATAAGGCTGTTTTTGAAATTTTTTGAAATAAAAAACTGCATTTTGTCTTTACAATATGAAAAAAATGTGGCAAAATATTACTTGCATTTGATAGTTTCCCCGCGCAGGAAAGCGCATGGGAAGATGTAACTGAAAGGAAGTTTTTATCATGAAAAGGTTTTTGAATTCCGCTCTTGCCGTAATGATGGCGATCTGTTTTGTCTTTGCTTTCTCCGGCTGCGCGAAAAAAGAAGATAACGAATTCCGCGTTGGTATGGAATGCGGTTATGCTCCCTTTAACTGGACACAGGTCAACGATGCCAACGGCGCTGTCAAACTTGAAGACGGCAGCTATGCAGGCGGCTATGACGTAGAAATTGCAAAGAGGATCGCTGAAGGCTTAGGCAAAGAGCTCGTCATCGTCAAGACAAGCTGGGATGGCCTTGAACCGGCAGTCAACTCCGGCACGATCGATGCCATCATCGCAGGTATGTCCCCGACAGCCGAAAGAGAAGAACGTGTAGACTTCACAGCTCCCTATTACAGAAGCGAACTCGTCATCGTTGTTAAAAAAGGCGGCAATTTTGAAAATGCTGCAAGCCTCGCAGATTTCGCAGGCGCTAAGCTGACAGGTCAGCAGGGTACCGTCCACTATGGCGTTATCGACCAGATCGAAGGCGTTGAAAAACAGGACGCTATGGAAGACTTTTCCGCAATGCGTGTTGCTCTTGAGAGCGGCATCATCGACGGTTATGTTTCCGAAAGACCCGAAGCAGTTTCCGCAGCAGCTGCAAACGAAAACTTCACATTCGTTCAGTTCTCCGCTGAAGCAGGCTTCCAGGTTTCTGATGAAGATGTTGCTGTTTCCGTCGGCGTAAAGAACGAAAGCCCCGAGCTCGTCGAAAAGATCAACAAGATCCTTGCTGAAATTTCTGATGAAGAAAGAAGCAAGATCATGGACGAAGCTATCGCAAATCAGGTTGGCTGAGAAATAAAACTACTGCAAACAAAAAACACGCCGCAGTTCAGTGCTGCGGCTTTCTCACATGAAAAGGAGATTTGATTTTGAACCCATTCACGCTTCATACGGGCCCGATGCTGCTGAGTAAAGGCTTCATTGCGGAATCCATCGAAATACTGCAGGAATATTGGCCGATGTTCCTCAATGGTGCAAAGGATACGATCGTCATCGCCCTTATCGGTACGATTTTCGGTGTTCTGATCGGTCTTCTTGTAGGCGTTATCCGTACGATCCCCGTTCCGGAATATTCGAGCAAAGTAAGAAAGATCGGCATGAAGATCGTCAATACCCTGCTTTCCGTTTATGTAGAGGTTTTCCGCGGAACGCCTATGATCGTTCAGGCAATGGTCATCTTTTACGGTGCGGCTTTTGCCGGCTGGTATATGGATAAATTCTATGCAGCGCTTTTCGTTGTATCGCTGAATACAGGCGCATATATGGCGGAAATCGTCCGCGGCGGTATTTTATCCGTTGATCAGGGTCAGTTTGAGGCTGCACATTCCATCGGCATGACGCATCCGAAGACGATGCTCTATATCATCATGCCGCAGGTTCTCCGCAATATTCTGCCTTCGATCGGCAACGAATTTGTCATCAACATCAAAGATACCTCTGTTCTCAACGTTATTTCCGTTACAGAGCTCTATTACCAGTCCAAATCGATCGCAACACAGAACTTCATGTATTTCCAGGTCTTCCTCATTACCTGCGTCATTTATTTCATCATGACCTTTACGGTAACGAGGCTCCTGCTCCTGCTTGAACGCTGGATGGAAGGTTCCAAGACCTATACGATCGTCGGTTCTTTCTCTGACCCGAAGTCTGTCTTCAAAGTAAACGAGAAATAAGAGCGAAAGGAGAAGAATATGAATACGGTTGTTGAAGTAAAGCATATCAAAAAGAATTTCGGCTCGAATGAGGTCCTTCGCGACGTCAATTTCTCTGTTAACGAAGGTGAAGTTGTCTGCATCATCGGTTCTTCCGGCTCGGGAAAATCGACGCTGCTCCGCTGCATCAATATGCTGGAGACGCCTACAAGCGGCAGCATCTTTTATAAAGGCGAAGACATCCGCAAAAGCGGCATGAAACGCGCGGAATACTGTGCAAAGCTCGGCATGGTTTTTCAGCAGTTCAATCTTTTTGAAAACCTGACAGCACTCGAAAACTGCATGATCGGGCAGACAAAGGTCTTGAAGCGCAGTAAGGAAGAAGCTGAAGCCAATGCGATGAAATATCTTTCCATGGTTGGTATGGATGCCTATATCAACGCGCGCCCGAAACAGCTTTCCGGCGGACAAAAACAGCGTGTTGCCATTGCCCGTGCGCTTTCGATGAATCCGGATGCGATCCTTTTCGACGAACCGACATCGGCGCTTGACCCGGAAATGGTTGGCGAAGTTCTGATCGTTATGCGTGAGCTTGCAAAAAGCGGCCTTACCATGATTGTTGTTACGCATGAAATGGCTTTTGCAAGAGATGTTGCGGATCGTGTTGTCTTCATGGATGCCGGCGTTATTGCCGAAGAAGGCAAACCTGAACAGCTTTTCAAAGATCCGCAGAATCCGCGTACTAAGGAATTTTTACGCCGCTATCTGCAGGAAATGTAATAGAAAGAATGATACTCCTCCGAAGAAAATTCGGGGGAGTTTTTTAGTTTAAAGCAACATAAACAAAGTTTTAAACATTTGGTAACGAAATGATTTTTTTCTTGACTGGGGTTTTCTTTGTCTTTATAATGTTGAAGAGCAAACAGTTGAAACATAAACAAGTTTTGGAGGAATACATGGATCATCAGCATGACATCGGTAAAGAACTTCGTTCTATTAGTTACCTTATTCGCCGCTACATCGACAACAGCGCAACCAAAAAAGCGATCGACTCCGCATCGGGTTCAAACGGTTGGATCATCGCCTATATTGCAGACCATGCAGACAGGGATACTTACCAGAAGCACCTTGAAAAAGAATTTTCCATCACACGCTCGACAGCCTCGAAGCTGGTCAGCTCGATGGTTGAAAAAGGTCTTGTGGAAAAACACATGGTTCCGCAGGATGCGAGACTCAAAAAGCTGACGCTTACCCCAAAGGCACAGGAGCTTGCCGATGGCATCGCAGCGGACAGAAGGGAAGTCCACAATAAGTTGACCCGTGGCTTCAGCGAAGAAGAGCTCGATCAGCTGATGGGCTACCTTTGCAGATTAAAGGAGAATATGAAAGACTGAGTGCTTTGAAAGACTTAGTACTTTCGGATAGATTTTTTTGAAAGGATTGATGCAGCATGATTAAAAAGCTTGCCGGTTCGATCCGGCAATACAAAAAAGAGGGCATCATGACACCGCTTTTTGTCGCGCTTGAAAGCGTCATAGAGGTTCTTATTCCCTTCTTTATGGCAAAACTCATCGATAACGGCATCGAAATGGGAGACATGAGCTATATCATCAAAATGGCTTTATGGCTTCTCGTTCTGACCGTCTGCGCAGGAACTTTCGGTATTCTTGCCGGAAAAACCGCAACCGCAGGCAGCGCCGGTTTTGCCAAAAATTTAAGGTCCGATATGTATAACCATATACAGACCTATTCCTTTTCCAACATCGACAAATTTTCGACGACAAGCCTTGTTACAAGGCTGACTTCGGATGTCAACAATGTGCAGATGGCATACCAGATGCTCACACGAATGGCGATCCGCAGCCCTTCGATGCTGATCTTTTCCTCTGTGATGGCTTTCAGCATCGATGCAAAGATCTCGATGATCTTCCTTATTTTCGTTCCGCTTCTTTGCGGAGGCCTGATGTTTATCACCTTAAAGGCGCACCCGAAATTCAAAAAAGTTTTCCGCACCTATGATGACCTCAACCTCGTTGTACAGGAAAACGTCCGCGGGATCCGTGTTGTCAAAACCTTTAACCGCGAAGAAAACGAAGAAAAGAAATTCAAGGGCATTTCGCAGACGATCTATGAGCTTTTCACTTCTGCGGAAAAGATCGTCGCATTCAACTCGCCGATCATGCAGTTTTCGATGTATTCCTGTACGATCCTGATCTGCTGGCTCGGTGCAAATGCGATCGTGGCAAGCGGAAACAACGCCGCTCTGGGTCTTACGACAGGGCAGCTGATGAGCCTTCTTTCTTATTCCGGTCAGATCCTCATGAGCTTCATGATGGTTTCGATGCTTTTCGTTATGATGACGATGGCAAGAGCAAGCGGTGAGCGAATCTGCGAAGTTTTGGACGAACAGAGCGACATCACGAGCCCCGAAAACGCCGTAACGGAAGTCAAAGATGGCAGCATCCGCTTCGATTATGTCGATTTTTCCTATTCGAGAAATGCAGATAAGCTTTGCCTTGACGATATCGATCTCGAGATCAGATCCGGCGAAACTGTCGGCATTATCGGTGCAACGGGTTCCTCCAAATCGACGCTTGTGCAGCTGATCCCGAGGCTTTACGACCCGGTAAAGGGAAGCGTTATGGTTGGCGGAAGAGATACCCGTGAATATGATATCAAGGTACTCCGCGATGCGGTTGCCATGGTATTACAGAAAAACGTCCTTTTCTCCGGCACGATCAAGGAAAATCTGCGCTGGGGCAAAGCGGACGCAACGGATGAAGAGATCCGCCATGTCTGTGATCTTGCCTGCGCTTCCGAATTTATCGAAAGCTTCCCCGAAGGCTACGATACCTACATCGAACAAGGCGGTTCCAACGTTTCGGGCGGTCAGAAACAGAGACTTTGCATTGCCCGTGCGCTTCTCAAAAAACCGAAGATCCTGATCCTCGATGACTCCACGAGTGCTGTCGATACCAAGACGGATGCGATGATCCGCAAGGCTTTCCGCGAGGAAATTCCCGATACGACAAAGCTCATCATCGCACAGAGGATCAGCTCCGTTATGGATGCCGATAAGATCATCATTATGGATGACGGTAAGATCATGGCGTTTGGTTCGCATGAAGAATTGATGGCGACAAGCGATGTTTACCGCGAAATTTATGAATCTCAGACGAACGGAGGTGCGGCAGATGAACAGAACTGACAATAAAGAAATGAACAAAAAAATGCCGCCTATGGATAAAAACGGCAAGAAACCGCCGGAATTTGCGGGAAAAATGCCGCCGCGTATGCGAAAACCCGATAAAAAGACGATCATCCGCCTGTTTTCCTATATGGGGCAGTATAAGCTGAAGCTTTTCCTCGTCATTGCATGCATCGTGATCTCTGCGATCGCAAGCGTAGCATCCTCGCTCTTTACGCAGTCGCTCATTGACGATTATATCGCACCGCTTCTTCTGCAGGGTACACCGGATTATGGTCCGCTCATTTTAGCGCTTGTCAAGCTCGCTGCGCTGTATATCGCAGGTATTTTATCGCAGCTTTTCTACAGCCGCATTATGTGTACGGTCACGCAGGGCGTTTTGAAAACGATCCGTGATGAAATGTTCACGCATATGCAGACTTTGCCCATCAAATATTTTGATGCACACAGCTTCGGCGAAACGATGAGCCACTACACAAACGATGCCGACACATTAAGACAGATGATCTCACAGGGTGTTCCGCAGTTTGTTTCCTCGACGATCACGATCGTAACGGTATTCTTCTCGATGCTTTCGATCAGCATCTGGCTGACATTGGCGGTTCTCGTCTTTGTTGTTTTCGTATTCCGCATGACCGGCGGTATTATGAAAAAGAGCCGAACCTATTTTGTCAAACAGCAGCAGTCTGTTGCCGATGTCAACGGCTACATCGAAGAAATGATGAACGGTCAGCGTGTTGTCAAAGTATTCAATTATGAAGACAAGGCGATGGAGATTTTTGAAGAAAAGAATGATGAGCTTCGCCACAACATGACCGTTGCCAACGGAAACTCGATCATCATGATGCCGCTCACAAACTGTGCAGGGTATATTCTCTATATCCTGATGGCGGTTGTCGGCGGTGCAATGGGTATTGCAGGCGTGCATAATCTTTCGCTTTCGGGCGCAAATATTCTGACGCTCGGTATGATCGCTTCCTTCCTGCAGCTTTCGAGGAGCTTCCTTCAGCCGATCACGCAGATCTCCAACCAGCTGAACTCCATTATTATGGCGCTTGCCGGTGCGGAGAGAATCTTTGCCATGCTCGATGAAAAGCCCGAAACAGACGAAGGCTACGTTACGCTCGTCAATGCGAAATATGTTGACGGTGTCCTCACCGAAACGGAAGAAAAGACAAGGCTTTGGGCATGGAAACACCCGCATCATGACGGCACAACGACCTATACGGAGCTCAAAGGCGACATCCGTATGTTTGAAGTTGATTTTGAATATGTCAAGGGAAAACCCGTCCTGCACGATATTTCGCTTTACGCAAAGCCCGGTCAGAAGGTTGCTTTTGTCGGTGCAACAGGCGCAGGCAAAACGACGATCACCAACCTGATCAACCGTTTTTATGACATTGCAGACGGCAAGATCCGCTATGACGGCATCAACATCAACAAGATCAAAAAAGCCGATCTCAGGCGTTCGCTGGGCATCGTATTGCAGGATGTCAACCTCTTTACAGGTACGGTCATGGAAAATATCCGTTACGGCAAGCTCGATGCAACCGATGAAGAGTGCATCAATGCCGCAAAACTTGCGAATGCAGATGGTTTTATCCGCATGCTGCCGCAGGGTTATCAGACGGTGATCTCCGGCGACGGCGAAGGTTTATCGCAGGGTCAGAGGCAGCTCATTTCCATTGCGAGAGCAGCCGTTGCCGATCCGCCGGTTATGATCCTCGACGAAGCGACAAGCTCGATCGATACGCGCACAGAAGCGATCGTACAGAAAGGTATGGATCAGCTGATGGAAGGCAGAACGGTTTTCGTCATTGCGCACAGGCTTTCAACGGTTCAGAACTCGAATGTTATCATGGTTCTTGACCATGGCAGGATCATCGAACGCGGTACGCATGAGGAACTCATCGAACTTGGCGGAACATACAGCCAGCTTTATTCGGGTGTATTTGAACTTGAATAAAAAAGAGGAGTCGTTATGACTCCTCTTTTTGTGTTTTTGATTTTGCGGTATTGATAGATGCGATGAGAAGACGTCTGATCGAACCACAATCATGGAGAATGTTTTTTGCTGTATTCTCCGGTAGAATACCTGCTTTCCAAGCGATTTCAAGCCAATACTCTGTTTCATAGCATTCTTTGAGAGCAATTTGCAGCTTCGCAATAAAATCCGGTCGGCTATGTGCATATTTTGCTTCGCGAATATTAGCACCTATGCTTGTTCCGCTTCTTTCGAGTTGATTACTAAGGGAATAATGACCTTTGATATTTTCGGTAAGATGCAATATACATATTGCAAATGATGTAGAAAGATCGGCTAATTTATTTTCTGCCATGTTCTATTCCTCAATATTTTTGGATATAAGAGAAGAGAAAATCAAATGAAATCGCATGATGCGGTGAAATCCGGCAGAGCCGGATGAAATCTGCTGTGCAGATGAAATTAAATCCGCAATTCCCGACGCAGTCGGATTTCATCACGCAGTGATTTCATCCATGAAAAATGGATTTATTCTGCCCGAAGGGCGGATTTAATGAAAAAACCTTTTGTCTGAAAGACAAAAGGTTTTTTGGCAGGGGAGACGCGACTCGAACACGCAACCTACGGTTTTGGAGACCGCTACTCTGCCAATTGAGCTACTCCCCTAAACGACCTCTTTATTATAGGCGATAAAAGGCTGATTGTCAATAACAATTTTAGCGAATTTCGATCAGCACGATCTCCGGCGGGTTAAAAATGCGCGGGATCAGGCGATGTGTATCAAGACCGCGTGAAACAATCTCTTTCATATCGCCGAATTCATAAAGACCGCCTGCATATTTCGGGAAAAAGCCCTGATTCGGTGCAAAAAATCCGTTTAATAAACCGGGAATACACCACTGACCGCCGTGCGCATGACCGCAAACGACAAGATCGGCAGGGTAGTTTTGGTAAATATGGGAGCGCTCAGGCCTGTGTGCCAAAAGAACGGTATAAAGCGTTTTGTCAATGCCCGAAAATGCGGAATCAAGCTGCATGGTTTCAAGTCCGCTCGAAGGATCATCGATACCGCAAAGATTGATCTTTTTACCGTTGAACTCAAAAACGATATTTTCACCTTCGAGAACATGGATACCAATTTCTTGCATCTGTTCTTTATAAAGATCGGCTTTTCCTGTGCGGAGTTCGTGGTTGCCCGTGACATAAAAACAGGGGTATTCTTTTACGGCTTGCTCCAGAAACAGAAATGAATTTGCCGGATCACGCTGATCATCGATAATGTCGCCCGATAACAGAATGGCATCGGGCTTTGCTTCTGCAATCTTATTCATCAGGATCTCCTGATTTTTGCCGTATAAACAGCAATGCAAGTCTGTGATCAGCATCAGACGCAGCTTTCCCGAAATTTTTTCGGAATCGATCGTATAGGTTGTCAGAGTAATTTCTTTGGAAAAAGCGCCCATAAAATATAAAATAAGGATCAGAACAAAAAGCAGTATTAAAAAGAGCAGTAAAAGCTTTGAAAACTTCAAAAATACCTCCAAAAAGCGGATGTTTTTTCTTATGATACCCGAAATATGCCTGTTTATCAATTTGAGCGGAGCGCAATTCATGAAAACTTCATATTCTGTGCGAAATTGTTTGACATGGGAGGTTTAATTTTTTCTCGATTTGGGCTATACTATATGAGAGCAAATATTTTGGAGCATTTTATGAAATTATCGATCATTGTACCGTGTTTTAATGAACAGGAAGTCATACGCGAAACGCACAAACGTCTCGTTCAGGTCGATTATATGGGAATGGAGCCGGAGATTATCTACGTCAACGATGGCAGCAGAGATAATACCTTATCCATTTTGAAAGAGATCGCAGGGGAAGACGGCCGTGCGAAAGTCGTCAGCTTTCAGAAAAACTTTGGGCATCAGCCGGCAGTCAGCGCAGGCATCAAATATGCTTCGGGCGATGCACTCGTTGTTATTGATGCGGACCTGCAGGATCCGCCGGACCTCATTCCGAAAATGATCGAAAAATGGCGCGAAGGCTATGATATTGTCTATGGCAAGCGTGCAAAAAGAAAAGGCGAGAGTATCTTTAAGCTCATCACGGCTTGGGGTTATTACCGTGTATTGGGCTTTTTGGGCGGCGATTTTATCCCGAAAGATACGGGCGATTTCCGCCTGATCGATAGAAAAGTAGCGGACTTTTTAAACAGTCTTTCCGAAAGGAACCGCTTCCTGCGCGGACTTACTGCTTGGGCAGGTTTCCGTTCAATACCTGTGGAATACGTTCGAGACGAACGCTTTGCCGGCGAAACAAAGTACACCTTAAAGAAGATGCTGCGCCTTGCAGAGGATGGCATTACATCCTTCTCGGACAAGCCGCTGAAACTTTCTTTTGGCATCGGCGCTTTGGCAGGTGTTCTGGGTTTCCTGTATATGATCGCTTCGATCGTGATCTGGGTAATGGGAAATCCGCTTGGCTCGCTGCATTTCGTGCTTTCGCTGCTTTCCATACTGATGGCACTTTTGTTCGTCTGTATCGGCGTTGTCGGGCTTTACCTCTCGCGTATCTATGATGAGGCAAAGGGCAGACCTTATTACATCATCGGCGAAACCGTTAATTTTGAAGACTAATTTATTATATAAAAAACTTGAAAGGGATCAATCATGGCAGACCAGAGGATCACACAGTTGGCAGAAAATCTCATGACCTATTCCTGCGCTTTAAAGCCGGGTGAAAAGGTTTTGATCGAAGTATATGACTGCGACGATTTCGTTGCAGAGGAACTCGTCCGCGCGGCATATAAAGTCGGCGCTGTTCCGCATCTTGAAATTCGCCGTTACAGGCCGTTTGCGGCGCTTGTAGACGGTTTATCCAAGGAACAGGCAGAAGATATGGCGCGTTACGATGCGGCAAGAATGAACGAAATGGACGCTTATATCGGCATCCGCGGCTATGACAATGCTTCGGAAATGTCCGGTGCAAGCAAACAGGGTATCGAATATTATCAGTCCATTTACAGCCACATGGTTCACGGCACGATCCGCGTTAAAAAGACAAAATGGTGCGTTCTCCGTTACCCCACACCTTCGATGGCACAGCTCGCCGGCATGAGTACGCGTGATTTTGAAGATTTCTATTTCAATGTCTGCAACCTCGATTATTCGAAGATGTCCGTTGCGATGGACAGCCTCGTTGAAATGATGGAAAAGACAGATAAAGTCCGCCTGACAGCAAAAGATACCGATATCACATTCTCGATCAAGGGTATGAAGGCAATCAAATGCGACGGAAAGATGAACATTCCGGATGGCGAAGTTTACACTGCACCGATTCGCGACAGCATCAACGGCCGCATCACCTATAACACACCTTCCGAATACAGCGGTACAGGCTTCGACAATATCTCCTTCCTCTTCAAAGACGGCAAGATCATCGAAGCGACCGCAAACAACACCGAAGCTTTGAACCGTGTTCTCGATACGGATGAAGGCGCAAGATACATCGGCGAATTTGCAATTGGCGTCAACCCCTTCGTAACAAAGCCCATGAACGACACGCTTTTCGACGAAAAGATCTCCGGCTCGATCCATTTCACACCCGGTGCTGCTTATGACGATGCTTATAACGGCAACGATTCGGCGATCCATTGGGATCTCGTCCTCATTCAGACACCCGAATATGGCGGCGGCGATATGTGGTTTGACGATGTCAAGGTTCGTGAAAACGGCAGATTCATCGTTCCCGAACTCGAATGCTTGAATCCCGAAAATCTGATGTAAATTTGATGGAAAATCAAAGAAAAAACATCGATATTTTCCTTAAATTGGATTGAAAAAAAACACATAAGAGTATATAATATCATTGGTAATAAGGCGAATTGCCTTATCCATAAATAAGTTTTTTATTTAGATAAAATTTAGGAGGACATATTATTATGGCAATCAAAGTCGGTATTAACGGTTTTGGTAGAATCGGCAGACTCGTATTCCGTGCAGCTGCAGGCGATCCGGATATCGAAGTCCTCGGCATCAACGATCCGTTCATTGATCCCGAATACATGACCTATATGCTCAAGTACGACACAGTACACGGTCGTTTCGACGGCGATGTAGAATGCACAGAAAACTCCATCATCGTTAACGGCGAAGAATCCAAGGTTTTCGCATGCATGAACGCTGCTGATATTCCGTGGGGCGAACTCGGTGTTGATTATGTCGTAGAATCCACAGGCGTTTACACAACAGTTGCTAAGTCCGAAGCACACCTTCAGGCTGGCGCTAAGAAAGTTGTCATCTCTGCTCCTTCCGCTGATGCTCCCATGTTCGTTATGGGCGTAAACAACGAAAGCTACACAACAGACATGAACATCGTTTCCAACGCTTCCTGCACAACAAACTGCCTCGCACCCCTTGCAAAAGTTATCAACGATAACTTCGGCATCAAAGAAGGTCTCATGACAACAGTCCATGCTACAACTGCTACACAGAAGACAGTTGACGGTCCCTCCAAGAAAGACTGGAGAGGCGGCAGAGGCGCTGCTTTCAACATCATTCCTTCCTCCACAGGCGCTGCTAAAGCAGTTGGCAAGGTTATCCCCGAACTCAATGGCAAGCTCACAGGTATGGCTTTCCGCGTACCCACAGCTGACGTTTCCGTTGTTGACCTCACAGTAAACCTCGCTAAGGAAACCACATACGAAGAAATCAAAGCTGCTATCAAAGAAGCTTCCGAAGGCGAACTCGCTGGCATCCTCGGTTACACAGAAGACAAAGTTGTCTCCTCCGACTTCATCGGCGATCCCAGAACATCCATCTTCGACGCTGACGCTGGTATCATGCTCTCCCCCACATTCGTTAAACTCGTATCCTGGTACGACAATGAATGGGGTTATTCCAACAAAGTCCTCGATCTTATCGAATACATGGCTTATGTTGACACAGGCTATGAATGCCAGACCTGCGACTGCGAAGAATGCACCTGCGGTGAATAATTTCGTATCGTAACGGATAATAAGAGATCCTGCAAGAAATTGCAGGATCTTTTTGTATAAAGAAAACCACTCGTTAGACGAGTGATTCAGTAGCTTAATCGGTGAGTAAGAAAGAACAGTAAATAAAGTAAGCGTATTATTTATTTTTCAAAAACGCATGAAGTGCGAGTGAGGCAAGACCGATGCCGATGAGGATAAAGGAATCGCGCGCTTCGATTTGGTTTAAAAGATTTAAGACGGCGACGGAAATGCCCATGGCCAGCGGAATACCCGTTAAGATAAGGGAGAGGATATCTTCATTTTTTTCGGGCACTTCTTTTGTGCCTGTGCTGCCGAAAAGCTCTTCCGTGCTCATGGAAAGGCATTCCGCAAGGCGTGGGATACTGTCGATATCCGGTCTTGAAATTCCACGCTCCCATTTGGAAACGGCTTTATCCGTGACGTTCATTTTTGCGGCAAGCTCTGCCTGTGTCATACCGCATTTTTGTCTTGCTTCTGCAATCCTTTTTCCCATATTCTGCATATCGTAAACTCCTTTTTTTGATTTCAGTGTAGCCATTTTTGCCGTAAAAAGCAAGAAACCGCCGGTTCAGTTGCCTAGACCGACGGTTTAGTGTGTTTTTTCAGCCGGAAACCGGTCTATAGACATAGGGTTCGATTTCGCCGTCGAGAACGCTCATGAGGAAAGTGAAATCACGGTTTCTCATTTCTGCGTAGCGATAGGTCATGTATTCACAGTGGACATGCGTCAGGATAGAGCTGTTCTGCGGGAAGACAGGCTCAAAATTCTGCAGCATCTGGAAGTTCATTCCGCCGTTGCCCAATTCCGATTCAGGCGTACCGAGTGCACCTAAAAGTTCGTTGCAATCGAAGCCTTCGGGATTTGGTGCACGCCATTTTCCCTTTGCATAGATGTAGTCAAAGACAAATTTATCCTCTTCAAAGTGATAATATTCTTCCTCCCAATGCCCTTCGTAATGAACGGTAAGGTCGCACTGGCTGTTTTGCGTATAGAGATAGATGCGTCCGTCATGTTCATAGAGAGAAGCATAGAAATCGCCCCAGTTATCGGATTCAAGGCAGATGATGTTGTCTCGGGTATCTGTCAGCATGACTTTTCCGTCAACGAGCGCATAGACTCTTGCCTCAAGGGCAAGGCTGGAATATGTGTAACGGCTGCTCCCTTTGAAGCTGCTGATCGCCTGTACGACTTTTTCAAGGTTCGTATCATCGCGGTTCATTGCCTTATAATGCAGGGTCAGCATTTCCTGTTCTTCATCTCCATCGAGGTCGCAGACGACCGCAGAGATAAGACCGGCATTCTTTTCGTTGAATTTCTCGATAGAAGCCATGGTTGCCGGATCATCAAAACGGCGTTCATGGATGCTGATGTTTGCCAAACCTTCTTCGGGAATGACGACATCGCGCAGATATTGATAGAAGATACCGGCGTTGTTTTCCTCAAGAAGAATGACGATGTTTTCAAGCTTTTCCTTGCGGACACTTACCGTTTTATCGGAATACTTTTCTGCGGAGGCTTTGACTTCGCTGTCTTTTCGCTGAACGGTCATTTTGAAACGTCCATTAGCATCGCTTACGGCTTCATAAACGGCATCATCCTGCATGAGAACGACGTTTGCGCCTTCGATCGGTTCGTTTGTCTTGCTGTCAAGGACGAGACCTTCGATCAAAAGCAGCATATAAATATTCTCTGCGGTATAATTTTCCTCATCAACGGTCGTGCTGATATAGGCAGATTCGCCGTCTTTTTCGGCTTTGATGATGTAATTGCCGTAGGGCAGCTTTTCAAAAGCATAATGGCCTTCGCTGTCTGTCTGCGTGGTCGCTTCCTCTATGAAATCATGGTTATGGAAACGATATGCCGTGACGTTTGCATTTTCGATCGGCGCAGCATCCTGGGCATTGTCACTCTTCGTCTTGACATAGCCATCGATATTGCCGATGGAAAGAATATTGCGGCGGATCGTTCTTCCGTTTGCATAGTGATAATCACGCGGAAGCATGACACTGGAATTCAGTTTATCGGGCAGCGGTGCATCTTCATCGACATTGTTATAGGAATTCCGCATATAATGCTGGCGGAAAGTTGCATCGTTGATCTCATCCGGCTTGACGATATCTTTATACCCATCGACTCGGGCAAGCGCATTTGCCGCATCAACCGTCAATGTGTCAAGACCTTCGAGGAGGTTTCCGTATGTCAGTTTGTTGACTTCTGTGGAAAGCGTTTTGAAGAGATGATACATCATGACTTCGGAATATTTGGTGCCCAGAACACCTCTGCTGCCGATAACAACGGAAGCGCCGTGTTCAATGAGCATGCTGCGGAGTCGAAAATCGCTCATCGCATAGCAGACGTTGAGATAGACGATCGTATTGTCAAACTGTTTATCGGCAAGAACACTTTCCAAAAACCACGAAGTTGCCATATAGTTATCTTCTATACCGACCTGCTGGAAAACACGGACATTGCTGCCAATTTCGGAGAAGAGCAGGAAATAATCCTTTGCCTCAGGGTCACCGAGTGCGGTCAAGGTTTCGGGAACATCCGGACCAAGCTGGAAGCAGGAAATGATATTGGCGGTTGTATGTTCTTCGCCGGAAATGAACATCTGCGAACCATGGGAATTGAGGATGAAAAGACCGGCATCTGTGAAATCGCCTCTGCCAAGGCGCATAAGAGCGGTATTATCTTCGGCAAAGCTTCGCCTCGGGTAAAGATTTGGGTAAAGCGTGCGGATGTAATAGTCAGATGTATCGGCAAATTCGCGCATGACGCGATCGTCGGTGATCGGTGTGAGCATAACGGCGCAATCATTCGTCTGCGGGATCTCGCTGAAAATGATCTCCTGCGAAATATCGCCGCCGTTTTCATATTCGTCAAAAACATCTTCGATGTCAGAGAATCCTGCGCCGAATTCGCTCGTGCGGTCATAACCATAGCCGCCTGTTAAACCATCGACCGTATGGAAAAGAATACCACCGGCATTTTCTTCGTAATCGAGGACTCGTTCATCGTTTTCGAGCCATTCCATAAAGCAGGAAAGCGCTTCATCGCTATACGGATCGCTGAAATTCTGCGCGGTGATATAGGCATACATATCGTCGCAAACGGCATCAAGTCTGTCTACCATTTCGCGCGTGATCTCCGGCGTAACATAATAGGAAACGGGACGGCTTTGTGCATTTTCTGTTTTGGCATAGATCGAGCCTGTTCTTGCTTCCTTTCTGTTGATCATGACATGGGCTTTATAGATGAGTTCGCCGTTGGCTTCGATCGTGGTCAGCGTTTTGCCTGTTTCGTCAATAAGGGCAATTTCCCCTTCATATTCTTCCCGCAAGCGGACCGTAACAAGCATAAAAGCACTGCCATCATCGCCGACGGTAAAATCGCATTTGTCAAGCGCAACAGAAATGAAAGGTGCTTCATCTGCCGCAATGAGGGGTTCTTCATTATAGACTTCTTTTTTTGCACAGCTGCATCCGCCAAGGCAAGTGGAAAAAATAAAGAGCAGAAGCAGCGGTATCATAAATTTTTTCATGAGTTTACCTGTTTTTTTACGCAAAAAAGGCGTACTAAACCTTTTTCGTGCTTATGTACGCCTTTGCTGTGTTTATTTTTCGAGAACGGATGCAATTTTTGCAAGGTTTTCGATGATGTTGATATGCTGCGGGCAATGGCCTTCGCAAGCACCGCACTGGAGGCACTGGCTTGCTTTGCCTCTGTTTTCGGTTGCGCCTTTGTAGCCAAACTGTGCAGCGTGCATATTGTTGTATGCGGTGTACTGGTTATAGACAGCGAAGATTTCGGGGATGTTGATCTGCATCGGGCAATCTTCTACGCAATATTTGCAGGCTGTGCAGGGGATAGCGGCAGCTTCTTTGATGCCTTCGACAACTTTATCCAGAATAGCATATTCTTCTTCTGTGAGTGCTTTGAAATCTGCCATGGTGTTCAGGTTGTCGTTCATCTGTTCTTCGTTGGACATACCGGAAAGAACGGTGATAAGACCCGGCAGAGATGCACAGTAACGGATAGCCCAGGAAGCGATGGATTTATCCGGTGCATAGTCTGTCATCGGCTTTGCGATAGAGGGATGCATCATCGCAAGGGAACCGCCTTTAACGGGTTCCATGATGATGACGGGTTTGCCATGCTTCATGCAGACTTCGTAGCAAGCGCGGGACTGTACATCTTCGCTTTCCCAGTCAGCATAGTTGATCTGCAGCTGAACAAATTCCATTTCCGGGTGAGCTGTTAAAAGAGCGTCGAGCTTTTCGGGTGTATCGTGGAAAGAGAAACCAACGTGTTTTGCTTTGCCTTCTTCTTTTGCCTTTAATACGAAGCTCCATGCATCGAACTTATTGACGGCTTCGATATTGCTTTCCTGAATGCTGTGGATCAGGTAGAAATCGAAATAGTCAACGCCGGTACGTGTAAGAGAAGTTTCGAGCTGTTTTGCCATGTCTGCTTCTTCTTTGACTTCCCACATAGCGAGCTTGGTTGCCAGCTGGAAGCTGTCGCGCGGGTAGCGTTCAACGATTGCTTTTTTAGCCATGACTTCGGATGTTCCGCCGATATAAACATAGGCTGTGTCAAAATAGGTGAAGCCTTTTGCCATGAAAGCATCGACCATTTTCTTTGTCTGTTCGAGGTCTACAACTTCGCCGTTCATCGGAAGGCGCATAAGGCCGAAACCGAGCTTCGGGATATTGGAACCGAGGTAGTTTTTATCCATATTTTCCTCCATTTTGTGTATTTCTTTTGATGGAAAACCACCGATCTGGTCTCGGTGGTTTTAATTTTTTGTTATGATTCGAGGATGCTGTTCATATTATAGAGCCCTGCGGCTTTGCCTTTCATAAAGGCTGCTGCACGAAGAGCACCTGCTGCGAAAACCTCTCTGCTCTGCGCAGTGTGTTTGATTTCGATGATCTCGTTTTCACAGATGAAGAAAACCTCATGTTCGCCGACGATGTTGCCGCCGCGAACAGCGCTGATGCCGATCTCTTTCTTATCGCGTTTCTGGTGGCGGGATTGCCTGTCATAAACATAGTCGAAAGAGTTATCTTCGTTGATCGCATCCGCAATGGCAAGAGCCGTTCCCGAAGGTGCGTCGAGCTTGCGGTTGTGGTGCTTTTCAACGATCTCGATATCGGCACTGTCGCCAAAGAATTTATGTGCGAGCTGTGCCAGTTTGATCTGCAGATTAACGCCGAGCGACATATTGGCAGAGTAGAAGAGTGGAAGTTCTTCCGACTTTTTGCTGATCAGCGCTTTCTGTTCAGCGGTATAACCGGTTGTGCAGAGGACTGCCGGAAGATTCTTCTTTTCCGCATAGGCGAGGACTTTTTCAAGCATCGTGTAATGCGAAAAATCGATGATGACATCGGCTTCTTCCTTGATATCGTCAAAGCTCGTATAGACCGGGAAGCCCGTATCTTCTGCTTCTGCAATATCGACGCCTGCGGTGATCACGAAACCTGCTGTCTTTTTTACTTCGTTGCGGACGTTTTGCCCCATTTTGCCAAGGCATCCGCAAAGGATAATGCGTGTTTCAGCCATAATGCCTCACTTTACGAGCCCGTAACGGATTAAAACATCGTGGAGCTTCGCTTCCATTTCTTCGCTCATGCGGCAAAGCGGAAGGCGGAAATTGCCTGCGTTGAAGCCCATCATATTGACTGCTGTCTTAACAGGGATCGGGTTGATATCCATGAAAAGCGCCTGGAAAAGCTCGAAATATTTATGATGCATTTCGCAGCCTTTTTTCATATCACCTTCGAGGCAGGCTGTCGCAAATTCGTGCATTTCGCGCGGAATAACGTTTGCCGCAACGGAAATGACACCCTTTGCGCCGATCGCCATCAGCGGGAACGTGAGGTTATCGTCGCCGGAATAGATATCGAGTTTATCGCCGACAAGGCCGATGAGCTCTGTATTCTGGATAACATTGCCGCTCGATTCCTTGACGCCGCAGATATTTTTATGGTCTGCGATCGCAGCGATCGTTTTCGGGAGGATGTTGCAGCCTGTTCTGCTGGGTACGTTGTAGATGATGATCGGTGTATGATCAAGCGCATCCGCAACGGCGAGGAAATGGCGCTTCATGCCTTCCTGAGAAGCTTTGTTATAGTAGGGTGTGACGACGAGAAGTGCATCTGCACCGGCATCTTCGGCAAATTTGGCAAGGCTGATCACATGTGCTGTATCGTTGCTGCCAACGCCTGCGATAACGGGAACCCTGCCATTAACATAGTTGATGGCAAAGGAGATCGCTTCTTTCTTTTCGTCTTCAGACATTGTCGGAGGTTCGCCCGTTGTACCACAGACGAGGATCGCATCTGTGTTATTCTCCAACTGAAAGTCTATGATTTTTTTGAATTCGTCGTAGTTGATTCCTTTTTCGTTGAAGGGTGTGATGATTGCGACACCCGAACCTGTAAAAATACTCACTCAAATTACCTCCCTAAAAAGGTTATTTTCCGTTCAGCCGTTATCGCGGATGTATGCTTCTGCGATCTGAACGGCGTTTGTAGCAGCGCCTTTGCGGATGTTATCCGAAACGCACCACATATTGAGACCATAGTTTACGGTATCATCGCGGCGGAGTCTGCCGACATAAACTTCGTCATGACCATCGGCGATGCTTGCCAGCGGGTAAACATTGTTCTTCGGGTCATCCATGAGGATGATGCCGGGGGAAGATGCGAGAAGTGCGCGGACTTCATCAAGGTCATAATCGTTCTTGAGCTGGATGTTGATGCTTTCGCTGTGGCTGTTGAAAACGGGAACACGGACTGTTGTTGCGGTGACTTTGATCGAATCGTCGCCCAAAATCTTGTGTGTTTCGTTGACCATTTTCATTTCTTCTTTGGTGTAGCCGTTGTCGAGGAAGCTGTCGATATGCGGGAGTGCATTGCCTGCGATCGGATGCGGGAATTTTTTCGGCGCTTCGCCTTTTAAGCCATTTTCAAGGTCATTCCAGCCTGCTAAGCCTGCGCCGGAAACTGCCTGGAAGGTCGTATAGACGATACGTTCGATGCCGTATTTTTTCTGCAGCGGGCGAAGTGCGACCATTGCCTGAATGGTGGAGCAGTTCGGGTTTGCGATGATGCCCTTCTTGACCTTTTTGATGTCTTCGGGGTTGACTTCCGGAACTACGAGCGGAACTTCGGGGTCCATTCTCCATGCGCTGCTGTTATCGATGACGAGAACGCCGTTTGCTGCTGCGATAGGTGCAAACTTTTCGCTTGTGCTGCCGCCTGCGCTGAAAAGGGCGATATCGATACCGCGATTGGTGAAGGAATCTTCTGTGAGTTCTTCAACAACGTGTTTCTTTCCCATGAATTCTATTTCAGTGCCTGCACTGCGTTTGGACGAAAAAAGATAGTAATTTTCGACAGGCAGTCTGCGTTCTTCCAAAACCTGAAGGAATTTCCTTCCAACCATACCGGTTGCGCCGACTACGGCGATGTTGTACTTTTTCATTGTCAATACCATAGCTTTCGATCTGGCGAAAGCTCCTTTCGTTGGTGAATTGCGGCGGTTTATGCTTTTAAAAAAGAGAAACCACAGCGAAAAAATTCGCTTCTGCCGCTTAATAAAATGCTGTTTTTGGTATATAAATATACAGCGAAGCCGTATATTCTGCATACATTATATAATTATAGCACCGGGCAATTATTCATGTCAATTCTATCTTGAAAATATGCGGAAAAAAGCCTGGTATTCGGTCTGTTTCCGACCATATTTCAATAAAATTAACTTTGTGAAAGTGCAGGTAATTCTGCATAAGTATTCTGAATATTGTGAAAACTATGCTTTTTTGTTATAATAGAAAAAAACTTTTCGGAAGTGAAAAATGAGGAAAATCGAAACGAAAAGGCTTATCCTGCGTGAATTTGAGGAAAAGGATCTGGATGCGCTTTATGCCTTTGGCAGCAGCAAAAATGTTGGTCCGATGGCAGGTTGGGCACCTTATGAAAGCAAAAGGGAAGCGCAGACGATGCTGCGGGCATTCCGCATGACAACGGAAGTCTGGGCGATCGCACTTCGTGAAAATGATGAATTTATCGGCAATATCGGGCTTTATTTCGATGAAAAAAGAAGCGTGGATGATGTCCGTATGCTTGGCTATGCTTTGCGAGAGGAATTTTGGGGCAATGGTTTTGCAAAAGAAGCGGCGGAGGCTGTTATAGAATACGGCTTTGACAAAATGAAGCTTGACCTGATCTCTGCCTATGTTTACCCGGAAAATGAGCGAAGCAAGCGTGTCCTTGAAAAACTGGGTTTTGCCTTTGAAGGAAGGATGCGCCTTGCCAGCACAAAGTGGAACGGTGAAGTCACGGATGATCTTTGCTATTCCATTGTCAGAATTCCATAAAAATTGTGTCAGATTATGTTAAAAAAGAATGATTTATCACAATTTTTAAAGTAAAATTAAGCTAACTTGGTTATAATAATCTTAGCAGCTAAAGACCAGGTCTTTTCATTAACTGCTCCCGGCGCTTTTTCCCGTTTTGACGCCGGGTTACTTGCAAATATCATATGTCTTACATATTTTATCCCAAAAAGCCTTCTCAAGAGAGAAGGCTCCTTTATTTTTACAAAGAAAAAACAGACCTTGCGGTCTGTCTTTTTTAGAAAATAGCGATCTTATTCGTGAATTTCGGCAGTTTCATGGCAAGCTCCGTGCGGAAATCCGCTTCTTCATCTGCGGTAAAAGCTTCTTTATTGATGATGATGCAGCTTCTGTCTTCGGCAGTGAGGATGATGAGCTTTTTCGTCACACGGCAGCGTTTGATCTCTGCATAGGGGTAAAACGCAGTCGCTTCGGTATTTTCGTTTTTTGCGCGGATGCCGTTTTCACGCAGCGTATAGGAAACCATGCTCGGCTCTTTATTCGCAGCGCAGTATTTCTTGAAAATGCTGTGATACTGGAAAATGCGCAGGAGCAAAACGCCAACGGCATATACCGCACAGAGGATGAAATTTTTCCAGCTTTCACCGGGATTTCCGAGCAGATAGATCAGGTAGCTCGCAAGGCTCAGCAAAAGGAAGCCTTCCACAGCGATGAAAAAAGGCGAGTAAAAAATATTGATCCTGTAAAAATCCGCCATGATATCAGGCGTCAACAGATAGCGGTTGACGAGCGTTTTTTCTTCCATAATTTACCTGCTGACGAGTTTGGCGAGCCAGGGCTGCTTGGCAACGAGCGCGTTGAAAGGACAGAATTCCTGACAGCAGAAGCAGCGGATGCAGTTTTTGCGGTCGATTTTCGGCTTCGGGTTCAGTTTGATCGCATCCTGCGGGCAGAATTCGGCGCATCTTCCGCATTCACGGCAAAGCGACGGAATAAGGACAGGTCTTCTTGAGAAAACTCTTTCGCGGAATTTGCTCTTGAAATGCGTATCGGTTTCGCCGGGCATTTTTTTGAAATCCGGAACGGCAAGTGCGCGGATATCGCCATAGACTTCGATTTCGGAAACATCTTTTTTGGCAAGACCACGCTCTGCGGCTGCTTTTAAATAAATGACACGCTGCGGATCGATCCCGATGAGTGCGGTTGCAATGAGGTCTGCGTGATAGGGGCTCTTCGAAGCGATAAGCGCACCGATATGTCGCGGATCTCCGTTATTCGGGCCGTTGCCTTCCATGCCCATGACGGCATCAATAAAGCTGATCGTCGGCTTTTTGAATTCATTTAAGTCAACGAGCATATTGGCAAAATCTTCTGCCTTTGGGAATCGGTAATGATAATCCGGCTTTGTAAGACCGGGGATGATACCGAACATATTTTTTGTCGCACCGGTATAGAGGAGCATACCGTGCGTTTTGAGCTTGGCAAAATTGATGATGTAATCCGCATCGTCGAGGTATGCGGTATAGCTGATCTCTTTGGCAGATTTGCCGTTGATCTGCGCTTCTTTGACTTCCGTATTATAATTGAGCTTTGCGCCGCTTTTTTCAACATCGAGGAGCTTTGCACCGCGGTAAATACCCGAAAGATATGCCGATGTAAAGACACCGCCTGGGCTATCGCCGATAACGACGGAAGCGCCGCGTTCGATCAGCATTTTCGAGAGTGTATAAAGCATCATCGGATGCGTTGTAGCGGCAGTTTCGGGCGCTTTTGCACCTAAAATATTGGATTTGATGACGACCTTATCGCCGGGTTTGATAAAATCGAGACCGCCTATGGCGGAAGTTGCTTCTTCGATGGCTTTTCTGATATTTTCTTCGGCGTAATCTGCACAAGGCACAACAGCCGCATCGTAAATTTTGTTCTGCATGTTTTCTTTCCTGTTCAAAAATATACTTATATCATATAGGGAAATGGCGTTTTCGTCAACTGCACGGGAATGGTGTTATCGTTTGCCGACGGGATAACGATTATCTGCAACGATCATAAAGGGTTCCCTCTTAAAGCTGAAAACATTTGCCTGTGTACAGCCGGAAAGCATATTCTCGAGCCTTTTTCTCGTTAAGGGAAAAGTGATCATAGAAAGAGCATCTTCCTGTTTGACCCATCGCACTTCGGAGCTTTCATCGCTTGTAGTCGGTTTTCCGCCAATGGCTCTGCAGGCAAAATCGATATTCACGACGTCTTTTTCTATATTTTTGCAGATGCCGATAAAGCCGATGATTTCGACATCAATGCCGGATTCTTCTTTGATCTCGCGCAATAGGGCTTCTTCAAAGGTTTCGCCGGGTTCAACCATTCCACCGGGATATTCCCAACCGCGTCTGGGGCTTTTTATCAGCAAAATTTCATTGTCGTCATTGGTGACCAAAGCGGCAACGGATACAAAATGTGTGTAATTCACGTTATACTTCCTTTTTATATTGACTGTATTTTACCACGCGATCCCCGTTTATAAAAGAACAGGCACAACCTTTCGCTGTGCCTGCTGTTTTTTGTTAAGAATTATTCGGCATCGATAAAGCCATATTCACGCATCAGACGGGAAAGTGTCGAAACGGCAGTTTCAAGCTGTTCGATGCTGTGTGCCGCTGTAATGGAGAAGCGCAGTCTGCTCTGACCTTTCGGAACAGCCGGGTACATTGCCGGCGGTACGAATACGCCTTCACGGAGCATGAATGCCGAAAGCATCGCAGCGTGTTCATCCGAACCGATAAGAACAGGAACGATCGCACTTTCTTTGGCGAGACAGGTGTTCAAGCCTTCTTCTTTTGCTCTGCGGACGAAGTATTCGATATTTCTGTGCAGAGCGGCGACCGTCGTATTGTCACGGCGAATGATCTCGATCGCTTTCATTGCCGCTGCGGCAAGTGCAGGGCTGATGCCTGCGGTAAAGACGAAACCGTTCATGGAGTAGCGGAGGTATTCCACGATGGATTTATCCGCCGCAATATAACCGCCGCAGGTTCCAAGAGCCTTGGAAAGCGTGCCCATCTTGACGTCGATATCTTTCGGTTCGAGATCGAAATAATCATCAACACCGCCGCCGTTTTTGCCGATAACACCGCCGGAATGCGCTTCATCGACCATGAGGAAGCAGCCGTATTTTTTCTTCAGACGGACAAATTCCGGGATCGGCGCAATATCGCCATCCATACTGTAAACGCCTTCGACAACGATGAGGACTTTTCTGTATTTGCCTTCGATGTTGCGGAGGATGTTTTCCAGTGCGGCAAGGTCATTGTGTGCAAATGCCTTGCTGTCTGCCTTGGAAAGCGCTACGCCTTCTGTGATGGAGTTATGCGACAGGGCATCATAGAGGACGAGATCGCCCGCTTTGGCAAAACAGCTGATGAAAGTCAGGTTCGTTGCCCAACCGCCTGTGCAGACAATGGCATCTTCCGTATGCTTCCATTCGGCGATCGCATGTTCAAGCTCCTGATAGAGCGTTTTTTCGCCGGCAAGTGTACGGCTTCCGCTGGCAGATGTGCCGTATTTTTTGACCGCTTCGACGGCAGCCTGCATCGTTTCGGGGTGACCGGACATTCCCAGATAGTTATAGGAACCGAGGTTGATGACTTCCTTACCGCGGACGACGCTCGTATCGCGGATGAGGCTGTCATGCGGAACGAAATAGGGGTTCAGCTCTTCATCGGTGATCGTATCTTCAAAGCGCTTCATCAGCGCCAGATATTCATCGCTTTCCTTAAAATCGGTAATACGGCCTACTTCGTTATTTTTTTTTTGCTCGTCGTCTCTTTTTCTGAGCTGAACATCGTACAGACGCTCGTAGATCATGATCGTGATCTCATAAGCATTGACTGCGTTCGTAAACTCGGAATCGGGGATAACGAGCTGATATTTTTCTTCGATCTGTGCCATGACGCCGATGATGGAGAGGCTGTCTCCGCCGAGATCAAAGACGAAATGGTCTCTGTCGCCGATGTCTTCGGCTTCAAGGGTTAAGGTGTCGGCAAAGATCTGTTTGACTTCATCTTTAAGAGCGATGAAGCGCGGATCGTTTTCAACGGCATTTTCTTTGGCAAGGGCTTTTGCCGCTTCGTTTCCGGTAAGACCGCCGTTTTTCAGGTCAAGCTCTGTATATGGCCAGGAACCATCTTCGATCTGCTGGCGGAGTTTCCCTCGCTGAACCTTCATACTGCCGGAAACGGGCAGTTCTTTTTCGGTCAGAAGGACACGTCTGAGCTTTTTATACATCGGCAGGGAAGCATTGATCCTGCTGATCTCGCTGAAAAGCGCTGCAGCATCTTCTGCATCAAGTGCACCTTCGGTTTCGATGACGAGGACAACATCTTCATAAGCGCTGCCGTTTGCACGAACGCCCAAAACGGAGCTCTTCTTTGCGCCGGGAAGCGAAACGAAATTATCTTCCATTTCATCGGGATAAATATTTTCGCCCGATTCGTTGATGATGACGTCTTTAATGCGGCCTTCGATGTAAAGCTTGCCGTTTTCAAGCCTTGCGATGTCGCCCGTAGAGAACCATTCATTTTTATCTCTCGGTATGATCTCGCCGCCGACAACTTTTGCGGAATGGAGAGAATCGCCGCGGATCTGCAGTTCACCGTTTTCCGTTGTGCGGTATTCGATGGAGCTGAAGGGCAGACCGACACTTCCGTCAAGGCGTACTTTCGGGTCAAGGGAAAGCTCTACGGATGTAATGCCGCTTTCCGTCATGCCGAAACCGTTATAAAGCGGATAACCGATCGCATTCAGCGTTTTTAATGTTTCGGGTAAAATATGACCACCGCCGGAGATCATGAAGCGGATCGTCGGGCCAACGAGGTTTGCCTGTACGCTTTTGAAAAGAGAGGAAGCGATCTTTCTGCCGCTTTTTTTCATGCCGGATTGCAGGCGGAGGCTCATATCACAGAGCTTTTCAAACTGTTTTTGTTTCTTTTCACCCTGTTTTGCGAGTTTGCGCTGAATACCAGCTGTAACGGAATTGAAGAACATCGGCACGCAGAAGAGATGTGTGACTTTGTGGTCACGGCAGGTCTGCATGATGGTCTGCGGATTGCGGTCACGCAGGTAAACAACGGTTTTCCCCAATGTGCCGAACCAGATATGGACGACGACAAAACCAAAAATATGGTAATAGGGAAGGAATGCCAGAAGCTTCAGATCGCCATCTTCGGGATCATAGCAGATATCCGGATTCATCGGGATGATCTCGCTTGTATTGTCGACCTGACTGCAGATCGCTTTTCCGTCATAGAGGAAGATGCGGCTGTCGCCGGTTGTCCCGGATGTGCAGAGTGCGATGGCGTTTGCCCAATCGGGCTGACCTTTTTCGCCTTTTTCAAGCATTTTTTCTGCCGGAATATAGGCAAATGTGCTGTCTGCAAATGCCTTCGCTGCAACGTATGCTTTGGCTTTTGCTTCGGAAAGGATGCGCAGAGATGCGCTTTCTTCTGCAGCGGGGTTCAGCAGGATCGGAATACCGCCTGCCATGATGATGCCCCATAAGAGCACCGGCCAATCGAGGCAGGTATCATAGGCAAGACCGACGAAATCATTTTTCCCAAATGCCTGTGTTTTCTGCAGCTGACCGCAGGCGATTTCGGCAAGATCCGCATATTCTGCATAAGTTCTCTTGATCAGCGTTCCGTTTTTATCGGTGAATTCACCGGCAACGATGGAACCGTGAGATCTCATAACGTCAAAGATCGCCTGATAGCTATCTTTTCCGTCAATGGCTGCAAGAGCTTGTTGCCACTTTTTCATGTAAACTGCTCCTTAAAAAATATAAATAAGTCCGTGAAATTTTCAAAAAGATAAAATAAATAAAAAATAAAATGGCTTTTTGAAATTTCTGTTACAGGTATTCTACCACTTGCTTGTTGATTACGCAACATCTTACCGCGAATATTCGGTAAAGACGATAATTTTTTATATGATAAGCCTTGGCTTTTATTTGCGGAAATAATAAAAATATGAGAAAAAGGCTTACCCGAAGGTAAGCCTTTAGCAGATTAAATCAGCCCTGATAGGGTGTTGTGAGCTCTTCGCGGCAAGCGTAGAGGATGGACTTGATATCGTCATAGGACATGACGGTCAGTTTGCCGATGTTGCCGTTTGCACCGTCACAGATTTTCCAGATCTTATCAGCAACGATGTCGAGTTCTTCGTCGGAGAAATCGATCGTGGAGGAAAGATCGGAGAATGTCTGCGGAGCATCCATCTTCTTTAACCATTCGATGAATGCGTCTACGCCCATAACAGCTGCTTTTTCATCATCATCACAAACGATGCCCATGATGTTTCTTGCGAAGCGAGCGAAGATCCAGGGTTCACGGAGCATGGCAACTCTCATCCAGCGGGGTGTGACAACGCCCATACCGCCGCCGTGGTGTGTATCAAAGTGACCGCTGACGCGTTCTTCGATGTTGTGGCAAGCGTGATCGGAAGGACCTCTGCCGATCTTTGTTAAGCCAGTGCCCCATGTCATTGTCGAGCACCACATGATTTCGCCGCGTGCGTTGAGGTCGCTCATATCTTCATGCAGTCTTTCTAAAGCATGCATTGTGCCTTTGATGAGGGATTCGGAGAAGCAAAGCTGGAATTCAGCATCTTTGCAGCCGTTGAAGTAATATTCAAAGCTGTGGGAAAGGATATCCATTGCACCCCAGATCGTCAGTTTGCGCGGAAGTGTTGCGGTAACTTCGGGATCCATGAAGCAGTATTTCGGATATTCAACGAGGCACCAGGATTTATCCTTTGTGTCTGCGTCAACGATAACAGCTGTGTTGTTGAGCTCTGTGCCTGTTGCAGCGATCGTCGGGATCATAACGGTATCGAGGGAACCGATAACGCCCGGTCTGCTGCCCCAAACATATTCATAGGGATCAAGACCTGTCTTTGCAGACATAGCGATGATCTTGGAGCAGTCCATTGCGGAACCACCGCCAAGCGCAACGATAACTTCAACGCCGTTGTCACGAGCGATCTTTACGCCTTCGTAAACGCTGTGCATCTTCGGGTTGGAATCGATGTCGCCCATTTCATAAACTGTCATGCCGGCTTTTTCGAGCTGTGCCTTAACTCTGCCGTAGAGACCCATTTCACGGAAGGGACCTTTTGCAGAAACGAGGAGTGCGCTCTTGTAAACGCCGTTTAACTTTTCGCCGATTTCGTCGATGACGCCATTGCCGAAATAGGTCATAGTAGGATCATAGTATTCAAATGCTCTCATAATCGTTTCCTTTCTATAAGAGAGAATTATTTGACTCGGTTGCCTTCGATAAAGACTGCCTCAAGCCTGGAATTGATGTCAAGCGGTTCGCCTGCGAAAAGAAGGACGTCTCCATCTTTGCCTGTTTCGAGGCTGCCGACATATTCTTCGATGAAGGCTGCTTTTGCGGCATTGATGGTGATGGATTTCAAAGCTTCTTCGCGCGGAAGACCTGCGTTCGAGATGAGCTGTGCACAAAGCTGGAGGTATCTGTCCGAAATTACCGGGTTGTCTGTCATAAGGGCGAATTCCACGCCGTTTTCATGGAGAATGGAAGGTGCTTCGATCGTCAGGTTGGCAAGCTCAACTTTGCTTCTTTCGCAGACGAGCGGACCGACGATGATCCTTGCACCGCTTTCCTTTAACTGCTCGGGAATGAGGTAACCTTCCGTGCAGTGGTCGAGGGAATATTCAAGGTCAAATTCTTTGGCAATGCGGATGGCCGTCATAATGTCATCTGCGCGGTGTGCATGGAATTTAACGGGGATTTCTTTGTTCAATGCCTTGACGAGGATCTCATTTTTGAGGCTGCGCTTCGGCGGTTTATCGGAAAACATTTCATTTCTGTAATTTTCCGCATCGATAAATGCCTGGCGGAGGATCGCTGCCGTTGCCATTCTTGTCTGCGGAGTGCGCTTGGAATTGCCGTAGACGTTCTTCGGGTTTTCGCCAAGTGCGCATTTTAAAGCAGCGGGTTCTTTGAATGCCATTTCGTCAACGCTCTTGCCAAAGGTTTTCATTGCGACAAACTGGCCGCCGATGACGTTTGCACTGCCGGGGCCTGTGACAACGGTCGTAACACCGCCTTCGATCGCTTCACCAAAGCAGCGGTCAAAGGGATTGATCGCATCGATCGCGCGAAGCTCAGGTGTAACAGGGTCTGTGCATTCGTTGCCGTCCATGCCTGCCCAGCCGATGCCGTCGCCGAAAATACCGATATGGCTGTGTGCATCGACGAAACCGGGAACTGCCGTAAGCCCGCTTGCATCAAAAACTTCGATGCCGTCTTCGAGTTTCCTTTCGTCAGTGCCGATATATTCGATCTTGCCGTTTTTGATCATGATGTAAGCATTTTCAAAATTCTGCTCTGCCATCGTGATGACTTTTGCGTTTTTAATGATGATGTCTTTTGCCATGCCTTCCTCCGATAGTTTCATTCTTTCACAGGAACCGCATTTTCTGCGGCATATTTTTATCTGTTATGTAAACAATTATATATAAAGAAGGAAGGAAAAACAATACAAAAAATGTCAAGATGCCCGAAAATGGGGCAGTCTATGGGAAAAGTGGATTTTCTTTTCGGGAAAGGCTCATATTTCTGTTAAAATGCTGCGTTTTCATGTATAATAGAAACTGGATATCTTTATCGGGTCATCCCGATGGATCTTTATAAAATTTGATACAGAGGTAAAAAATGAGCAAGCTTTATACAGCAGATGAATGCGATCTGATTTTAATGAAATACTATATTGAGCAGTTTGGAGACAGAGATACCGACACATGGATGGGCAAACCCGCAGACAATATCTGGAAATTCGTCCGCAGCGGCTATCTGATCACGCTCGAAGTAAACACCGAAAACGGTGAGATCATGACAAAAACAGAGGAATTAACAATTGACTGAAAAATCTATGTATATTGAAAAAACTTTGAAAAACGGCGTACATTTTGTCGGTAAGGCAGACCATAGTATGCGTTCTGTCAGTATCGGCATCTGGGTTCGTGCGGGCTCTGTCAATGAAAAGGCACAGGAAAACGGTCTTTCCCATTTCCTTGAGCATATGTTTTTCAAAGGCACAGAAAAAAGAAGCGCCAAAACGATCGCCATGGATATGGATAAGATCGGCGCCAATATCAACGCTTTTACGGCAAAGGAATGTACCTGTTTCTATGTCAGCGCTGTGGATGAAAACCTGCCCGAAGCGCTGGATTGCCTGATGGATATTTTTACCGCTTCGAGCTTCGATGAAACGGAGCTTGAGAGAGAAAAAGGCGTCGTTTTGGAAGAGATCGCCATGGCTTGGGATACGCCCGATGATGTTGCGCATGAAATGGCTGCCTGCCGCTTCTTTGAAGGGACACCTTTGGGGCAGACGATCTTAGGGCCTGCGGAAAACATCCGCAATGCGAAAAGAGAAGACCTCGTTTATTATAAGAAATCGCATTACAGACCGGAAAACATCGTCATCAGCGCCGTCGGCAATTTCTGTGAAGAGGAACTCTTTTCCATGCTTGAAGAAGGCATGAAAAAGCTCGAAACCGTTCCGGCGGAAGAGTCCTCTTTTGATTACAGCACATGGAAACCGAAGAGTGGTTTTTACAGTGTTGAAAAAGAGATCGAACAGGCACATATCTGTATTTCTTTCCCCGGGATCGCCTATGAAGACGACAGAAAATATGCCCTGAGCGTGATCTCCAATGCTTTGGGCGGCAGTATGAGCTCCCGTCTTTTCCAGAAGATCAGGGAAGAAATGGGTATGGCATATTCTGTTTATTCCTATTCCTCGGCCTATACAGGTGCAGGAATGTTTACGCTTTATGCCGGTACTTCGCAGGAAAATGCGGAGGAAGTCACAAAGCTCATGCTTGCGGAATGCCGTGACATCGCCGAAAACGGCATCAGCGACGAAGAATTTGAGCGAAGCAAAGCGCAGCTAAGAGGCGGCTTTATCCTTTCCACGGAAAGCGGTCAGGCGATCATGAATTCGATCGGCAAAGCGGCCGTCATGGGCAAAGGACTCGTTACGGAAGATATGCTTCTTGCAAAGCTTGAAAATGTTGATAAAGAAACCGTCCGCGAAGTTGCAAAAGAGGTTTTCGGCAGCGGTATCGTGAGTGCGGTTTATGTCGGCAAAGGCGGCAAGGAACTGGAAAAACTATTTATCTAAGGGGATTTTTGCAGTAAAGTGGGAAATTTCCCCGGAAATAACAGAAAAACGGGCAGCATTGCCCATAAATATACAAATTGTTCACTAATTCGGCAAGGAATTGGTAGTATAATATAGTTGATAAAAAATGAGGTTTGACATGGATACAAGATCTGCAGCCGCTTTAGGCTTTCATGATATCAGAAATATGCTGGCAGACTGTGCGCTTTCCACCAGCGGAAAAGCAGCCGCACGTGAGATCGCGGCGAGCTTTGATGCGGAGGAAGTTGCCGTCCTTCTGGCACAGACAAAAGAAGCCGAAACGATCAGCCGCAGCAGGTCGTCTTACCCGATGATGTCCTTTTCCGATGTCACTTCGGAAATTTCCCGTCTGCGTTCGCAGGCAGACCTCAACTGCGCAGAGCTGCTTTCGCTGAATCTTCTTCTGAAAGCGGCAAAAAAAGCCCATGCGGGAATCACGCCCGATGAAGAGAGAAACATCGTCCTTTTGCCGAAAATGGCGGAAAACCTCTTTTTCGACAGCAACCTGATCAACCGTATCGAAGCTTCGATCATCAGCGAAGACGAAGTGGCAGACGATGCTTCGCCGGCTTTAAGGACGATTCGCCGAAAAATGCGCAGCGAAAACGACAGCATCCGCGAAAAATTAAACGGTATTATCCGCAGCCGCGAATACGGCAAATACCTGCAGGATACGATCATCACACAGCGAAACGGCAGGTATGTTGTACCCGTCAAGCTCGAATACAGAAACGTCATCAAAGGCCTTGTGCATGGTGAAAGCGGCAGCGGTGCAACGCTTTTCATCGAACCGATGAGTGTTGTTGAATCGAATAACCGCCTGCGACTCCTCGAAGATGAAGAAAAGCACGAGATCGAGCGCATTTTAGGCGAGCTTTCCGATTATTTCCGTCCTTATACAGATGCATTGACGGATGATATGGAGATCTTAACCAAGCTTGACCTGATCTTTGCCAAGAGCACGCTCGCAGACCGCATGAAGGCAAGCCCCTGCGAAGCTTCGGCAGATGGCGGCATTCATATCAAAAACGGCAGACACCCGCTGATCGATGAGAAAAAAGTCATTCCCGTTACGGTCGATTTTGGCGGCAATACCAATACTGTCGTCATTACAGGCCCGAACACCGGCGGTAAAACCGTTACGCTGAAGCTTGTCGGTCTCTTTGCCCTGATGGCACAGAGCGGTATGTATATCCCGGCATCGTATGGCAGCAGCCTGCCCATTTTTACGGGCGTATTTTGTGACATTGGCGATGAGCAGTCGATCGAACAATCGCTTTCGACCTTCTCCTCGCATATGAAAAACATTACGCAGATCATTGACGAAGCCGAAAGAGGCGGACTCGTTTTATTGGACGAGCTCGGCGCAGGCACAGACCCGGAAGAAGGCGCTTGCCTCGGGATGTCGATCTTAAAAGAACTCTGCAACAGGCGCATCAAGACGCTTGCCACGACGCATTACAGCGAGATCAAAGCCTATGCGCTGACGGAAAAACATTTCTTAAACGCAAGTATGGAGTTTGACGCAGCATCGCTTCGACCGACATATCGCCTGATCATCGGCGTTGCCGGTGCATCGAATGCCATGCTGATCTCCAAAAGCCTGGGCTTGAGGAAAAGCGTCATTGACCGCGCAATGAGCTTCATGCGGCAGGAAAGAATTGAATTTGATACCCTGCTTGCCGAAGCGGAAAAGACCCGTATGCGCGCGCTTTCGGAGCTTGAAAAAGCCGAAGAAATGCAGCGGTATGCCAAAAAGGTTGAAAAGAAAGCCAAACAGATGGAAGCGGAATTCGAAGAAAAACGAAACGCTGCCTTAAAAAAAGCAAACGAAGAAGCCTACGAGATCATCTCCAAAGCAAAGGAAGAATCCGAAAAGCTGATCAAAGAGATCCGCAGGACAAGAAATATGACCGAATCGGAAAGCACAAAGATCGTCGACAGCGCGAGAAAGGCACTTTCCGAAAAGAAGGACAAAGCGAAGGAAAAGATCAAGCAGAAGCCGAAAGCTGCCGGCAAAAAGCTCACAGCGGAGGAAATCCGTCTGGGAGACAGCGTCCGCATTTTAACGCTCGATGCCGAAGGAACCGTTACGCAGCTGCCCGATTCGAGAGGAAATGTCGGCGTTCGTGCGGGGATCCTTACGATGAATGTCAAAATCAGCGACCTCGAACTGCTCGATAATTCCGGCAAAAAACAGGTCGTTGCCAGCACAAGAGTCCGCCTTGCACAGAAGAGCATTTCGCTTTCCGTCAATCTGCAGGGCATGAATGTCGAAGATGCGCTGATCGAGCTGAATCAATACCTCGATGATGCCTTCCTCTCCGGCTTGAAAGAAGTCTCCGTCGTTCATGGCAAAGGCTCGGGCATTCTCAGGAGCAATGTCCATACATTTTTACGGAAGCATCCGCATGTGGAAAACTTCCGGCTTGGAAAATACGGTGAGGGTGAAACCGGCGTAACGATCGTTACCCTCAAATAGCAATATCAGAAACTGAAAGGTGGAACCAAAATGCAGAATAAGGTACTTATGATCGATGATGACGTGAATATCGCAAAAATCGTCAAACTGAATCTTGAAAAAGAGGGTTATAACGCTTTTGTTGCCAATGATGGAGAGACAGGTCTTGCCATCATCGAAGCGGAAGATCCGGATCTCGTTCTGCTCGATATCATGATGCCCGGCATGGACGGTATGGAAGTTCTCCGCCGCATCCGCAAGGATAAAACAACGCCTGTCATCATGCTGACGGCAAAGGACGATACTTTTGATAAGGTATTGGGTCTTGAGCTCGGTGCAGACGACTATATTACAAAACCCTTTGATTCCAAAGAGCTTATGGCAAGGATCAAAGCGGTCATTCGCCGCAGCGCACAGAATGCGCCCGAAGAAGAGGATGAGACCGTCCGTTACCCGAATCTGGAGATCTCTCTTGCCAATTACAGCGTCAAATACCGCGGCAATAAGCTCGAAATGCCGCCGAAAGAACTCGAACTCTTATATTTCCTTGCTTCTCATCCGGGGAAAGTTTTCACGCGTGAACAGCTCCTGCGACAGGTTTGGGAATTTGATTTCTATGGCGACAGCCGTACGGTAGACGTCCATATCAAGCGCCTTCGCGAAAAGCTGAACGGCGAAGAAAAGTGGGAGATCAAAACCGTCTGGGGCGTTGGCTATAAATTTGAAGCCACGGAATAATAAAAACGATCATGCGGAGATGTTTTTTCGCATGAAAAGGATATACAGATGATCAAGTTGAAATCGCTGTTCGGGAAGATGATGATCTCCTATGTCATTGCGCTTCTCGTGCTGATCGTCATGATCAACCTCATGCTGACGCAGGTCTTCCTCGATACGGAAGTGCGGACGAATTTTGAGCTTATGGAGCTGATCGGCGATGAGGTTTCTGCCGATTTTGAGATGCATTATGAGATCGGCATGGCACAGGGAGATTTTTCGGAAAAGCTTTCCCGAACGGCAAAAAACCACGATGCGGATATCTTTATCACAGACCGCTACGGGACAAACTGGTATAATGCTGCAGGCGGCGAAAAGCTGACGGAATACCGCGATAAATTCAACGCACAGAAGGAAGAAATGCTCATAAGCGCACTTTCCGGGCGAAGCGTGACCTATTCCTACTATGAAAATTCCATCTACTATACGCCTGTGCTTATCCGTGCGATGCCGCTTGTTGCGGATGACAACATCGTCGGCAGTATTTTTGTCATCAAGCGCCTGAACAGCTATGAAAATACGCTGAATCAGATCTATATGCGCTTTACCCTGTCTTCGGTCATGAGCTTCTTTGTTGCGGCAGTTTTCGTCTTTTTCTCTTCAAGGCAGATCGAAAGACCGCTTCTTGAAATCGACCGTGCGGCAAAGAACCTTGCCAAAGGGAATTTCTCCGGCAGAGTGCATATTGATGAAAGCAGCTCGACCGCTGTTACAGAGCTCGCAGAGACCTTTAACACCATGGCGGCAGAGCTCGAAAAATATGAAAACACTCGTTCGAGCTTCGTGGCAAACGTTTCGCATGAACTCAGAAGCCCGCTGACATCGGTTCACGGTTTCCTGCAGGGTGTTCTTGACGGGACGATCCCACAGGAAGAAAGCAGGCAATACCTTGAGATCGCCCTTTCGGAAACGGAACGCATGACGGCGCTCATCAGCGACCTTATGGAGCTTGCCAAAGCAGAAAGCGGTCAGTTCCCGCTGAACCTTACGGAATACGATGTCAATGAACAGATCCGCACCTGCATCATTTCCAAGATCAACCTGATCGAAGAAAAGAAGGTAGACCTTGTCGTCAACATTCCCGAAGAGGAAACGAGAGTCGTTGCCGATATGGATAGGATCGCACAGGTTTTGACCAACATCCTCGATAATGCGGTAAAATTTGTCGATGAAGGCGGTCAGCTCAAGATCTGGAGCTATGTTGCGGAAAGAAAACTCTATATCAATGTTTTAAATACGGGAACCGTCATTGCTGCGGAGGATATTCCCTTCGTCTTTGACCGATTCTTTAAGGCAGATAAGAGCCATAACCGCAGTAAACCGGGAACGGGCATCGGCCTTTCCCTTGTAAAAAACATCATCAACAGGCATGGTGAGGATGTATTTGTCAATTCCGATAAGGAAAACGGTACGGTATTTACCTTCAGCCTTGCGCTTGCATCATAATATATGGACGAAATGAGTATGGACGAAAATAAAGAAGTCAACACGACACAGGAAAATGAGACCCGCAGCTTTACGGAGAACGATTCCATCTGGGAAAACGCCAAAAAAGAGCCCGTGGAAGATATTCCCGAGGCACAGCCTTTCGGTTTTGGCGAAACCGAGGAAAAGAAAGATTTTTCCGAACCGAAAACAAAAGGCTCCGCAGAATTCTTTTCGGAATATGTTCCGCCGCAGCCCGTTTATTATGAAATGCCCAGAAGCAAAAACAAGGCTTTGCGAATACTCGGCATCATTGCCGCAGCACTTGTTATCGTGATGCTGTTCTCGCTTGTCGGTGCAAGCCTCATTTTGCCGAAGCCCTCTTTTGAAATCGATGAAGATCAGGAATCGCCCGAATTTTCAAGCATTCCCAAGGCAAGCGATATGGCAAGCGAAGCACCGCTTATCAGCACATTGCCGCAGCCGACACGGAAAAACAACGTCACAGGACAAATGCCGAGCTTTGGCGGTATTGCACCGGAGATCACAAACCCCTATAACCCCGTGATCGAGATCGCTGCTCATAATATGGAAAAAGTCGTTTCCGTTCAGGCGGATGTTTATAAGGAAGAAAACGGCAGGGAAGTCCTCGATGCACGCATCAAAGGCACAGGTTTCGTTGTTTCTGCCGATGGGTATATCATCACAAATTATCATGTTGTTGCGGAAGGCACGCATATTACCGTTCGTTTTACCGATGAAAGCGAATATATTGCCGAATATGTCGGCGGTGATGAAACGATCGATATTGCTCTGTTAAAGATCAATGCGGCAAATCTTCCTGTTGTGGCACTCGGCGATTCCGATACCGTTCCCGTTGGTGAGTTTGCCATTGCGATCGGCAATCCTTCGGGCATGGGCGATGAATTATCAAATACCCTGACAGTTGGTTACGTCAGTGCGACGGGCAGAGAAATCCGTTTCAACGGCTATAAACAGGAATTTTTGCAGATCGATACGGCGATCAATCCCGGAAACAGCGGTGGTCCTGTTTTCAACAGCGAAGGCGAAGTCATTGGCATCGTTACCTTAAAGTCGCTTGTTTCAAGCTATGATGAATACGGCTCCGCGGTCGATTCCGAAGGCGTCGGTTTTGCCATCCCGATCAATACCGCACTCGGAGCATTGGAAGAAATATTTGAACATGGTGCCATTCGCAGACCCGGTATCGGCATCTTCTATACCTTCTATGATGAAGAAACGGCAGAGCTTTATGAAGAAACAGCCGGCATGCATGTCGGTGAAGTGACTGTCGGTGGACCTTCCGAAAAAGCCGGACTCATGGTCGGCGATATCATCATCCGCTGTGACGGCATGGATATTGTCACGGGCGAAGAACTCGTCAACCTCGTCAAGACAAAAGGCATCGGCAGCTCGATCGAGCTTGTCGTCCTCCGTGAAGGCGTGGAAATGACCTTTATCGTCGAGATCGTGGATCTGAACAAATAAAATAGAGGAAAACGTCCCGATGTTTTTCGGGACTTTTTTTATGAGGTAAAAAATGGATATGGAGAAGATTTATGCACTTCAGAATGAAGAAGAACAGGTAAAAGCGCTTTATGAGCTTTTTGATGAAAAGGAAAGGCTCATCCGCTCAAAATCGGCAAGCGTCGAGTTTTTGACGAGCGTATATTATATAGAAAAATATCTGCAGCAGGGAATGAAGATGCTTGATATCGGCGCAGGTTCGGGCGAATACAGCCGTTATTTTGCAGATAAAGGAGTTGCAGTAACGGCAGTCGAGCTTTCCGAAAAGAATATTCGGGATTTCAGGGAAAAGATCACGGAAAATATGAGAATCGAACTGATGCAGGGAAATGCACTCGATCTTTCGGTTTTTACGGATGAAAGCTTCGATGTCGTTTTGCTGATGGGTCCTCTTTACCATTTGAAAAGCAAGGAAGATCAGCAGAAATGCATCCGTGAAGCACTCCGTGTTTTGAAAAAAGGCGGTGTGATATTCTTTGCTTTTATTACGCATGATATTATTTTCCTGACAGAACTGATGTACAATGCGGATTATTTCAAGAGCAGCGATTTTGACCACGAAACAATGCGGTTGATGGATTTCCCCTTTGTTTTCCATACGATAGAGGAAGCGCGCAAGCTCACTACTTTGCCCGAACTCGATACATTGTACGAGATCGCCGTTGATGGGTTAGCTGAACTCGTGCAGAAACGCATTGACGCCATGGATGCGGAAAGTTTTTCTGCCTATCTGCGCTGGCATTTCATGGTTTGCGAAAAGAAAGAGTTCCTCGGCGCAAGCAATCACCTGCTGATCACCGCAAAAAAACGGCAGTAGAAGACAGAATTTATCAAAAATGCGCTGAATGGTCTTTCAAAAGCCAATGTTTTCGTATATAATGTATTAGTCTGCATTTTTATGCGGAAAAGTATTTGAAAAAGGACAAGACAATGCCCATTACCGATATTTTGACAAAAAACGCAGCCTTATATCCGGATGATATCAGCCTCGTTGAAATAAACCCCGAAGCCAGCGAAAGAGCAGGCATCTCCTGGCAGGAATATGAGCTCGTCGAAGCAAAACCGACAGAGCGTTACCGCCGTGAGATCACTTGGAAAGAATTTTCCGACGAATCGAACCGTTTTGCCAATCTGCTGATCAAAAACGGCATCAAAAAAGGCGATAAGGTTGCGATCCTTCTCATGAACTGCATCGAATGGCTGCCGATCTATTTCGGTGTACTGCGCAGCGGTGCTCTTGCCGTTCCGCTGAACTACCGCTATGCTGCGGATGAGATCAAGTATTGCCTTGAACTTGCGGAATGCGATGCGCTGATCTACGGGCCTGAATTCCTTGAACGTGTCGACAATATCATTTCCGATATCGATGGATTAAAAGGTATTTTCTATGTTGGCGAAGATCACCCGGCATATGCGCTTGATTATCAGGCGGAAAGCATGAAAATGCCTGCGGAAGATCCGATGATCCCGCTGACAGACGAAGACTATGCAGCGATCTATTTCTCTTCCGGTACGACAGGTTTCCCGAAAGCCATTCTGCATGCACATAAAGCGCTCATGGCTTCCTGCAAAACCGAACAGGCACACCATGGCCAGACAAAGGAAGATATTTTCCTCTGTATTCCGCCGCTTTACCATACAGGCGCAAAAATGCATTGGTTCGGCAGCTTCCTTGTTGGCGCAAAATCCGTTTTGTTAAAAGGCATCAAGCCCGAATGGATCCTCCGTGCGGTCAGCCGTGAAAAGGCAACGATCGTCTGGCTGCTCGTTCCCTGGGCACAGGATATCCTCGATTCCATCGACAGAGGCGATATCGATCTTTCCGAATATGAACTTTCACAGTGGAGACTGATGCACATCGGTGCACAGCCCGTTCCGCCGAGCCTTATCCATCGCTGGAAGAAGATCTTCCCGAAGCACGATTATGATACAAACTACGGCCTTTCCGAATCGATCGGACCCGGATGCGTCCATTTGGGCATGGAAAATATCCATAAAGTCGGTGCGATCGGTGTTCCCGGTGTTGGCTGGGAAGTGGATATCGTCGATGAAAAAGGTAATTCCGTTGAAAAAGGCGGTGTAGGTGAGCTGATCGTCCGTGGCGACGGCGTTATGCTTTGCTATTATCGTGATAAGAAGGCAACAGACGAAGTTTTAAAAGACGGTTGGCTGCATACAGGTGATATGGCCATGCAGGATGAAGACGGTTTCATCTACCTCGTAGACAGAAAAAAGGACGTCATCATCACCGGCGGTGAAAATCTCTATCCCGTACAGATCGAAGACTTTATCCATACCCATGATGCGGTAAAAGACGTTGCGGTTATCGGTCTGCCCGATACAAGACTTGGCGAAATTGCTGCAGCGATTGTTGAGCTGAAACCCGGTTATACGCTGAGCGAAGAAGAGCTTGCGGATTTCTGCCGCGGATTGCCCAGATATAAACGCCCGAGAAAGATCATTTTTGATGATATTCCGCGCAACCCGACGGGTAAGATCGAAAAGCCCCGTCTGCGTGAAAAATATATCGGCGGCAGCCTTGTCAAAGCGCAGATCACAAGATAAAAATAGTAAACGACCTGAAAAACGGTCGTTTTTACTTTGTTTACGGGAGTTTCATGTCTTTTTCATTGAAAACAAAGCAGCCTTGTCTTATAATATAGGCATTAAACAAGGAGTATTAAGTATGCAGATCGATATAAGCACATTTAATTTTGATTGTCCCGTTTGCGGCGCACACCACGGCGCAGACGTTAAACAGGTCGTCATTGAAACAGGCGCATTTTCCAAATTGGAAGAAGTGGCAAAATCCCTCGGCTTAAACCCCGAAAATGCCGTTGCTGTTTATGATACCAATACGACAAACGTTGTTCCGCACAGAACGACAGCCAAACAGGAAGTTATCCTTCCCGCGGAAGATCTCCACGCAAACGAAAGAGGCGTTGGTCTTCTTGAAAAAATGGCAGATCAGTGCGAATACTTTATTGCAATCGGTTCGGGCTCGCTGACGGATATCACCCGTTATATCGCATTCCAGCGCGGAGTTCCCTTTATTTCCTGCCCGACGGCATGCAGTGTTGACGGTTTCGCTTCCAACAGCTGTGCCATGACCTTAAAGGGCGTCAAGACAACAGTTTACACAAGAATGCCGATCGCCATCGTTGCCGATACGGAAATTCTTCGCAATTCCCCGATGAAGCTGACAAGAAGCGGCTTCGGCGATATGGTCGGCAAATATACATCCGTTGCGGATTGGAAGATCAGCGGACTTTTCGGTGCAGATGAATTCTGCCAGAATATTGCGGATATTCAGATGAAAGCCGTTCGCGAAGTCATCGATTCCTGTGCACTTTTAGGCGAAAAAGACCCCGGTGCCTATGAAAAGCTCATGTACGGTCTCATCCTTTCCGGTCTTGCGATGCAGATGTTCGGTACAACAAGACCTGCTTCCGGTCCGGAGCATCATATGTCGCATTGCTGGGAAATGGGTGTCCTCGCACATACAGATGCCCTTCACGGCGAAAAAGTCGGCGTTGCAACCCTGATCGTTTCCAAAAAATATCACGAAGTTTTAAAACAGGGCATCAGCTATCTCGATACACTTCTTCCGAACCTCGAAATGATGCCTAAGGCTTCGCTCAGAAAAGTTATCGGCGAAGAACTTTGGCCGCTGATCGAGGAACAGAATGCAAAAGACACGCTTGAAGGGCTGACAGTCGATATTATCCGCGAAAAATGGGATGAATTAACGGCGATCATGGCAACGATCCCGCCTTATGAAGAACTGCTTGAAATCTATAACAGCATCGGCGCTATGACAACGATGGAAGAGATCGGTCTTTCGGATGATCTTATCGATAAGAGCTTCATGTTTGCTCCCTATATCCGCAACCGCTTCACCTTCATGCGCATCATGAGCAGAAAGATCAACAACGAATTCGTAACAGAATAAAAAAGACAGGCACAGCGTTCAAGGGTTCGCTGTGCCGCTTTTATGAAAAGGGACACCAATGAACATCGTACAGACTTTTTATGATAATATGGCGGAGTCATATGATAAGCTCTTCCTCGATTGGAACGCCGAAAGCAGGGGACAGGCACTGATTTTAGACAGGCTTTTCAGTAAAAACGGCTTTGACAAAAAGAAAGAGATCCTCGATTGTGCCTGTGGGATCGGAACACAGTCGATCGGTCTTGCGGCTTTGGGCTACCAAGTAACTGCTTCGGATATCAGCGAAAAGGAGCTTGCGGAGGCAAAAAAGCGTTCTCTTGAAAACAATGTGGACATCCGCTTTGAATGTGCGGATTTCTGCGCTCTGGAAGATGTATTTTCGGAAGAGTTTGATATTGTGATCTGTATGGATAATGCACTGCCGCATATGCTGACGCATGAGGCGCTTGCATCCGCTGCGAAGAGTATTGCAAAAAGAGTGAAAAAAGGTGGAATATTTGTCGCCAGCATCAGGGATTACGATGCCTTGCTGATGGAAAAACCGCCGTATTCGCCTCCGTATATCCATAAAACCGAAAAAGGGAAAAGAGTTTCTTTTCAGACATGGACATGGGAAGATGACATCTATTACCTGACGCAATACATCATCGATGACGAAGAGAAACTGCAGGTCAGCAAATTTGATTGTGCTTACAGGGCAACGAAGAGGGAAGAACTGACAGGATTATTATATCAGAGCGGTTTTTCTGAAGTTAGCTGGCAATTCCCGGAGGAAACGGGTTTTTATCAGCCGGTTGTTATGGCAAAAAAATAAGTTTAAGAAGAGTATGGCAATAGTCATACTCTTTTTTTGTAAAATTTATATCAAATATTGTTTACATCGGCTTTTGGTTTTGTGCTATAATAAAAATGTTCATATTACATATTTTTAACAGAGGAGGTTTTCCATGGGGAAAATTAAGGATTTTTTCAAAATCGACAAGTCTCTGCTAAGCATCGAAAGTAAGGATGGGATCAAGCTTTCGCTTGTTTCGCTTTCCATTCCGATCCTTTTCGAAACGGCACTCAGGAGTTTGATGAATACCGTCAATACCTTCCTTTTGAGTTATCACAGCGAGACCGCAGCTGCAGCCGTTGCCACCGCAAGCCAGCTGCAAAGACTCTTGATGATCTTCTATACGGTCGTCAGCTCCGGTGTTACCGTCATCATTGCACAGAACCTCGGCGCAGGCAACCGCAAAAGAGCAGGCGAAGCGGCAACACTTTCCGTCGTGTTCTGCTTCCTGATGAGCCTCATCATCGGCATATTGGGTTCGATATACGCAAGGGAAGTCATGATATGGATGAACCTTGAGGGCGAACTTCTGGATGAAGCGACGAAATATTTCAAGATCGTCTCCGCATTTAACTTTACGCAGACCATGATCACGGTTTATGCAGCGATCACGCGAAGCTATGGCAAAACCAAGATCAACTTCGTTGTTGCGCTGCTGATGAACGCTTTCAATGCGCTTTTCAACTGGATCGTCATTTTCAGACCTTTCGAAACACCTTTCTTCGGCATCGAAGGCGTTGCACAGACGAGGATCATTGCCGAAGCCTTGGCACTCCTCATCAATATTATTCTCGTGGCAAGGCAGAAGATCGAATTTGCGTGGAAGTCTATTTTAAGACCGAAGCTCGATCTTATTGTGGAAATCGTCAAATTTGGTGTACCTTCGGGTATCGGCACGATCTCTTACAGCGTTTCGCAGACATTGACGACAAGGATCATGGCGACAACAGGCGCTGTCGCGCTCACGACAAAATCCTATGTAACTTCGATCGTCTTCTTCTCGCATCTGATCAGCTCGGCTATGGGTCAGGCAAGCAGTGTTCTTATCGGTCAGCTCGTCGGTAAAGGCGAAGTGGAAAAGGCTTATCGCATGGGCGTGCAGAATGTCAAAATTGCTGTCTTCTGCAATGTCGTTTTCTCAACGATTCTTTGGCTTTTCTCCGATGCACTCCTCGGAACCTTCAACATTTCCAATCCGGAGATCTTTGAACTTGGCCGAACGATCATGTTCATCGATATTTTTGTCGAGATCGGCCGTGCAATGAATAATATTGAAGATAACTCGCTCAGAGCTTCCGGTGACGTCATCTATCAGGCTGTTGTTGCGATCATTTCCTGCTGGGTCATGAGCGTTGGCTTCTGTCAGATACTGGGTGTTTGGGCAGGTCTTGGCCTTATCGGCTGCTGGATGGCCTTTGCGCTTGATGAATGTTCCCGCGGTATTGCCTATATGGTTCGCTGGCATTCCAGAAAATGGCAGACCAAGCGAATTATTAAGGAAAAGTAATATATTGTTGACATAAAAACATTTATTGCAATTTAAAAGAGGTATATCTTTCATAGATGTACCTCTTTTCTTATACAAATGTAGCAAAAATGAAAGTTTTGAACGGAAACAATTTCACGAAATAATTATTTTATCGAGAAAATTTTGCAATAATTTTAAAAAAATTTTTCAAAAAGCTTAACTGTTTGGGATGCTTGTGCTATAATTGATTTGTTTGGTATTATTTCTTTGCAAGAAGGAGGCTTATGATGGGAAAAATTAAAGACTTTTTCAAAATCGATAAGTCGCTGATGAGCATCGAAAGTGCAGACGGAACAAAGCTTTCTCTGATCTCTCTTTCGATCCCGATCCTTTTCGAAACGACTCTTCGAAATTTGATGAACACCGTCAATACGTATATTTTAAGTTATTATACGGAAACGGCAGCAGCGGCTGTTGCCACGGCAAGTCAGCTCCAGAGACTTCTCATGATCTTCTATACGGTCATCAGCTCCGGCGTTACGGTCATCGTTGCACAGAACCTTGGCGCAGGCAACCGCAAAAGAGCCGGTGAAGCGGCAACGATCTCGGTCGTTTTCTGTTTCCTCATCAGCCTCTTGATCGGCATTGTCGGCTCAATATATTCAAGGGAAATCATGATATGGATGAACCTTGAAGGCGAGCTTTTGGATGAAGCCACGAAATATTTCAGCATCGTTTCTGCATTCAACTTCACGCAGACGATGATCACCGTTTTTGCGGCGATCACGCGAAGCTATGGCAAAACGAAGATCAACTTCATCGTTGCGCTTCTTATGAACGCTCTTAACGCAGTTCTCAACTGGATCGTTGTTTTCAGACCTTTCGAAACGCCTTTCTTCGGCATCGAAGGTGTTGCACAGACAAGAATCATCGCAGAAGGCATCGCGCTTCTCGTCAATATCATTCTCGTCATGCGCGAAAGGATCGAGTTTGCATGGAAATCTCTCTTAAAGCCGAAATTCGACCTCGTTTGGGAGATCATCAAATACGGCGTGCCCTCGGGTATCGGTTCTGTCTCTTACAGCATTTCGCAGACATTCTCCACAAGGATCATGGCGGCAACGGGTGCGATCGCACTCACGACAAAATCCTATGTCACCTCAATCGTCTTCTTCTCCTATCTCATCAGCGTTTCGATGGGTCAGGCAAGCAGCGTCCTTATCGGTCAGCTTGTCGGTAAAGGCGAAGTCGATAAGGCATACCGCATGGGTAAGCAGAATGTCAAACTTGCTGTTTTCTGCAACATTGTGTTCTCGACGATCCTCTGGCTTTTCTCGGATTATCTCCTCGGCACTTTCAACATCGAAAGTCCGGAGATCATCGAACTTGGCCGCAAGGTCATGTTCATCGATATCTTTGTCGAGATTGGCCGTGCAATGAACAACGTAGAGGAAAACTCGCTTCGTGCATCGGGCGACGTTATCTTCCAGGCAATCGTTGCGATCGCATCCTGCTGGATCATGAGCGTCGGCTTCTGTCAGATCCTTGGTATTTGGGCAGGCATGGGTCTTGTCGGCTGCTGGATGGCCTTTGCGCTTGATGAATGCTCCCGCGGTATCAGCTATATGATCCGCTGGAACAGCAAAAAGTGGCAGACCAAGCGTATTATTAAGGATAAAGCTGCTTAAATATAAGCAGGATAGATTATAATTTTTAAGGAGATATAGATGGAAAAAGTCAAACGCTTTTTCAGCTACGACAAGTCGCTTTCGTGCTATATCGGTGAAGATGGTAAAAAAGTTACCTTGTTCAGCCTTGCTTTGCCGATCTTCTTCGAATCCGTTCTTCGTACGCTGATGAATACGGTCAATACCATGGTATTGAGCCGCTATTCGGAAACTGCAGCCGGTGCTATTGGCACGGCATCCACGATCCTCATGTTTATGATGATGCTGTTCTCGATGATCAGTACAGGTGTTACCGTCATCATTCAGCAGAACCTCGGCGCAGGCAACCGCAAGCGCGCAGGCGAAGCAGCAACACTTTCCGTTGCTTTCTGCGGTCTTATGAGTATCGTACTGGGTTCCCTCATTTCCGGTTTCTCTGAACCGATTATGAGCGGTATGATGCACCTTGAAGGTCAGCAGCTCGCAGAAGCAGTTGAATACTTCAAGATCGTTTCCAGCTTCAATATTTTCTCTACATTGATGGTCGTTTTCGCCGCTATCACAAGAAGCTACGGCAAGACAAGAGTCAACTTTGTTGTTGCGCTCCTCATGAACGGCTTCAACGCACTCTTTGGTTATCTCGTCGTCTTCAGACCCTTTGAAATTCCGCTTTACGGTATTTCCGGTGTTGCAACAGGCCGTGTATTTGCAGAAATCCTTTCTCTTGCAGTTAATATCATCTGTGTTGCACGTATGAAGATCGGCTTCTCCCTGAAAGCTATCATCAAGCCGAAATGGGACCTCGTCAAAGAGATCTTCCAGTTTGGTCTTCCTTCCGGTGTTGGCGGTTTTTCCTACAGTATTTCCCAGATGGTTTCCACAGCGATCATCGGCGGTTTCGGTACGCTGGCTGTTTCCACAAAGGCTTACCTCGGAACCGTAACATTCTATTCCGCACTGGTTGGCTCCGCTATGGGTCAGGCAACAAGCGTCCTCATCGGCAGAAACGTCGGCAAAGGCGATATGGACCGCGCATACAGACTCTGCCTGCAGTCCCTGAAAGTCGGTATCCTTTCCAACGTATGCTTTGCAACTGTTCTCTGCATCTTCACAAGACCTCTCTTCCAGCTGCTCTTCAATGCATCCGATGAAGTCATCAACCTTGCACAGGGCATCATGGTTGTCGATATCTTTGTTGAAGCAGGCCGTGCAATGAACAACGTTGAAGACAGCTCCTTGCGTTCTTCCGGCGACGTTGTCTTCCAGATGGCAATCGGTCTTGGTTCCTGCTGGTGCTTAAGTGTTCTCTTCTCCTATATTCTTGGCGACCTTTGCGGTCTTGGTCTCTATGGCTGCTGGATTGCATTCGCAATGGACGAATGCGGCAGAGGTCTTATGTATCTCGCACGCTGGAGAAGCAAGAAGTGGATGAGCAAGCGTATCATCAAGGATGATCAGCTTGAAGAAGCAAAAGAAGCGTAAACTAAAAATGATAAAAGACTCCGAAATTTTCATTTTGGAGTCTTTTTTTTATAGACAAATCGCTGTTTTTTTGCGATACTATAGGTATCAAGCAAACAACCGAAAGGAATTCATCATGGCAAAACTTATTAAGGCATTTCTTCATGTTGCAATTAAAGCGCCGGGTCTTGAAGCATTCAAAGAAGCTTGCAATTTCTATGAGAATGTTTTAGGTCTTGAACCCTTATCGCATTGGGGTGAAGGTCTTGACACGTATCAGATGTATGATTTTGGCAACGGCGGAATGATCGAACTCAGTGCAGACGGTGTTCCCGGGGAAGAACCGGAATCTATCCATCATTTTGCGCTTGAAACAGATGATGTTGATCTCTGCGTCAAAAAGGTTACAGAAGCCGGTTACGGTGTCTGGTTAGCGCCCATGGATAACGTCATCACTTCCGATCCGCCGGTTCCGGTACGTATGGCTTTCTGCATCGGACCTTGCGGTGAAAAGATCGAATTCATGAAATATTATTGATTAACAAGCTAAAATAGAGGGTTTCCATTTTCGGAACCCCTTTTTTATTTAATCCTGTAAAGCCCGTAATGCCCATTCTTTATCAGCAAGCTGTGCCGTGCCAACAGCACAGAGATCTGCATAGCCGCTTTCTAAGATTTCTTCGATATGATCACGTGTTTTGATGCCGCCGACACAGATAACGGGAACGGAAAGCTGTTCCTTGATGCATTTTGCCGCATAGATCCTTGCATCAAAAGCGAAATCTTCCGGTTTTGTCAAATTCCGGTCACATCCAAAAGAAACATGGATCACATCTGCACCGGCTTTTTCATATGCTTTGGCAATGGCGATGCTTTCGTTTGCATCGGGTCTTGCGCCCATACGAATGCCGATGATAAAGTCTTTGCCGCAGAGTTTGCGGATATTTTCGATGATTTCCGTCACATAGCGCAGACGATTTTTAAGATTTCCGCCATATTCGTCGGTTCTTTCGCTGTTTTCAACAACGGTATTCAGATAGAAACCGTGTGCGGCGTGCAGTTCGATGCCGTCAAATCCTGCTTTTTTAACGCGAAGTGCAGCTGATACAAAATCTGCCTGATATTGCAGGAATTTTTCATGGGAAATCTCTGCAATCGATGCTTCTTCCATGATGGAAAGCCCGGTATTGATCAGCTGTACCAGAACAACCGCATCATTGATTTTTGTCAATGCGGCTAATTTGCTCAAACCGGGCAGGAAGCGGTCATCGAAAAGCCCGATCGTCGTGCGTGGTTCATGCATTTCCGATACGGCGGAAGCCTCGATAATGACGAGTCCGTTGCCGTTTTTGGCATAAGCGGGGTAGTGGTCAAATTGAAATTCGCTGACAGTTCCATCCGGATTTGTCGTGTTCATTGGTGCCATTGGCGGCAAAACAAGCCTGTTTTTGATTGTTTTGCTGCCGATTCTGATAGGTTCTTTCAGCATGATATTTCCTTTCCGAAAATATAAACGGCAAGCGTATTGCCTGCCTTTTTTTGTTTCAGTTTTCTTTTTCTGCCAAATATTCTGCTAGCATATAGGCAGTGATTTTGATGATGCCATTGCAGGGACGGTTATTATAGTAATCCAAGGTACGTTTTTCAGGCTTTGGATCGCTTTTTCCCTCGAGGCCTAAAAGGTCACGGCAATAGATCGAACCGAATTCGAACTCGAATTTCTTTGCAAACGCCTGAATTTCGGCATAAGCGGCGGCTTTTTCATCGTCATAAGCTTCGCATTCAAGGTCGCTTTTTGGTGCGGATCGGAGCCCAAGGAGCATGAACGATGCAGAAAGGGCACCGCAGACTTCGCGGAGTCTGCCCATGCCTGCGCCAAAAGGAAAGGCGAGTCTTTCCGCAAGTTTCGGGTCAAGACCAAAATCATCCGCAAATGTCAGGATGAGTGATTGCGCGCAATTATAACCAAGGAGAAAGTAGTTTTCGGCTTTTTCGCCGTAATAATCGTAGTCTTTAAATATTGTCATTTTCTACCAATGCTTCGGGGAGTTCTTCAAGGCTGGCAACGCCCATATGGCGGAGGAAATCTTCCGTTGTGACATAGGTCATGGGCATACCGATCGTCTTTTTTCTGCCTGCTTCGGCAATGAGCTTGCGGTCCAAAAGGGCAGAGATCGTATAGCCGGAGTTAACGCCGCGGATATCGTCGATCTCGGGCTTGGTGATCGGCTGACGGTAGGCAATGATGGAAAGTGTTTCGATCATCGCACGGGAAAGCTCTGCCTTCTGTTTGCCGCCGAAAACGTTTGTGATGAGTGCGGCGTGTTTCGGGTTTGTTGCAAGCTGAATGCAGTTGCCGAATTTTTTGATGATCAGCCCGTCTGCAGCTTCTCTTCGTGCGATTTCCGCATCGACAAAGGATTCAAATTCTTCATATGGCATATGGAAAAGCTCTGCGAGCTCGGGTAAACCCATGGAATCCCCGGCTGCAAACAAAAGATTTTCCAGAATTTCTGCATTAAGCATGGTTTGTCCTTCTTTCAATATAGATATCGCCAAAGTTTTCTTCCTGTACGGCGTGGATAAAGCCGGTATGGAGAAGCTCGAGCATAGCGCTGAATGTGACGACAAGCTCTTCGGCGGTCGGTTGGTCGCTTAAAAATTCTTCAAAGCGCAGGCGATTCGTGACTTTGAGAAAGGCACGGATGCGCTTGATCTGCTGTTCGGGCGTGAAATGATCCTGCACGATCGTTACGAAATCCGGCAGCGGCTGTTTGTTCTGCAGCTTTTTTAAGATCTTCTGATAGGCGTTCATGATAAGCTGCGCATCGACAAAAAACTCAGGCTCCTGATCGGGATCGGGCAGGATCTCTTCGGGCAATTTATAGCGATAAAGCAAGCCCTGTTTTTCAAAATCGCGGAGCTTTTCGGAAACCTCTTTATAAACGCGGTATTCCTCGAGCCTTTTTGTCAGGCGTTCTTCGGGCGTTAAGCCTTCTTCGTCAAGGTCATCTTCGGGAACTTTTTTGGGCAAAAGGGAACGCGACTTGATATAGAGCAGGTCAGAAGCGAGCTGCAAAAATTCGCTTGCCGTATCCATATCGAGCGATTCCGCCTGATCCATCAGGGAAAGATATTGCTCGGTGATCTCGGAAATAAAAATATCCTTGATCTCGATTTTCGCACTCGTGACAAGGGATAAGAGAAGGTCGAGCGGTCCTTCGAAATTTTCAAGCCGATATTGTAAGCTCATACGAAAACAAGGCAGATGTTGAAGAAAAGATCATAGATCGCGATCGCTGCAGGCGTCAGGATATAATCGAGAACGCCCGAATAGGAAAGCGCTAAAAGGAGCCACATGCCGTAACGGCTCATGAATGCAAAGAACTTAAAGCCGAGCTTCGGGAAAATGCTCGTCAAAACATGATAGCCATCGAGCGGATAGACCGGCAGCAAATTGAACAGCGCAAAGCTGATATTGACGGAAACGATCGTCGAAAGGATATTGAGCAGGATCACCGAATCATTGCCAAGGATCTTCGATGCGAAATAAACAACGAAGAAGACGAACGCTGTGATAAGATTGGCAACAGGGCCTGCGATCGAGATCAGAAGATCATCTCTTCTCGGGTTTTTCAGGTTGCGCGAATTGGTCATGACGGGTTTTGCCCAGCCCCAGCCAAAAAGCACAAAGCATACGATACCCATGAGGTCAAGATGTCGCGTCGGGTCAAGAGACATTCTGCCCATATTTTTTGCCGTCGGGTCGCCGAGTTTATAGGCAACGGCGGCGTGTGCATATTCGTGGAAGGTGATCGAAACGAGGATCGCCAGAAACATTTCGAGTAAGTAGATAAGGAAATCGGAAATATTTGTGAATTGTCCAATTCTTCCTAACATATCAGAACCTGCTTTCTATAAAGGATAAGATTTCTTCTTTGAATGGGGAAGCTTCCGCAGCACCGGGCTTTGTGACGGAGATCGCCGCCGCATAAGCAGCATATTCCGCAGCTTCGGGAAGCGTTTTTCCTTCGGCCAAAGCGGCAAGCAGTGCACCGTTATAGGCATCGCCTGCGCCTGTCGTATCGACTGCTTTTACGGGAATCGCCGGCAGCATGATGCATTCCTCTTCCGTAAGCAAAAGAGCGCCTTCGCTTCCAAGGGTTATTATAACATTTTGTACGCCTTTTTGCAGGAGAACTTCTGCGGCTTTTTTGGCGGAAGCCATATCGCTGATCGCGACGCCTGTGAGAGCTGCGGCTTCGTGTTCGTTCGGTGTGATGAGGTAAAGTTTATGGAAGATCTCTTCGGGGATATCCGATGCCGGCGCAGGGTTCAGAATAACTTTTTTACCCTGTTCATGGGCATATGCCATCAGGCTGAAGTTGATTTCAGGCGTGATCTCCAGCTGAAAGAGCAGATAATCGCATTCACAGATCAGCGGTCTGATCTTTTCCGCATCTTCTTCGGTAAAGGAAAGGTTGCTGCCGCTTGCGACGAGGATGCAGTTTTCGGCTGTATTTTCATCTACCATGATAAGAGCTGCACCCGTTGCCTCTTTTTCAGAAAGGATGACAAAAGAAGTATCGATCCCGAGCGAACGGTAGAGCGAAAGTGCCTTTTCGCCAAAAGCATCCTGCCCGAGTTTTGCCGCAAAAAGAAGCTCTGCACCGGCTTTTTTTGCCGCGACAGCCTGGTTGCTGCCTTTGCCGCCGTTGTTGACGGAAAAACCACCGCCCAATATCGTTTCACCGGGTTTCGGGATATGTGCCGCTTTTGCGGTAAGGTCTGCATTATAACTGCCGATAACGCCAACTTTTGTCATGATCTTTACTCCTCATAATACTCTGAAATAATCATATCATATTCAAAAATACTTGTCATTTATAAACAAGAAAGTTTTTTTGCTGTTCACAAAGCGCTTGTTAAAATTTTGCAAAATAATGAACGAAATGAAAATAAAGCTTGTATTTTTCTCATTAAATCAGTATAATCAGTATGTAATTATTATTCGATAGTACTCACTTTGGTGCTCGAGTTTCGTTTCAAAAACGAATCTTTTTTTTGCTCCGATGCAGAGATCGAAGAAAGATGAGGTCATATGAAAAAGTTTTTGGAAAAGAACAGAGATCTTTTCGCAGTTCGGACTGAGAATGGCACATTGACACTTTTAGGTCTTCTCTGGCCGCTCCTCCTTGAAAACGTACTCCGCAACCTGATGAGTACGGTCAATACGGCGCTTCTCGGCCGTTTTGATGAAGGTGCAGTCTCTGCAGTCGGTATCGCTTCGCAGATTTTAAATCTCGTTCTCACGATTCACTGGGTAATCTCCGGCGGTGCATCCGTCGTCATCAGCCAGAACCTCGGTGCAGGCAACAGGAAAAAAGCTGCACAGGTCGCAACGGTAACGCTTGTTTTCGTTGGTTTCCTTTCCGTAGCGATCTCTGCAATCGTTTATATTTTTGCGGAACCGCTGCTTTTAGCGATGAACCTTGCGCCTGAACTGCTTGACTATGGTATGTCTTACCTGCGTATCACGACGGCATTTTCTTTCTTCGAAGGCATCATCACGATCCTTTCGGCGATTGCAAGAAGTTATGGCGATACCAAGTCTTCCATGGTCGTCATGATCACAATGAACATCCTCAATGCAGTCGGCAGCTACATCGTTATTATGCGTCCTTTCGAAACACCTTTCGTCGGTGTTGCGGGCGTAGCCTGGTTAAAAGAGATCAGTATTCTTGTTGCGTTCGTATTCTTCCTCTTCCTGCTCAAAAATTCAGGTCTGGATCTGGATATGGCTGCATTCAAGGCAAAACCCTTTGCACTTTTCTGGGAAGTATTGGCGATCGGCATCCCGCAGGGCATCAGCTTCATTTCCTATAACTTCTCTCAGATCGTTTCCATGAGCTTCATCGCAGAGATCGGTATGTCTGCAGTTGCGGCAATGCAGTATGTCAATAACATCGTTATGTATGTATCGATGGCAGGTTCCTGCCTTGGTACGGCAAACGGCATCATGCTCGGTTACCTTGTCGGTTCCGGCGAATTTGACCGTGCACAGAAGGTTAATAACATCAACCTCAAAATGGCAATGGGCTTCAATGCGATGTTCTCTGTTATTCTGTTCATCTTCCGCTTCCAGATCCTGCAGATATTCTCTCCGGAACAGGGAACACTCGAACTGGCGGCAAGCGTTCTTTTCATCGATATCTTTGTCGAGATCGGCCGTGCAATGAACAACATCGGCGAATCTGCACTTGCTTCTGCAGGTGACGTCCGCTATTCCATGGTATTGAACATCATTTCCTGCTGGTGTCTGAGCATCCTTTTCTCCTATATCTTCGGTATCCGCATGGGTATGGGTCTCTATGGCTGCTGGATCTCCTTCATGATGGACGAACTCTTCCGTGGCACGATGAATGCCGTTCGCTGGAAGAGCAGAAAATGGATCAAATATGCAGAAAGTATGCGCCAGCGTACAGCAGCGTAAAATCGAAAAAAGCAAAGATCGGGTGAATTCATCCGATCTTTTTTTGTGCAAAAAGCGGATGTGTGCTATACTGAATATAAGAAAACAATAGGATGAAAAAATGGAAAAAGTCAGAGCTTTTTATTATAAAGGACATTATTATTTATACCCAAAAAAATATCCCGATTATAACAGCTTTTTGGTTTACCTTGCGGAAAATAAGGCCGTAAACGTCACGGAACTGCGCTTTCACAAATGTCTGCCGCCGTATTTTGCGGAAGATGGCATGACAAAAACGGATATCTTTATCGAAAATGAAAATGATATTATCGACCGCGATGTCTTTTTGCTGTCAAGAGCGGAATATGACGAACGTCTCCGTGAAAAAGTCTGTGCAATTTGTCCGGGATGTCTGCGTTATGGCGGTGATGCGGAGGATTTAACCGGACATCACGAAGAAATGACACTTGACGGCAAATGCTTCTTCCGTGTGACAAAGGAAACGGAAGGCTATGTCTATTATTCCGGCGTTATGCTTTTCTGGCATGAGTTTATGCAGAATGAAAAGCATCTGCGCAAATTAGTCCTGCAGGGAAGGCATATCGAAGCGGAGGAAGAGATCACAGCGATCGCCTCGAATACTTTGCCCAATTCTGTTTTTACGCTGTATAAAACGGGCAGAAGCCTTTTTGCGCCTGTCCTTATGATGAGCGCACAGGGTTCGGATGATTTCGGTTTCTTAAATGAATTCGTCATTTTGCATGCGCCCGAAAAGATTAAAAAACGCTGGAAGCTTTTGCCATACCTGCATAAGCGCTATTATAAGTATAAACCGGCTTTTTATAACGGAGAATACCTCGATGATCTGCGTGAAAAGGGCATCGGCGTTGCCTTTGAACCTGTCGATGCGGATAGACCGCGTTTTAAGATCAAGCTTTATATCCCGCAAACGGAAACCGACGGGCAAAGACCGGAACACAACGGCTATCTCTATCTTTGTTCGCTGATCGGTGAAAACCGCCTGATCGCAGCCTGTGCAGGGCTTGATATTATTCGCGATGAAAACCCCGAACAATACGGGAAACCCTCGGCGCTTGCCGATGCCATTCAATCGGCCTATTTATCGCCGCTTTTTGCACCGTATTTGCGCCAATACAATGCCAATGATATCGTACTGATGGAAAGACCGCCGCTCGAATATCTGGGTGAAGAAATGTCTGCAAGGACAAAATCTCTGCATCTCATGCTTGAAGTGAGCGAAAGGGCAGAGGCACGTGATTTCATCCTCGATTTTACAGATCAGCTTCGCCTGCCTTTGGGCAAGATCGTTCTCAATATTCCGCAGGAAGAAAACGGAAGGCAGCATATCGATGATCTCATGAAAAATTATTTCCTGCCGATGGAAGAAAAAGGTGCGATCGCCATTTTCGGCGTTGCAATGGGCAAAAGGGAATTTGGTCTTTTCTTCGTTGTTTGCGATAAGGACCTTTTCCACAAGGAATACTATCTCATAGAGCCGGAAATGCTCCGCTCTTCCGCAAAGTTAAGCATTGATATGGCAAAAGAACTTTCCGAAATTGCTGTGGAAGAAGAAATAAATCCTTGAATTTGGCGCAAGGGGATAGTATAATTAAAGAATATAAAATACGTTTTGGAGCGTATGACGATGAAATTTCTTTTTTTGAAAACGACCGAAAAAAGAATAACAAGCTGAATGTTGAGGCATGGAAAGCCTGCTTTGCTGCGGTGCTTTGACATGCCTTTTTTGAATTTTAAAAATTTTTATTGGAGGTTTTTACAATGGCAATTCAGTTCAGAGAAGGCCTTACATTCGATGACGTTCTCCTTGTACCCAGAAAAAGTGAAGTAGTCCCCACAGACATCAACACTTCGACAGAGATCATTCCCGGCATCAAGCTCAACATCCCGATCATGAGCGCTGCTATGGATACCGTTACCGAATATGAAATGGCTATTGCGATCGCCAGAGAAGGCGGCATGGGTATCATCCACAAAAATATGCCCATCGAAAAGCAGGCTGCACAGGTAGACAGAGTCAAGCGCAGCGAACATGGCGTCATCACAAATCCTTTCTATCTTTCCCCGGATAACACGATCAAAGAAGCTGACCAGCTCATGGGAAAATACAGGATCTCCGGTGTTCCGATCACAGATGAAAACGGCAAGCTCGTCGGCATTTTAACCAACCGCGACCTTCGCTTTGAAACAGATTATTCCAAAAAGATCAGCGAAGCGATGACAAGTGAAAACCTCGTTACAGCACCTGTTGGCACAACACTTGCTGAAGCA